>JADJRE010000001.1:0-150000 GCA_016712375.1 Rhodospirillales bacterium
CAGGGTCGAGCCCTTTACGCACTAGGCCATCGCGACGAGGCGCTCGCGGTCGTTGCCCACGACGACGGCATCGACGCCGAGCTGTTGCGCGCGCGGGCATTTCGCGCTAGCGGCGAGTGGGCCCGCGCCGCTACCTCGCTCAAGCAGATCGTCGAAGCGGCGCGCGCCGATCCACTGACGCCGCTTGACGATCGACGGGCACGCGATGTGCTCGACCTGGCTGTGGCATTGACGCTCGCGGGCAATACCACCCAGCTCGCGCAACTAGATGCAAACTATCGCGGCGCTATGGCGGAAACGCCGCTGCGCGACGTATTTCGTCTGATCGCGGGAACTGTTCCGCCGCCCGACGCGGACGCAAAATCGCTGGCCGAGCTGCTGGAAAGCGCCATCGCTTTCCGTCGCGCCCTTAGCTCTTCTGCCGCCCCCGCCCCGGCAAGGTAACCCAGACAAGCTTCCCCCCAAGGCGCGGCTGTCAGCCGCTGAAGCTGCGGACCAGGCTGCCGACGATCAGGTACCAGCCGTCGACCAGGACGAAGAAGATCACCTTGAACGGCAGCGCCACCGGACAGGCGGCAGCATCATCATGCCCATCGACATCAGCACCGACGCCACCACCATGTCGATGATCAGGAAGGGCACGAAGACCAGGAAGCGAATCTCGAAGGCGCGCCTCAGCTCGCTGATCATGAATGCCGGGATTAGCACGCGGATGGGCGTTGCTGCGCTTTCTGCGGCCGCCGGGGAGGTCGACGTCGCCTCGTGCATGCCTGAGAGCTCCTCGAACAGTGCCACATCCTGGGGACGCACCTGCGCGGTCATGAACGTCCGCACCGGCGCCGACGCTCGCTCGAATGCCTGGGTTTCGTCGATACGGCCCTCGATCAGCGGGCGGACGCCGTCCTCCCAGGCACGTTGGAGCGTGGGCTGCATGACAAAGAAGGTAAGAAACAGCGCGAGGCTGATGAGCACCTGGTTGGGCGGCGTCTGCTGAATGCCCAGCGCGGTGCGCAGGAAAGACAGCACGACAATGATCCTGGTGAACGAGGTGACCATCACCAGGATCGCCGGGGCCAGGCTCAGAACAGTGAGTAGAGCCAGCAACTGGATGATGCGCGAAGTGGTGTCGCCACCGCCCGAGGCAAGGTCAAGGGTGAGGCTTTGTGCCGCAGCCGGCATTGCCGCCACGATGGTTGCAGCCAAGGCGGCGGTGGCTCCAGGCAGGCGGTAAATCATTCGATCAGGCCACATGGCTAGCCTCACAAACGGCGTCGGTGACGGGGAAAGGGCGAATGCTGCGCTCGATGACGGTTTCCGTCGCCGGCGCCAAAATCAGCAGGTGTTCGACATCGTCGCGGCGCACCAGCAGCAGCCGGCGCTTGCCGTCTATCGCGAGACTTTCGACAACCGCCAGCCGCCGCCGTTCGCCCTGCGGCCGCACCGTCTGTGCGAGGCCGAATCGGCGCGCCAGCAGCGCCGCGGCGCCGATCAGCCCAAGAACGAACAGCAGGGCAAGGACGAACTGGCCATAATCAACGATGTTCATCACCGGTCTCCGGCGTCGGTCCGGTTTCCACGGTCGCGATCGGCCAGCACTCGGGCAAGAGTCGCCATCTCGTGCTGCAACTCGATCAGGTGATTTAGCCAGACCGACGCTTCCGCGCCGGGCAAGCCCTTGACCTCTTCGCACAGGTCGCGGATCGCCGGTCGGATCGGCTGGAGATCGACCTCGATACCGTCCGCGACGAGCCGACGTGCGAGCCCGACCAGGCCCGCTGCCCAGGAGTAAGCGTCAGCAACGCGATTCCCGGCATCATTCGCCTTTGGCGTGGTCATTCCGCTTTCTCCTGGTGATGCCCGTCACTGGCGGAGCAGCATCGAACCGTTAAAAAGACAGTGCGAAAACCCGTCGCCGGGTGTCCTGCCTGTGCTCGCAAAAGCGAACGGCCGATTGTCGGAGAGCAGCGTTAACGATTGATTACCGGGCGGGCCGGGAGATTCAGCGAGACATTCCGCGAAAGCCGGTGGCGACGACGTACACCTCAGCGGACTCGGCGCGTGACGACGGCGGCTTGGCGTGGCGAACGGAGCCGAAGGCCTTCTTCATCGTCGCCAGCAGTCGCGCCTCGGTGCCTCCCTGCCAAACCTTTGCGACCAAGGCTCCCTGCGGTGCGAGCACCTCGACGGCAAACTCCACCGCCGCCTCGACCAGCGCGACAATGCGCAGGTGGTCCACGTCCGGATGGCCGCTCGACTGCGGCGCCATGTCGCTGAGGACAACATCCGCGGGCCCCCGCAGCGCTTCGCGGATCAGCGCAGGTGCCGCCTCGTCGAGAAAGTCGACGGTCAGCACGGTGGCGCCGGCAATTGCCGCCGTTTCCAGCAAATCGATGGCGACGACGCGGCCGCCGCCAGGCTTGGCGGCCTGCGTCCGCTGCACCGCCACCTGCGTCCAGCCGCCTGGCGCCGCGCCAAGATCGACGACGCGCCCGCCCGGGCGGAGCAATCGGAACCGATCGTCGATCTCGATCAGTTTGAAGGCGGCACGCGAACGGAAGCCTCGGCGGTGGGCCTCGGCAACGTATGGGTCAGAGAGCTGACGTTCCAGCCAACGGCGGGAGGATACCGTCCGCTTCTTGCCGCTGGTCAACCGGCTGCCGCCGCTCATCGCCGGCTGCTTTGCAAATGACACCACGTCACGGCTGAAGTCCTCGACGGACAAGAAACTGCGGTGTGGTTTGCATGCCGCGGCGACGTTCCCTCAATCGGTGGCCCACATCCGCGTCAGGTTGGAGCGGGTGTTGTTGAGCGTGTGGTACTGGGCACTTTGCGGCGCGGCTCCCTGGATCCATTGCGTGACGACGGCGAGGTCATAGAGGATAGACCGCTTACTCTGGTCCTGCACCATGCTCTGGATCCAGGTGACGGCGGCCAGCCGTTCGCCTTCGGTGATCTCCTCGACGCGGTGCAGCATCGTCGTCGGATAAAGGATGGCATCGCCCGCCGGCAGCTTGACACGCTTTTCGCCGTAGGGAGTTTCGACACACAGCTCCCCACCTGTATAGGTCATCGGATCACTGAGAAAGATCGTCGTCGACAGGTCGAGGCGCATCGGCACCGGACGGCGCATGATCGGCGTGTCGATATGCGTGCCGTAGGCCATGCCCGACCGGTAGCGCGACAGCACCGGCGGGCGGATCAGTTTCGGCAGAGCCGCAACGCGAAACGTCTCGTTACGATCAAGCGCGCCAAGGACGATCTGCTCGACCCTTTGCTGCTGTGCCGACGAAAGCGATAGCTGCTCGTTGCGTTTGATTCCCGCCGCGGCTAGTCCCGGCGAACTTATGGCGCCATCAACGAACTCGCCCTCGCGCCCGATCTCGCGCAGGGTCGCCACCTCGGCCGGCGCGAGCAACCCTTGAAGCACCAACAGCATTTTCGCATCCCTGCCCGCGTTCGCCGATCCGGCAGTCTAGTCGCCCCAAGGACCGCCTCAACGTCGTCGCTTCACTGGCTTCCACTCCACCGGGCATGCCGGAACTCACGCGCCGCTTCTCGGTGGAGCAATGGTATCTTAGGGTTGAAGATTAGTGTGCTATAATATCATTCCCAGGTTGCGAGGGAGAACGACATGAGCGAAACTCCGGAGAAGGTGCCGACAAAATCCGGCGGTAAAGTCTCTTCTCCACTGCTGGAGGAAGCATGGCAGCCGCTAGCGCGACTGCGCAGCGACATGGAGCGGATGGTCGAGGATTTCTTCTCGGCGCTCCCGTCGCCGTTTGGCGGAAGGCGCAACACAGCGGCAGCGTTCCGACCCTTGGAAGGCATCCTCAGCGCATCAATGCCGGTGGTCGATCTGGTTGAGAAAGACAACGCCTACGAACTGTCGGCGGAGCTGCCGGGGATGGACGAGCGGGACGTGCAGATCAGCTTGCGTGACGACGTTCTCACCATCAGCGGCGAAAAGAAAGAGGAGACGGAGGAGAAGAAGCATGGCTGGCACTTCGCCGAGCGTCGCTTCGGCTCTTTCCGCCGCGCTTTCCAACTGCCGCAGGATGTCGATGCAGAGAAGATTGAAGCCGCTTTCAAGAAGGGCGTTCTAACGATCACTCTGCCGAAGAATCCGCAGGCAGCCAAAGTGGAAAAGAAAATCGAGATCAAGCCGAACTAAATGGCTACCGGGATAGTCGTGCACCACTCGACTGTCCCGCTTCGTCATAAAGGCCGGGCGCCGAGCGATACACTCTGATCCGCATCGCTATGAGGAGCGCGCTTTCGCGCGAGGTAACAGCGGTATTGGATGAGGCTTGCGACAGCGGCGCACTTCCTCGCAGTGCGCGATCTGTCGCCTACCTGCGGGAGGTGTTGCATGCGGCAGGCCAGTAAACTTGATACGGTGATTCGGAGCGCGGCCGCCTATCCAACGAGGTAGCGGAAGCCGGTTGCGAGTTTGCGGGCATTCGATCATGTATGGCGCATGAAGATTTGCGCAGAGAACATGGTTGGTACGGCATCTGCCTCGCGGGAGGTGCTGCAGCGGATCCGTGCCGTCGTCGGCGATCGCGGCTGGATCGAGGCGGCGGACGCGCTCGTGCCTTATCTGCACGAGGAGCGCGGGTTGTTCATGGGCAGCTGCACCGCCGTGGTCCGCCCCGCCTCCACTGCCGAAGTCGCCGAGGTTTTGCGTCTGTGCGCCGAAGCCGGTGTGGCGGTGGTGCCGCATGGCGGTAACACGGGGCTCGTCGGCGGCGGCGTGCCGCGCGGCGGCATCGTCCTGAGCACGGCGCGGCTCGACCGCATCCGTGCCATTGATGCCGCCAACCGGACCATGACGGTGGAAGCCGGCGTAATCCTCGCCGACGTGCAGGCGGCCGCCGATGGCGCCAACGCGCTGTTCCCGCTCAGCCTTGCCGCCGAGGGAAGCTGCCGCATCGGCGGCAACCTCGCCACCAACGCTGGCGGCATCAACGTGTTGCGCTATGGCAACGCCCGCGAGTTGGTGCTGGGACTGGAGGTGGTGCTGCCCGATGGCCGCATCTGGGACGGGCTGCGCGCGCTGCGCAAGAACAACACCGGCTACGACCTCAAGCAGCTGTTTCTTG
Source organism: Rhodospirillales bacterium (assembly GCA_016712375.1). Classification (GTDB taxonomy): domain Bacteria; phylum Pseudomonadota; class Alphaproteobacteria; order Rhodospirillales; family Defluviicoccaceae; genus Defluviicoccus. Next base: position 5,103 of record JADJRE010000001.1, read on the forward strand.
GCTCGGAGGGAACGCTCGGAGTGATTACAGCGGCGGTGCTAAAGCTGTTCGCCAAGCCGCGCAGCAGCGAGACAGCGCTGGTCGCGGTGCCGAACCTGGACGCAGCGGTAGACTTGTTCCAGCGGATCAACGACGCCGCCGGCGATGCGCTCAGCGCGTTCGAGTTGATCCCGCGCCTCGCCGTCGAGTTCTGCGTTGCCCATATTCCAGGCTGCTCCGATCCATTCTCGGCGCCCCATCCCTGGTACGTGCTGCTGCGGCTGACCAGTCCGCGCCGCGAGGATCCGCTACGCGATGCGCTCGAGGCGGCGCTGGGGGACGGTTTCGAGATCGGCTGCGTCGCCGACGCGGTGGTTGCGCAGAGCGAGACGCAGGCCCTCGACCTTTGGCGGATGAGCGAAAGCATTCCCGAAGCCCAGAAGCACGAGGGCGGCAGCATCAAGAACGACGTTTCGCTGCCGCTCTCCCGGGTGCCCGAGTTCATCGACCGAGCGAGCGCGGCGGTAGAAGCGGCCTTGCCCGGTATCCGCGTCTGTGCCTTCGGCCATCTCGGAGACGGCAACATCCACTTCAATCTCAGTCAGCCCAAGGGAATGGATCCCGCCATTTACTTGGCCGAATGGGACCGCCTGGAACGAATCGTCTCAGACATCGCCGCTGGCCTGGATGGCAGCTTCGCCGCCGAACATGGCATAGGCGAGCTTAAGCGGGAAAGCCTGCTGCGCTACAAGTCGAGCGTGGAGATCGAGCTGATGCGCCGGCTGAAGCGGACGCTCGATCCGGCCGGCATCATGAATCCCGGCAAGGTGCTGTAGCGCCGGTCGTTCAGACGGCGACGGCCGCGGCGCGCGCCAACCAGGCGATATAGACGCCGTAGGCGGCGAGAAACACCCCACCTTCCCAGCGATTGATCCGCCAGCCGGTCATCGCGAACATCACCAGCAGTACGGCGCTGCCCAGCATCACCCAGATGTCGAAGGCGACGATCTCCATTGGGATGGGGATCGGCTGCACCAGTGCGGTGACGCCGAGGATGCCGAGGATATTGTAAATGCTCGATCCAACGACGTTGCCAAAGGCAACATCCGACTGGCCGCGCGCCGCGGCGACCACCGAGGTCGCGAGCTCCGGCAGCGAAGTTCCGATGGCGACCACGGTGAGCCCGATGATCGTCTCGGAGACGCCGAAGTCACGGGCGAGTTCAATGGCGCCGCCCACCAAAAGGTAAGCGCCCGCCACGAGGAGCAGCAGGCCGGCGAGCGCAGCGGCGATGCCCATCGCCAGCGAGCCGCCGAGCGGCGGGACGCTCGCCGCCTCCTGCTCATGGACGAGAGCCGCGGCCGGCGCCTCTTGCTTTTCGGTGAGATAGCACCAGACGATGTAGGCGGTGAGCAGGACGAGGAACACGACGCCGACCCAACGCGGAAGGTCGCCCAACAGGCAGACCCCCACCAGGGCCACGCTCGCCGCCATCAGCACCGGACCGTCACGAAGGAAAGCGGCGCGGGTGATAGCGAGCGGCGCGAACAGCGCCGACAGGCCGAGAATCAGCAGAAGGTTACAGATGTTGGAGCCGACGACATTACCGACGGCAATGCCCGGCGAGCCCTTCAGCGCCGCCGTGACGCTAGCGACGAGTTCCGGGCTCGAGGTGCCGAAGCCGACCAGGGTGAGGCCGATCAGCAGAGGAGAAACTCCCAACCGTCTGGCGATACCAACCGAGCCGCGGACCAGCAATTCAGCGCCGGCGACAAGCAGAGCCAGTCCGCCAAGGAGTTCGAGGTAGATCACGGAAGGTCCTCTTGGATGGAACAGCCGCCGAAAGGCGGCCGCGGGTCGAAGGTCGCCGGGCCGTGTCGCGGGGGGTTAGCGACACGGCCCAGCACCCGGGATAGGATATACGGCCCTCAGCTGGGGGGTTGAATGGGCCGCCGCCACGTCCCGGGCATTCGATTACTTCATCGTCGGTGGCGCCCCCAGTGCCAGGGCGCCGATCGCTCCGACTGGCTTCGCCGACGTCACACGACTTTGGTACCTTTCGATGCCGACCATTGCCGCTGCGGCGAGGAACGGAACGCTCTGCACAAGTAGAGTCGATGCAAAAATTGTCATCTCAACCACGTGAGTCGTGTTCAGCAGGAACAAGGCGACCGCCGAAGCCACAAGCCCTATGCCGAGCAAGGCTTCCCAAAAGGCAGGATTTTCCGCACTACGCTTCGCGTTGCCACCTTTGTCGGTTCGCCGGAAAGGAAGGCTGTCCTGCACCAGTCCGACCGCAACCGCCCGTGCCACCGTCAATTGCAAGCTCATCGCCGCCACGGCTGCCCCAGGTATACTACGCAACGGCATGCGTACACGTTTACCATACAAAAGCACACAGTGCAGCAAGTTCACGACGAAGGCGGCCAGAATCGGCACGGTGAACGCAACCGTAGGGATCACCACGCCAACAAAGATGATCACCGGTACCCAGATCAGATTAAGAATCGACGCCAGCGTCCCCATAGCGTCGCCGAACCATAGCGACCATCCCGAGACGAAGTGGAACTTCTGTGCAGGAGTAAGCGCCGGCGCCCCCGGCAACATGTGCGTCCAGTGCTTGCGGATGATTTGCATCGCGCCGTATGCCCACCGGAAGCGCTGCGTCTTGAACGCCTTGAACGTATCCGGCAGCATCCCTCGACCATACCGGTAGTTGGTGTAGAGCGCCTGGAAGCCGGCCTCGTACAGGCGCAGGCCCAACTCGGTATCCTCGCAGATGGTGTCCGTCCCCCAACCGCCGACCTGATCGAGGGCAGAGCGCCTAACAAGACACATGGTGCCGTGGGTGATGATCGCGTCGTCTTCGTTACGCTGCACCATACCGATGTCAAAGAAGCCGGCGTACTCGGCATTCATCAGCCGCTTCAGCGGCACCTGATCGCCGTCACGATGGTCCTGCGGCGCCTGTACCAGCGCTACCTTCGGGTCGTCGAAGTACGGCACCAGATCGGACAGCCAGCTTTTCTCGACGACGTAGTCGGCGTCGAGCACTGCAATGACGGCGGCGTCCGGCGCGGTGTGCTGCAAGGCGACGTTGAGCGCGCCCGCCTTGAAGCCGGAGCAGGTTATGTCGAGGAATTTGAAGCGTTCGCCCAGTTCCCGGCAACGAGCCGCCACCGGCGCCGAATAGTGCGCTTCCGGCGTATTGTTAACGATGACCACCACTTCATAATTGGGATAGTCGAGCGCAGCCAGGCTGTTGAGTGTCTCAACCACCATGTCGGCGGGTTCGCGGTAGGCGGGGATGTGGATGGACACCTTCGGCGCCGCGCCGACAAAATGGCGTGGCCCCTGCACGCCGATCAGGCGTCTCGGGCCGGGACCGAACAGTACTTCCGATAGCTCGTTGACCTTGGTCAGCGTGATCAGCGTCAACGGCACCAGCATCAGCACGCGGACGCCCCACATCACCCCGATGGCAATGGTCATGTAGTGCTCGAACGGATATACCAGCGCTGCCGCGATACCGAAGGCGAGGGCATTCGCGCACACGGCAAACGCGAGCGCGTGTGCGGGAGTGGGGCGGCGCCAAAACAGGCCACCCACCGTCAGCAGCAGACCAATGGCAATACCCGCCACGGCCTTTCCGACGACGTCGTGCTTGTCCACCAAGCCGGTCAACGGGAATTTGAGGTTCCGATCGGCGTCGAAAATGCCCCAGTACGCGCCGACGCTGCCCTCGTTGACCTTCCAGGTCTGATCAAAGGCTTCGATGATGTTGTATTCGACGCCTCGCCGTTCCGCTTCGACGATGAAGTCACGGATGATCTTCGCCTGAGTCAACTGACCCGGATCGGCATCAAGGCGGTTGTAGCCCTGGCTTGGCCAGCCGAACTCGAAGACGACAATGCGCTTGCCCGGATAGGTCTTGCGCAGCAGGTCGATTCGATCGAAAGCGTAGGCCACTGCCTGTTCGGGAGCAATGCCTTCCCAATACGGCAGGATGTGCACGGCGAGGTAATCGACGGCGCTGACCAGCTTTGGATACTGCATCCACTGATACCAGATTTCGCCGCTTGAGACAGGCACCCGAACCTGCTTCTTGGCCTTCTGGATCAGCGCGATCATTTCTTCCGGCGTCCGTTCGCCGCGCAGCAGCACTTCGTTCCCCACCAGTACGGTGCGGACATTTCGGTGTTGCTTGGAAAGCTGAATTACTTCTTCCAGTTCTTTCTTATCGCGTTCCGGGGTGTCGCCGATCCAGGCGCCGAGCGCAACGTTGAGGCCGAGCTTGCCGGCGATCTCCGGCACCTGGTTGATGCCATCGATGGTGGAATAAGTGCGCACGCCCTGTGCCACCCCGGCGACGGCGGTCAGATCAGCTTTGATCTGTTCCGCTGGAATGATTTGCCGATGGGTGCGCGGGTCTTCCCCCTGCAAGTACGGGCTGTAAGACAGGTAGTCGATAGGCGTTTCCACGTCGGCGGGAGTTACCGACCGATCCGTAAGATACCAAGCCGCAGCATGAATGGCCGCTGCGACGACCGCCGCAGTCAGTACGATCCGCATGGATTGAACCGATGTTGAGAGGTTGGAGAGGCGTTGACGGTGATGTCGATGCCCTGTTCAGTGTGGCTTTGAGATCCACAAGCCGATAAGTTAAGTTGGGATTGTGGCACCTTCAAGGCGATCTCTTGCCCCATTTTCCCTCCTCACTTCGATCCGTTTGCAGGCTTCTTGACAGGCGGCGGCAGATCGCTGGGCTTCGGCTCGGCTTCGGCAGGATGCGCCGGACGCATTGCCGGGTCGGTCCAGCACTGGGCAACCCGTTCTGCCAGCGCCTCGTTTTCCGCGCTACCTAGGTCGACCACGCAGGCGAAGGCGCGGCTCAGATGTTCCGGCGGACAGTTGAAGCGCTGGTAGAAGGGCACGAAATCGTTACCGGTCATCGGATCGTCGCGCACCAGCAGGCTGACGATGCGCTGTCCGATCCACGCGCAGTCTTCGCGCAGCGCCGGATTTTGCTGCTGGCCCTCCGGTGGAACGATCGGACGTGGCGGCGGCGTCCGCTCCTTGACGCGCGGCTCGCGTTCCGCGGCTGGTGCCTTCGGTTCGACGGGTGCCGGCCGTTCCACCTGTTCCCCCGGTGACCCATACTGCACCGCAACGACAGCCGCTGCAGCGGAACCAATCGTCACGCATACCAGCATCGCGGTCGTCGCCGATGCGACCCGCAGATTGATCATTTGTCGCCTGTTGCTCTTGAAAACGATACTCAGCGCTGTTTATCCGAAGCCGTTGTGCGATGCAATCGCCGCTTCGGCCGCCTCGGATCAGCAAACGGCGGAGCATCGACCGCCCGCACGTCATGCAAGGTTCGCTTGCAGGCTGCATCCGTATGGTAACAATGGGGCCTAGGCAGCAGGCGCGGCTGACGATTTAAGCTAACGTCAGCCGGACGCGGCAGCCCGTTAGGATGATCCTGGAATCAATGCTTAAAGAGAAGGGGGTGGCTAAAGTCGCCCCTTCCTGCATCCTCTGACGGCGAACGTGATGTGCGCCCGGTGGGTTAGCTGGTGCGGCCGAGAAGAGTCGAACTTCCACGGGGTTTCCCCCACAGCGCCCTCAACGCTGCGCGTCTACCGGTTCCGCCACGGCCGCGAACTGAACCGGCACCGTTATACAAGTCCGCCCGGAGGCGTCAAAGAACGATTTCCCCACCAGACCTCCGCCGGCGGCTGGGTTCTGGACATGGCTCGACAGACCCTGCGGTCGTCATTCATCGTGTGCATCAAGCGATTTCAAGAGTCGCCTTGACATAAGAGGCCTCGTCATCAACGTTCCCTCCGAACGAGATGCTTGGCTGATCCACTGGTCCCCGCATGCGGTGCAAACTTACGCGGCCGATCTTGGGCGCCTTCAGCAGCTAATTCGCAGCAATACGCCGTGTTGGTGTCAATAATGTTGTTCACACGGCATAATTTATTTGGATTGTATCAGACAGTTATACACTTTTCCCTTTGAGAAGGCCTTGCTCCATGTCCTGCCGCAACCCGTTACTTCTATTGTTGCTCATCATCCCGCTAGCAGTGAGTGGCTGCCACTCACCGAAATCTGTCGCCAAGCCCAAGCCAGTCAGCGTCGCCTCCGGCGAAGAACGAGGGCGTGTGCACGTCGCGAACGGGACCGTTCTTACCGACCGAAACACGATCCTTCGCGGGGCATCGATGATGATCCTTGCAAAGCCCGGCTACGCCATGGACGAAAGCTATTGGCGCTCGGTGCATGAGCTGGGAATAAACGCTATCCGCCTTGATGTCAAAACCGTGCAAGTTGGCAGGACGGTAGAAGAGCAAATCCCCTATCTCGACAAAGCGGTTGATCTTGCAGCATCAAATAACATGTACATCATGTTCAAAACCTCGGTAAAGCCAGGAACGTACGATCTGGACTCCTCATCGAGTTTTGGACTGTGGCCGCACCTCGCTACAAAAACAGAACGCATGTTCTATACGAAGTGACAAACGAGCCGGTGAGTGGACCGGCACCATGGGGGCAAGCGAATCAATGGACTGACGAGGTGATCGCGGATCTTACCAAGGTCTACAAAATTATGCGCGCTAGCGCTCCTGAAACTCATATTGTTCTGTTTACAACGCCGAACCTTTATCCAGATTGTGCATCATACAAAAATGTTATAGCGAAAATGAAAGGTGTAGATTGGACGAAGGCCTCCGTTGCCCTTCCATCATTATCCCGGCACAGAGAAGTTCGGGGAAGCTAATATAGCTTGTTTACGTGAAAGTTATCCGCTGATTATGAACGAAACAAACTACTGGAATCCAGACGGCGCGGCGAGAAATACTCCGAGAACTGTTCTGCGCCTTTACGAAAAGCTCGGTATAAGTTGGTTCTCTCTTGATGGCAAAGGGAGCGTAGATCACCTGAAAAACGAAATACTCCCTGACCTGCGCTCTCAGGGATATACCTGGAGAGTCGAACAATGAGTGCAGAATCAGCCATGTATCAGCTGAGGATGGGCAACTACTGCTGGCACGCGCTTGACCGGGTTGTTGCCGCCTTTTCCAAGCCAATCAAGAGCCGGTCTTAGTCGGAGCGAGGACGGTGCTTTACTTGCGGGCGGTAGCGATCGAGGTAGGATGAAATCACCGCCTCCATCGCCATCGGCTGTATCCCGAGATCGTGGAGCGTCAGTGCCCCGGGCGCGACGACATTGTAGGTCCCAAGGAGGTCCACCTGGTCGCGTGTCAGCGGCGGCACCGGAAGCTTCTCAAGGAACCACGCCTGCACCTTGGCGACGCCAAGCGGCAACGGCAGCAACAAACGCTCGCGGGCGATCTCGCGCAGGATCAGCTGCATCAGTTCGCGGAATGTCACTACCTGCGGTCCACCCAGTTCGTAGGTCTTGCCGGCCGTGGTGATGTCAGCGAAGACCCGGGAGACCGCTTCGGCGACATCGCCGACCCACACGGGTTGGAAGCGGGTTGGAAACACCGGCAGCACCGGCATGACGCGGGCCATCTTCGCGAAACGGTTGAGGAAATCGTCCTCGGGCCCAAACACCACCGACGGCCGCAGCACGGTAGCGCCGGGAAAGGCCTCGGCCACCGCTTTTTCACCCGCCGCCTTGGTGCGGCCGTACTCGGCTGGCGAATCTGCATCCGCGCCAATCGCCGACATCTGAATCAGCCGCTCGACACCGGCAGCATGGGCCGCGCGCGCGACGTTGGCGGCGCCTTCGACGTGCATGCGGCGGAAGGTCCGCCGCCCACGCTCGTAGAGAATGCCGACCAGATTCACGACGGCGCCGACGCCGTCCATTGCCCGCGCCACCGAGGTTTCGTCAGCAATGTCCGCCGCTAGCGGCACCACCTGTCCAGGATCACCCGCCACTTTCAAGAATGCAGCACTTTCCGGATCGCGCACGGCAACGCGGACGATCCAGTCGTCCGCGGCAAGCCGTCGCACGACATAGCGACCAATGAAGCCGGAGCCGCCGAACACGGTGACGATACGACGTTCCACGTCAATCTCCTTACAAGGCGGCTGAATGCGATGTCGCTGATAGGGCGCGCTTATCGCAGATGCCCTATCGCGTCAACCGCCGCCGTTGGCATAATGCGCTTGAGCGCCGTAAACCGGAACGCTGTTGACAGCGGGGCGGCACGTTCGTAAGTGCTGTGTCCGATGACACCGATTGCCCAGGTGGCGGAATTGGCAGACGCGCTAGCTTCAGGTGCTAGTGGCCGCAAGGTCGTGGAAGTTCGAGTCTTCTCCTGGGCACCAGCACTTGCCAGTCGGCTGTGCAACCGGGCGGATCGGGAATGATCCCCGAAGGCGTCCACATCGAGCTGCACGAGGGCGACCTGCCCGAGGGCGTCCGCTTCGGCAACGCCGTAGCCGTCGATACCGAAACCACTGGATTGCGAGCCGACCGCGATCGGCTTTGCCTGGTTCAGTTGTTCGATGGGGAAAGCGGCTGCCACCTGGTGCACTTCCCACCGTCTCTGCGCCAGGGTCCTTGCACGGTCTATAAAGCACCGCGGCTGCAGGCACTGCTCGCCGACGAATCCATCACCAAGCTTTTCCATTTCGCCCGCTTCGACGTCGGCATGCTGCATCGCTGGCTGGGCGTGACCTGCCGGCCCGTCTACTGCACCAAGATCGCGTCCAGGCTCGTGCGCACCTACACCGACCGGCACGGTCTCAAGGAGTTATGCCGGGAGATGCTCGGTGTCGATCTGTCAAAGGAACAGCAAAGCTCTAATTGGGCAGCTCCGACGCTGACCCCTGAACAGCTCAAGTACGCCGCCAACGACGTGCTCTGGCTGCACCGTCTACGCGAGCGCCTGGACGAGATGCTGGCACGTGAAGGCCGGGCGGAACTGGCTCACGCCTGCTTCAGCTTCATCGAACATCGGGCACGGCTCGATCACCAGGGCTGGCCCGACGACGACATCTTCGCTTATTGAGGCCGACGCCGCCACCAGGGAGCCGACTGGCTCCAATGCGCCTCAACGCCTGCGAGCCATTTCTGTCTAATCTCGCTGCCGCAGATCCCGCGAAAAGCGTCCTCCTTGTGGAGCGTCAGAAAGAAACGCCCGTCTTTTGAGACCCCTTTCGGGTGCCTTCGGATGCCCGTTGCCCCCTTTCCGAGCATGTTTAAATGGAAACCCGTAATCGTTGTAGATCAATAGGAAATTAGTTATCGTTCTCAGCTGCCAGGTTCGGTCTTTTGCGACTGGCCGATAGCACTCTGTCGAGATTGGGGAGGAAGATATGTTTCGATTCGCAGTTTTTCGTGGGTTGACTTTGGTAGCGGGCTTGATGCTTCTCGGAGGACTAACGGGAGGTCCGATTGGCCTCGCGGTGGCTGATCCTGTGGCAATCGGCGTTCCGGGCCGGGCGGCGGCGAGCTGGTGCCGGATACGCCAGACGGCGAGGCCAAGGTGCTCGAAAACACTTTTGAAATTAGTCCAGGGTCAGCCGAAATCGGACAAGAAGCGGTTACCGCCAGTGGCTGCATCGCGCCCTTCAGAACCATCCGCTACAACAACATTGTGCTTCCTCGCGGTGGAAGCTTTTTGCACAAGGTTATTCCCGATCGAAGTGGTTTCAACGTCGTCATGACGATTAACTATCCAGGACTTAATCGCCGTGTAAACCAATTCGGACCCGGCCGCAGCGAAGCCTTTACGGTCAGAACACCCGTCAGCGCAGTTCGTGGCTCCGTAACAATCTCTGGAGTCGGCGGCTCGTTCGGCTGCTACGTGCTCCGCATAACTCCATAAAGACTCAACGGATGGCGGCGTCGATCGGCGCCGCCGTCTTTGTCGGTACCGGTCGACGCCGCCTCCCAAATCCATCGGCGTAATACCCAATAGATGCATCAAGACCCCACCACGCCCCCTCCTCCTGACGATCACCTGCAGCGACGGCCGCGGCGGCATGCCCGGCTGAAAGTCGGGCCAGCGGGTCGATGGCGCATCAAAGGTCGAGCCTGGGGTATCGCCCGGATGCTGTATGGCGGCGAAATAAGCAGTGTCGTCCGAGTTAAGTTCCGGACCGCACAATTCGGCGCCCAACGGGGTACGATAGAAATGCCGCGTTCGCGCCCGATCGGGCCCCTGCGTCTCGGCGACGTAGGCACCATCGGCGAGCCCGAAGCGGGGCATGCCGTCGGTGGCGATCCAGATTCGTCCCTGCTTATCGAATGCCACGTTGTCCGGCGCCGACAGCCAGCCGTTCTCGGTGACGCCCTCGCCGTATCGGGCGGCGTCCTCCGGCTTCGCCGGATTCCCCGCCTTCAGAAAGATCTCCCAGCGATATTCGGCAGCGGCATGGTCGCGCTCCGCCGCACTGCCGCCGGGCGGGATCAGTTCGATGATGTGCCCGTGCGGGTTGGGACCGCGTGGATTGACGGCGTCGATCTTACCGACCTCGCGCTTCTCGTTGAAGGTCAGCGCGACGTAGACGATGCCGGTAGCCGGGTTGGTCTCGACATCTTCCGGCCGATCCATCGGCGTCGCCCCCAGCAGGTCGGCGGCGCGACGGGTTTCGATCAACACATCGGCCTGGCTGCCGAAGCCATTTTCGGCGGTTAATGGCCCCTGGCCGAACACTAACGGCAACCAGGTCAACCGCCCATCGTCGTGGAACTTGGCAACCGCCAGCGCGCCCTTATCGAGCAGATCACCGTTCGCCTTGCCGGCAGTGGGATCAAACCGTCCTTCGCTGACGTAGCGATAGATGTAATCGAAACGCTCGTCATCGCCGCTGTACGCAACAACTCGTCCATCCCTGTTGAGAACGGTTGTCGCACCTTCGTGCTTGAAGCGCCCGAGCGCTGTCCGCTTCACCGGCACCGAGCTTGAATCATACGGATCGACTTCGACCATCCAGCCGAACTTGTTCGCCTCGTGCGTGTCCTTCTCGACGTCGAAGCGCTCGTAGTAGCGATACCAGGCGTGCCGCGGAACAGGCTTGAAGCCGAGCCGCTTCAGGTTGCGGGCCTCGGAGGTCTTCTCCGGATCGCCGCCGAAGTAGAGATTAAAGTTTTCTTCCGCTATCAACACCGTCCCCCATGGGGTTTTGCCGCCGGCGCAGTTGTTGAGCGTGCCAACGACTTTCGTGCCGGTGGGATCCGAGTTGGTCTTCAGTCGCTCATGCCCGGCAGCCGGGCCGGAAAAGCGGCACTCGGTGGCGAGTGTGGTAATCCGCCGGTTGTATGGGCTGCCCGCCACGACTTTCCAGGAATTCGATGCATCCTCGCGCCGGATCTCGACGATGCCATGACCATGCGCGGCCATCTCGATGGCGCACTGCTCCTTGGTCACCTTGTCGATCTCACCGTCCTTCGGCCGGGAACATCAGGTGCGCGTCGGTGTACTCGAAATTGACACAGCAGGCCTCGGCCGGCACTGCCGGAACCGGCAGGAAGCGGCATCCAGCCGACATAGTCGTTGTTGTAGCCCCACTGCTTTGCCTGCTTCTCCGCCGTCTGCGCAGGGATCGAAGTCGGGTGCACCTGTCTCCAGGGGATCGCCCCAGCGGATCAACGTCTGCGCCTCGTAGCCTTCGGCAACGGCGTGCGTCTCGGTATTGCCGTGCGGCACCTCGCGGAACTCGAGGGCGGCCGCCGTCGCCTGCCCCGCCAAGCCGACGGCGCCAAGCGGCGCCAGCGTCGCAAGTGCTGCCACCGCCGTCAGCCCGCAGATCGCCTCGCGACGGCTATACCGCGATCGCGCCAAAATGACGTCACCGATGGTGGGAGCAAGCAGCGGGTTGCTACACTCGTCGTGGCTTAAGGATTTCTCGGTCAGGTCGATATTGCGCATGAAATGGTCCCTCGTTCTCTGCTTGCACCCGCTCAGGCCGCAGAAGGATCGGAAGACGGCCACAGAGTAATTAGCATCAACTGCGGCACCTTCGACGATGGCAGAATTAAGTTTTGATGACACTCGAGAGCTGGGTCTAAGAGACCCATATGCCCGATTCAGCCTCGCCGTTCGGTAGAACGGCAGGCGGGCAATTGACTGCAACGGCGATTGCCTGGGGCGATTGGATGGGGCACGATCAGCGCCTCCTTCGCTGCATAACGCTTGGCACCCGCCTCTGAGAGACCTCTATGACCGATTATCGCGCTCCTCTCGACGACATGCGGTTCGTCATCCGTGAAATCGCCGACCTGCCGGCGTTGCAGGCTCTTCCCGGTTTCGAAGAGATCGGCGACGATCTGGTTGATGCCGTGCTGGAAGAGGCCGGACGTTTCGCTACGGAAGTGCTGGCGCCGATCAACGTGTCCGGTGATCGGCAGGGCAGTGTCCTCGAAAACGGTGTGGTGCGGGTTCCGGAAGGCTTCGCCGACGCCTGGCGGCAATTTGTTGACGGCGGCTGGAACGGCCTGGCGCTGCCGGCGGAGCATGGTGGCCAGGAGCTGCCATGCCTGCTGTCAACAGCCGTCAGCGAGATGTGGAACGCCGCCAACATGGCTTTTGCACTGTGCCCGCTGCTTACGCAGTCGGCGGCCGAAATGTTGGTGCACCACGGAGACGCGGCGACCTGCGCGGCGTATCTGCCAAAGCTCGTTTCCGGCGAATGGACGGGGACAATGCTGCTGACCGAACCTCAAGCAGGATCTGACCTCGGCCGGGTTCGCACGCGAGCGGTGCACGACGGAACAAATTGGCGAATCAGCGGCCAGAAGATCTTCATCACCTTTGGCGAGCACGACATGGCGCCGAATATCCTGCACGCCGTGCTGGCCCGCACGCCGGGCGCCCCCGAGGGCGTCAAGGGTCTTTCGCTGTTCCTGGTCCCGAAGTTCCTGCCGGACGCCGAGGGCAGGCTCAGCATTCGCAACGACGTTCGCTGCGTGTCGCTCGAGCACAAGCTGGGAATCCGGGCAAGCCCGACGGCTGTGCTCGCCTTCGGCGACGATCAGGGGGCCATTGGATACCTGATCGGCGTTGAGAACCGCGGCCTCGATGTGATGTTCACAATGATGAACCACGCCCGCCTCGCCGTGGGAGTGGAGGGGGTCGGCATTGCCAGCCGCGCTTACCAGCAAGCACGGGGTTATGCTTTCGAGCGGGTACAAGGCCGGCTGCTTGGCAGCAGCGACCCGCAGGCGTTGACCATCATCCATCATCCGGACGTGCAGCGGATGCTGCTGACGATGAAGGCTTGCAGCGAGGGGGCGCGAGCTCGCCTACTTCACGGCGGCGGCGCTCGATATGTCGCGTCGCCATCCGGATCCGCTGATCCGCGCCCGACAGCAGCGGCGGGTCGACCTGTTGACACCGGTCGTCAAGGCCTGGTGCACCGATGCCGGCATTGATGTCGCCAACACCGCCATCCAGGTTTACGGCGGGATGGGCTACATCGAAGAGAGTGGCGTGCCGCAATTGCTGCGCGACGCTCGCATTGCCGCCATCTACGAGGGCACCAACGGTATTCAGGCGATGGATCTTGTCGGCCGCAAGGTGGCGGGCGACAACGGGGTGGCGGTGGCGGACCTGCTCACCGAAATAGACGCTTTCGCCGCGGCGTGTGAGGACGACGAGCCCGCGGACGCCAAGGCTATTCGCCGACGGCTGGCTGAGGCCGCCGCCGAACTCGCCGACGCCACGCGGTGGCTGCTGCGCACCTATACCGAAAATCCACGCCGGGTGGCGGCCGGTGCGGTGTTCTACCTGCGTCTGCTCGGCGACATCACCGCTGGCTGGTTACTGGCAATGTCTGCGCGAAAAGCGGTCGGTGGCGGGGGCGCGGTGGCGCCGGATTTCGCCGAGGCGAAGCGGCGATGCGCTCGCTGTTTCGCTGACACCCGCCTCGCCGAAGCGTCTGTACTGCGCAGGCAATTCGTCGCCGCGGGCGAAGCGCTGCACGAGCTCGATCCGGAGCGCCATCTCTGACTCCACCACGGCCCTGGCCAACGGTGGACTTGCAGGAGGACGACCGCTTCGCTTAGGGAAGCGCATGAGTGGCGTAGATAGAAGAGCTGGGAGCAAGACCGCTGGTAGAGACAATCCACCCGGTCCATCTCGTCGGCGCCGGTCCGGGCGATCCGGAACTGCTGACCTTGAAAGCGCTGCGCGTCCTGCAGGCGGCCGACGTCGTTGTGTACGACAAGCTTGTAGCGGACGCCATTTTGGCGCTGATCCCGACGGGAGCGACGCGCATCTTTGCCGGCAAGGTCGCCCGCAACCATCATATGCCGCAGCCGGAGATCAACGCGCTGCTGATCAGCCTGGCGCGCAGCGGCCGCAGGGTCGTCCGCCTGAAGGGCGGTGATCCTTTCCTGTTCGGCCGCGGTGGCGAGGAGGCGGAAGCGCTGGCCCGGCACGGGCTGCCGTTCGTCGTCGTCCCCGGCGTCACCTCGGCGTCCGGCTGCAGCGCCTACGCCGGCATCCCGCTTACGCATCGCGGACTGGCCCACGGTGTCCGCTTCGTCACCGGCCACACCCAGGACGAGGACGGCAGTCTCGACCTCAACTGGGCGAGCTTGGCCGACCCGGACACGACGCTGATCGTCTACATGGGGCGAACCAACGCCGAGCAGATCGCCGAACAGCTGATCGCCCATGGTCTGCCGGCAGATACACCGGCCGCCGCCATCGTCAACGGCACCAGGCCGGAGCAGCAAACGCTGTTGTCGACGCTCGCCGGCCTGCCCGAGCGTGTCGCGACGGCCTGGACAGGCCGCGACGCTGCTGGTGATCGGAAGGGTGGTGGCGTTGGCGGATGCTCTGGCCTGGCGGGGGCCGCACGCTCGCCAGCCGGCTGGGACGGGCTAAGCGGCAGGGCGGGGCGACCGGCCCGCTAGGTGCCGGCGAGTGCCGCGCCGCGCCAGGACGATGCCGGCAAGGATAACGATGGCGCCTGCTCCCTGCCACGCGCTGATCGGCTCGGCCAGCAGCAGCCACGCCAGCACCGCCGCTAATGCCGGCTGCAGCAGCAGCCCGACGGACGAAAATGCTGCCGGCAGATGCGCCAGCGCATAGGCGATCAGACTCTGGCCGAGGGCGTGGCTGAACAGTCCAAGTGCGAGCAAAACCGCCCAGCCGCGCGCCGTCTCCGGGATCAGGCTCTCACGCGACGCGAGCGCCACTGGCAGCAGCGCGACACAGGTCGCCAGCCCGCTCCAAGCCATGATCCGCGCCGTGCCGTGCCGCGCACGAAGTCGGCCAACGCAGACGATGTAGCCCGCGTAGAACAGTGCCGTCGCGAGCGCTAGCGCGTCGCCCAGCAGGTGGCGGGGACCGAGATCGAGGCTTTCCCCCATCAACACGACAGCGCCGGAGATTGCGATCGCCATTCCGGCGAGGAACAGCTTCGAAAATTTTTCACCGAAAAGCAGGAAACCCGCGAGCGTCACAAACACCGGTGCGAAGTTCGGCAACAGCGTTGCGTTGGCGACCGAGGTCAGCCGCAACGACCAGTGCCATAGGGCGAGATCGCCGGCGAAAAACAACCCGGCCAGGATGAAGCCGATGCGGTCGGCGGGCGCACCCTGATGCTTGGAACTTGATTGGCCGCGCTGTTGGATCGCGTACCACAACCACAGCACCGGCAGCGAGAACGCCAGCCGCCAGAATGCCGTCGCCGTCGGCCCCAGCTCGCTGAGGCGAACGAAGATGGGAGCAAAAGCGATCGCTGCCGCTCCCAGCAGCAGCGCTGCAATCGCCAGGCGAGCGTTGCGCGCCGATTGGGCTGAGTCATCGACAGCGCTTCGCACGGAGGACATGCGCGCGTAGTATAGGGGTTTGCCGACCAGCACCAGCATTCGCGGGGGCGTTGCGCGACCAGAATTGATGACGACCCATCCGGGCAGCCAGATGAACTCGCCCTCCAGGCCGCGGCAATGCCGCTCTTCTGCCGAACGGCCGATGACGGCACTCATTGGACCCGATGATCCGCCACCGTTCATGCTGGTCAATCCCGAAGCGCCCCGGCCGATCCTGCTGGTTTGCGATCACGCCAGCCGCACGATTCCGCGTGCTCTGGCGAGCCTCGGCCTCGACGACATGTCGCTTCGCCGCCACATCGCTTGGGACATTGGCGCTGGCGAACTCACCCGCCGGCTGGCCGACCGGCTGGACGCGCCGGCCGTTCTGGCCGGGTATTCGCGGCTGGTCATCGACCTCAACCGGCAGCCGGGCGATCCGCAATCGATCCTGGCGGCGAGCGACGGTATCGTCGTCCCTGGTAATGTCGGGCTCGCGCCGGCGGCACAGGAAGCGCGCGCCGAGGCCTTCCACTGGCCCTACCATCACGCCGTCGATCAGGCCTTCGCCCGGCTGCGCCGCGCCGGGCCGGAGCCGCTGTTCTTTTCGGTGCATACCTTTACGCCTTCCCTCGGCGGCGAGGACCGCAAGTGGAACCTCGGTGTGCTGTGGAACCGTGATCCGCGCATCGCCGTGCCGCTCATCGAGATCCTGCGGGAGACCGCCGGCCTGCGCGTCGGCGATAACGAGCCGTACTCCGGCAAGGACATCGCCTACACGCTGAACCTGCACGCCGGCGCCGCCGGACTTGCCCACTGCGCCATCGAGGTCAGACAGGACCACTGCGAGAGCGAGTCCGACCTGGAGCGCTTCACCGATCTCCTGTCCAGCGCGTTGGATCGGATCCTCGCGATGCCCAACGTGCATCGCATTGAGCAGTTCTGAGGCCTCCGTTGACCGCCGGCGCAGCACCAGCGCTCACCCTCGGCATCGAAGAGGAGTACTTGCTGGTCGACCGCGACAGCCGCGACGTCGTCACCGAGCCGCCGGCCGAGGTGCTGGAGCAATGCCGGGCTCGCACCGACGATCTGGTCCGCCCGGAATTCCTCACCTCGCAGATCGAGGTCGGCACCCCGGTCTGCCGCGACATCAAGCATGCACGCGCCGAGCTGGCGGGTCTGCGCCACACCGTTGCCGAGGTGGCGGCTGCGTACGGCATGGCCCCGATCGCCGCCTCGACGCACCCGTTCTCCGAATGGAAGCAGCAGAAGCACACCGACCGGCAGCGCTACCACACGCTCGCCCGCGACATGCAGGCGGTGGCGCGCCGTCTGCTGATCTGCGGGATGCACGTGCACGTCGGCCTCGACGACGACGAGTTGCGCATCGATCTGATGAACCAGGCGAGCTACTTCCTGCCGCACCTGCTGATGCTGACCACCTCGTCGCCGTTCTGGAGGGGCGAGGACTCGGGCCTGAAATCGTATCGGGTAAGCGTCTTCGACGAGTTGCCTCGGACCGGTCTGCCGTCCCGTTTCGAATCGTGGAGTGAATATCAGCGGCACGTCGACGTGCTGGTTCGCGCAGGGCTGATCGAGGATGCCTCGATGATCTGGTGGGATATTCGGCCGTCGGCGCGTTTCCCTACACTGGAAATGCGGATCACCGACGTCTGCCCCCTCCTCGACGACGCCATCGCCGTTGCGGCGCTTTTTCAATGCGTGATCCGCATGCTGTGGCGGCTTCGCCGCGGCAACCAGCGCTGGCGCATCTACGACCGGATGCTGATCGAGGAAAATCGCTGGCGGGCCAAGCGCTACGGCATCGATGAAGGTCTTGTCGATTTCGGCAGGGGCGAGGTCGTCGGCTGCGAGGCGCTGCTCGACGAACTGATCGAACTGACCGCCGAGGATGCATCGGCTCTTGATTGTGAAGCGGAAATCCTGCATTGCCGAAAGATCATCGCGAGAGGAACAAGCGCGCACCGGCAGCTCGAGACCTATGCCTCGGCACTCGGGCGGGGATCGTCCAGCGAGCAAGCGGTTCGCGACGTGGTCGACACGCTGATCGAGGAGACGGTGCGCGAGCTTTAGAGAAAACCGATCTGGGAGGCAAGTCATGTTCGTTTCGGAAATCCTCAAGCGCAAGGGATCGGGCGTCTGCTCCGTGACCTCGGAGCAGCCGATCGCCGAGGCGCTGGCTTTGATGGTGCAAAACCGTATCGGCGCCGTTCTCGTGCTCGACCCGACGGGCCGCATCGCCGGCATCCTGTCGGAGCGCGACTTGGTGCGCGCCATGAACAAGAACGGCAAGACCGTGTTCGACAAGCGGGTCGGCGAGCTGATGAGGACGCCGGTGGTCACCGGCTAGGCGAAGGATCGCGTCGGCGCCATCGAGGGCATGATGACAGCGCAGCGCTTCCGCCACGTCCCGGTGGTCGAAGACGGCAAGGTCATCGGCATCGTCTCCATCGGCGACGTGGTCAAGAACCGCATCGAAGAAGCGGAAGCCGAGGTGGATGCGCTCAGGCGGTATATCGCGCTGTAATAGTGAGTAACCGAGGGTCGGGCGAACCGGAGGCCTATCGCCGCATGGCAATGTGCGACCGACAGCGGGTGGTTCTGCGCCAGAAATGCGCGGCAGGGATCTGCACGGCTGTCAGCAGCGTGTCGACCTCTCCGGCATAACCCGGCAGAAAAGCGCCCCGGCGTTCGTTGTCAATGACGGCGCATCACGCAGGCTTGCAAGAAGTGAACGGGAGCGAACAGGTTCAAGGGCGATGATGCGCTCATTCCGAGACCGCCGTTGTGAACAAGATCACATAGTCTCCGCCAATAAGCTCGTAAGCTTGTTCAGAGTTCAATCAAGCGGGGGCTCAAGCCATGGCAAACGGTGCAGCGGCGCAGCCAAACCTGTTCAACCTGAAGAGCGAGACGGTGACCGTCTCCTATTCTACCACCAGCATTGCAGGCGTTCCCCAGTTCAGCTATCGCGATGCCACGCGCGAGGTTACTAAGAGCGGCGACGCCATTCGCCGCGAACTGACCGAGGTCGGCACCCTGGTCACCATCGACTTGGAAAGCATCCCCGACCTCCAAACCGTTTCGTTCAGCCTCGTCCTGCCGGCAATCAACCTCGGCCCGAACAACCAACCCGTCACGCTGCACACGATCTCCGTGCGGACCACTAACCACACGACGTTGGCCGGTCCGGGGCCGATCATCGGGCAGGTGCAGACCTACGAGTCGCTAGAGCTGCACGGCACGGCCCAGTACGTAACGTTCTGAGCGGCAGTCACCAGCGCGTTCGAGAACAAACCGGTCCAACCGCGGCGGATCGGCCGAAACGGCGCCGCAACGCCGAGGCCGCCGCCTACCGCCTAGCCCTGTCCGCGGCGTTGACTGACTGGGTGACCCGCAAGGCCGCGATGATGTCGGTTAGGTGGGCGACGTCGCGGACTTCAATATCGACGAGGATCTCGAAGAACTGCATCGTCCGGTTGGTGATCTTCAGGTTGGTGATGTTGCCGGCGTTGCGCGCGATTACCGTCGTCAGTGCGCCGAGGCTTCCCGGCTCGTTGAGCACGGTGACCTGGACGCGGCCGACGTGCGTGGTCTCCCCGTTCTCCCCGGTATCCCAGGAGACGTCGATCCAGCGCTCCGGCTGGCCGGCGAACTCCTCCAGCGTCTCGCAGTCGATGGTGTGGATGGTCACCCCCTTACCGGTGGTGACGACGCCGACGATGCGGTCGCCTGGCAGCGGATGGCAGCAGCCAGCAAAGTGCAGCGCCATGCCCGGGATCAGCCCGCGAATGGGAATGCCCGGTCCCTTGACTTGCGACTTGCGCCGCGAACGGCCGAGCGGCACCACCTTCTCGACGAAGCTGCGCTTCTTGCGCAGGCCGGGCAACACCACTTCGACGACGGCGCGGCCGGTGAGGTGGCCGGCGCCGACCTGTGCGTAAAGGTCGTCGGTGGTCGGCTGCTTGAAGTTCTTGAGGACGCCCTCGAGCGCCTTGTCGGAACAGTCATACCCCTCCTGCTGGAACGCCCGCTCCAGGATCGAGCGGCCGAGCTGCAGGTATTGATCGCGCTCCTTCGAACGGATGAAGCGGCGGATGCGGGCGCGCGCCTTGCCGGTAACGACGAAGCGCTCCCAGGTCGGCGACGGGGTCTGCGCCTTCGAGGTGATGATCTCGATCTGGTCGCCGTTCTGCAGCACGGTGCGCAGCGGCATCAGCCGGCCGTTGATCTTGGCACCGACGCACTTGTCACCGATCTCCGAATGCACCGCGTAGGCGAAATCAACGGGCGTCGAACCGGTCGGCAGGTTGATCAGATCGCCTTTCGGCGTGAAGCAGAACACCTCGTCCTGGAACATCTCCAGCTTGGTGTGTTCCAAGAACTCCTCGGCGCCGCCGGTGTGCTCCAGGATCTCAAGGAGTTCGCGCAGCCAGCGGTACTGCCGGCCGTTGGTGTGATCACTCTCCTGCTTGTAGTGCCAGTGCGCGGCGACGCCATACTCGGCGATCTCGTGCATCTCGCGGGTGCGGATCTGCACTTCGATGCGCTGGCGTTCGGGGCCGAACACGCCCGTGTGCAGCGAGCGGTAGCCGTTCGGCTTCGGTGTCGAGATGTAATCCTTGAAGCGGCCGGGAATGACTGGATAGGCGCTGTGGACGATGCCGAGACCGCGATAGCAGTCCTCCTGGGTGGGAACGATCACCCGGAACGCCATGATGTCGCACAATTGCTCGAAGTTGAGGTTCTTGTGCTGCATCTTCTGCCAGATCGAGTATGGCGTCTTTTCGCGGCCGACGACTTCCGAATCGAGCTCGTTGCTTCGCAGCGTCTGGCGGATATGCTCGATAATGCGCGGGATCAGATTGCCGCCATGCTCGCGCAGGAAGGCGAGGCGGGCGATGATCGATTCCCTGGCGTGCGCGTTCAGCTCGGCGAACGCCAGGTCTTCAAGCTCGTTCTTCATCTCCTGCATGCCCATGCGCTCGGCGAGCGGGGCATAGATCTCCATCGTTTCGGAGGCAATCCGCCGCCGCTTCTCGTGGTCGTTAAGGAACTTCAGGGTGCGCATGTTGTGCAGACGGTCAGCGAGCTTGACCAGCAGCACCCGGATGTCCTCGGACATTGCCAGGACCAGTTTGCGGAAGTTTTCCGCTTGTCGCGTGTGCTCCGATTGCAGTTCGATTCGCGTCAGTTTCGTGACGCCGTCAACCAGCCGCGCCACCTCTTCTCCAAACATCCGCTTGATGTCTTCAATGGTGGCGTGCGTATCCTCGACCGTATCGTGCAGCAGCGCCGTAACGATCGAGGCGGTGTCCAAGCGATAGTGGGTGAGGATGCCCGCGACTTCGAGCGGGTGCGAGAAGTACGGATCACCGTTGGCGCGGGTCTGCGCGCCATGAGCCCTCATGGCGAAAACGTAGCCGCGGTTGAGCGCGTCCTCGTCGGCCTGCGGATCATACCGCTTGACCCGCTCGACCAGCTCGAATTGCCGGATCATCTGCAACCTCGCCGGCACTCAGGCTCATTGCCGGCCCGCGGCAGCGACACCGCCGTCTGCTGAGGCTCCGTTTGGCTGAAAGGGTGCCGAGGAAGCGTTGTCACCTCGATCCGATCAATCCTCCGGCGAACGTTCG
This sequence comes from Rhodospirillales bacterium, assembly GCA_016712375.1. Classification (GTDB taxonomy): domain Bacteria; phylum Pseudomonadota; class Alphaproteobacteria; order Rhodospirillales; family Defluviicoccaceae; genus Defluviicoccus. The sequence continues at coordinate 26,490 of JADJRE010000001.1, forward strand.
TCGTCCGCCGGTACGTCATCTTCGCCAATTTCCTGGCCGTCCTCGCCTTCTACGTGCAGCAGATCCTCTTCAATCTCCTCAACCATCGCAAGTTCTTCAGAAGGCACACTAACCTGCTGCATTCCGAGCGCGTCGAGTTCGTCGCTTTCCGGCTCCTCGCTCTCGATTACTTTCTGCAGGCCACGAATGAGACTGTTCTCCAGCTCAGGCAGCTCTACAGTTCCGTCGGCGATCTCGCGCAACGCGATCACCGGGTTCTTATCGTCATCGCGATCCACCGTCAGCGGCGCACCTGCCCCGAGGTTGCGCGCGCGTTGCGCCGCCAGCATCACCAACTCGAAGCGGTTGGACACCTTCAATACACAGTCTTCGACGGTGACACGCGCCATTAAATACACCTCCTATGTTCGCCGCGGATGAGCGACGTTAAGGCTAATTTAGGCCCTGCTCCCGTCGCGTTGCAAGGCGGCTCGGGCGATATCACCCATCGCCGCCCGCCGTTCAAGGGTTTGAGTGCTGCTCGATCACCGGTTCGGCGCGCTGGCCCGGCGGCAACGCCGCCAGCAGATCGGCGGCCGAGCGGAGGAAAACCGGGTGTCGCCAATCGGGTGCCAGTTCCGCCAGTGGGCGCAGCACAAATGCGCGCAAATGCATTCTCGGATGCGGCAATATCGGACCGTCATTACCGTCGGACACCTGGCCGCGGTAGTCCAGAAGATCGAGATCAAGTATTCGCGCGGCGTCGCGCGCCGACCGTTCTCGGCCGAACGCCGCCTCCACGGCGTGCAGGGCTTTCAACAGAGCGGCGGGCCCCAGTGGGCATTCCACCTCCATGACGCCGTTGACGAAATCCGGCTGATCCGATGGCGGCACCGGCGCGCTCCAATACCAACGAGAGCGCCGCAGGATGTGGACACCCGCCGCTGGCAAGGCAGTCACCGCAGCGGTGACGACAGCTCGGGGCGGCCCGAGCCGAGGGCTGGCGAGATTACCGCCGATGCCGATAAACACCGCCTCCGGCCTCGTCTTCCTCCACTCTTGCAGCAATTCCGACCGTGCCTTACCTAGTAAAGACATTTGGCCCGCCAACGCCGTTTGGCAGCAGGGTGCTTTGCACCCAATAACCAAGAACACACGAGGAATCAAAGATGGTCTTTTATCCGCAGGAGCGCATCGGCTTATTCATCGACGGATCGAATCTGTATGCGGCTGCACGGGCCTTGAATTTTGATATCGATTATAAGCGCCTACTGGAGATCTTCGCGGAAAAAGGGCATCTGATCCGTGCATTCTATTACACGGCGCTGATTGAGGACCAAGAATACTCGCCGATCCGGCCGCTAATTGATTGGCTCGACTACAACGGCTACACGATGGTGACGAAGCCGACGAAGGAGTTCACCGACTCGACAGGTCGTCGCAAGATTAAGGGCAACATGGACATCGAGCTGGCGATCGATGTCATGGAAATGGCAGAGCACCTCGATCACGTCGTTTTGTTCTCCGGTGACGGCGACTTTCGGCGCTTGGTCGAGGCGGTGCAGCGCCGCGGGGTGCGGGTTACTGTCGTCAGCACCATCCGCTCGCAGCCACCAATGGTTGCGGATGAATTGCGCCGTCAGGCGGACAACTTTGTCGAATTGCAGGAGTTGCAGGCAACTATCTCCCGCGTCAATCCTTATCGGGAACCTCGCGAGGATCGCTCGCAGACGGCAACGCCCGCCAACCCGCACGCCACATCCACTTTCGAAGACGCCTGAGTTCGCCCGCCTCGTCGAAGCTGATCGGCCGACGGGCGGTGCTCGTTCCCGGCCCCGACTGCCCGTTGTGCCCGCGGCTGTGCGCATTCCGGGTCGAGAATCGCGCGCGCTTTGTCGACTGGCATAACGCGCCAGTGCCGTCGTTCGGCGACGAGAGCGCGCGCCTGCTGATCGTCGGTCTGGCACCTGGCTTGCGTGGCGCCAACCGCACCGGCCGGCCATTCACCGGCGATCATGCCGGCGAACTGCTGTTCGCGACACTGCTGGTGCATGGGCTGGCTGCCGGCAGCTACGGCCGGGCGGCCGATGACGGTCTGCGCCTCGTCGGCTGCCGGATCAGCAACGCCGTGCGGTGCGTTCCGCCGGTCAATCGCCCTACGGCGGAGGAAGTGCGCACGTGCGGCCGCTTCCTAGCCGATGAGATCACGCAGTTGCCGCAGTTGAGCGCTGTCCTGGCGTTGGGCCGCGTAGCACACGACGCCGTGCTCACGGCGTTAGGAGTAAGGGGCATCGCCTTCGCTCATGGCGCGCTGCATACACCCCGACCCGGCCTGCTGCTCGCGGACAGCTATCACTGCTCGCGCCAGAATACCAACACCGGCCGGTTGACACCGACGATGTTCGACGCGGTGTTCGGCGAGCTTTGCGCCCGTATGCCTGCTTGAGCAGGCCGTCAGCGGAAGCGTCGCGTCTAATCCTCTACCTCGATCGGTGCCTCGCCGTGCATTTCCGCCGGATCGAGCATGCGGTGTAGATGAACGACGACATACTTGATGTTGGCCTGATCGACGTGTCGCTGGCTCGCCGCCCGCCACGCCTTGAACGCTTCCGCATAGCTCGGAAAGATGCCGACAAGATCGAGTTTTCTGATGTCGGAGAAGTCCATCCCGCGCGGATCGGTGACCTCTCCACCGAAGACGAGATGCAGCAGCGGTTTCGACATGCGCACGGCCTCCCGTTAATGCTTGTGGATCCATATTCGCCGCTCTGCTTTTTCCCCGCAACCGGTCGCGGCGCTTCCCTACTCGCCCGGGCGAGGTGCGTCGCAGGGTGCGCGAGGTGCGAACGTGGCGGCGATCACCGAGGTAAGCACCAGGGCGCCGCCGAGCAACGCGGGCAGGCCCGGTGTCTCCCCGACACCGATCCATACCCAAAGCGGCGCCAGCACGGTTTCCAGCAGGGTCAGCAAGCCAAGTTCGGCGGCGCCGAGCCGACGGCTGCCGCGGACGAACAGAGTGAGACCGAAGGCGAGTTGGAAGCAGCCCAGGGTGGCGAGCAGGGCGAGATCGCCCATGCTGACCGGTGCGGCCACCGCCCATGGCAGCGTCGCTATTGCCGAAAACAAACCACCCAGCATCGTCGCCGGCACCATGTCGATCCCGCGCCAGCGCCGCAGCACGACGATATTGGCCCCGAAAGACAGCGCGACGAGGAGAGCGAACCCGTCGCCGACGAGACTGCCGGCGGCGATACCGTGGCCGAACATCACGGCGATGCCGAGCATCGCCACACCGATCGCCAGCACGGTCGTTCGATCGAGCCGCTCCTGCAGCAGCAGTCGGGCCAGCAGCGCCGCCACCAACGGCGAGGCGCTCATCAGCACCAGGGTATTGGCCACCTGCGTATGAGTCAGCGACAGGATATAGCCGAGGAAAGCCAGAGCGAGGAGCAGGCCGGACAGCACTCCGGGCCAGCCGACGGCAAGGACGAGGCGGAACGCGCGCCGCCGGTGGACGGCGACAAGTCCGAGCGCCACCGCCACCGCCATGAACAACGACCGCCAGAAAACGACGGCCGCGCCCTGAACGTCGAGCAGTCGGACCAGGATGCCCCCGGAACTCCAGCACAGGCAGGCGCCGGCGACCAGCAGAGCGCCAGTGGCGCGGTCGGAGAGGTAGCGTGACATCGACGGCAGGATTTCCACAGCAGGGTCGTGGGACGAGCGACGGCTGTCAGGCTATCCCCTCAGTCCACGCCCGGCAATCGAGCTGCTACCAAGGATCAACCCAAGCGGATAGCGCGCGCAGTTACGGGCTCTTCTTTGTCATGTCGCGTAGGCGACGGCGTGCCTTGGCTTCACCAGCGTCGCGTTCAGGGGGCCAGCAGCATCCGTTGCAGCGCCTGCCAGCGTGTCGGGCGGCGGTCGATCTGGGTCTTCAGGCACGGCAGCGTCGCCTGCACCATGGCGGCAGCAGCCTCGCTGCTGTCGCCGCTTGCCGCCTGCCACAGGGCGACAGCGCCCTCCGGGTTCGCTTGCAACCGGCAGGCTGCCTGTTCGATTGCCTTGATCAATGCCTCATGTTGGGTGATTTCTTCCGGCGAGCGCTGCTTGCGGGCAACCAGTTCGAGCGCCGAAAACCTGGGAAGCCCTGCTTCCTCGGCGGTGACCAGCCTTACCGACAGGCCGTGTTGCGCGGCCTCGATCACTTCAATATTGGCGAACGCAAGCCAAGCGGCGTCATAACCGGCCTTCAGGTTTTCGATGTGCCGGAATCCTGCAGCATCAATAACGATCTGCGTCTCCGCCACTGCGAAACCCTGTTTGCCAGCCCACCCCTGCAGGATGCGGCGACAAAGGCGGTCAGTGAGCGGACCACATACTGGCGCCGCAACGCGTAGAGGTTCCCCGCTACGCAGCTTGCCGAGCCTGTCTTCGCGAACGAGCACTCCGCCACTCGTCTCGAAGATGCAACCAAGCGCCTCGCAGTCCGCCGCCATCGGCTCCATAAGATGCAATGGTTCCGTGAGGACAAGATCGCAGCGGCGCTGCTGCAGGGCAACGAAGCCATCAAAGTGATCGTCTGGTTCGTCCAGGACCAATCGCATACGGGGGTTACCGGCAAGCGTGCCGTCGCGTATCGCGATCAGCGCCAAATGATCGGGATTGAGAAACCACTCCAAGCCGATGCGCAGCGTTACCGCTTCCGCAGGCTTGCGGGGCAGAATCGGGGAGGAGGCATCCGGCGCAGTCATTGTTGAGCGACCCTTTTGCCCGGACGTCAGAGCGCCCAGCGGCTGTAATTGTTGTGTTTCGTATTGTGAGGCATTGTACATCCTGTCGGATGCTAAGCTGTCAACCCCCGCTACGGGATGGTGTCAGATGATGCTTGGTGTGGCTTGCGCTGGCGCCGCGCGCTAGCGTCCATCATGAGCAAGAGGACGGAGGGCGGATGGAAAGGACACACGTAGCGGATAAGCCAAGCAACGGCTCGGGAAGATCGCGCCTGTGCCAGCTGATCGCTGAGCGTTCGCTGTTGACAGGTGGCGAGTTCACGCTCGCATCGGGGCGGCAAAGCAGCCTCTTTTTCGACATGAAGCGGACGATGCTCGATCCGGAGGGCGCCAACCTGATCGCGGACGCGGTCCTGCAGCGCATCGACGGTTTGGAGATCGAGGCTGTCGGTGGTCTGGTGATGGGCGCCGTGCCGATCGTCGCCGTCGTCTGTGCCAAGAGCTTCCCTGACCGGCCGTTGCAGGGATTCTTCGTCCGCAAGGAGGCCAAGGACCACGGGACGGCACGGCGCATCGACGGCAACCTGGCGCCCGGCGCCCGGGTGGTGATCCTGGAGGACGTGACGACCACCGGCGGTTCCGCCCTGCTGGCGGTCGATGAGGTACGAGCTGCCGGTGCCGAAGTCGTCGCTGTCCTCACCATCGTCGATAGGTTGGAGGGGGCGAGCGACGCTTTCGCCGCCGCCGGCCTGCGCTTCGAGGCAATTCTCTGCCGCGACGACTTCCTCTGACGCCGGTCGCTGCGCCCCCCGCCGCTCACGCAGCGTCGGCGGCCGCCGACTCGCTAATGATCAGGCCACCGTCCCCGGCGGTAATCCGCACCCGCTCGCCGTCCTTGATCCGGCCGGCGAGGATTGCGCTCGCCAGCGGGTTCTGCAGGCTGCGCTGGATCACCCGCTTCAGCGGCCGGGCCCCGTAGACCGGATCGTAGCCCGCCTTGGCCAGCCAGCCGATGGCGCTGTCGTCGAGGTCGAGCGTGATCTTGCGGTCCGCGAGCAGCGCCTTCAGCCGCGCCAGCTGGATGTCAACGATCGCCCCCATCTGCTCCGGGAACAGGCGGTGAAAAAGGATGATTTCGTCCAGACGGTTGAGGAATTCCGGCCGGAAGGCGGCGCGCACGATCGCCATCACCTGCTCGCGCACCTCGCCAGAATCGTGCCCCTCCGACTGCGCCGCCAGGATGTCACCGCCGAGGTTTGAGGTAAGCACGATCAGGGCGTTGCGGAAGTCGACGGTGCGTCCCTGGCCGTCGGTCAACCGACCGTCGTCGAGCACCTGCAATAACACGTTGAAGACGTCAGGATGCGCCTTTTCGATCTCGTCGAACAGGATCACCTGGTAGGGCCTGCGCCGCACCGCCTCGGTAAGCGCACCCCCCTCCTCGTAGCCGACATAGCCCGGCGGCGCGCCGATCAGCCGGGCGACGGTGTGCTTTTCCATGTACTCAGACATGTCGATGCGGATCATTGCCTGCTCGTCGTCAAACAGGAACTGCGCCAGCGCCTTGCACAGCTCGGTTTTGCCGACACCCGTGGGGCCGAGGAACAGGAACGATCCGATGGGCCGGTTAGGATCCTGCAGACCCGCCCGCGCACGGCGGACCGCGTCGGCGACGGCTATCAGCGCCTCCTCCTGGCCGACGACCCGCTTGCGCAGATTTTCCTCCATCGCCAGCAGCTTCTCGCGTTCGCCCTCCAGCATTTTGTCGACGGGGACGCCGGTCCAGCGGGAAACCACGCTAGCGACATGCTCAGCCGTCACCGCCTCCTCCAGCATCCGGTGCTGACCCGCTTCTTCAGCGGCCTTCAGCTTGCGCTCCAGCTCGGGGATCGTCTGATACTGCAGCCGGCCGGCCTCCTCGTACTTGCCGTCGCGCAAGGCGCGTTCGACCGCCATCCGGGCCTGGTCGAGTTCCTCCTTCACCTTTGTCGCCCCGGCGAGCGCGTCCTTCTCGGCCCGCCACTGCGTAGTCAGCTCCGCCGACCGCTGCTCCAGTTCCGCCAACTCCTTCTCCAGTTTCCCAAGGCGGTCACGGGAAGCGGCGTCGTTCTCCTTCTTCAGCGCTTCGCGCTCGATCTTCAGCTGGACGATGCGGCGATCGAGCTCGTCGATGGCTTCCGGCTTGGAATCGACCTGCATGCGCAGCCGGCTCGCCGCCTCATCGACCAGATCGATCGCCTTGTCGGGCAGGAAGCGATCGGTGATGTAGCGATTGGACAGCGTGGCGGCAGCGACGATGGCCGCGTCGGTGATGCGCACGCCATGGTGCAGCTCGTACTTCTCCTTCAGGCCGCGCAGGATCGAGATTGTGTCCTCGACCGTCGGCTGCGAGACGAACACCGGCTGGAAGCGCCGCGCCAGCGCCGCGTCCTTCTCAATGTGCTTGCGGTACTCGTTCAGCGTCGTCGCACCGATGCAGTGAAGCTCGCCGCGCGCCAGCGCTGGCTTCAGGAGATTCGATGCATCCATCGATCCCTCGGCCGATCCGGCGCCGACCAGGGTGTGCAACTCGTCGATGAACAGGATCAGTTCGCCCTCCGACGCGGTCACCTCGGTCAGCACCGCTTTCAGGCGCTCCTCGAACTCACCGCGAAACTTCGAGCCCGCCACCAGCGCGCCCAGGTCAAGCACCATCAGCCGCTTGTCCTTCAACGTCTCCGGCACGTCGCCCTTGACGATGCGCTGCGCCAAGCCCTCGACGATCGCCGTCTTGCCGACACCCGCCTCACCGATCAGCACCGGATTGTTCTTGGTCCGCCGCGAGAGCACCTGGATGGTCCGCCTGATCTCTTCGTCGCGGCCAATCACCGGATCGAGCTTGCCGTCGGCCGCCGCCGCGGTCAGATCGCGCGCGTACTTTTTCAGTGCGTCGTACGAATCCTCGGCAGTAGGCGAGGTGGCAGATCGGCCCTTGCGGACTTCTTCGATCGCCCTGTTCAGCCCCTGAGCGGTGACGCCGGCGTCCGCCAGCACCCGCGACGGCGGCGAGCCGGATGCCAGCGCCAGCGCCAGCAGCAGCCGCTCGGCGGTGACGAACTTGTCGCCGGCCTTGTCGGCGATCTGCTCCGCCTGCTCGAACAATCTGGCGCATTCCGGCGACAGATAAACCTGTCCGCTGCCGCCCTCGACCTTCGGAAGCTTCAACAATTCAGCGTCACAACGACTGCGGGCGGCTTCCGGATCGCCGCCAGCGGCGCGGATCAGGTTGGCGGCGAGGCCTTCCTTGTCTTCCAGCAGCACGGAAAGAAGGTGCAACGGTGCCAGCTGCTGGTGATTGCGGCGCAGCGCCAGGGTTTGAGCGGCCTGCACGAAGCCCTTCGAGCGCTCGGTATACTTTTCGAAATCCATGTCCGCACCCCTTGTTCATGACCGCGGCGGCGTACCCTCGGCGAGGCGTATCGCATGACCGCGTCGATCGTACGGTATCCCGCGCTTCGATATGGAGCGACGGCGCGGCGGCGCAACCGCTGGAAGTAGTCGGCATCCGCGGAAACGTCTGCGTGGAGGGGTTGATCGACGGCGCGGGCACGCCATCTCCGACTAAATCGTCCCGATCGGAAGGGCTGCATGAGCGCCGTCATACCCTTGCCCACGAGACGCCCGCCAATCGGCAACCGCCTGGACGATTACCTGCAAAGATTGGAGTGCATCGCGCCGGAGGCTGCGCGCCCGCTGAGCTTCCGCGCTCGTCTGCTTGGCCGGCGGCGACATCCGCTGCTGTGGCCGGCGACAGCCGCACGGGCAATACCAGCTGAAATAGAGGCGCTGATCGCGCGGTTGCCGACCGGCGGCTGGAGGATTTGCGGCGAGACGGCTCACGCTCTTGCGGCGCTGTTCAAGGTAATTCGCCCGCGGCGCGTGCTAGAATTTGGCAGCGGCTGCAGCACCGTCTTGCTGGCGGCCCTTTGTGCCCACGCCGGTGGTGGGCGCCGCGTCGTCTCACTGGACGAACGGCCGGCGTACATGGCTCGCACCCAGAAGCTGCTCGACGGCTTCGGCCTTGGGCAACACGTTACGACCCTCGTCGCGCCGGTTACCGACAGCATCTTCGGCGGTTGGGCCGGCCGCACCTATCGGCCCGATCGCGACACCCTGCGGCTGGCACTGGCGGGTGAGCGCGCCGATTTCATATTTGTCGACGGACCAGCAAATTGGCTTGGCAGGCGGGGCGATTGCCGTTTCGGCACGCTACCGCTGGCGAGCGCCTTCGTCGCCGACGAAGCGCTATTCGTTGCCGACGACGCGCTGCGACCCCGCGACCTGACGATTGTCCTGCGCTGGCGATCGCTGCCTTACATCGAGGTACGTGGCATTCTGCCGGTCGGTCGCGGCCTGGCCGTCGGCATCCTGCGCGGCAGGTAGACGACCGGCTTGAGGATGCGACGAATCGTCGAGGCGGTATCGAAGGATGCCGCGGTTAGCTATTAGTTGCAGGCATATCGTCGAACATGCCGGAGACGGCGTGACTGGCGCAAGGAAAGCAGAAGCAATGTCGGGCACGGCGAAGGTGGTCATCGTCTCGGGCATCCTCTGCCTGATCGTCGCCATGGGCATCCGCCAGTCTTTCGGCATCTTCCTGGCGCCGATCGCCGTTGACCTGGACGTTGGCCGGCAGGTTTTCGGCCTTGCGATCGCTTGGCAGAACCTGCTGTGGGGTCTGGCGCAGCCCATCACCGGGGCGATCGCCGATCATTTCGGCGCGGTGCGGGTGACGATCGTCGGCGCCGCGCTGTACGCCGCGGGCCTGGCGCTCGCCGCCTTCAGCTCCGATCCGCTCGGCCTGAACGTGACGCTAGGGGTTCTCGTCGGACTGGCGCTCGCCGGCACCACCTACGGCACCGTTCTGGGCGCGGTCGGGCGGGTAGTGCCGCCGGAGAAGCGCAGCGTAGCGTTCGGCGTCTGCACCGCTGCCGGATCGTTCGGCATGTTTGCGGTGGTGCCGGGTGCGCAGGCGCTGCTCGACGCCATGTCGTGGCGCGACGCCTTCCTGGTGCTGGCGATTGCCGTCGGTCTGCTGGCGCCGCTCGCCTTCGGCTTCGCCGGCAGCGACCAGCTGATTCGTCGCCATGCCGGCGGTCAGAGCCTTGTTGCGGCGATCGGCGAGGCGCGGAGCCACGCCGGCTACTGGCTGCTCAACGCCGGCTTCTTCGTCTGCGGCTTCCACGTTGCCTTCGTCGCCACCCACCTGCCGGCCTATCTCGCCGATCAGGGCCTGCCGCCGTCGATCAGCGCCTGGTCACTGGCGATGATCGGCCTGTTCAACATCTTCGGCAGCTACCTGTTCGGCGTGCTCGGCGGCCGCTTCCGACAGAAGTGGGTGCTGTCGGCGATCTACGCGGCCCGCGCCGTCGTCATCGCCCTGTTCATCGCCCTGCCGCTGAGCGGAACCACTGCGGTGGCGTTCGGCGCGGCGATCGGCTTCCTGTGGCTGGGCACGGTGCCGCTTACCAGCGGGCTGGTGGCGCGCGTCTTCGGCGTCCGCTACCTGTCGATGCTGTACGGCGTGGTCTTCGCCTCTCACCAGCTGGGCGCCTTCCTCGGCGCCTGGGGCGGCGGCCTCGCCTACGACCTGCTGGGCTCCTACGACAGCGTCTGGCTCGCCTCGATCGGCCTTGCCCTGTTCGCCACCCTGATTCACCTGCCGATCAACGACCAGCCGCTGGCCCGGCTGGCGGCGGCCCGCGGATGATCGGCGCGCGCACCGGCTGGACGCTGCTGGCCGCGGCACTCATCGCCGGCGCCCTGGCAATGTGGTGGCGCTACGGCGAAGCCATTGTCCTCGCCCAGCCAAGCTGGATGTGTCTGCCGCGGTAGGCGATAGGCCCGCATGTGCCTCCGCAAGGCGACAACGAGCCCTGGTAGCGACGGCGGCGCGTCGCAGCAAGCCACGGCGGCGCAATCGCCGATGGCGCGCTGCGAGCTGACGCCCGAAGACGGTGGCCCCTGTTCAGCATACGTCGCGATTGACGTTCCGTATTTTCCATCGATATCATTTAGAAGAAAATATGGAACGGCGGTCGACTTCGATGTCACGGTGGAGATTCCTACAGACAGCCGCTCCCGCTACGGCCCTGGCTGCGGAAAAAGCAACCGCGGCGGAGACCCGGTTGTTGCGGCTGGTCCGGTCGCGAATGGATGCACTAACCGATCGGATTGTCGCCACGTCGTCTCCCGGCGACCTGGAGGCGATGCTGGACGCGCCGACACCGTTCGGCTCGGCGCTGCGTGGCCTTGGTCTGCTCGTCGAACATGGCGAGATCGGCGAGTTCGAACCACTGGCAGCGGCGCGCTTGCGCGGACTGGAAGCAAAGGCTCGGCTCATCGAGCGCGCCGGCGGTTTGCTCGATGCCGGGGAAGCAGCTCAGTTGCTTGGCATTGGGCGCGATGCCGTCGGCAAGCGCCGGCAGGCGGATCGCCTGCTGGCAGTGCCGCGCGGCGACCGCGCTTTCGGCTATCCGCGCTGCCAATTCACCGAGCATGGGCTGCTGCCAGGGTTCGAGCGGCTGCTAGCCGCCACTCGCGGCATCCCTGCCTGGATGCGCCTCGATCTATTGACCAGCACACAGGACGAACTGGGCGGCCAAACTCCGCTCGAAGCGCTTCGCGCGGGTGACGTTGAAGACGCCGAGGCAGCGGTGGCCGCATTTACCGCAGCCCACGTCTAACCGCGACACAAACTCTCTTGACATGTTGCGCCTGAATCACATAGTGTTGCTCAAGCGCAACATCGCGTGAGGATCAGCCTTTGGTGGCTCAGCGCGTACCCCGCCGGACCAACACCAGGGGGGGCGAGCATGCCGCTGTCGAGCCGCCGCTGCCTGCGCCTCCGCGAGATCTGGCCAAACGCGCTCTTCCGCTGCACCCCGCACCGGCCGGAAGGGCGATATTTAGGATAATACCGATCGGAACCAATCCGTTGTTCTTTGGACCGGGCGCCAGCGAGCCGCCGGCCGGCCGGTTCGATGCCACCAACGGCAGTTTCCGCACCTGCTACGCCGGCATGACACCAGAAGCGTGCTTCGCAGAGAAGTTTCTGCGCTTGGGTGAACGGACGATCGAAGAGTCATTTCTTCAAAAGATCGCTCTGGCGCGAATTGAACTCTTGCAACCTCTGACGCTGGTCGCGCTACACGGGCAAGGATTGTCATCAGTTTCCGCAACGGCATCAGCGGTAAATGGCCCCTATGCCTCCTCGCGGCTCTGGAGTGCGGCTCTTCACGCCCATCCGCAGCGACCCGACGGCTTGTGCTGGCGTTCCCGATTCGACGACAGCCTGTTCTGCGTCGCGCTGTTCGACCGGTGTCGGGCGCATCTCCGCGTAGCGGAATCGGTGGCGCTGGTCGAGCGTCCGGCATTGCTTATGGCAATGTCGCAACGGTGGGGCTTGGCATTGATCGACTGACCACGCGTCTCGATCCGCCGCGATCCCGTTGCCGCGCCGCGCGGCGCCGGTATACTGCGCGCTTTCCGAACAACACCAGGACCAGCGGCATGGCGGACAGCCTTTATGACGTGGTGGGGATCGGTAACGCCATCGTCGATGTCATCGCGTCGGCGGACGATGCGTTTCTGATCCGTCACGGCCTCGCCAAAGGGGACGATGACGCTGATCGACTGGACCCGCGCCGAAACGCTCTATGCCGCGATGGGACCGGCGGTAGAGGTCTCCGGCGGATCGGCGGCCAACACTATCGCCGCCGTCGCTTCGCTCGGCGGCCATGCCGCGTTCATCGGCAAGGTCAAGGACGACCAGTTGGGGGGCATTTTCCGCCACGACATCGTTGCCCTCGGCATCACCTTCGCCGCTCTGCCCTCGACCGACGGCCTGTCCACCGGCCGCTGCCTGATCCTGGTGACGCCGGACGCGCATCGGACGATGAACACCTTTCTCGGCGTCAGCGCCGACCTGGGCATTGAAGACGTCGATGCCACCGTTGTCGCCGCCGCCCATACGACTTACCTTGAGGGCTACCTGTGGGACCGGCCGCCGGCGAAGCAGGCGTTTGTCACCGCCGCCGGCATGGCGCATCAGGCCGGGCGCACGGTGGCGCTCAGCCTCTCTGATCCTTTTTGCGTCGACCGCCACCGCGACGACTTCCAGCAGCTGGTCGAGCGCCACGTCGATGTGCTGTTCGCCAACGAGGACGAAATCGTCTCGCTGTATCAGGAGCACTCGTTCGACGGTGCCTTGCAGCGGGTCCGCCATCACTGCCCGATCGCCGTGCTCACCCGCTCCGAGAAGGGCGCCGTGATCGTCGCCGGCGATGACGTGCACATCGTCGATGCCGAGAAGGTGCCGCACGTCGTCGACTCCACCGGCGCCGGGGATGCTTATGCCGCCGGCTTCCTGTGGGCGCTGGCGCGCGGCATGTGCCTGGAGACGTGCGGGCGGATCGCCGCCGTCTGCGCCGCCGAGGTCATCAGCCACGTCGGCGCCCGGCCGGAAACGTCACTCGCTGAATTGGTGCGGCAGAAGCTGGGGTGAACGAGCCATCGCCGCCGTTTGCCGCGATAGCGTCGCAGCGGCCGCCCCGCCGCGACCGAGCCCGCGCCTGGCTGGATGCGCTCGCCGTCTATCGCGATCGCCGCGTTTTAGCGATGCTATTCCTCGGGTTTTCCAGCGGCCTTCCGTTCGGCGCGCTGGCCGAGCCGTTATCGGCGTGGCTGACGGAAGCCGGATTAGGAAAGACCGAGATCGGCCTGTTCGCGCTGGTCAGCCTGCCTTACTCGCTGAAGTTCATCTTCGCGCCGTTCGTCGACCGGCTCGCGCTGCCGGTGCTCGGCCGCTGTTTCGGCCGGCGCCGGGGCTGGGCGCTGGCGACGCAGGTGCTGCTGATTGCCGTGCTCCTCGGCCTCGGGGCAACGCAGCCGGGGATCGACCCATTGGCGACTGCGGTGCTCGCCCTGTGCGTCGCCTTCGCCTCGGCGACCCAGGACACCGTGATCGACGCCTACCGCGTTGAAATTCTGGAAGAGCGCTCACAAGCCGCTGGCGCCGCAACCGCCACCTTTGGCTGGCGGTTGGGCCAGATGGCCGCTGGCGCGGGCGGCCTGATCCTCGCCGACGTGTTGCCGTGGTCCACGGTGTACGCGCTGATGGCGGCGGCGGTGCTGGTCGGCGTGATCGCTATACTGCTCAATCCGGAACCCCGGACACGCAGCTCGCCGGGCGCGCAGATGCTGGAGGTGCGCGCACAAGCTTGGCTGCAGGGCAGGCAGGGGGCACGGCTGCCGCCGTCGCTCGCGAACGTCGCTGCCTGGGTTTGGGCGGCCTGCGTCTGTCCCTTCGTGGAGTTCGCCACCCGGCGCGGCTGGGTGGTCGTACTGCTGTTCATCCTGCTCTACAAGTTCGGCGATGCCATCCTCGGCGTAATGAAGGTGCCGTTCTTTCTTGAGATCGGCTTCAGCAAGACGGACATCGCCGAAATCGTCAAATTGTTCGGTTTTGTCGCCACCGTCGCCGGCAGCCTGATCGGCGGCCTTGTCGTGGCGAGGCTGGGAATCATGCGGGGCCTGCTGGTGTGCGGCGTGGCGATGGCGCTGTCCAACCTGGTGTTCGTCCTGCAAGCCTGGGCGGGGCCAGACATCGGCATCCTAGCGTTAACCGTCTCGGTCGAGAACATCACCACCGGAATGGGGATGACCGCGTTCGTCGCTTATATGTCCAGCCTGTGCAACGTCGCCTATACGGCAACACAATACGCGCTGCTGACCTCCCTGATGGCGATGGGCCGTACCGTGTTGTCGTCGGGCGCCGGATGGCTTGCCGATCAGGTGCCGTGGCCGACGTTCTTCGTGCTGACGACGCTGGCCGCCGTGCCCGGCCTGCTGCTGCTGGTGCTGCTGATGCGCCGTTATCAGCCGTCGGGGGGTGAGCATGGCTTATCCCAATAGCCGCTTCCGCAGCAATATCTCGGCGTGGCCGCGGGCGACCAGGTCGTCGATCGGCGCCACCTCGATGAAGCCTCGCCGTGCATAGAATCGGCGCGCGTCGGCGTTGCTCTCGGAGACGCACGCCCACAGATTGGCCGCTTCTCCTCTGGCCTCCTCCTCAATCCAGGTGACGACGGCGCCCCCCAGTCCGAAGCCGCGAGCCTCGGGTGTAACCCCAATCAGCTCGATGTAGGGACCGCGCAGCCACGGATAACGGATGCCCAACACCCCCACCAGCACACCTTCTCGCATCAACCGGAAGCGGTGCAGAGCAGGATCGGGGCGCATCAGATAGCGGCTGACGGTCTCCTCCTGATAGCCAAGGGTCCGCCATGGATCCTCCACAACGAGCAGCGCCGCGATCGCGGCGGCGTCGCTGGTATCGACGAGCGGCAGCAGGGTGCCGTTGCTCGGCAGCGGGTGCGCAATGGCGGCAAATGGCGATTTCACGCTCATCCCGTGCCCTCTCCGAATAGCTTGTCGTAGCGGCGGTTGTCGCCTGGCCGAAGCTCGTAGCACTCGTCGGCACTAACTGGCTCTCCCGATTGCAGCAGTTCGCTCACGGTGACGAAGCGATAGCCTTTGGCGCGCAAGCCTTGGACGATCTCCGGCAACGCCTCCTCCGTGCCCCGACCGTTGCCGTTGGCATGGAAGACGACGATCGAGCCGGGACGGACCTCGGTCAGTACGGCGCGCGTGAGCTGTTGCGGTCTCGCAGCCGGGTTGGCGTCGCCGCTGATCACGTCCCATTGGATAGCCGCCAGGCCAAGCTCGTGCGCTTGTAGAAGCGCCTCTTTCGAACAGACGCCATAGGGAAATCGAAAAACGCTGGGCTGCTGCGGCACGCGCGCAATTTCAGACGCCGGCACTCCGGCTTCAGCAGCACGCAGCGCAAGATCGCCGCGCAGCAGCGCGAACTCCTGCTGTGCCCATGTGATCTGCTGCCATGTTTTCTCGCCAGATATCACGCGAAGATTGCCGTGGGTCCAAGCGTGGTTACCGACTTCGAATAGCGGATCAGCAATCAGCTGCATCGCCCGTTCGGGATGATTCCGCATCCATTTCCCCCCGGCGAAGAAAGTAGCCGGCACCCGCTCCCGGCGCAGCGCATCGACCACTCCGCCGTCATAGCCGCTGGTCTGATCGGCGCGCTCACACAGATCAAAGGTCAACGCCACCGGTAGGTCGCCATTGCGCGGCTTCACACGACGAATCGACCCGACCGGCGGCGGGGGCACGCTCTCGCGCGACGGGTCAGTCGCCAGCGGGTCAGGTGGTGCTTTGATGGGCGGTGTATAGTCAGGCGGGCGCAAACGTTTCGTTCGCGCCTCGCTGGACGTCGCCTGTAGCTGTGCCGGCGTCCACAGCCGCTCGAGTACTACCTGTGATCCCATCGAAGGTAGGGATAGTGGTTCGCCCGCATGGGAGCGCGCGGGCCCACCGGTGATGAAAGCCAGCACGAGAAGGATTGCGACGGCATCCGCAAACAAGTTGCATTGCGCCCGCTGTCGGCCGAGCATGAGCCATCGGCTGGAACGCCGCCACGAGTGGACGGATGCGCACATGGATCTGAAGAAGGTGCCAGTTGGCAAAAATCCTCCTTACGACGTAAACGTCATCATCGAGATTCCAATGGGCGGAACCCCGTAAAGTACGAACTGGACAAGGCATCCGGCGCCATTTTCGTCGATCGCTTCCTGCACACGGCCATGTATTATCCGTTCAATTATGGCTTTATCCCCCACACTCTTTCCGAGGATGGGGATCCTGTCGACGCCGCCGTTATCGGCCAAGTGCCCGTCACTCCCGGCGTCGTCATCCGATCGCGGCCGATCGGCGTGCTGATCATGGAAGACGAGGCGGGCACAGACGAGAAGATGCTGTGCGTGCCTGTCGACGACCTGCATCCCTTCTACGCCGACGTAGCCTCATACCGCGAGTTGCCGTCAATCATGCGCGAGCAGTACGCGCACTTCTTCTCCCACTACAAGGATCTGGAGACGGGCAAGTGGGTCAAGGTGAAGCGCTGGGGCGAACCCGACGAAGCCTTCCAGTTGATCCGCGAAGGGATGCAGCGTGCGGTCGCCGAATGAGGCGGCTGCCGAACACGCCTCGGGCTTTAGTCGCTGCGATGCAGGGGCGATGTCAGAGCGGAAGTAAACGAATCGAGCCCGCGCGGCGGCAGGGCAGATTGCTCAGCGCCCATCCCCCACGTCAGCCCGATTGGTAACACGCACGAACGTTGGGGAGACTGAACTCTTAACCTCCGCTGATCGTTGGTTCGTCCGCTGTGGCGGACTCAAGGGGACAGCCCGCCTGCTGAACCGGGCGAACAGGCTGGCAAGCGTGTTAGGTGAAAAGCCTCGCCAGATTACCATTAGCCACTTGCCCTTCCGATACGGACAGAGCAGATGCATGCAGCCCGCGACGGCAAGGTGGAAGTATCGCTAACCGCCGCCTTAACTGCAATTGAAAATAAGTTGCAATGACCTCTTCAGCGTGAAACGCCAAGATCTGCCTTGAGTTGAGCGGTACGAACCCGCAGCGTATCCAGCAGCCCATTGATCCCACCGCTCTGCCGGATGGTTGCGGAGAAGTCAGAGCGCCACGTTTGGCTCAGCGAGACGTTCTCCACGACCACATCCGTAATGAGGTATACGCCGTCCCGGCCGCCGACCCGCCAGTCGACCCGAACCGGCTGCCCGCCAGCGGGCCGGTCGATCTCGCTGAACACGGTTGCCTGGGCATCGCTGTCGGCGATCGTCCGAACAATTCGCAGCCGCTCCCCGGTATATTCGCCGAAGCGCTTGACGTAACCGTACACCACAAGATCCTCAAACAGGCTTTGGTAATCGACGCGCTGCTGTGCGTCGAGCTGGTTCCAATAGCGCCCCAGTACCCAACGGGCGATGGCGTCGGTGGCGAAGTACTTCTTCAACAGCTCGCGAAACCGCTCCGCCCGCGCGGCTGGAGAAGCGCCGCGATCCTCCAACAGTGAGACGCCTTCGTCGGCGAAGCCCTTTACTACTGCTTGCGCCGCCGCACCGCTCACCGGCTCAGCCGCTCCCCCTGCTAACGGCGGCGAAACCCACGCCGCAAGCACCAAGGCAAGCATCAGCAAAACATGACGGAAGGTCATCGGCAATCGAAAAGCCATCATTACTGACATCTCGCTATTGTACGGGAATGGCTGGCAGATCGTCGAGGCTCGGGCCTTCTTCTCCGGGTGGCGGCTGGCCCTGCCAGATCTCCGATAGCCGATACTGTCGGTACAGGCTTCGCAGCGCCGCATAGAAGTCGAGCGAGGATTTCTGCAGGTCGTCTAGTTCCTCAACATTTTGGGAACGTGCATCGATAATCGTCACGCCAAGACGCGTATACGACAGCGTCCTCATCCATTCGGTATCCATGTTAAGCGTCCCCAACAAGCCGAACGGATCGAGAATCAGGCTGTCGACAGCAATGCCGGCGGCATCACGCGGATTCGATGGACCGACCAGCGGTAGCATCAGGAACGGTCCCTCCGGGGAGCCCCACACGGCCAGCGTCTGGCCGAAATCCTCGTTGTGTTGGGCCAGGCCGAAGTCGCTCGCCCAGTCGGCGAGACCGCCGACACCAAGCGTCGAGTTAATAAGAAAACGGCCTGTCGTCGTGCCGGCGCGTTCAAATTCTCCCTGCAGCAGGTCGTTGGCCAAGACGACCGGCGAGCGCAGGTTGCTCAGGACGTTGTGCACGCCCTCACGAAGCGGCGGCGGCAGCAGCAACCGATAAAAGTCGGCGAGCGGCCGAAGGAACATTGCGTCGATGGCTTGGTTGAAGCCGAATACCGTTCTGTTTAGCGGCTCCAGCGGGTCGTTGATTGCCTGGAACTCGGCATAGGCTTCGGCATCCGACCGATCGGGGGCAGTGGCGCAACCGCCTATGGTGGCTGCCAGCACCGCCGCGGCGACCAAGCAAGCGATGCGGTGCAAATTCGTCGGCATCTCTGCAGCTTTCTCCCCTGTTGGACGACACCAGCAGCGAGGCGGAACTTACCTTATAATGTCCCGCTGATCCGGCGGGGTGTAAATTACCCAGGGCGCAAGTAACACAAGGTCAACAAAAACACCAGATTGCCGCGATCAAGCCATTGCAGCGGCGCCATGCCGGGCGGAGCGGCCAGACGCCGGAATGCTGGGTCGTCATGCGGCTCGGTCGATGCCGGAACTCGCGGCGGTAATCAGAAACACCTTCTCGTCGAGCAGTCCCATCGCCTGGTCGCTCCGCTTGCTTGACGAAAAATTGAGGACTTGGGTTTCCAGCAAGTCGATCGCGTTCGGTATCGCCGCCCGGGAGAGACCGCTGGCATGCGTTACCGGGTCGGGATTGGCTTGTCCGTCGAGTAATCGTAGAAGCCACGGTCGGTCTTGCGGCCAAGCCAGCCCGCCTCGACATATTTCACCAGCAGCGGGCAAGGGCGGTACTTAGAGTCCGACAGGCCGTCGTGCAGGGTGTGCATCACGCCGAGGCAGGTGTCGAGGCCGATGAAGTCGGCAAGTTCGAGCGGGCCCATCGGATGGTGGGTGCCGAGCCGCATCGCCGTGTCGATGCTCTCCACCGATCCTACACCCTCGTAAAGCGTATAGATTGCCTCGTTGATCATCGGCATCAGAATGCGGTTGACGACGAAGGCGGGGAAGTCCTCGGCGCTGATCGGGATCTTGCCAAGATGGGTCGCGAAGTCGTGCAACTCTCGGTAAGTGTCCTCGTCAGTAGCGATGCCGCGGATCAGCTCCACCAGCTCCATCTTCGGCACCGGGTTCATGAAGTGCGTGCCGAGGAATCGGCCTGGCCGGTCGCTCATCGCCGCCAGCCGGGTGATGGAAAGAGTGGACGTGTTGGTGCCGATGATCGCGTCTTTCGGCAGCACCGGGCAAAGGCTCTTCAGGATCGACTTCTTAACCGCCTCGTCCTCGACGGCTGCCTCGATGACGATGTGGGCATCGCGGAAGCCGTCGTAATCGGCGCCCGTAGTGATCCGCGCCCGCGCCGCCTCGGCGTATTGTGCGCTCAGCTTGCCTTTCTCAACCTTCTTGGCGAGGTTATCATGGACGATGCTCAGGGCCTGGGCCAGCTTGTCGGCGTCGATATCCATGAAGTAGACGTCGAAGCCGGCTTCGGCGCAAACCTCGACAATGCCGGTGCCCATCTGGCCGGCGCCGATCACCCCCACGTTGTTGCGTCCCATGCCCGGCTCCCGCGTCCGCCGCCTCGCCCGCTGTTCCGGGCGGGCTACTTCTGCAGCTCGGCCGCCAGTTCCGGCAGCGCCTGGAACAGATCGGCGACGAGCCCGTAGTCCGCCACCTGGAAAATCGGCGCCTCTTCATCCTTGTTGATGGCGACGATGATCTTCGAGTCCTTCATCCCCGCCAGATGCTGGATCGCTCCTGAAATGCCGACGGCGATATAGAGTTCCGGCGCCACTACCTTGCCGGTCTGGCCGACTTGGTAGTCGTTGGGCACGAAGCCGGCATCGACCGCGGCGCGCGAGGCGCCGACCGCGGCGCCCAGCTTGTCCGCCACCTCCTCGAGCAGCTTGAAGTTCTCGCCGTTGCCCATGCCGCGGCCGCCGGAGATGATCACCCGCGCGGCCGTCAGCTCGGGCCGCTCGCTCTTCGTCAGCTCCTGGCCGGTGACCCGGGTCAGCCCCGGATCGGACCCCCCGTCGATCGCCTCGATCGCCGCCGCGCCGCCCTCGGCCGCGACCGGATCAAACCCGGTGGAGCGCACGGTGACCACCTTGATCTTGTCGCTGCTCTGGACGGTGGCCAGGCCGTTGCCGGCATAGATCGGCCGGACGAAGGTGTCGGCATCGACGACGGCGCTGACGTCCGAGAGCATCGCCACGTCGAGCAATGCCGCGACGCGCGGCATGACGTTCTTGCCGGTAGTTGTTGCCGCCGCCAGCAGATGCGAATACCCCGGCGCGAGCCCGACCAGCAGCGGCGCCAGCGCCTCCGCCAGCGGATGTTCGTGGAACGGCGCGTCGGCCAGCAGCACCTTGGCGACACCTGGGATCTTTGCCGCCGCCTCGGCGACCGCCCGGCAGCCCGATCCGGCAACCAGCAGGACGGGTTCGCCGAGCGCCAGCGCGCAGGCCACGGTGTTGAGGGTCGCTGGCTTCAGCGTGTGGTTGTCGTGTTCGGCAAGGACGAGAACGCTCATCAGATGACCTTCGCCTCGTTGCGGAGTTTCTGGACCAGTTCGGCCACGCTCGCCACCTTGACGCCGCCCTTGCGCTTGGGCGGCTCCTCGACCTTCAGGGTCTTCAGCCGCGGGGCGATGTCGATTCCCGTATCCGCCGCCTTGATCGTCTCGATCGGCTTCTTCTTCGCCTTCATGATGTTCGGCAGGCTGGCATAGCGCGGCGTGTTGAGGCGCAGATCGACGGACAGCACCGCCGGCAACTTCATCTCCAGCGTCTCCAGCCCACCGTCAACCTCCCGGACGACGGTAGCGGTGCCATCGCCAAGCGTTACCTTCGAGGCGAAAGTCGCCTGAGGCCAGCCGAGCAGGCCGGCGAGCATCTGCGCCGTCTGATTGGAATCGTCGTCAATCGCCTGCTTGCCGAGGATGACGAGCGCCGGCTGTTCCTTGTCAACCGTTGCTTTCAGCAGCTTGGCGACCGCCAGGGGCTGCAACTCCTGGTCGCTCTCGATCAGGATGCCGCGATCGGCGCCGATAGCGAGAGCGGTGCGCAGCGTCTCCTGCGCCTGCGGCGGCCCCATTGAGATGGCGACGATCTCGGTCGCCTTGCCGGCCTCTTTCAGGCGGACCGCCTCTTCGACGGCGATCTCGTCGAACGGGTTCATGGACATTTTGACGTTTGCCGTCTCGACGCCGGTCTTATCCGCCTTCACCCTGATCTTGACATTGTAATCGACGACACGCTTGACGCAGACGAGGACTTTCATGGACGGACCTGAGCCCTTTGCTGTTGTTTTCCTGGTCTTCGGAAGGGATGGAGCCTTCTCCACCGCGCGTCGCGAGGCCTCTGGAACTCCGCGCACCCTCCCGCGTCCCGCGCTCGCACACTAAGGGTGCGCCTATGCAACGTCAAGTTTGCGGCGGCGGGGAAGCGATGCTGGTAATCTGATCGCATGGTGACGATAACGGCGACGCGCGACAACCCATCAGGGCCCCTTATGCTGGAACCGCTGCGAGGTGCCGATCCCGTGGAGTGGTTGCGGAGCCTACGGCCGGTGGACTACGAGCAGGCGATGGCCTTCATGCAGCAACGGGTGGACGCGGTCGCCGCCCGCCGGGCGCCGGAAGCCGTTTGGCTGCTGGAGCATCCCCGATCTACACGTGCGGGACCAGCGCGCGCGACAACGAGTTGCTCGACCGCTTGCGCTTTCCTGTCTACCGCACCGGCCGCGGCGGGCGGGTCACCTACCACGGGCCCGGCCAGCGCGTTGGCTACGTGATGCTCGACCTGCGCCAACGCGGCGCCGACGTGCGCGCCTTCGTCTGGCGACTGGAAGACTGGCTGATCGCAGCATTGGCGGAACTCGGCCTTGAAGCCCGGCGCAGCGAGGGCAAGATCGGCATCTGGGTGCATCTTCCGGGCGGCGTGGCCTCCCGGCGCGAGGCGAAGATCGGCGCCATCGGCGTGCGCGTTCGCCGCTGGGTCACCTTTCACGGCTTCGCACTGAACGTGTCCCCCGACCTCTCGCACTTCGCCGGCATCGTTCCCTGCGGCCTCGCCGGCAGCGCAGTCACCTCCCTGCAGGCGCTGGGGGTGGACGCGACGATGGCTGAGGTGGACGCGGCGCTGAGGGCTGGCTTCACCAAGGCTTTTCCGCCGGTGTCTGCCGCTGAGGTTTCCTGATGATAACCGGTTGGCTGGTTCTGATGTGGGAAGCGATCCGACGGCGGCGGGCCGACTGAACGCTCGCGTTCCATCGTTCTGGTCATCGGATGTTGGCTAAACCACGAATGGGCGCCGTTTAGCTAGACGATAGCTGTGTTGACCAGATGTTGATGGCACGCTGGAAGGCCGCTTTTGCAGGCGCGTTGAAGCCGGTGTAGGTGACCACAAAGCTTGCCGCTTCCGGCTGAGCGACCCGAGGTATCGGCGGGCGGACAAAACTCGGCGCTCCAGGGGGACCCGCTAGCAGCACCACGGGCTGGCCTGCCACTCTTTTATCGGCCGCCGCCTCGTATGATGGTGCCCAGCACGAACGTCGTCATTAAGCGCTTGATGCTATTCATTTGCTAAATCCCCCTCTTGCGGCACTGCGTGATGACAGACCGCTCTGACGAGCGCGTCCGCCGTGCTCGTCAGTCGATTATCATTAACTCGCGGGGGGGGGACACACCCTCCTGAGGCCCTTCACAAAAAAAGGGGCCGGTGCGACCGGCCCCTCTTCGCGTGACGATGGTAGGCGGCAGATCAGCCGGCCATGCTCCACACTTGCGGTGCCTTGCCGGCGCGCTCTTCGAGCGCCTTGCGCTGCGCCTCGAGTTCCGGTGGCAGGTGGCTGCCGAAGCCGTCGAAGTAGGTCTTGATCTCCGCCGCCTCGGCGAGTGCGCCGTCGCGGCTGATATTCATGATGTTAAGGTACTTGTCCTTAGAGAAGTCTATACCGGCCCAGGTCATTTCTTCGTAGGTCGGCATCAGCCCGAAAGGACTCTCAACAGCGCCCGCCTTGCCGCGGACGCGATCGACGATCCACTTCAGCACCCGCATGTTCTGCCCGTAGCCCGGCCAGATAAACTTGCCGTTCTCGTCCTTACGGAACCAGTTGGTGCGGAAGATCTTCGGCAGCTTGAGGTCGGTCCGGGTGCCCATCTTCACCCTCGGGCGTCCACGAGTTGCCTTTCCAGTCGATGCCGTGCGCCGGCGGCGGGCCGTCCATGCCCTCCCACCATACGTCGCCGTCGTCAGTCAGCACGACGTTGGTGTAGATGCAGTTGCCGGGCTTCATTGTCTCCATTGCCATCGGGTTTGACTTGTGCGACGTGCCCGGGGCGACGCCGAAAAAGCCATATTCGGGATTGATGGCGCGCAAGGTTCCGTCCGGTCCCGGCTTGATCCAGGCTATGTCGTCTCCGACGGTATAGGCCTTCCAGCCTTCAAATCCGTCCGGCGGCAGGATCATGGCGAGGTTAGTCTTGCCGCATGCCGACGGGAAGGCGGCGGCGACGTAGGTCTTTTCACCCTGCGGCGACTCCAAGCCGAGGATCAGCATGTGCTCGGCCAGCCAGCCCTCGTCGCGCGCCATCGTCGAGGCGATACGCAGCGCCAGACACTTCTTCCCCAGCAGCGCGTTGCCACCGTAGCCCGAGCCATACGACCAGATCTCGCGGGTGTCGGGGAAGTGGCAGATGTACTTGCGCGCGATGTCCGGCTCACATGGCCACGGCACGTCCTTCTGGCCCGGCTGCAGCGGCGAGCCGATGGAATGCACGCAAGGAATGAAATCACCATCACCAAGGACGTCGAGAACTGCCTGTCCCATGCGGGTCATAATGCGCATATTGGTGGCGACATAGGCGCTGTCCGAAATCTCCACCCCTATCTTAGCAATCGGCGATCCGAGCGGCCCCATGCTGAACGGAATGACGTACAAGGTGCGACCGCGCATGCAACCGTCATACTGGGCACGGAGAATGCCCTTCATCTTCTCCGCGTCTTCCCAGTTATTGGTCGGCCCCGCCTCTTCCTTCGTCTTCGAGCAGATGTACGTGCGGTCTTCAACCCGCGCCACGTCCGACGGATGCGAACGGGCCAAGAAACTGTTCGGCTGCTTCTCCGGATTCAGCCGGATAAATGTGCCGCCCTGCACCATCTCTTCGCACATCGCGTCATACTCGGCTTGCGAGCCGTCGCACCAGTGCACCTTGTCTGGCTTGCACAGGGCCACCCACTCGTCCACCCACGCCAGCAATTTGGCGTTCTTCGTTCGATCCCGTCCGGTTGCAGTCATGAGAGTCCCTCGCACTGGTTGAATTACCGCCGACCCGCTCGGCCGGTCTGATTTGGGGACCGATACCAGCGGACGAACACCCTTTATTTCTAAGGGGTTAACCCATTATTGAGCAAATTAGAGCTTTAACAATAAGCATTTCCTTGGGTCTTTCAAGGGAAAGCCGCCCGCATCGATCACCACACGAGGGGACTGGCAAAGCGCACCCGCCGCAGCTGCGTTTACGGCCTGCAACGCGGTCGATAGCAATGGGTCTGGGCCGCATTGGTGTCCTACCAGGATAGGGTTCTTCCGAAGCGATTACTTGCTTCCAGCGACAACGCGACCACCACAGGCACCCCCGTTAATCGGCCTGCTTACGCCTTGGAGAGCGCTCTCTTGGTCCTCCCGCGTACGGGTTGCGAGTGCGCCGGACGCTCAGCCGGAGCGGGATACCGTCCAAGCCGAAGTCGTCGCGCAGGCTGTTGGCGAGGTACCGAAGATACGATTCCAGCACCGCTTCCGGTCGGTTGGCGAAGACGACGAGCGTCGGCGGCCGGGTCTTGGTCTGGGTCACGTAGCGCAGCTTGACTGGCTGACCCTGCGCCGAGGGCGGCGGCGTCCGAGCAATCGCTGCGGCTAGCCAACGGTTGAGCTTCGGGGTCGCCAGCCTGCGGCTCCACAGCTCGTGGGCGCGTACAACCGCCGGCAGCAGCGCCGGCACGTTCTCGCCGCTCAGCGCCGACAGCCACAGCAGGCGCAGCCCTCGGAGCTGTGGCAGCGACTCGTCCAGCCGGCGACCGATCACTTTGCTCGCCGCGCCGCGATCGGCGACGAGATCGCACTTGTTAATAGCCAGCACCGGCGCCCGCCCCTCCTCCGCTACCAGATCGGCGATTGCCAGATCCTGGCGTTCGAGCCCGGTGGTGCCATCGACGACAATTACCACTACCTGCGCGAAGCGGATAGCGCGCAGCGTATCGGCTCCAGCCAACTGCTCCACCTTGGTATCGACCCGCGAGCGGCGCCTAAGCCCGGCAGTATCGAACAAACGGAAGGTTTGGCCCGCGAAGTCCCAATCGACGGCAATGGCATCGCGGGTGATGCCGGCCTCCGGCCCTGTGACCAGCCGGTCATTGCCGATCAGCTGATTGATGAGCGTCGACTTGCCGACATTCGGCCGGCCAACAACCGCCAACTGAAGGGGTGGCGGCTGGGGCGCTCCCGGGCCCTTTACCTCCGACACCGGCTCGCCAGCATCGCTAGCCGTCGCCATCGCTGCATCGCACACCGGCTGCAGCGCATCGTACAGCAGCGCCAAGCCCTCGCCATGTTCGGCGGAAAGGGGGATTGCCGGCCCCAAGCCGAGAGCGAAGACGTCGGCAAGGCCGCTCTCGCCAGACCGGCCTTCGCACTTATTGGCGAGAAGCACCACCGGCCGGTCCGTCCGGCGCAGCATGTCGGCGAGCGTCCGGTCCAACGGCGTAACGCCGGCCCGTGCGTCGACAACGAACAACACCGCGTCCGCCTCCTCCATCGCCCGCTCTGTTTGCTGCTGCACGCGGGCAGCCAGAGCCTCGCCACGCGCGTCCTCGAAGCCGGCGGTATCGACGATGCGAAAGCCAAGATCGCCCAGCCGCCCCTTGCCCTCGCGACGATCACGGGTAAGGCCGGGCATGTCGTCGACGATCGCCTGCCGCCGCCCAACGAGGCGGTTAAACAGCGTTGATTTACCGACGTTTGGTCGGCCGATAATTGCAATCAGCGGGAGGCCGGCGATTCCGGGAGGTGTTGTCCCCGAAGCGCGGTGGGTGCTGGGAACGCCCATTTTACACTCAGCGATAGGCGGACAGGCGCCCGTCGTCATCGAGCAGGTAGACGACACCATCGGCGATCACCGGAGCCACGCTGAACCGGTCGGCCAACGTCCGACGATCCACGATCCGGCCGTCCTCGGGAGAGACTGTCAGCAGGCGACCGTCGCTGCCGGTAATCAGCAGCCGGCCGCCAGCCAGTACCGGGCCGGACCACAGGATCACCTCTTTGCGTTCTTTCTCATCCCGATACGCCGGCAGCTTAGTTGCCCAGTGAATGCGGCCGGTTTCGGTTGAAACACAGAGAATCTGGCCATAATTGTCGATCTGATAGATTTGCCGTCCGGCGAGCCACGGACTCTGCTGACCGCCGATGTCCCGGTCCCACAGCCGCTGGCCGGTGCGCGAATCGAAAGCGGCGAGAATGCCTCCGACGCTGATGGCATAGATGCGGCCGGCATCTATCGCTGGCCGCGCCCTTATCTGTGCTAGCGATGAAAGCTCGTCGGTGCGCCGCGCCGGTGCCAGCGAATCCGCCCACAACGAGCGGCCCGTGTCTGCCCGCAGTGCCACAAGTTCGCCGGACGAGAATGGCGCCACCACCAGCTGGCCGCTTACTGCCGGACTTCCGCCACCGAGTAGGCGCGCCACCTCACCAAGTGCCTGATAAGGTGGCCAGACGTCACTGCCATCAGTACCGGAGAGTGACCGTAGCTGGTTCTCGACGGTGATGACGAAAACTCGGCCGCCAAAAACGGTCGGCGGAACGTGCACCGGCATCGAAACGTCCCGCCGCCACACCTCTTTCCCAGACGCGGCGTCGAGCGCAACAACCTTGCCGAAACCGGTGGTAATGAAAACGCGCCCGTCGTCCCAGGCAAGGCCGCCAGGAGCCGCATCGTCGTCCTCTTCTTTGTCAGTAAGATCAGCTCGCCACAACCGCTCGCCGCGGCGTGTATCGAAAGCGGAGACGACGTTCTCTGTGTCAACGGTGAATACCCGGCCGCGGGCGACCACCGGCGACGGCATTATCGGCCGCGAGGAGTCGATCCCGGAACCGATGTCGACTGTCCAGACGGGCCGCCCGACGTCGCCGGCCTGGAGCGACTGCATCACGTGAGAGGCGTCGCCGCCAGCCTGCGGCCAGTCAGGGTTGATCTGTGGTGGCGGCAAAACGATCGGCTCGCTACGTGCCTGTGCTTCGGCGGAGGGTCCCGCTTGTTGCTGCACCACCGAAATGCGCTCACCAGGAAGCGGCGGGCCATCTGACTCACCAAACCAAGTTCCGCATCCGCCAAGCAGCATCACCGCCAGCGCGGCCGTCCTCCAGTGACGTCGCATCACATAGATCCCGTCTTCTCGATGTTGGACGTCCCGGCCCCGCCGATCAGCGTTCGCCCAGCTCGGCGAGGAGTTGTCGAGCCCGCTCGCGCATGTCGGACGGTGCAAGCTGGTCGTTTGCCAGCCCGCTCAGAACGTCGCGCGCCTCGGTCGTTTGTCCGGTGCGCGACGCTAGAACGGCGCTGAGCTCTCTCGCAGTAAATCGCCATGGATTGCCGTTGGCCGATAGCGGCTTGAGTCTGTCGGTGATCGCCTCGGCATCGATCGGTACAGTTTCGTCCTGCAGCGCCAGCATCGCCTCGCGCACCACCGCCAAATCACGGTAGAAGGGATCGGTGGCTTTCCGCTCGACCTGCTGATAGACGCCGTGTGCCGCCTGTGTATCGCCGTTCTGAGCCAGTAGAGCCGCCTGCCGCAACCCGGCAAGTACCGCGAAGCCGGCCGGACCGTCGGCGGCGATGGCGGCAAACTGCCGCTCCGCCGCTGCTCGGTCAGTGGTAGCCAACGCCACCGCCGCGGCGAAGCGAGCCGAAGCTTCCTGCTGCTGCTTCTGGGTGCGGAACTGCCAAAACTGGTAGCCGGCAACGCCAAGCAGGACCGCCACGGCGATCGCGATGATCCAGCCGCCGAAGCGCTTCCACAGCCGGGCGTACCGCTCGCGGCGGATGTCTTCGTCGATTTCGCGCAACAAGCTGTCCTGGGAGAGGTCGATCATCGCACCGTTCCGATTACCCCGGCGCCGTTAACGGTTGGCTCGGGAAGCGACACCATACCCGCTGCGTGCGATCGTGACAAACGCACGAAAACCGGCGCCGGCACGTTTACGCCTCGTCCAGCCATTTAATCGAGCAGCCAATACTGGCGATCTGCTCGCGCGGTCCCTGACCCGTCTCCCCGATCATGATCATCGCCTCCAGCAGTTCGCGGCGCGCATCGAGTTTCAACTGCATACCCGAAGCGTCGAGACGACCGCGGTACTGCAACTCCAGCGCGGCATTGAAACCGAAGAAATCCGGCGTGCAAACGGCGCTGTAGGCGCGCGCCACGGCTTGCGCCTCGTCAACAACATAGGGAAAGGTGAAGCCGTGGTGGCGAGCGAACGCGGTCATTTCCTCCGGGGCATCTTCAGGATAACGAGCGTAGTCGTTAGCCATGATCGCGATAACACCGATTCCGCGACGCTGCAACTCGACGGCATCGCGAGCGATGCGGTCGGCGACAGCTCGAACGTAAGGGCAGTGATTGCAGATGAACATGACCAGCGTGCCCCTGGCACCGGAAATGTCGGCTAGCGTGAATCGCCGACCTTCCGGGTCCGCGAGGGTGAAGTCGACTGCTGGCCAGCCGAAGTTGCAGACCGGGGTCTGTACCGGCATGCTCGTCACCTCCTCTCGTTGCTCAACGAGCGGGATAGTGAGCGCCCAACCCGCGCGCTGCAACAAAGACAAGGACGCCGCCCCGCCTTATAATCCGGCGGTCAATCGTCGCCGCAGCGAAGGCATCGATCGCCGCATCGCGACATGGCGGATCGGGCAAGCAAACCGGCGGCGTCCGCTATGATATCGTGCAGGCCGCGCTGGCGGTACGCGCTGGCGGTACGCGCTGGCAGTAATAGCAGGCGGCGGCCCTGGATGGGCATGGTGCACAGCTTGGCGTTTCCGCCATCATGATAGCTACGGCCTGAAGCGACGCAGGAACTGAATCGTCATGCTGGCCATCGCCCTGAAGATGCTGACCGGCAACCGCGGCAAATACTTCGCCATCGTCGTCGCCCTTGGCTTCACCTCGTTCGTGATGACACAGCAGCCGGCCACCTTCTTCGGCATCATGGCGCGCACCTTCAGCTTCCTCACCGACACCGGGCGAGTCGACCTGTGGGTGATGGACGCGAAGGTGCAGTACGTCGACGACGCCAAGCCGATGCAGGACACCAAACTTTACGCGGTGCGTGGGGTCGAGGGGGTGGAGTGGGCTGTGCCGATGTACAAGGGCTCCATCCGCGCCCGCCTGGACGACGGCACCTTTCAGAACTGCGTGCTAGTAGGCCTCGACGACGTCTCGCTGATTGGCGGGCCGGCAGACATGGTGGAGGGTCATCTTGCCGACCTCCGGCGCAGTGACAGCATTATTGTCGACATCGATGGCGCCTCGACCCGGCTGGCGCGCAAGAGCGCGGACGGAGCCGCCCGGCCGCTAGGCATCGGTGATGTCGTAGAGCTCAACGACCACAGGGCGACGGTGGTGGGGCTGTCCCGGCTGTCCGCGACCTTCCAGTCGCAGCCGGTGATCCACACCACCTACGCCCGTGCCAAGGCCTTCGTTCCGGCAGAGCGTAAGCTGCTTACCTTCATCCTGGTTAAGCTGCGTCCGGACGCTGATCCGGCCGTCGTCGCCGAGCGCATCCGCGCGGCGACCGGGCTTGCCGCCTACGACTGGAACGAATTCCGCTATAAGACCGTGCTCTACTTCATCAGGAACACCGGCATCCTAATCAACTTCGGCCTGTCGATCACACTGGCTTTCCTGATCGGCGCCGCCATCGCCGGCCAGACCTTCTACGCCTTCACCCTCGAGAACCTGCGCCACTTCGGCGTGCTGAAGGCGCTCGGCGCCGGCAACGGGACGCTGGCGAAGATGGTACTGGTGCAGGCGCTGGTGGCCGGCGCCACCGGCTATGGTCTGGGCGTTGGCGGCGTCGCGGTGTTCAGCCATTTCGTCGTCGGCAGTAATTTCCGCTTCCTGCTGCTCTGGCAGATCCCGCTGATAACCGGTCTGATGATCCTATTGGTCTGCGTACTCACCGCGCTGCTCAGCATTCGCAAGGTAATCAAGCTGGAACCTGCCGTGGTGTTCAAGGCATGAGCGCGGCGACGGTCTTGCCGGTGGCCGGCGAAATTGGCGGCGAAAACCTGGCGGTGCGGCTGCGGGGCATCACCCGTTCGTTCGGCCGCGGTGAGTCGAAGGTGCTGGCGCTTCGGGGAATCGATCTCGACGTCCGCCAAGGCGAGCTGATGATGCTGGTCGGCCCGTCCGGCTGCGGCAAAACGACGCTGATCTCAGTGATCGCGGCGATCCTCGACGCAGATGCCGGCGATTGCAGGGTGCTGGGTCACGACTTGATGGCGATGCGGCAGTCAGCGAAGACCACATTCCGTCGCGGCCACATCGGCTTCGTCTTCCAGTCCTACAACCTGCTGCCGAGTTTGACGGCGACCGAGAACGTGGCGGTGCCTCTGCTGATCCGAGGGCATGGGCGCATGGCAGCGCTGACGGCGGCGCGCCGGGTGCTGGGCGAGGTTGGGCTGGCCGGCCGCCGCGGAGGCGCTGCCCGACCAGCTTTCCGGCGGCCAGCAGCAGCGCGTCGCCATCGCCCGGGCCTTGGTCGGCGATCCGGCGCTAATCGTCTGCGACGAGCCGACCAGCGCATTGGATCATAACACCGGACATGACCTGATGCAGCTGCTGCGCCGGGTGGTGCTGGCCGGTAAACGCTCGCTGGTCATCGTCACCCACGACGCACGCATATTCCCGTTCGCCGACCGCATCGCCGAGATGGACGATGGCCGGATCACCGCCGTCCACTTCCCCAACTCGCACCCGGACGCCGCCGGAGTGGCCACATGAGGCGCTGGATACTGCCGTCGCTGGCGGTGCTCGGTGTGGTCGGCGTGTTCGTCGTCGCCGGACGCGGCGAGCGACCGGTCCCGCCACCTCAGATGGTGACACCGCCCGCGGTCTCCGCCTATCCTGCCTACATCGCCGGTTCTGGTATCATCGAGGCGGCGAGCCGCAACATCGCCGTTGGAACTCCGGTCGCCGCTCTTTGCGTCGAGGTCCGCGTGCGCGTGGGCGACCGGGTAAACGTTGGCGACCTGCTGTTCCGGCTCGATGATCGCGACCTCGCGGCGCAGCTGGCGAGCCGCCGTGCCGCGCAGCAGGTGGCGCGCGCCCGGGTCCCGGAGGCCGAGGCCACGCTGGGCGACATGCGCAACCAGTTGGCGTTGGCCGAGGCGGTGACCGATCGCCGAGCGATCAGCGTCGAGGACCTGACCAAGCGGAGGTTCGCCGTTCAGCTCGCCGATGCCCGGTTGCGTACCGCCCAGGCTGACGCCGCCGCCGCCGAGGCGGAAGTGCGCGAGACGCAGGCCAATATCGACCGCCTGAGCGTCCGCGCACCGGTGGCCGGACAGGTGCTGCAGGTCAACCTGCGCCCCGGTGAGTTCGCCCCGGCGGGCGCCCTGGACACGCCGCTGATGCTGCTGGGCAGCGTCGACCGTCTGCACGTGCGCATCGACATCGACGAGAACGACGCCTGGCGCTTCCGGCCGAACGCCGCGGCGCGGGCCTCCTGCGCGGCAACCGAGAGCTCGCCACCGACCTGCGTTTCGAGTACGTCGAGCCGTTCGTCCTGCCGAAGCGTTCGCTCACCGGCGAGAGCGCCGAGCGGGTGGATACGCGGGTGCTGCAGGTGGTTTATAGCTTCCCCGCCGGCGCGGTGCCGGCTTATGTCGGCCAGCAGGTGGACGTGTTCATCGACGCACCCGCGAACACCCCTCAGAACGCTCCGGCGGCACCGACACCGGCGCAGCCGGCGGCCGCAGCCGGCGCCTCGTGAGCTCGTGCGTCGCGCCGCCGCTCGCCGCGGCGCTGCTTCTGCTCGCCGGCTGCACCCTGGGCCCGAACTGGAGACCGCCGGAGATGCCGTTGCCGGATACCTGGTCGGCATCCCAGGCCGATGCGACGGACGATGCCGACGCGGATCAGGCGTGGTGGCAGCGGTTCGACGATGCGATGCTGACCCAGCTCGTCGAGCGCGCGCTGATCACCAACCGCGACCTCGAACGGGCCGAGGCGGTTATCGCCGAGGCGCGGGCGCTGCGTACCCAGGCCGCCGCGTCGTTCTATCCGCAGGTCAACGCCGGCGCGTCGGTGACCCGTCGCCGGCAGACCTCCTCGGGCAGCGCCGGCAACTTCGGCGGCATCGATTTCGGCAGCGGCGGCGACCGCTCGTCCATCAACACCTTCTACGAGGGAGGGTTCGACGCGTCCTGGGAACTCGACGTGTTCGGCAAGACCCGCCGGTCGGTGGAGGCGGCCGACGCCGGCCTCGCCGCCGAGACCGATGCCGCCAACGGCGTGCGGCTGACGCTGATCGGCGACGTCGCCCGTGCGTACGTCGACGCGCGCGGACTGCAACGGCGCATCGCGGTGACGGAGGCGACGATCGCGGCGCAGCGCGATACCGCCGATCTCACCCGCGCCCGCTTCCGCGCGGGCACTGGCAACGGACTGGACGCGGTGCGGGCGGAAGCGCAGCTGGCGCAATTCGAGGCGGCTCTGCCGCCGTTGCAAGCGACATTCGCCACCGACGTCCATCGCCTGGGCGTGCTGACCGGTCAGGATCCCGGCGCGCTCGCTGACGTGCTGGCTCCCCCGGCGCCGATCCCGGTCGCCGACGAACTGCCGGCGCCCGGCGTGCCGGCCGACCTGCTGCGCCGCCGCCCGGACATCCGGGAGGCGGAGCGGCGGCTGGCGCAGAGTACCGCCGAGATTGGCGTGGCCGTCGCCGAGCGATATCCGACCTTCTCGCTGCCTGGCACGATCAGCCTGACCAACACCAAACTGATCGACCTGATCCGCAAGGCCAGCCTAATCTGGTCGATCGGCCCGGAGGTCAGCGTGCCGCTGTTCGATGCCGGATTCCGCCGGGCGGAGGTGGAACTGCGTTTTGCCCAACAAGCGCAGGCCCGCGCCGCCTGGGAGCAGACGGTGCTCGTCGCCCTGGAAGAAGTGGAGAACGCCCTGTCCGACTGGCGTCAGGAGGCAGAGCGCCGACGCACGCTGGTCGCCGCCGTCGCCGGCAACGCCGACGCCTTGGCGCTGGCGACGGAGCTGTACACTCGCGGGCTCGCCAGCTTTCTCGACGTGCTCGACGCGCAGCGGGCGCTTTTCCAGACGCAGAGCGATCTCGCCGCCAGTGAGGCGGCGCTGTCCACCGACCTGGTCGCACTCTACAAGGCGCTGGGCGGCGGCTGGGCCGCCGGGCCGGCATTCGCCGACGGCGGCGCCGTGCCGCTGCCCTGAGCCGCCGGCGGGCGCCGTCCTTCGGAAAATCGGATCAGCAGGCCGTTTGGCGTCGGGCGAAGCCTTGCGGATGTGCGGCCCGCCAGCGCCACGCGGTGGCAACGACCTCGTCGAGATCGGTAAATCGCGGCTGCCAGCCGAGCTCAGCCTCTATCCGCGCAGGTGCGGCGACCAATACCGGCGGATCGCCAGGTCGCCTAGCACCGATGCGTGCCGGGAGCGGATGGCCCGTGACCCGACGCACCGCGTCCAGCACTTCGCGAACCGAATAGCCACGGCCGATGCCGACGTTGTAGCGACAGCTGCCGTCGTCCAGCGCGCCTAGAACGCGGACGTGCGCGTCGGCAAGGTCGCAGACGTGGATGTAGTCACGGATACAGGTGCCATCCGGCGTCGCGTAATCGTCGCCGAACACTTCGACAAACGGCCGCTGGCCAAGCACTACCTCGAAACAAATTGGAATCAGATGGGTCTCCGGCGCATGGTCCTCGCCGATATCGAACTCTGGATGGGCGCCGGCGGCGTTGAAATAGCGCAATGCCGCGGAGCGCAGGCCGTGCACTTCGTCGGCCCAGCGCAGGATCTGCTCGATCATCAGCTTAGATTCGCCGTACGGATTGGCAGGACTCTTGGCCACGTTCTCGTCGATTGGCACCCGCTCGGGCAGGCCGAAGATGGCACAGGTCGAGGACAGCACCAGCCGGCGGACGTCATGTTCAATGGCTGCGCGCACCAAGTTGAGCGCATTGGTCACGTTGTCGCCGACATAGCGTAGGGGCTGCTTCATCGATTCGCCGACCAGCGAGTTGGCGGCGAAGTGCAGGATGCCGTCGAAACGGTTGCGATCGAACAGATGGCGTAGTGCCTCACTGTCGTTCAGGTCGCCGATGACCAGCGAGGCTTTGGGATCCACTGCCTCGCGGTGTCCCTGCTGTAGGTTGTCGAAGACGACGACACGGTGGCCGCGCGCCAGCAGATCGACGACGACGTGGCTGCCGATGTAACCGGCGCCGCCGGTGACGAGATAAGTCCGCGACATGTCGCGCTCCAGAATCCGTGGAAGAAGGATACGCGCACTTCGCTTGCGCGAGTAGCATACTATCCTTCGATGCGTTTACAGAGTGTGATGCGGAGCGTCGTTTCGCCGATTTGCGGCGGCGATTTAGTTGTCAGTCGTCGTCGGCAGGGGCCTGAGCGTCGCGGCGCAACGCCGGCGGCAGCGGGGGGGATACCTCGTCCCCCGGCATGGCGACATCCAGCGGCGTGCCGGTGGCGTGCGCGTACAGCACCAAATCATTAAGCAACTCGGCCTCGATCTCAGCAGTCTTCTTGTTGCGGCGGATGGTCACCAGCTTGCTCAGCGCGCGTACGTTGAAGCCGTCGTTCCTGATCTCCGCCTTCAGCTCTCTCAGGTCCTCCTTCAACGCGTCCATGTCGTCGAGCAGACGCTCCATCCGTTCCGAGAACGCGGTCAGTTTTGCTCCGGCATCGGTGCCGTGGCCGATCATTAAGTTATCTCCTGTGGTGAAGGGACACTCGCGCCTCGGACGGTGGGTCCGAATTGCTCGGGCGGCCCTGGCGATCACGCCCCGGACATAGCACGCCGGCCCTCTGCGGCGACAGGGGCTTTCAGGGAGCATCGCGTCTCGGCGCGGAACCCGGTGTATTCGTATTCACGGGCACCGGTCCCGCATTGTGCGAAACCAGGATCGCTGCTCTACCATCGCGGAACCGCCGACGCAGCCGGCGTCACCCCGACTATTTTGGACGTAACGTTCGGGGCCCGTCAGTCAATGATGGCGAAAACGGTGCCGCCACCGCCGTCAGGAACATCTATGCGGACGTTCTGCATCATTCCCCGATCCTCGTGGTCGAGGATATGGCAGTGTAGAACGTACTCCCCGATGTAGCGCTGGTAGCGGGTGCGGACGACCGCCGTATAGATGCCGCCCGGTGGAGTTGCGGGCGGAATCAGGCTCTTTACCCAGAGCGTGTCCTTCCACACCCCCTTCAGCCCCGGGTATTGCGGATCTGGGGTGCCGCCGCCCGCGTCGTCAATGGCGTCCAGCGCGCTAACGTCGCGGCCTTGCGGATCGTTGATGCGGACGACTTGGAACGGGTTGATGTGGATGTGAAACGGATGGCCGACGAATTCCGAGCGCAGCGTCCATTCGTCGGCCCCGCCAAGCTTCAGCACTCGGTCGACTCGGTTCGGGTCATAGGGTCGGGGTGGGTAGCCAGCAGCGCCAATCCCGAACGTCGGCGGCTCCGTCGACGTGTCGATGCGGAAAGTCAATTCCTGCGTCCCGGTCAGTTCGCGGTCGCTGATGTCGGGCAGCGGGGTGAACTTGTCGAGCCGTAAGCCCTCGCGCAGGTCGGCGACGACCCGCTCGCGAACCGCCTTCGGCATCGTGCGGCGGGCTGCCGAAATTAGTTCGTCGCGGACGTGCTCAGCGACGGGGAGAACCGCCGGCCCCCCTTTCACGGCGACGACGCCTAGAAGGCGGCGGTCGACGGCGGCGCGGCTGACGCTCGCCGAAGCGGGCACCGCGCCGTTGATCACGCAGTACTTACCGGCCGCCGGAAAAACTACCAACGCATCCACGCGGTAACCGGGCTGCATCGTTGTCTGGGTCACCCGCCGCGCCGCCGCGAGGGTCAGGCCGTCGGCGGCGACCAGATGGTAGGGTAGCGGATCCCCCGTGCAGAAGTCGGCGATGAAGCGGTCTGCTTCGGCGGCCTTTAGCCGGTCCATCGTGGGTGCATCCTTCTTCAGCGCCCGCAACTCCAGGCTGATCGTGTCGCGTACCCCGGCGTGGATCAGCCGCCACCGCTCGATCCGCCCGGCCTTGGCGGTAAATGTCGGTAGCACTAGGCCATTGATGCTGGTGAAGCGACCTGATTGGTTCCAGGTGCCCGGACCAAACAGGCCATTGCCGCCTGGATCGTCGTAGAACTCGATGCCGCCGACTTCGCCGGGATCGCACGGCCAGGCGATTACCGCCCCGGCGTCGTCGCGTTGCACCTTGATGGCGCCCTGCGCGTCGAGACACGCATACTGAATCTGTTGCAGGACGAGTATGCGCTCCGGCATAGGCTTGCTGTCACGGCCGACGAGAAGCGTGTCGATGTCGCCGTTACCCTCGATGGTGGGCAGACGGCTGCCGCGGACGATCAGCGCCCCTGCCATGCCGCTCGACACCTGCAGGGCAGTCGAGCCGTGGCGGTGCGAGTGGTACCAGAAGGTACCCGCCGGATGGTCGGGCGGGATGTTGTACTCGTACTGAAAGCTCACGCCGGGGTTGATCGACAGCAGCACGTTGTCGGAATTACCAGCCGGACTAACCCACAGGCCGTGCGTGTGCAGGTTGGTACCGTTGAAGCAGTGGGGGGCGTTAACGTTTTCGCTGGGGTCAATACAGGCAAGATCGGCCGGCAGCTTGTTGTTCAGCGTGATCCGCACGGTATCACCGGGAGCGACATCAATCGTCGGCGCGACGTACGGCCGTCGCGGATCGGCGTCAGCACCGACGTAACTGCGCAGCCGCACCCGATCCTTGCGGCCAGTGCCGGGGTTGTAGATGGCGCTATCCGAGTAGACGACGTTGAGTTCGATCTGCTTTTCGCCGGCAGTTCTAGGCGTCTGCGGCGGCAGCCCCATCAACGTCAGTTTTGGCGCCGTTCCGACAAGAGTATCGATCGGTTTTGGATTGATTAGAGCGCGATCCTCGATCTGCCCAGATGCATTTGTCTGCGCAGCGACGCGCGCCACGCCGGCAACTAGAATCACCGCCGCCAAAGCCACCACACCCGCTGCGCTGCCCCACCGGAAGGTTGAACGCCCGCTGCACCTCTCCCTACCAGCCGCGCGTCTCGGCATCCCCGCTCCGGGGCTCCGTTTCTTCGCGCTGCAACACGATCGAGTAAGCAAAGCACGCATAGCTGAGAATAGTAACAAAGACTCGCTTCTGCACCAACCGAGTTCGCAGCGCTCCCGCTACGGCCGCCGTCAGGAAGAGTGGCCGCCCTATCTAAACTCTGCGTTCGGCGTCGGCGCCAATCACCGCCGTAGGAAGACAAACGCTTGCGGCGTCAACCGCCGGGGGGGATAGCCGCTGATGATGAGTCCCTACAAACTAGTGCCGCGATTTTTGATACTGAACGGCGTTGTTCTGACTTTGTGACTGAACGCTGAGGATCGGTTCCTCCACGACAGAGACGTGGACGCTCATTTCTTCAATGCCTCCACCGCTGCGCACTCCGCGAATCGGCGCCGCGCCGGCATAGTCAAAGGCGACGGCGAGACGAACGTAGGCCTCTGTGGCGCTGCGGCTGTTGGTTGGATCGAATGACACCCAGCCGACCTTGTCGTCTATGTAGGCTTCCGCCCAGGCATGGCTGCCGAGGCTTCGTTGGTCCTCCAGCTCAGTGTAGAGATAGCCGCTGACATACCGCGCCGGCGCTCCAATGACCCGGCAGCATGCGATGAACAAGTGGGCGTGGTCCTGGCAGATCCCAGAACCTTGCTCCAGCGCCTCGCCCGCCGTCGTCTCGACGTCGGTGAAGCCGGGGCGATAATCGAGCGTGGTGTGCACCGACAGCATCATCGCATGCAGGGCGGCGATAGTACCCTCGTCCTCTGCGCGTTCGCGGAATGGAGCGGCGAGGGCAGCAATCGCGGGAGTAACTTCGGTGAACGGCGTGGGCCGCATGAACATCAGCGGCGGCAGCCCGTCGTCGGCTGGAAGCATGCCACAGGTGTCCATCGTTTCCACCTCACCGCGAACGGTCACCGGCACCTCGTCATGCACACCGTTCTGTACCGAGACGTGTGCGACGTTGCCAAAGCCATCCACCCACCGTTTGATCTTGCCGGGGGTAGTCACTGTCCAAGTAATCACCGACTGTGAAGAGTCGGCGCGCGGCGTCAGCCTCAGATACTGAATGCTGTGGTGTGCCGGTCGCTCGAACCGATAATGGGTCTTATGTTCGATGGTAAGTCTCATAGCACCAACATGAATTCCTGGCCGATCATTCCGTGCAGTTCGTTGTTGCGGGCAATGAAGCCGTTAAGGAAGCGGGGAAGGCCGGAGCGCAGGATGCCGTCGATGCGGTTGCGCTGCAGCCGTTCGTTAATCTGCCCGGACAGCCGCGTGCAGGCGGCGTTCTCGCGAAGGTGGCGGAGGATATCGTTGACCTCCGCAGTGCAGGCGAACAGCGATCGTGGCATGTCGCGGCGCAGGACCAGCAACTCGGCGACGCGGCGCGGCTCGATGATGCCGGAGTAGACCTCGCGATAGGCCTTGAAAGCACTGAACGCGCGTAGCAACGCGCCCCAGCGGTAATAGTCCTCGGCGGCCATAGGCCGTCCTCCCGGCGAAAGCATGTCCCACTTAATGGCAAGGAAGCGCGCCGTGTTGTCAGCGCGCTCGATGAACGTTCCCAGACGCGAGAATGTGAAAGCGTCGCCGCGCCGCATCGTCCCGTAGATGGCACCGCGGAACAAATGCGAACGCTCCTTCACCCACTCGAAAAATTCACGAAAGCCCTGGTCGACCAGCTTCGGGTACGACATCGCTTCCAATTCGAGGTAGCTTTGGTTGATGCCCTCCCACACCTCTGTGGTTAGTTCCGGTCGAGTCGCTCGCGCGTTCTCCCGGGCGAGCCGAATGCAGCAGCGGATGCTGGAGAGGTTGTCACCGTCGAGCGCCATGTAGGCCAGCACGCTGCCCGGCGTCACCTCGCCAAACCTGGAGACGAAGTCACCCCGGTCGCCGGCCAGCTGCAGCGGCGCCTCCCATTGCCGCGCGTCATTACCGCTGGCTGCCGGTAACAGCGACATGTGATAGGTGCTAGCGAGCAGTCGCGCCAAATTTTCGGCCCGCTCAACATACCGCGCCATCCAGTAGACGTTGTTGGCGGTACGACCCAGCATCCGTCAGGCCTCCAGGACCCAGGTGTCCTTGGTCCCGCCACCTTGCGAGGAATTGACCACGAGCGAGCCGTCGCGGAGAGCTACGCGAGTCAAACCGCCCGGCACCACTTGCGTCGTCTCGCCCGTCAGCACGTAGGGACGCAGGTCGACGTGACGGGGAACGATCTGGCCGTCGATCAACGTGGGCACGGTCGACAGGTTGAGGGTTGGCTGGGCAATGAAATTGTCGGGATCAGCCAGCAGCTTGTGTCGAAAATCATTGCGCTGCTCGGCGGTGCTCATCGGGCCGACCAGCATGCCATAGCCGCCGGACCCGCCGACCTCCTTGACCACCAGTTCCTCAAGGTGGTCGACGACGTACGCGCGATCGTCGGGCAGCGCACAGCGAAAGGTCGGCACATTCTTCAGAATCGGCTTCTCACCCAAATAAAACTCGATCATGTCGGGGATAAAGCAGTAGATCGCCTTATCGTCGGCGACGCCGGTGCCGATTGCGTTAGCCAAAGAGACGCGGCCGTTGCGCACCACGGACAGTAGCCCGGGCACGCCCAGCATTGAGTGCGCGTCGAACGACAGTGGATCAATGAAGTCATCGTCGATGCGACGGTAGACAACATCCACCCGGCGTGGCCCGCTGGTGGTACGCATGAACACCGTGTCGTCCTCGACAAACAGGTCCTGCCATCCACCAGTTCGACGCCCATCTGCATGGCAAGGAAGGCATGCTCGAAGTAGGCGCTGTTATAGTGACCAGGGGTGAGCACGACCACCGTCGGATCAATGATGCCGGGCGGCGCCACCGAGCGCAGGGTCCGCAGCAGCATTTCCGGATAGTGATTGACCGGAGCGACCGAGTGCTGCGCGAACAGCTCCGGAAACAGCTTCATCATAGTCTCTCGGTTCTCAAGCATGTAAGATACGCCGGAAGGAACGCGGGTGTTGTCTTCCAAGACATAGAAGTCGTTGGCCGAGATGCGGACAACGTCGACTCCGGCGACATGCACATAAACCTGTCGCGGCAGATCAAGACCGAGCACCTCTGGCCTGAAGCCGGGGTTGTTAAGCACCAGAGCCGAAGGAATACGCCCGGACTTGAGGATGTGCTGCTCGTGGTAAATATCATCAAGAAACGCGTTTATCGCCCGCACCCGCTGGCAGACTCCGGTGCCGACCGTCTTCCATTCTTCCGCGTCAAGGATGCGCGGGATGACATCGAACGGAATCAGCCTCTCGACACCTTCCTCGCTGCCATAAACCGAAAACGTGATTCCCAGACGCCGAAAGATTAAGTCCGCCTGCTGATGCTTTTCCAAGAGGCGGACGTGGGTAGTCGTTTCGAGCCACTCATTGTAGGTACCATAGGCCTTACGGACACCGTCGCGCAGACCGTGCATTTCGTCGAAGGCGTCACCGAGCTTCATGTTCCTCACGACCGATTGGGAGCCCCTGAGCTTTCACATTGCGTCGCTGTTAAGCAAGGCTCGTGCCAAGAAATGTTCCTTTGGCCGCACCTTATCATAGAGCCATAGGAGCGGAGCATCGGCGATGCAAGAGGCTCATAAACATCCAAAGCTAGCGCACAAGCAATCGGCAAAATTGCACCAACGCCCATTTTGGGAGCACTGCGTGGCAAGTTACCTCGGGCCGGGAGACTCAGACGTAGCCTAAATGCTTAGATGAGGTCGAAACGTGTTTGTTGGGCCGCTTGGGACACCTATTCGACTAAGGCATCTGCCTTGTCGACCGGTGCCTCCTTCTTAAGTACCATCCCCATCAGCGCGGATGATCCCACGTCGTGTCGATCGTGGTTGAAGCAGAGTGCGTTAAGACTCCGACGCTTTTCCTTTGCTGCAATGCTGCCCAGCCCTGAGCACATAGGTATTGTGCGTCTGCGAACGTTGACTCGTGTTCAGAGCGGCTGTAACGATCTAAAGGCGAAAGGCATTCCGAGCACCGCCCGGGAGCCCTCGCGGGCTCCAACGAAAAGGGTGAACGCCCATGCCTTCCCCAGAACGTCCCCTCTCTCCGCACCTTCAAGTCTATCGGCCGCAAATGACTTCTGTGCTGTCGATCCTGCACCGCGTCACCGGCGTAGCACTGACCGCCGGTACGCTACTCCTTACTTGGTGGCTGGTCGCAGCCGCCTATGGACCGGACCAATTCAGCACTGTCCAAGCCTTTGTTGGCTCCTGGATAGGCCAATTTATCCTCTGGGGATTTACTTTCGCGGTTTTTATCACCTCGGCAACGGCATCCGGCACCTTGCCTGGGATTTCGGCTGGGGATTCGAACTAAGCCAATTGCACACGTCGGGCTTGGCGATGCTCGCGTTCGCCTGCGGCGCAACGGCAATCGCGTTGGTCGCAGCTTACACGGTGGGAGGATAATATGGCGCAGCTTCGCTCATCGTTGGGGCGCGTTCGTGGTCTCGGTTCCGCCAAGGAAGGTGTAGGTCACTGGTGGGCTCAGCGAGTGACCGCCATTGCTCTGGTCCCGCTCGCAATCTGGTTTGTTATCGCGATCGTCTCGTTGATCGGCGCCGATTACGCTACCTTCCAGCTTTGGCTTGCGCAGTTTGGCAACGCGCTGCTGATGATCCTCACCGTTATCGTACTGTTCTACCACGCGCATCTTGGCATGCAGGTGGTGATCGAGGATTACGTGCATGGTGAAGGGACGCGCGTCGCTACGCTGCTCGCTGTCAAGTTCGTTTTGGCGTCGCTCGCCGCTTCTTGCGTGCTAGCGGTCGTTCTCGTCGCGCTGAGGAGCTAATCCCGATGCCCGTCGCTTATCCCATCATTGATCATATTTATGACGTCGCCGTCGTTGGCGCCGGTGGTGCCGGTCTGCGGGCAACTATGGGTCTCGCGGCCGCCGGTCTGAAGACCGCCTCGATTACGAAGGTATTCCCAACGCGGAGCCACACCGTCGCGGCGCAAGGGCGGCATCGGCGCTGCACTCGGCAACATGGCGGAAGACCACTGGCAGTGGCACATGTACGACACTGTTAAGGGTTCCGATTGGCTCGGCGATCAGGACGCGATCGAATACATGTGTCGGCAAGCGATCCCGTCGGTATTGGAACTGGAGCACTTTGGTGTCCCCTTCTCTCGCACCAAGGACGGCAAAATATATCAGCGGCCCTTTGGCGGGCACATGCGCAACTACGGCGAGGCGCCGGTGCAGCGTGCGTGCGCTGCCGCGGACCGCACCGGGCATGCTATCCTGCACACGCTTTATCAGCAGTGCCTGAAGTTCAACGCTGAGTTTTTTGTCGAATATTTTGCCATCGACCTGATCATGGACGAAGATGGAGCGTGCCCGCGGCGTCGTTGCCTGGAACCTCGACGACGGATCAATCCATCGGTTTATCGGCCATACTACAGTGCTGGCTACCGGCGGCTATGGGCGTTCTTACTTTTCCTGCACCTCGGCGCACACGTGTACGGGCGACGGGAACGCCATGGCGGCACGAGCCGGTTTGGCGTTGCAGGACCATGAGTTCATCCAATTCCACCCGACAGGGATCTACGGTTCCGGCTGCTTAATCACGGAAGGCGCGCGCGGTGAGGGCGGCTACCTTACTAACTCCGAGGGCGAGCGGTTCATGGAGCGCTACGCGCCAACTGCAAAGGATTTGGCGTCGCGAGACGTGGTGTCTCGGTCAATGACCATGGAGATCCTGGAAGGCCGTGGGGTCGGCCCGGAGAAAGACCACATTCTACTGCATCTGGAGCACCTTGGCTCCGACATCTTGATGGCAAGACTTCCCGGCATCACCGAAACAGCGAAAATTTTTGCCGGTGTTGACGCCACCAAGGAGCCGATTCCGGTTCTGCCGACTGTTCACTACAACATGGGTGGCGTTCCAACGAACTATCACGGCGAGGCGTTGCGGCCTACAGACAGCGATCCAGACGCACTGTGCCCAGGATTAATGGCAGTTGGTGAGTGCGGCTGCGCTTCAGTGCACGGTGCCAATCGTCTCGGCACCAACTCGCTGCTCGATCTGGTAGTGTTCGGCCGGGCCGCAGCCCTTCGTGCTGCAGAGAAGATCAAGCCCGGCGCCCCGCACGCGCCGTTGCCAAAGGATGGTGCTGACCGAGCGCTCTCCCGATTGGACAGGCTAAGGCACGCCTCCGGCTCAAGACGGA
The DNA here is from genome assembly GCA_016712375.1 of Rhodospirillales bacterium. Classification (GTDB taxonomy): domain Bacteria; phylum Pseudomonadota; class Alphaproteobacteria; order Rhodospirillales; family Defluviicoccaceae; genus Defluviicoccus. Next base: position 70,473 of record JADJRE010000001.1, read on the forward strand.
CCGCCGAGATCCGGCTCGATATGCAGAAGACAATGCAACTCAACGCGGCCGTCTTCCGGACTCAGGAAGTGCTGGAAAACGGCTGCCGTAAGATCGATCAGGTTTGGAACTCTCTGGGTGATATCAAACTCGCTGACCGGTCGCTGATCTGGAACTCGGATTTGGTGGAAGCGCTGGAACTAGAAAATTTGCTGACCTGCGCCAAAGCATCGCTGTATTCAGCAGAAGCCCGGAAGGAAAGCCGTGGTGCTCACGCTCGCGACGACTGCCCAAAGCGCGACGACAAGACTTGGATGAAGCACTCACTTGCCTGGATAGATGACCAAGGTCGGGTGAGTTTGGGTTACCGGCCAGTACACACCTACACCCTCACCAATGAAGCCGAATACATCGAGCCGCAGGCCCGCGTTTACTAAACTACTCGGACAACCCTACGCTCGAGGAGGACATCCATGGCCGAGTTCAAGTTACCAGCCAATTCCCGTATCAAGGATGGAAAATCGCACCCGATGCCGGTCGGCGCGAAGCGCGTGAAGCGCTTTCGAATTTATCGATGGGATCCGGAAAGCGGCGAAAATCCGAGGATCGATACCTTCCACGTCGACCTTGATTCCTGCGGGCCCATGGTTTTGGACGCGCTGATCAAGATCAAGAACGAGATCGACTCCACCCTAACTTTCCGGCGGTCCTGCCGAGAGGGCGTTTGCGGTTCATGCGCCTTCAACATCGACGGCACTAACACGCTTGCTTGCACCAAACCCATCGATGACATCAAGGGCGACGTAAAGATTTATCCGCTGCCCCATCTGCCGGTAGTTAAGGATCTGGTGCCGGACCTTTCGGTTCCATATGCACAGTACCGGCTGATCCAGCCATGGCTCCAGGCGGAAACGCCGCCACCCGCCGGGGAACGATTGCAGAGCCCGGAGGAGCGGGTAAAGCTGGACGGCTTGTGGGAATGCATCCTGTGCTTCTGTTGCCAGACAAGCTGCCCCAGTTACTGGTGGAATGGCGACCGCTACCTTGGCCCTGCCGTGCTGTTGCAGGCCTATCGCTGGATCGCCGACTCTCGTGACGAAGCCACAGGGGAGCGGCTCGACCAACTCAACGACCCTTATCGCGTCTTCCGCTGCCACACAATCATGAACTGCACCAACACCTGTCCTAAGCATCTCAACCCTGGTAAGGCGATCGCCGAGATAAAAACACTGCTAGCGCAACGCATTCTCTAGACCTGAACACGCAGGCTCGCGGGAGACGAACTCGTCCAGGTCAACAAAATGGGATCCGTTGTTCGGTTCGCGTTCGGTTTACCCTACGGTCGCAAGGTTGCGGCGCGGTAGCCTGCCCGGGAATTGTGCGTGCTACTTAGAGCGTTTTCACATTGAGTGTTGATAGCCGGCCGGGCGGAAGAGGTTGGCGCACTCGGTCGGGGTGAAGGCGTCGAGCGGGTCTCCGATCCGCCGCCCGAGGGCGTCGATGGTTCCGCCCGGGTTTCGGCGGAGCAGCGCCTTGAGCTCAGCGAAGGCAAGCTCGATCGGGTTCATGTCCGGCGAGTAGGGCGGGAGGTAGAAGACCTGCGCCCGGGCGTGGGCGAGTGCGTCGCGGACTGCGGTGATCTTGTGCGCCGGCAGGTTGTCCATGCCGACGATGTCGCTGGGCTCGAGCGCCGGCACGAGAACGCGCTCGACATAGGTCCGGAAAGCACCGCCGTCCATGACGCCGTCGAGCAGCCAGGGAGCGGTGATCCCTTCGAGCCGGAGTGCGGCGACGAAGGTCATGGTTTTCCAGTGGCCGAACGGCGCCGCACCTTCGACCCGCGCGCCGCGCGCAGCACGCCCGTAGCGCCGGTCATCTTGGTGTCGACGGCGGTCTCGTGGATGAACACCAGGCGCTCGGGGTCAATGAACGGCCGGGCCGCGTTCCACCCAGCCCGGCGGGCGGGACGTCCGGGCGGTCCTGCTCGCTCGCCGAAAGCGTTTTTTTTGAAGGTGAAGCCGAGCCGTTTGACCGCCGCCCAGATGCCGCCGTTGCTCAGCCGCACCCCGTGCTGATCGCACAGCCAGTCCTGCAGGCGGGCGAGCGTGATGTCCGGCTCGCCCTGGATGCGGGCGGCGAGCGCCGCCTCCTGCTCGGGCGACAGCTTGCGCGGGCGGTGTCCGCGGTTCGGGTTAACGCCGCTGTCGCCGGTCGCCTGCCTGCGCATCAACGCCTTGTAGATGTAGGACACGCTCACCCGGAACAGCGGTGCCTCCTCGCGCATCGCGATCCCGCCATCGACCGCCGCCAGCACCCGAGCCCTCAGGTCCTGCGCATAGCTCCGCCCCCGCCGCCACATCGTCCCGCACCGCAGGTTGTGGATCCCGGCAAAGAGGTCGCCGACGGCGCGCCACAGGGCGTCGATGGTTCGGGCGCCGATCCGTCGGAGATGCGCCTTCAGCTTGGCGAAGGCCATTTCGATCGGGTTCAGGTCGGGGCTATAGGGCGGCAGGAAGAGGAACCAGGAGCCGCGCTCGCCGAGGATCGCCGCTGCCTTGGCGCTCTTGTGCGCCGCCAGGTTGTCGAGGATGACGACGTCGCCTTGCTGCAGCGTCGGCGCCAGCTGCGTTTCGATGTAGAGGTCGAACATCTGGCGGTTCATCGGCCGGTCGATGAGCCAGGGGGCGGTGAGGCCGTCGCAGCGCAGGGCGACGATGAACGTCTGGGTGCGCCAGTGGCCGAACGGCGCCCGCGCCGTCGGGTATGTCATTTTTTTGTGTTTGGTTGGCCCGTGTCTTGGTTTCCCGGGTCAGCGAAGACAATGGCAAACTGGCTCATTGCCTCCTGAATTGGACCCCGTCGGCGGGACCACTGGACGGTCGTTCTTGATTGGAAACGCTGCCGGCTCCGACTCACTTTTGATCACGCCACGCAAGTCGCCTGGTGCGGTTGTTGACGCGGTGGGCATGTGGGCGACGCGGTAGCGTCGTCCAAGCGCAGCGTCATGTCCACGGCGTTGCCGGCCCGGGTGCCGCCGACGCCGTCGCGCCACACGGTCATCGGCGTCCGGCCGGCCAGGGCTTGGTGAGGGCGTCGACCATGTGTGGATGGCCCCGCTTGGCAAAGAACGTTCTTCTGGATGGTGCAGGCGGGTCGCTTGCAGTCATGTGTCCGGCCTATCGAACGCGGCGCAGCGACCGCTGGCCTTGATGGGTTCCGCTGGTCGAGGCCTCATCACTTCACTGAACTCGAAGTCCTGTGGACCCCGCAGGCTGCTCTCGACCGTCGGCTCGACCGACTGAACCATCCCGAGTCTCGTCCGCGCAAGCTGGCGACTTCTCATCATGCGAATGGCGGGTGAAGCGATATCAGGTGTATAAGTCTAGACCTGATCGGACAGTTGTCAGATTTGGACGGTGTGTCTCCGAGGCCTGACAGGTCCGCTCAGCTGGCGGCCAATGAGGATTGGCTCTGCTGACTGATCAGCTTCTCTCGCCATGGGCAAGCTGTCAACGAAGGTCTGCATGGGTGTCTTGCCGTAGCACCATCGGCCCTGGTGGGTGCGGCGGTCATTGTACTGGCGGAGCCATTCGTTCAGGTCGGCCTGTAGCTCGGGGATCGTCCGATAGAGCTTCTTGCGAAAGGCGACGCGGTAGAACTCGTCCAGCATCGTCTTGTGGAAGCGCTCGCAGATGCCATTGGTTTGCGGGCTCTTTGTCTTCGTCCGGCTGTGGTCGATGTTCTCGATGGCGAGATAGAGCTCGTACTCGTGCCGCTCGGGATTGCCACAGTATTCGCTGCCGCGATCGGTCAGCACGCGGCAGAGGGAATGCCCTGCTCCTCATAGAATGGCAGCACCCGATCATTCAGCAGATCGGCCGCGGTGATCGCCGTCCTGACGTCGTACAGCTTGGCAAAGCCAACCTTGCGTAGGTGTCTATGAAGGTTTGCTGGTAAATGCGACCCACTCCCTTCAACGTGCCGACGTGAAAGTGTCCTGGGCGCCGCAGTAGCCGGGGCATTCGCTGGCGAACTCGCCGTGCGCTTCCTTGTCCGCCTTCGCCTTTTCCAGCGCCGCCAGCGATCCTCGGTGAGGATCAGGCCATCTTGCGCTACCTTCGCCTCCAGCGCCTTCAACCGTTTCGCCATGGTGTTGCGGTCGTGGCGAACGAGGACGCCGCGAACGCCGGTGGGCGAGACCCGGATGCCCTCCTTCGCCAGTTCGTTGGCGATCCGGGTGTGGCCCCAGGCCGGCTGCTCCAGCGTCGCCTCGAGAATGCGCCGCTCGATCGTCTCCGCCACCCGGTTCTTCGGGTTCGGCACCCGGCGTGACAGCTCGATCCGCGCTGTCTCGCCGCCCTTCTCGTACAGATCCTTGAACCGGTAAAAGCTGTCGCGGGAAAACCCCATGATCCGGCAGGCCTGGCTGACGCTGCCCAGTTGCTTCGACAGCTCCAGCACGCCCACCTTGTTGCGGATGATCTTCTCGTCCCTCGTCATCGTGTCGTCTCCTCGCTCCGATACTCCAATGTCTACGCTCGGAGACGACACCCCCACCACTCCAACCTGTCAGATTTGATCTAAACAAATACAGATCAGGCCGCCGATGCGCGATACGCGGTGGCCCGGACCATCATCGCCCATGCCGTCCGAGCCATCTTGTTGGCCAAAGCGACGGCGATGACCATCGGCCGCTTCGTTCGCGCCTTCATGCCGATGATCCACGGCATCGCCTTCACCGCCTTGGATCGGGTCAGCGCGGTCAGAGCCCCGGTGACGAGCAATCGGCGCAGATATCCGTCGCCGCGCTTGCTGATCCGACCCAGCCACGTCTTGCCGCCGATCCCGGACTGCTTCGGCACCAGGCCCAGCCAGGCGGCGAACTCTCTGCCGGAGCGGAACACCGACGCGTCGGGCACACTCGAGGCGATCGCCGAGGCGACGATCGGTCCGACGCCGGGCATTCCGGCGAGCCGCAGGCTGACCTCGCTCGATCGGTGCCAGGCGAGGATGCGCCTGTCGATGTCGGCGATCCCGGTCTGCAGGACGGCGATCTGGTCGGCGACGACCCGGAGCACGCCTCGGGCAATTGCCGGCACACGCTCGTCCCCTTCGTCGGCGACGATCGCGACAAGATCGCAGACCTGATGGATGCCTTGGGCAACAACGATTCCGAACTCCGCCAAATGAGCACGGAGTGCGTTGACCAGCATCGTCCGTTGCCTGATCAGCAGCTCCCTTGCCCGATGCATCGTCAGAACCGCCTGCTGCTCGGCAGACTTCACGGGCACGAAGCGCATCGACGGCCGGCGCACCGCCTCGCAGATCGCCTCGGCGTCGGCCGCGTCGTTCTTGTTGCGCTTGACGTAGGCCTTGACGTACTGCGGCGGCATCAACCGGACCTCATGGCCCAGCGCCGCGATCGCCCGCGCCCAGTAGTGCGCCGTCGCACACGCCTCCATGCCGACCAGGCACCGCGGCAAAGCCTCGAAGAACCGCAGAACCTGAACACGGCGTACCGCCTTCCGGACCACCACGGCACCGCTCGTGTCGACGCCATGGACCTGAAAAACGTTCTTGGCCAAATCGATTCGAGCGTCGTGATCTCATTCATGGATGGCTCCCGCAGATGGTGATCCTCGATGACACCATCCTGGCACTCAGATGCCGTCACGGGGCCATCCACCCCATCACTTCTCCACCTCGCTGAAACCAGACCGCTGGCCGGCCCGCCGCCTTTACGAAGAGCTCTATTGCGCCCGCGGCGAGACGGAGAACCGGATCAAGGAATGCCAACTCGATCTCTTTGCCGACCGCACCAGCGCGGCTTCGATGCGCGCCAACCAGTTCAGGCTGTGGTTCTACCTGCTGCTGGGGGCGCTGCGGCGGATCGGCCTCGCGCACACCCGCCTCGCGACATCCACGTGCGGCACCATCCGCCTCAAGAAGATCGGCGCCCAGGTCCGCGTCTCTGTCCGCCGCATCAAGATCGCCATGGCGTTTGCCTACCCCTACGCCCACGAGTTCACTCTCGCCCACGCCCGAATACGCGCCGCGGCCCACTGACACTGACGCCGCCGGACCGAAACCTTCCCGCCAACCACCAGCCCACACCCGGCCAATCCGCCCGCCCCGTCGCAGGCGGCAGAACAAGCGCTCGCCTCCAAAGCCCAGCACCGCGAAACCATCTCCAGACAAAGCCAACCCAGCCAATTCCAGCAGCCGCCGTGAGAAATGCGGGCTCTTATGTCCGTAATGTCAAGACGAAGGCAAACTGATCCGTCCTGCATTTGCAGGTGATACTTGGGCAATTGGCGCCCAATGCGGACGGCAGGAAGCATGGACGACGGTTGATCTGGCTCTTATCCGCGGGTCGGTGCCGCATGACCAAGGTTCGTCGTGGGGCTTCCTCTGTCTAGCAAACGCGCATCGGATGATCCCGGCATCAAACCCGGATCGAGGGTTCCCCTCCTTCCTCATCCTGCCGTCGGCATTGGGCGTCGATGACTGTTCGTGTTATGGCCGTTTCACCTTCTGCTTGTTAGAGCCGGTTGCCGCCGCATCGCCGTCAGGCGAACTTCGGCTCGACCATTCGAGCGATGGCCCAGATGAAGCCGACCAGCTCGCGCGCGATCGCCACAACGATCTTGGGCGCCGGCTTGCCGGCCGCCGTGAGCTTACGATATCGCCCCGAGAGCCGGACTTGCGCCTTCCAGGCGACGTTGCGGATCGGCTCTGGCAGATCCTTCATCCGGTCGCGAATGATCTGTGTCACCCGTGCCGGGAACCGGTAGGTCCAGGCCGCCTCGACCAGGCAGGTCCGCGCCAGCGCATTGCCGGTCTTGGTGATCGGGCCGCGGCGGATCGTCGCGCCACTGGAATGCTCCGACGGATTGAGGCCGAGATAGGCCATCAGCTGGCGGGGATTGTCAAACCGGCCGAAGCTGCCGACCTCGGCGACGATCACCGCCGCCACGACCAGCGACACACCGCGCAGCGCCTGGATCGCCAGGACGACCGGCGCCAGCGACCACTGCGGCACCAGGTCGGCGATCGCCCGCTTCAGCCGATCGCACAGCGCCTCGGCACGCTCGATCCGCTGCAGCATCTCTTCGTGCGCCAAGTGCTGGGCCGGATGCGCGAAGGTCAGTTCGCCCAGCCAGCGGCGATGCATCTTCGTCCAGTGGCCATAGGGGGAAACGATGCCATGACGCAGCAGGAAGCTCAGCAGTTGCTGGCGCATCTTGCGCAAATCCCGCATCGCCTGTGCCCGCAACCGAACCAGGTCCCGCATCGCCTCGTGCGCCTCGTCCGGCACCCAGACTGCGGTCAGCTGCCCAGCGCGCAGCGTCTGCGCCAGCATCATCGCGTCGCGGCGGTCGGTCTTCACCTTGTCGCCGACCTTGCACGGAATCAGCGCCGGCGCCACCACGTCGCAATGGTGTCCGAGACGCGTCAGATGACGCTGCACACCGTAGCCACAGGGGCCGGCTTCATAGCAAAAGTGCAGCGGCCGGCCGTCCTTCGACAGCCTCCGGCACAGGCTGCGCAGCGTATCCGGCTCATTCGCGATCGTGCCGTAGAACCGCACCTCGGCGCCCGCCATCGCATCGACCAGCGCGACCGAGATCGTCTTCTTGTGTACGTCCAAGCCGACGAAAAGCGTAAGATCCGTCATGGTCCGCCTCGCTCAGTGCCTGGGGATCGGCTCCGACCATCGGAGCAACCCCCGTCAGCGTTGTTACATGCCTTAGCTGCACTTCGAGGCGGGCTGCCTCAACCAACTACCGCCTCACCGACATGATGGTCTAGCCTTGGCGCCGGCAGTAGAACGGCGCGCTCAGCCTCACTGCGTAATGGGCGATGTTACCGTAGGCATCGACTGCTGCTGCTCGCTATCGGGGAGATCCGCAGCAAACCTGTGCAAACAACCGAAATCAACTGCAAGGCGTTCCGCCTCTTCCCGAACAATTTCGAGCTTCGTCGAGCAACATTTTCCGCTTCCCGTGACCTCAAGTTGATCAGTCGGGGAAAATTATATTTCCCTCACTTCCGCGATGGGGGCCTTGAGTTTGTAACAGGGGGATCTTGTAAGGCTCTGCGGCGATGGCAAACGGCCGGTTCGGGCCATGCTTGCGTACAGCATGGTTGTAAGCACGTAGAGTTTGCATGACCATATGATCGATTGAGACTTCGCTGCTCTTGCGCAGGCTTGCCGCCGACATCTGTTGCCTTAATGGTTCGTCATGCGCAAGGAGGGCGAGCCGCTCCACCAGCTCGTCGGTGAAGTTCTCCGGCAAAATGAATCCCGTCACGCCGTTGTCAACAGCCTCTTTAGCGCCACCAACGTCGGTTGTGACAATGGGCACTCCAGCGGCTAGCGCCTCTAGCAGTACGTATGGCATGCCCTCGTAAAGGCTGGGCATTAACAACACGTCGAATGCCGGTAGCACGGCCGGCCCCGGCTGATCGGTAATCCAGACAATCTTCTCAAACACTCCGGCCGCACGAGCCGCGCCGTGCGTTGACTGCTGCAACGGGCCAGATCCGACAACTACCCCTCGCACTCTCGGCTCGTGCAGCGATAGCCTTTCGACCGCTAGGACAAATCGCTCGGGCGCTTTCTGAGGCACTAGCCGGCCAATAAAACCGACGCAAAATTCGTTATCTGCCAGCCCGATTGCTTTTCGGATAGCGCCACGGTCGCTCGGCGGCACCTGCGGCACGCCGTTCACAATCACGCAAATCTTGGACTTCGGCACACCCTGCTTTTGAATATGACTACGCTCGAAGTCAGAAACTGCGATGATCAGGTCGGAACATGATCGAGCAAGTGCAACCTCGATGAGGCGATAGAATGCATGCAAGGCCGGATGCAAGCCCGGATCCATCGTGCGCATGGCGTGAGGCGTGTAGATTGTTGCGGTGCGGCAGCCAATCGCAGCAATACGCGCAAGTACACCAGCTTTTGAGGAATGAGCGTGAACGACATCGAACCCGCCGAATTTGCGGATATACTGACGTATACGCAACATACAGCCTAAGTCCGTCCAATGTGGCTCTCGCCGCATCGGAACGCTCAGGGTGTTAACTTTCTTTAACTTCGCCAAACCTGCGCGAAAATTAGGATCGCTGCGCACTTCGGAGTAAATGAGGTGAACGTTGCAGCCGACCGCCGTTAGCCCTTCGGCCAACTCGATGACGTGGCGGCCTGATCCCCCTCCCGCGGCTTCAACGACGATCAAGATTTTCAGCGGTTCGAAAGCTATGTCCGAATTTGCAGAGCCATACGACATGCTTGAGTTCGCCCTAATCTCCGCCAATCGCATTCTCGACACGGTGAAGCGGCTTTCACCACGCGAAGCCCGGTCGCCTCGGGTTGGCACGAACTATACATTTTGCTCCCTGCGTTAGTTGTGACGGGAGACACTTGGCGAACATCCGCATTCGACGTTAGTAGCGACCAGAGCCGCTCTCCGGCTAGGGACACGCGGCTGCGGTCGGCGAGTAAAAGAAGAGGCTACCGGTGGATCGGGGAGCCCGAAAACTGCGCTGCTTTACAAACCCCCGTCGTCAAACTTAATTTCGCGCTTCCACGGCCGCCACAAATGGCATTAGCGATGATCAATGGCCCTCTGATGCACTACCGGGCGCGCCTAGCGTCTGGCGAAATCCGCCCGGATCCGGCGCAGGAATTGGCCGCAGAAAAGCTTGAGAGCCTTCACCACGCGCTTATAGCGTTCCGACCTGGCAGCGGCCGCGCAGGATGGAAAGAGCGCTTTGGCCTCACTCGCCGCGCGGCGGCCGAGCCACCGCCGCAGGGACTCTACATCTACGGGGGCGTTGGTCGCGGCAAGTCTATGCTCATGGACATGTTCTTCCGAGCTGCACCGCTGCACGCTAAGCGCCGAGTACACTTTCACGAGTTCATGCAGGAAGTCCATGGTCGGCTCCGGGCGATGCGCCAGCAGCCGGCAATCCGCGATATTAGGGCCGGCAAACGCGCAAAGGATGATGACATCCTGCCAGCTGTCGCGCGCGACATTGCCCGCGAATGCCGGCTTTTGTGTTTTGACGAGTTCCAAGTCCAAGACATAGCGGACGCGATGATCATTGGTCGCCTCTTTGAGGCACTATTTGAAGCTAGTGTCGTTGTTGTGGCTACTTCGAACCGTCCGCCGCGGGATCTCTACAAAGACGGCCTGCAGCGCGAGAATTTCCTGCCCTTCATTCAAATGATTGAACGCCGGATGGACGTCCTCCAGCTCGACGCCGGCACGGACTACCGTCTGGAGAGCATGCGAGCAATGCACGTCTACATAACCCCGCTGGACGACGCTGCCGATCGTCAGATGGAAGATTATTTCGCCCGGCTGACACACGGGGCTATGATTGCTCCCGAGACGCTCTCAATACTTGGCCGGAGCTTAAGCATCCCCCGCGCATGCGACGACATTGCATTTGCAAGCTTCAAAGAGCTATGCGAGCAGCCACTCGGTCCTCCCGATTATCTTGCTCTGGCCGGCCGTTTCGACGTGCTGTTCCTCTCTCGTATTCCAAGCCTCAGTCCAGCGAACCGGAATGAAGCGAAGCGCTTCGTCACGCTAATCGACGCGCTCTACGAACACCGTGTGAAACTGATCTGCTCTGCCGAGCGCCCGCCTGAAACCCTTTATCCTACCGGCGACGGTGCTTTCGAATTCAGGCGCACGGTCAGCCGATTATTCGAGATGCAGACTGAAAAGTACCTTGGCAGCGAGCACTTGTTGGTAGCGGGTTGCTCATGCGACTAGGGCTAAAGGAAGGTCTGCGGGTCTATATCGACCTGCAGACGAACGGAGCGAGCGAGCGAGACGTTGGCCAACCAATTTCGCACCCAAGCTGACAAGGGGAAGTCACGGGGTGCGACTGCTAGCAATCGGCGACGATGCCGGCCTCGGAGCAGAGCAAGAGGCGCCGGCGCCGGGCCGAGCACGCGCACGCCGTGAGCCGCAGGAGCCAACCGGGCGAGTGCATGGGCAGCGCTTTCCGCGTGCCTTTCGTCGCGCGCTGAAATGATCAGCGCTGCTAGCCGGCCGAATGGCGGCATCCCGGCGTCGCGGCGGTCGGCCTCCTCAGCGGCAAGAAACCGAGCTGCGTCACCGGCGGCGAGTGCGGCGATAACGGGATGCTTTGGCCAAACACTCTGCAGTAGAATTCGGCCAGGTTCTTCCCCCCAGGCCACCTCCCGCCCGGCGCGACCACCGACCTGATATAGAAGCTGAAAGGTGCGTTCAGCGGCACGAAGATCGCCGCCAGCTAGACCTAAGTCAGCATCGATAATGCCAACGAGCGTCAGGAGCGGGAAATGGTAGCCTTTCGCGAAGATTTGTGTGCCGATGATCACGTCGACCTCATGGCGCTCTATGCGCGCCACCAACTTAGCCGCGGCTGACGGGCCGGGCAGCATGTCGGAAGTGGCCAGTGCAATGCGCGCATCGGGAACAATCGCTGCCATCTCCTCGGCAAGTCGCTCAACGCCGGGTCCGCAGGGAGAAAGCGCATCAGCGGCTCCGCAGGCCGGACAAGCCCGCGGCAGTGGGCGGCTGTAGCTGCAATGGTGGCATTGCAGCCGGCCGATCAGACGGTGTTCGACCATCCAAGCAGTACACGACGGGCAACGCAGCCGGTGGCCGCAGGCCCGACACAAGGTAAGGGGGGCGTAGCCGCGGCGGTTAAGGAAAAGCATAGCCTGCCGGCCTTCGGCAAACGTCTCGACCAACGCGCTGCGTAGCGCAGGTGAGACGAAACCGCCTTTGGGTGGCCTCTCGCGGCGGAGGTCAATCACCTCGATTTCTGGCGCCGGTCCGGCCGCTGCCCGTTCCGGCAGGGTGCGCTCGCGGTAGCGGCCGGCGCGGACGTTGACCGCCGTTTCCAGCGACGGTGTTGCCGAGACCAACACGCACGAGATCGGTCCCAACCTCGCCCGCACTACCGCCATGTCGCGAGCATGGTAGGCAACGCCCTCCTCCTGCTTGAACGAGCTGTCATGCTCCTCGTCGACGATGATCAGGCCGAGCCTGGGGAACGGCAAAAATAATGCCGAGCGGGCTCCGACCACTACTTGCGCCGCACCCTCGGCTACCGACCGCCATATGCGACGCCGATGTGACCGGCTGAGGTCAGAGTGCCATTCGGCAGGTGGAGCGCCAAAGCGACGGGCGAAGCGAGCCCGCCACTGCGCCCCCAGCGCGATTTCTGGAAGGAGGACAAGCGTTTGCAGGCCTTGAGCTAGCGCTTCTGCTATCCCCTCAAAGTAAACATCGGTCTTCCCCGATCCTGGGACGCCGTGCAGCAACTCAACGCCGAAGCCCGCATTGATGGCTGCCCGCAAAGCAGTCGCTACCTCGGCTTGTGCGGCACTCAGCACACGACCGGGACGACGCCAGTCTGGCGCCGGCAGCGGAGAGGTCGGCACTTCAGTTTCCTCGAGAACGCCGGCACGGAGCAAGCGGCGCACTACTTCCTTACCGCATCGAGCAGCACGCGCTAGCTCGGCAGAGGTGCGCGGCGACCCGTCTCCCAGAATGGCAAGGACGCGAGCTTGCGCCACCGATGGGATAATCTCCAGCGATGACCTTGCTAGCTTAATCGCCCGCAGCGACAGCACCAAAGCCTCGGGCACGCTTAACATCATCCGTAGAACCGCGCCCTGCGGCTGTACGGTATAGTCAGATACCCAATCGACAAATCGCCGACAGACCAGTGGTAGTGGCGGGGCCGGCAAGAGACGTATCAGGTGCTTGATTTTCGCGGCATCTACCGCCCCGAAGCTCGGTCCCCAAACTACGGCAGGCAGGCAACGACCTCCCAACGGAACCTCCACGTAGTCGCCGGTAGCTACCTGCACACCTAATGGAACGATGTAATCGTAAGGCCCTGTCAGCGGCAACGGCAGCAGCGCCGCTAACCGATCTCCCTCGTGAAATTGTTGCTGCTCCACGCCGCCACCACTGTCGGGCTTGTCACTCATTAGCCTCAGTTTAGCCCTTAGCGCTGCGGCTTTGAATCTGCTATAGGGCACATATGACGCAGAACAAGGATCAGCGAAAGCATACGACATTGCCCGGCTCGGCAGAGGCCGAGCGACCGGGTGAAGATGCGATTGCCGCCTATCTGCGCAAGCATCCCGACTTCTTCGTTGATCGCGCTGAACTGCTGCAGGGGATGACGCCACCATCGCAGTGGAGCGGCGACACCGTTGTCGACATGCAGCGCTACATGATGGAGAGCCTGCGCGGCGAGATCGCCGGACTTCGGGACTGCGCCAACGAGGTGATCGAGACCAGCCGAGCCAACTTGGCGACGCAAAGCCGAACGCATGCTTCGGTTCTCCTTATGATCGCTGCTCAAGATGTTGCAGCGCTCATACGCGCTATAACCGACGATCTACCTATCCTGCTAGACGTCGATGTTTGCTTGCTCAGTGTCGAGCCGGGCCCCAACTTGGAGTTGATGATCGGAGGCATTGGTCGGCTACGCGGTGGGGACGTCGATCGCTTCATCGGCCCAGGACGCGATGTCTCCTTGCTCCGAGAAATGGCAGACGACGGCATGATCTTCGGCGCCGGTGCCGGCTTGGTCCGCTCCGCCGCCCTAGCACGGGTGCGCTGCGGCGAGCAAGGTCAGGTCGGCATGCTCGCCTTCGGCTCGCGCCGCGACGGCGCCTTCCATCCCCGTCAAGGCACGGAGTTGTTGCGCTTTCTCAGCAGGGTGGTGGAGGCATGCCTTTGCCGGTTGATATCAGTTGCGCCTGGGCGCCCCGACTGAAATGCTTGGCTGCGATACGCCAACTGGCAATTGCTGTCGACCTTGCCTCTGCGATCGATGCTTGGGCTGACTGGCTAAAAGGCGAGCGGCGGTTGGCATCAAACACTATTGATGCTTACCTCCGAGATCTTTCGGCCTTCATAGGATTCCTGGCTGGATATCTTGGTTGCACGATCGACGTGGCCGGGCTGGCGGCGCTGACTCCAGTCGACTTCCGAGCCTTCCTCGCTATGCGTAGCGACCTCGGTTACGAGTTGTCGTCGAACGCTAGATCAATGGCTGCCATACGAGGATTTTTTCGCTTTTTGAAACGTTGTGGCGTCACGAAGGATACGGGCACGTACAACATCCGCTCTCCTCGGCTCAAGCGGTACCTTCCGAGGCCGCTAAGTGAAGATCACGTGGTACAAGCAATGCGCTCTGTTGCTGATCTTTCCGACGAGGCGTGGGTGGGTAAGCGCGATGTCGCCCTACTGCTATTGCTGTACGGGTGTGGATTGCGGATAGGCGAAGCGCTTGCGCTCAACAGAAGCCCTGAGCCCTTGGACAAGGCTCTTACGATCGTCGGAAAGGGTAATAGGCAACGTATCGTTCCTGTGTTGCCTGTAGTGCGCGAGGCGCTGGCCGCGTACATTGCCGCTTGTCCGTACGATACCAGACCAGCTAGTCCACTTTTCCTCGGTGCTCGTGGGAGGCGACTCGATCCCGCTGTGGCGCAGAAGCAGATTCGCCGACTACGCACCGTACTTGGCCTGCCTGAGACGGCGACACCGCATGCATTCCGTCATTCATTCGCGACTCATCTCTTGATCGGTGGTGGCGACTTACGCAGCATCCAGGAACTTCTTGGACACGCTTCTCTGACCTCCACTCAACGATATACTGCAGTAAATGAAGGCCAGATTGTTGCGGTTCATCATGCAGCCCATCCGCGTATCATGGCCAAATGCAGAAACTCAAGGAAGGACGGAACATAGCCAGGACAGACGTCACCGCTCATCAACAAAACCGACACGAAGATACTTCCCTTGCCCGTGTACAGTAGGTAAACGGGCATTGATAGACAGTGTTCCGCCGGCAGACAATGTTGTGCGAGAGTTGCTTAGCGTCACGGATCGTAGCTCATTGTGATCGGCATCATACATTGATACACTAATGCTTGGCAGCAACACTGGAATGTCAATAACATTGGCGACTTCACCGGTTATCACAATCTCGTCTGACTTTTTAGAGTCGCGCGCACTTTCAATGTTCCTGATCTCTAGGCCTGCGCCTAGCGATACTGTAGCTAGACAAAGCAATCGGTAAAGGTTGACTGCTGACGGAGAAAAGGCAATAATAGGTCCATGCAGCAAGATTAGTATTGAAAACAAACACGTTGCCATCGCTACAGCCGAGAAAGTCGCAGCCAAGGCAATATTGATTGGCATGGCTAACCTGAATGGTTCTCGGCGCTTGGGCGGAACCGCCACTTTCGGCAATTTATCTACGTTCAAGTTGGACGCAACTGACATGAGTTCTTTGGGAACGAGTTCAGAGAAAATTGGCGTTGAACGGCCTGGGATCGCCTCAGGCAGCTGCAAAGCCTCGTCAATCGCAACGACATCGGTTTGAGTGCTGCCGCAATCCAAATTGGATTCGTAGATGTCGTCCTTGATTTTTTCCTGATCAGCAACTTTATCGGGGACTGTGTCGATAAGCGCCTCGGCCTCATTTCTGCCTGTGAATGGCGGCTCCGGAGCCTGAGTCCAGCGCCAACCACATGCCGAACACTGCACAACCCGCAATTGTAGGCCGAAGTCCGCAGGCGGTACACAATAGGCGATTAGACACTGGGGACAAGCTATCATCATGGGCTGTTAGCTAGCTATAACCGATGCCAATTTCTGAGTTTAAGAAGAGCGCAGTTTACGCTGGACCAACTACTAGCTAATAGCGCTGATTCGGTTATGAGCGCAAACAGTAAAGTGAGAACCGATGCGAGACGACGCACAACTAGTTGCCATTGCTCGATTTGATCAGGCGGCACTGCGGTACGGCGACGAGCCGGAAGTGCTCCGAGACATTTCGTTCGATCTGCCGGCAGGTTCGTTCCATTTTCTTCTAGGGCCAAGCGGCGCCGGCAAGACGTCGCTGCTGCGGCTGCTGTCACTAGCTAGGAAGCCGACACGCGGCCGAGTTGAGCTGTTCGGATGCGATGTGAGAGCGGCGTCGCGCTCTGCATCTGCTACGATGCGGCGGCGTATAGGGGTTGTATTCCAAGACTTTCGGCTTTTGCCTGAGCTGTCGGTGCGCGATAACGTTGCGCTGCCGTTGCTCGCGGCCGGGGCGGATAAAGAGCGCGTTCGCCAGGACAGTCAACTGCTCATGGCTCGTCTCGGCCTTGATCGTCTGGCAGATACACGACCACCAAGCCTTTCGGGCGGTCAACAGCAATTGGTCGCTCTCGCCAGAGCATTAATCGTCCGACCCAGGCTGCTGATCGCCGACGAGCCGACAGCCAGCGTTGACGAAGCGTTGGCGCTCCGATTGATCATTCTGTTCTGTGAGATGAACCGGCTGGGCACCACGGTGCTCATCGCTACCCATAATGAGAAGCTGGCTGATCGATTCCCTTACCCCAAGCTGCGAATAGAAACAGGGTGCCTCATCGGAAATCAATCGACCTCAATGTGCCGGGCGCTCCTTTAACTGTTGTCAATACTTTAATCCGCCTTCAAAAAGGCGACGACGTGACAAGGAGGCTGGGAGGATGGGATCACCAGTAGCGCTGCGAGACGGCAAGGGAGACCTGTTTCCCGCGCTGAGCGTGGGGATACTTGTCTACCTAGCCACGATCACGATGGTAACGATGTTGCTCGTCAAAGAGATCGGCAGTCGCTGCTTTGAGGAAACCCATGGGCGAATGATGATGCAGTTGCCCGCAGTCAACGACGAAGCATCGAGTTCGCAACGAGCAGGTGTGGTCCTCGCGAGGGTCCAAGGACTGCCAGAGGCGCATGTCGAACTGGTTCGCGAGGGCCCACTGGTTATCCAAGAGCTCCCACGGCTCAGCCTAATGCCGTTGTTGGCTGCACCCCTGCTGTCGCCGATGTTGCCACTAGAGTTGAAACCCGCTACGCGTGACGCAGCGTCGGTGGTACGTGATCGGCTGCGAAGGGAAATCGACGATGTCCAAATTGTGCT
Source organism: Rhodospirillales bacterium (assembly GCA_016712375.1). Classification (GTDB taxonomy): domain Bacteria; phylum Pseudomonadota; class Alphaproteobacteria; order Rhodospirillales; family Defluviicoccaceae; genus Defluviicoccus. Next base: position 87,447 of record JADJRE010000001.1, read on the forward strand.
TGGCATGGCGCAGTTGGAACAAGCCCGCCAAGTGATGATGGCGGTTAACGAACTAGCGCTTCTCGTTCAGTATGTGCTCATCGCTGCCCTTTGCGCCAGCGTCCTTCTATCAACGCTTGCCCAGCTTAAAGCGTCAGACGAAAGCGTAGAGCTGATCCATCTGCTTGGCGCCGATGATGCCGCCATCATCAAAATGGTTGTTTGTGCCGCTCTCCGCGCAGCTTTGACGGGCGGATTTGCCGGCTCGGCCATGGCGATGTTCACATTTATTATGTTGGTACCAATTACTTCCTTGTCCGTAGTCCAAATAATGCAAATATCTTCACTTTCCGCAGCCGCGTGGTTGACAGTCTTTGTGCTTCCAGGCGCAGCCGTATGCAGCGCAATGTTTGCTGCCTGGATTGCTGCCCGGCGCGCACTGGCATCGATGCCTTAGCGTCTCATGTTATTGACCGCCTGTGGACGTCGATGGATTAGCAGCACTGCGTTCCGCTTAACCTGCGGTTTAGTTTCAATAAGTCTGCCTTGGGGAGCAGGACTGCTCTATTTCCTTGCAATCATTCCCAACGAGATTGCCGACACTGATAGCTATACAGATGCCATCGTGATTCTCACTGGTGGAAGTGAGCGACTGAGCACGGGTCTGCGCCTATTGGCGCAGAACAAGGCGGAGCGGGTTTTCGTTTCTGGAGTGCATCAATCCGTCAACGTCGAGCGGCTTCTGCAGCTGGCTGGTCGCCCGGAGGACAGTCTGCAACAGCGCGTGGAGGCAGGACACGTTGCAAAGGACACTCGCGGAAATGCCGAGGAAACGGCCACCTGGATGCGCGAGCACGAATTCCGCTCGCTGCGGCTTGTTACCAGCAGCTATCACATGCCCCGCAGTCTGATCGAGTTTCGGGAGGAACTGCCCGGGGTGCAAGTCGTCTCTCATCCAGTTATCTCCGATCAAATGAAGCGCGCGTTGTGGTGGCTGCGCCCAAGAACCGCAGCACTTCTGATTGGAGAGTATAACAAATTTTTACTTACTTACTTTAAATACCGATGGAGCAGGCTATCGGGTACTTCGCATCCGTGTAACGGAGAGTGACGACTTTGCGGTCATCGTTATTCGCACTTCTCGCATTTATTTTCTCTGCTGTGCTAGCAGTGCTATTTTTACCTGCACTAGTAATACCCCGCCGAGGTTTTCAAGAACTGGCAGCGCTCTGGTGCAAAGGGCTGATCGCGCTGCTCGAGATCTGCTGCGGCTTGCGCTGGCGGTTAGTGGGAAGAGAGCATATCCCCACCGGAGCCGCCATTATTGCCTCTAAGCACCAGTCGGCCTGGGATACGCTGATCTTCCACGTGCTGATGAAAGATCCCGTCTACGTACTGAAGCGGGAGTTGTTATTAGTGCCGTTTCTCGGCTGGTATCTCCGCAAGGCTGGTAGTATTGCCATCGACCGCGCAGGCGGTTTCCGCTCGCTGAAGGCGATGTTGCCGGAAGTAGATCGAGCGCTTGCCGAAGGAGCAAAAGTAATAGTTTTCCCTGAAGGAACGCGTACCGCCCCCGGCGAGCGAGCTTCGTACCAGCCGGGTATCGCCGCTCTTTACGCTCGCTGCAGTGCGCCTGTGGTGCCCGTGGCGCTAAACTCAGGCCTTTTTTGGGGTCGGCGTAGGTTTATCAAGCGCCCTGGAGTGATCACTATTGAAGTGCTGCCTCCGTTCCCTCCCGGCCTTCGTAGCGCCGACTTTCTATCGTGCCTAGAGGCACGCATTGAAGACGCAACTGCGCGCCTTTACGTCGAAGGTACCGACCAACAGCGCGGGTTCTAGCGTTAACAGCCCATTGACGATGTGTCCGTTGTGATCATGGCGGGTTGGTGGTAACGGCGACGATGAGGAGGCCGAAGTCGCCACGGCCGTCGGCGTCAGGGACAGCGAAGAGGAGCATCGCCAGGATCTCCTCGCCGTGAGCGACGACAACAGCACCCGGCCGGCCGCCTCTTTCGGGGTGCCGGCGCCGATCAGCAGGATCAGGATGCCGAGGTTGTGGCCGGCGAGGTGGATCAGGTAGCGCTTGTGGACATTTTCCAGGCCGCGCAGCCAAGTCCGCCGCATGCCGCCGCGTTCGAGAGTGTGAGCGAACGACCGTTCGACGATCTCCGCCCGTCGCCGCATGCTCTGCTTGCCGACCGCCGAGCGCAGGCGGTTGCGGTTGGCGTGGACGGCGTCCCGGGCCTCCGTACCACCGTGCCAACGAAGAAACGCCGTGTGCTGCGGCTCGGCGATGCGCGTCTTCCAGACGCCGCCGTCGAGGTCTTTCAGCAGCGCCCGGGAGTGGTAACCTTTGTCGGCGATGAGTTCGGCCGTCTCGGCCGCCGTCGGCGCACGATCGACGGAAGCCAGGTTCGCCGCCGCCGCCCGCAACGCGTCGTATCGCCCTCGTCCGCCGGGTGGATCTCGGCCGCGACCACGGCGCCGGTGTCGAGATCGACGGCGTGTTCCGGCTTGTAGGCCAGATGCGTGGTGCCGTCCTTCATCCTGGCGATCTTCGCCTCGGGATCCCGCTCACCCAGTCCGCGTTGGACAGCTTCTTGCCCTTGCGTGCCCGGTCCAGGCGAACGAGATCGTCGGCCGACGGCGTCGCGATGCCGCTCGAAGCGGCCATCCGCTTCAGCATCTCCCGGTAGGTCTCGCCCGAGACCCGGCGCACGATCGTCCTGAGCGCGGCGTTCGCCTCCATGGTCGAGGCGTCGACGCCGATCCGTTCGGCTTTCACCAGGCCGCGCTCGGCGATCAGCGCCAGCACCCAGCCGAACACCTGCTCGTGGACCTCGTGCGGCAGGCGGCTTCGCGTTTTCGACAGCCAGGAATGATCCGGCACCCGCTCGGTCGTCCGCAGCCGCAGAAATTCCCTGAGCGACAGCGAGTCCGCACAGCGCCACTCGATCCCACGCTCGGAGTCGATGCCCTCGAAGTAACCCACCATGTGCATCCGGAAGTACCGGCCGGGCGGAACCGACGGAGCGCCCATCTTCGCCGCGTAGTGCGGCTTGCAGTCGCCTCCGCGAAGGAGTCGAACTCGGCCCGATCAGCACCCGCTGAAGCCGATCGTAGAAAACGTGCCCCGGCGAGCGCGGCATCTCCCGCCACGTTACCACCAGATCGCCTTGCCGATCCCCCTGCCGACCCAGCGCCATCGGACCCCCCCCAAATCACCGATCAACCCATGGAGTCAAAGTCGCCGGACTTCGTCAACGGCTGCTAACCCGTGCCGAACTCGCCCGCACCTGGAGTTTACCGGCGAAGCCAATTTAGATGATTTGGCGAAACGCCCGCCGCGTAAAGTCCAAGCGTCAAAAGATTTAGCAATGGTCGCAGGAGATAGCCATCCCGTCGATACTTTAGTGCCGAAGTTATCGCCACAACATTAAGTGATTTCAAATTCCGACTTCCTATCCGGCGAACAAGGTCGAAATCTTCCATTATAGGCACTCTCCTATAGCCGCCGAGGCGCTCATAATGGCTGCGGTGAATCAGCAAGCCTTGGTCGCCATAGGGCAGCCTAAAGATCGAGCTACGTAGTCGAACGATGTGCTCGAGAAGTCGCGCCGGCCGGCTGTCGTCATCGAGGGCAAAAACAAAATATGCTGCGGCTGAATTGTTTGCGGGATCAGCGGTGAATGCAACGATCGCATCCCACCAGCCTGTTTCTGGTCGGGTGTCCGCATGCAGGAATAGCAGCCAGTCACCGGCTGCCGCGGCGGCTCCCTCGCCTAGTTGCTGTCCGCGGCCCGGCACGGATTCCAGCAATATGGCGCCGCGGTCGGTTGCGATGATTGCGGTATCATCGTTTGAACCGCCGTCTACAACGATGATTTCATGCGTTACAGAATTTGACTCTGTCGGGACCAACGATGCCAACGTAGTCTTCAAGACAGCGCCGGCGTTAAGGGTCGGAATAATGATGCTGAGCAGGAGCCTCTCCCATTAATTGGCTTAGTAGGAAGGTGCAGCTAAGTTGCTAGGGGGCAAAATCTGACGGAGGAATCCCGAGCGGGATTTCCGCGGGCTTGCGGCTATGCGAGTCTGCGGGATGCGCACGGGAAGCAGCGTTGAAGTATCGGCCGCGGATCGTGCTCGGCTCGAGGCGATCGTCGTGGACCGGAGCATCCCCCAGAAGCACGTGTGGCGTGCTCGGATCGTGCTGCTGACGGCGGACGGCGCCGGCACGAACCAGATCATGCGTCGGAGCGGCAAGAGCAAGACGGCCGTGTGGCGTTGGCAGGAGCGGTTCATGGCGGAAGGCGTCGCCGGGCTCCTGCGCGACAAGACGCGGCTGTCGCGCATCCCGCCGCTGGGGGCGGAGGTGGCGGCACGGGTCGTCGAGCTGACGCAAGGCGGTCCGCCGGGCGAAGCGACCACTGGACGGCGCCGGCCATGGCCAAGGCGGCCGGGATCAGCGTTTCCTCGGTGCATAGCATCTGGCGGGCGCACCGGCTTCGGCCGCACCGGGTGCGCCGGTTCAAGCTGTCGCGCGATCCGGAGTTCGTGCCGAAGCTCCGCGACATCGTCGGGCTCTATGTCGATCCGCCGGCGCACGCGGTGGTACTGTCGGTGGACGAGAAAAGCCAGATCCAGGCGCTCGACCGCACCCAGCCCGGCCTGCCGATGAAGAAGGGACGCGCCGGCATCATGACCCACGATTACAAGCGCAACGGCACGACGACGCTGTTCGCCGCGCTGAACGTCCTCGAAGGCAAGGTCATCGTCCGCTGCATGCAGCGCCACCGGCACCAGGAGTTCATCCGGTTCTTGAACGCGATCGAAGCAGCGATCCCGGCCGGCAAGATCGTCCACGTCATCCTCGACAATTACGGCAGCCACAAGAACCCGAAGGTCCGGGCCTGGCTCAGCCGACATCCGCGCTTCGTGTTCCATTACACGCCGACCTTGGCCTCCTGGCTCAACGCCGTCGAAGGTTTCTTCGCCAAGCTGGCCAAGCGCCGCTCGAAGCGCGGCGTGTTCCGATCGCTCGTCGATCTCCAGGACGCCATCAACCGATTCCTCGCCGAGACCAACGATGACCCCAAGCCCTTCGTCTGGACCGCAGATCCAGAGAAAATCATCGCCGCCGTCAGACGCGGGCATCAAACGTTGCAGTCGATTCACTGATATAAGATCGGCAACTCACTGGAGACAACGGAAAACAAATCTCGATGCGCACTAACTATAAGGCCAGCTAATCGGAGGAAAGGCTCATCCCTTTGCCTCCGGTCCCCAATCGGTGGTGACGCGAGGCGGGTTTTGTGATAGAACATAAAGCGAACACACTGCCTTCGGAGGCGTTCGCCGTGGTCGATTTTCCCCGCTCCCTGCTTGAGTTCCAACGCCGGTTTCCCGACGACGCGGCCTGTGCCGCCTATCTGGCGGAGACCCGCTGGCCCGAGGGCTTCGTCTGCCCCGAATGCGGTCACGGCAAGGCATGGCGTCTGGACACCAAAGCGTGGACCTATGAATGCAGCAGATGCCATCGGCAGACCTCCGTGCGGGCGGGCACCGTGATGCACGGCTCCAAGCTGTCGCTGACAGTCTGGTTCTGGGCTGCCTATTTGATGGCGACGCATTCCAACGGCATGTCGGCGCGCCAGTTGTGGCGGCAACTCGGCTTGGGCTCCTACAAGAGCGCCTGGCTGCTGGCCGCCAAAATGGCTATCAAACCGGCCTCCTACAAAATGCTGATCGCACCGGAAGCAGCGGGATAAGCCCTTCGGGGGAAAGTCAGCCACACTTCCAAAAGCCGCAGCTGGTGCACGTGTCGCATCCTGTCTGACTAGTGGTGAAATTCATACGGAAGAGTCCACGCCCAACGGCGGGAAGCTGGGCGGCGAAGGCCGAACCGGCGGTTCCATCCGTCTGATTCTATCCACTAGCACTACTCTGGCAGATTGTTGACGACGAAGGCGTTTTCAGGATTGATCGGGGATAGGGGGGCGCCTCGCGGCGCCGCCCCTCCCACACCACCGGGCATACGGGTCACGTACCGCGGCGGTTCGACCGGGTTAAGCTTGGGCGGGGACATGGAGGCGAGGCAGACCGAGGGGAGTCGAAGGTGTGGTTGCGCAGCGCCATTTGCACCGCCGGATGTCCTGACATGCGCCAGAAGCCGGTCGGCGAACTGGCGGCAACCGCTGCCTGGAACTTTGGGCACGCCACGACGGCGTAGTTCCTTGAAGCGGTTTGGCCCGTTCTGCCACTGCCGCCAAAGATACGATCGTACACCCAGATTGACTTACGCCGTGCAGGTCCCGACAGATCAACGCCGCGATCTGCGACGGCAGTAGTGCCTGCGCCAGTGCTCGACCGAGCGCAGCTCAGAGAGGAAGCCGCGCACAGCGGATACGAAGCGTCAGGAGGTGAGTTCAACGCCGCCAGCGGTCGCCGGTTACCAGCCTGCCGTTCCCGGCTCGCCCTTGAACGGGCCGATGATGTCCTTGGTGATCCATCCGCCGTAGAAGCTTCCGGGTTGCGGGCTGGCCTGTTCGTCGCCGACAAAGCAGGCGTCCATCATCTGTGCGCAAAAAGCCAGGTGGTCTTTGATCGTAACAAAGTCGGACGTTGGGTCGGGATAGGCCCAGGCAGGCGTGGAAACGCGTTCGAAGGAACAAGGGCAGTCCTGGCGTGGATGGGATGACCATCGACGACGTCAGGGACTACCTGCGTGAGCACTGGCTAAACATTCGGTCTCAACTGCTCAAGGGAAACTACCAGCCGCAGCCGATCAAGCGGGTTGAAATACCCAAGCCGGATGGCGGGGTCAGAAAACTCGGCGTGCCTTGCGTCGTCGACAGACTGATCCAGCAAGCGCTGCTGCAGGTTCTCCAACCGCGGTGGGACCCGACGTTTTCCGAGTACAGTTACGGCTTCCGACCGGGACGCTCCGCCCATCAGGCGGTGGCCCAGGCGCAATGCTACATTGCCACGCTGGTGCTGAACTCGTCGCTTGAACAGGGAAGATGACGATCCCTACGGAATCGAGGCCCGACAGCTTCGCCGTCTCGATGATCTCGAATGACGGGAGCGAGCGGCGCATCGCGCCAAAGGCACTCGACAAATTCAAGATGCAGATCCGGGACATGACACGCCGGACGCGGGGGCTCTCTCTACGGCAGCTGATCGACGAGTTGACACCATACCTGATCGGATGGCGCGGCTACTTCGGCTTCTGCCAGACCCCGCGGGTGCTCACAAACCTGGAAGCGTGGATTCGCCGAAGACCGCGCTCGGCGGGATTGTTGTCGATGGCGATGCGGCCGTCCTCGAGGAACAGGGTGAAGGCGTCCCACCGCTTGAGGGCGTAGCGCATGGCCTTGGCGAGGTCACCCTTGGCCGGGACGCGGGCAAGCTGGTTCTCACACCAGGTCCGGAAGGCTTGGACATGGGGCCGGCTGCGGTTCTGGCGCGCCTCGCGGCGGCGCTCTGCCGGCTGGCCGACAATCTCGCCCTCGATGTCGTAGAGCCTGCCGATCCGCTCCAGCGCGTCCTTGGCAACAGGCGACGCGGTCGCTTTCCAGATGTCGTGGAAATCGCGCCGAAGGTGCGCCCAGCAGGCCGCCTCGCGGATCCGCGGCTCGGCGTCCGGCGCGGTCGCCTGATAGAGCTTGGCGAAACCACCGTAGGCGTCGGCCTGCAGCACGCCCTTGAACGCGCCAAGATGGCCCTGCGGATGCTGTGCCGGACGCCGGCACTGGGCGGCCATCGCGTTTCGGCAAGCCGGAGATTCTTCAACACCGACCAGGGCAGCCAGTTCACCAGCGCCGCCTTCACCGGCCGGCTGGCCGGCGCCGGCATCCGCATCTCGATGGACGGCCGTGGCCGGTGGCTCGACAACGTCTTCATCGAGCGACTGTGGCGGTCGCTGAAGTACGAGGACGTCTATCTGAAGGGCTACGCCGATGGCCGCGAGGCGCGCGCCGGGATCGCGTCGTGGATCGGCTTCTACAATGGTCGACGCCCTCACCAAGCCCTGGCCGGGCGGACGCCGATGACCGTGTGGCGCGACGGCGTCGGCGGCACCCGGGCCGGCAACGCCGTGGACATGACGCTGCGCTTGGACGACGCTACCGCGTCGCCCACATGCCCACCGCGTCAACAACCGCTCACCTCCATCAGGTTGGACAGGAGACTTTCACTCCCGAGCTATCGAACATGCTGGGCACACAACGAAACCGCTGTCGCGGGAGGGGGGTGATCGGTTAGCGGGGGCAGTGAACTGGACCCCGTCGGCGGGACCACTGGACGGTCGTTCTTGATTGGAAATGCTGCCGGCTCCTACTCACTTTTGATCACGCTACGCAAGTCGCCTGGTGGCACGGCGCACGAGCTTGCCCGCGACATTGACGTCAAAGTAACGCGCCGTGCCCTTCCACTCGCAGAACGAAGACGCACTCCCCGCCAGCAGGTAGTGCATGCCGACGTCCGCCGCAGGAAAGTAGTAGACGGGCGGATGACTGGTTTCGAGAACGCGCTTGCCTTGCGTCGTCTCGGCAAGGGTGACGCCTTCCAGAACCACGCGCAGCCTTTTGTCGACGCGCTCCAAGCGGGGCGGCCTCGGATAATCCCACACCGACTCCTGGCCAGGACCCGCGGAACATCGCCGTCTCGTCGCATGCGCTGCCCTCCCATGCCTCCGCACCAACGGGGTCGGCCCGCTCTCATCGGGTGGGTGAACGTCCGATCGGGCTCTTCTCACGTATCATCTGGTGTCAGTGAACATCAGACGGTAGCGAGCAACGCGATGATCTGGCGTGACCGATTGGACAGGCTCTTGAGCATGTCATCGACCGCCGATGCAGGTGAAGTCGCCCGCTTCGCCGGCCTTGCAGAGGAATGGTGGGATCCGGATGGCCGGTTCGAGACGCTGAACCGGCTGAACCCGGTGCGGCTGGCGTTTATTCGGGACCGAGTTGCGCGACTTGCCGGGAGGGACCCTGCCCCCGACCTGCCATTCGCCGGGCTGCGCATTCTCGATATCGGCTGCGGCGGCGGGCTTCTGAGCGAGCCGGCGGCCTTTCTCGGCGCCCGGGTCCTCGGCATCGATGCGACCGCGAAGCTGGTCGAGGTCGCGAGAACGCACGCGCTCGTGGCATCGACATCGATTACCGGCATGCGCTTGCCGAAGACCTGGCAAGCGCCGGCGAAAGGTTCGACGTGATCCTGAATACCGAAGTTATCGAGCACGTGGCGAACGTTGATCGATTCGTTGACTGCTGCTGCCGGATGCTCAAGCCCGGCGGCATCATGATCGTGGCAACCTTGAACAGGACCTTGAAATCGTTCCTCTTCGCGAAGGTCGCCGGCGAGTACATCCTTGGCCTGTTGCCGCGCGGCACCCACGACTGGCGGCGCTTCATCAAGCCAGCGGAGCTGCGAGAAAAGCTGAGCCGCTCCGGCGTGCGGGTCGAGGAATTTGCCGGGGTCGCCTTCAATCCGCTGTCCAACCGCTTTCGCATCACCAGCAACCTCGGCGTCAACTACATGGCCGTCGCGCATCGCCCGGCGCCTCGTCTCGCCGCCACCACATGAGCGCCCACCCGGCCGATCCGTCAGCCTCGTCCTCGGCGGCACCGTCCGCCGACGAGACACCGCGCGCCGTGACCGTGTTTTACGATGGCGCCTGTCCGCTGTGCTCCGCTGAGATCGGTTTCTACCGCCGCCGCCGCGGCGCCGACCGGGTCGGGTGGGTCGATGTGAGCGCTTGTCAGGCGGAAAACGTGACCGCTGGCTTGACGCGAGATCAGGCGCTCAGGAGGTTTCACATTCAGGATGCCGAAGGACGCCTGATCAGCGGAGGACGGGCCTTCGCCGTTCTTTGGGCCGCGCTTCCCGGTTACGCCTGGATCGGCCGGCTGTTTCGCCTAAAGCCACTCGGTTGGGCGATCGACCGCGCCTACGACGGGTTCCTGAAATGGCGTCCGAGGCTGCAGGCCGTAGCGAGAGATCGGTAACTCGCGCGACGTGGAGGAAAAACTCTCTTCCTTCGTCACCGGCAACGCCAGCTGCTGCAAGCAAAGCAAGACCGGAGCGAAGCGCTTCCTCCGGCAGCTGCGCAGACTATTCGCTGCGGCGCCCAGACTCTGGCAGCGATCGATTCCAGCTGTGAGAGGAAAGCGGGATGTGAGAGGAAAGCGGGCAGTCTGATGCATGGACGTGAAAGACCGCCGAGATGATGAAATACGTGGTCGCATACCTTGCGGCGGCGACAACCCTTTTCGCCATCGATCTGCTCTGGCTGGGCGTCATCGCCAAGTCGTTCTACCGTGCGCAGATCGGCTCCTTGATGCTCGATCAGATCAACATCGTTGCCGCCATCTTGTTTTACGCTGTGTATGTCGTTTGCGTTGTCATCTTCGCCGTTGCGCTGGCGCTGCACACCGGCTCGTGGCGCACCGCGATCGTCCTCGGAACACTCTTCGGCTTCTTCGCCTACGCCACCTACGACATGACCAATCTTGCGACACTGCGCGGCTGGCCGATCGCGATGGTGGTTGTCGACATCGCATGGGGAACCTGCCTCACCGCCATCTCGGCGACGGCGGGGTTCCTGGTGGCACAGCGTCTCTTCCCGCCTTCGGGCGCGTCGTGAACACGGTGGATGGAGCCATGGGTCAGGCAGGCTCAGCCTTGATCGACTCGGCGTCGCCATCATTGGCGCCGGCATGGCCAGTCCGGCTGCGATGAAAGGCGGTCTGGCGCTGGCAAGCTTTCCCGCAGGCGGAACCGCGCTGGTCATTGGTGCCTCGGGAGCGATCGGCGCGGCATTTTTCGAAACGCTCCGGCAGGCGCCTTCCGTCGTGCGCGTAATCGGCCTCGGCCGAACGACGGCACCGGCGCTGGATCTGACCGTGGAGGGCTCGATCGCCGCCGCCGCGGCGGCGATCGGTGCGCTCGAACCACGCCTCGTAATCGATGCTACGGGGTTTTTGCACGAGGCGGGTCACAGGCCAGAGCGCAGTTGGCGCCACTTGGAGCCGGAACACATGGCGAAGGCGTTCGCGGTGAATGCAATTGGACCGGCGCTGCTGATCAAGCACTTCCTTCCACAGTTACCACGCACTGGCAAAGCGGTGTTTGCAACATTGTCGGCGAAGGTGGGCAGCATAGGGGATAACCACTTGGGCGGCTGGTACAGTTACCGCGCCTCGAAAGCGGCGCTCAACCAGTTGGTGCACACCGCGGCGATTGAGCTGAGACGGCAGCGGCCGGACGCCATTTGTGTGGCGCTACATCCCGGCACAGTGGACACGCCGCTGTCCGCACCGTTCGCCAAAATGGGACTGGTGGTGCGGCCTCCGGCTGAGGCCGCAACACAAATGCTTGCGGTGATCGATGCGCTGACGCCGACGCAGTCCGGAGGATTCTTCGACTATCGAGGCCGGGAACTGCTCTGGTAGGAAGTGCCACCTTTTTTGCCTGAGACGAATGTCTCAACTGCGTCCGACACGCCCGGCGAAGGTCGCACGCCTTCCTTGGACGGAAAATCCTACGAGGGGTGAGCCTCCCGCTGAAATGCGACGAAGTACAAGGGTTCAGCCGAGTTTCCGGTCACCGGAATGACGCGCCACCACATCGTGAAATCAGAGCCGTCTTTGCGGTAGTTGACAGCCTTGCCCTCGAAAACGCGCTTAGCCGCCATATCGGCATGCAACCGTTGCAGAACGGCTGCATCGGTTCCGGAACCTTGCAAAAAGCCCGGCGACTTTCCCAGCACTTCTTCGGTGGAATAGCCGGTGAGGTCGGTAAAAGCTTTGTTCACATAGACGATCGGATTTTGACGTCGCCTTGGTGATCATCACCGAATCGAAGCAGTTCTCAACAAGGGCGTCGAAAACCGCGCTTTGGTGTTCGTTGGAAACGGTGGAATGGGCTTTCATGGGATCTCCCATCGGAGGAAACAATCTCGCTGCTAACGGGCAGACAGAACTACGCCACCGGCGTCCCGCCAGATCACGCTGCATCACCATGCGTAAGGTTACGGTAGCTGGCGAATCGATGGGGCGGGCACCGTTTCCGGCAGGTGAAGGCGGTTGCGACGTGGTCATGGTAAAGGAAGCGTTGGCCCCACCCCGCAGCGACTTTTTGGACCGCGCCATGATCCTCTCTCCGTCGGGTGCGTTGGCCGGGGCTCTTGACCCGCTTATTGACGCCCTTTTGCTGCCGATGCTCGACCGGGGGCGGGTGATCCAATGTAACACCTTGCCTCCGCCTACCTCCGCCGCACCAGCCCCTGGAGCTTGCGGCCGCCGGCCCAGACCCATTTCATGAACTCGGCCGGCACCAGCGCATGCTCCTCGCGGTTGACCTTCCGGCGCAGGGTCGAGCGCTGCAGGCCGCCCGCGCCGACGTTGAACACGAACGAGGCCAATGCATCGAACTGGCCGTCGGTGAGTGGCACGGTGATCAAGTGCAGCACGGCGCGCTCGGCGATACTGGCATCGCGACGAAGCAGGTCCTCGGCTTCGTCCTCGCCCATACCATTGGCGAAACGCTCGCGGATCGTTTCGGGAACGTGGCGAGCCGGCTGTGCGGCTATGCGTGGACGGAACGGCCGAACCGTCGTGCCGGCTGCTCCGGCCACGCCGGCCGATGCGGACCTGTCGGCGTCGGCGACGCCGCTGCGGCAGAACCGGTCACTTGGCGGAGCTGCTGCTGTTCATAGGCCTCGATGTCCTCAAGGCGGTAGGCGATACGGCCGCCGAGCTTCAGGAACTTCGGGCCCTGTCCGAGCCAGCGCCAGCGCTCCAGCGTCTTGGGCGAGATGCCCCAACGCTCGGCCAGCTGTTTCTGATTGAGGTGCCGCGTGGACATTGCCGTCTGCTCCAGCCGTGTCGAAATCGTGCTGGCAGAGAACCACGAGGGAACGGAGGAGATCGAACCGGAGAAACGGAAGAATTGACGGAGGAGTTCGGCTACAGCTCGAACCAGCAGAAGCCCTGCTCCTGGCGCAGATGGCGGTGCAGCGTCGGCCAGTTGGGACTGCCCTTGAACGCCTTGGCGAGCGTGTCCGCGGAGGACTTGGCATTTTCCAAGACATTCGCGGCACGAAGGCGCTTGCCGTTCCGGAACGCTTCGACAAGCTGTCTGACGATCGATTGCTGAACGGCACCGCGGATTTGGAGAATGTCGCCGTGGATGGTGAGCGTGACGCCGTCGGGGGACAGATCGAGCGCCGGCGTCCCCATCGTGTCGGCGTTTCGTCCGAGGAACAGCCCCTTGATCAAGGCCACGTCGAGATGAAAATCCGTTGCATCCGACGTCAGGCTTTCGACTACCGACATCCGACGATGCGCACCTGGAACGTCTGACCCCTCCGGGGCGTGGCGCGTGGTGGTCAGCAACACGCCACCGCTCCGGCCAGTTCGACGGCCGAGCGCCGCCATCAGCGCAAAGCGGACGTCATCAGCGTAGAGACGCCGCGCAAACAGCAGCGGCGCCTTGCGCTTCAAGGAAATGCGGATATCGCCAAGGTCCCAGGCGTGATCAGAGATGAGTTCGGTGGGTTTGCCGGCGTTTTCGAGCGCGAGTTCAACGGTGAGCCAGGCCAGCCACCAGCCGGTGTCCAGCCGATAGACCTTCAACTCCTCGGGATCGGGCGCCACCCCGCCATCGGCGGCATCAAAGTACGCATATCGCTCGACGTCTGGTGCCCAGCTCAGACAGAGCGTCGATATTCCGTTATCGTCAGCGATCTGGATGGAGTGGGACGCCGACACCGGCGGGAGGCTGCTGTTGGCTTTGAGTTCCGTACCGATGTCCGGATGGGGACCCTCCAACGCGGTTCCGGCAATGGCGGGCCGGGGCTGCTCCAGAAGCGCCAGAAGGAATTCACCGGTCTTTCGGGACAGCACCCGTGTCGCCGTCACCGCTCATCGCCCGCGGTAGATGCCCCAGTCGCGAAGATAGCGATCGAGGATGAGACGCTCCTGCGCCGTCTTGCCGCGAAGATTGCACTTGTTCACGCTGGTAATCGTCACCGACACCTTCTTGCCCGTCCGTTGCCCGGGTAGCGCTGAAACCGCACGTCAATCCGTGCGCACATCGGACGCAAGGATGAGAGCAGCGGATTTCGCGCCCCGTCCTGCGCGGCCAACGCCTCATGAAGCGTGGTTCCGTTGTCCTCGAAGGGGATCTGGAACTGCTGGGTCAAGCCGTTGTCCCAGTTCGATAGCATGATCATGGTGAGTTTGACGCGGGCGATGCTGTCGCCCGGATCGACAGCGAGGACATGCTGCGGATCGAGCAATGGCGTCAGGTCGAACCGCCGCCGCGGCAACCGCTCGGCAGGAATGGCAACGCCGAGCTTGGTTTCGGCAAAGGCTTTTGCGAGACGCTCGCGGAGTTTCTTGACGCTGCCGATGACCTCGATCGTGCCAGCCTGTCCCGGCTCATCGGTCATCGCCGAGACGCGATCAGGCTGCGCAGGTCGTCGGTATCGACTGGGAGCCGTACCTCGCCGCGGCGTCGGCGAAGAAAGCCGCCGAGCACCGCCTCACACTCCCGATCAAGCTCGCCGTTCTCGAAATACGGCCGTCGCGGGAACCGCCCCGACGGATCCGGGTACCATCTTGACCATGCCCCCAGTTCCCCCCGGATGGTGGTAGTTACGACCTTAAGCCTAGGAGATCCCGTGCTTCTCCTCAGCGTAAGAATGACTCCCGGTCAGCAGGGCTGCCACCGCGGCCCTTCCAGGCCCCTAGTTCCGCTCGGTGATCGTTCTGCGGAAGTGTGCAAAGCTCTCGACGACCTGATCGCGCCTGTCCCGCTCGCCCGCCTTCTCGCGGATCTCCTGCGGGATTTTGCCAGCCAGCACGAACATGTAGCCCTCGTCCTCGCCCAGCACCTGCGCAAACTGTCGGATCAGATGGTCCGACATCGGGCTTCGGCGGTCGTGCTCGATATCGTTAAGATATTGCGGTGAAATGGATCTCTCGTCCTCCTCCTTGTGAATCAGCGCCGCCAGATCCTTCTGACTCAATCCCTTCGCCTTGCGTGCGACAACGATCGCGCGTCCGAACGTCATCGGCCGCTTCATCATGCCAATATCCCCTCGCCTCGGCCCCGGAGTTCTACGTTGTTTCGCTGATTGACGTACGGCATGGGGCCGCCCGTCAAGCCCCCTTATTCAAGATGACCGCAATGTGCGAAGGCGGTTCGATCGCCGACCTTGGAGCAGTGTGTACGCTTGCCCGGGCGGCTTGATCTGCGCGCCACCTGCGGCTCGGTGGTACCGATGCCGTGGCAGCGGCTTTTCGTAGGTCTCTGGGCGTCGGCCCGTGGAAGCGGAGAATAGCGAGCGGACTGGTGGATGCAACAATCCGCGGCGCTGATGAGCGGAATCCCCGCGGTTCGTCAGCGACCACATAAGCCAGTCCCAGCTTTTCCAGGGTACCCAGCGTACGGGCCAGGTAGTCGTCGGTCCACCCCAGCTGGCGACGCGGAGGTCTACGGCCAGCAGATAATGTGGCTCCTGCGAGGCGGATACGGGATATGTAGAAATCTGCGGATTGGGTTCTTCAGCGCATGTGCTCAACCGCCTCGTTGGTCGACCATACGGCATGCGCCAGAAACTGGTAATTGATTACAGCCGCTTGATAGCCGTCGCCCCATATCGGATGCCGGGGTCCGGCGGTTGCGTCTTTGACCACGGCAACCTCGAATCCCTGCTCGATAAGCTCGCGCAGATGCGCCTCGACGCACATGTTCGCCAACATGCCGCCGAGGATAATCTTGCTGATCCCCCGCTTGCGCAATTGCAGGACAAGATCGTTGGTCTGCGGCCCGAACACCTTGTGCGGACTGACAATAATCGTCTTGCCGTCATCGATATACTGCTTGAAACGGTCCAGCCAATCCGCGCCCGAGCTTGGGAAACCCGTCAAAGTCAGCGGTCCACTCCGAGCAAACGTATGCGTCTTGAATTCATCGGTTTCGAGTGGTCCGTTCATCTTCCAGCCGGAATCCGTCGGGTAGAAGTAATGGGGCGAAATGAAGACTTCGTATCCGCCCGCTTTGGCGGCTTCGAAAATCCGTTCCATGTTCTCGACGGTGTGATTTTCGGTCACGCTTTCACCGACCGCTCCCCAGTTCGCCCCGTTCTCGCTCAACACGTCGTTTTGTGGATCGATAAACACGACTGCGGTGTCGGCGTTTCGGATATTCATGGTGTGGTGCCCTTTATGCCATTCCGACGCTGCGCGTCATGTCGATCGCGCCGAGCGGGTGTTTCTATTCAAGCGAGAGAGTCCGTCCCGGTTACGGGTCCAACCGTGTCGAGCCCCCTCCCGCAGCGCCGCAGCGGGGATCACGACGTCGTTCCCACACTGGGAGCGGTCGCTTCCCTGGCGACCGCGGCCAGAGCCTCCGTCATGGCGCCGAGAGTCCGCTCGGCACCGGAAGTGGCGCCGTGACGTCTCGCGAGCCAAACCGGATCGTCATAGGCAAGCCACGCCTTGCCCCTGTCGTCTTCCCAGACCAGCGCCTTGAGGGGCAGATCGATCCCGATCGTCTGCGCCGCTTGCATCAGCGGCGTGCCAGCCCGCGGATTGCCGAAGATCAGCACTTCGGTCGGCCGCAGCGCCATGCCGACGTTCGCCGCAGCGGCGGCGTGATCGATTCGGGCCAGAATGGTCATGCCCCGCTTCGTCACCGCGGCCACCAACCGCTCCGCCGTCACTTTGGAACCGTGGCTGCTTGGGCAGATCGTGAGTCCGTCGGGTATCATGGACGCCCCGCGGGCTCGTCATTCACCCCGGCCGGCCACCTCGCCTGCACCTCATCCATCTTGCGCGCAAGCTCGCCGGGAGTCAGGATCCCCTTACGGAACAGAATGTTGGCAAAGGCCACGATCCAGCGCTCGTAGTAGGTTAGCTTGCCGATCATCTCGGCGCCGAGGGCCTCGACTCCACACCGCTTCTCCTCGGTGTTTATAATTTTGTGAAAGTCGAGAACGTCGGCGAGCGCGTGGCAGCACTTCTCCCAGGGCGCGAGTTCATGATCGACGCGCTGGATGGGGCCGGCCGGCAGCCCGCCTATGTCGTTCGGCAGGCGCGTCACAAGGGACTCCGTCTCGCTCATAATCCGGTCCTCCCCGTGCCGATCGCGGCCAGAGCGACACCGATCATCGTGTCGCGGGTCACGAGGGCGGCGAGCTGTTGTTCGCTGTAATCTTCCGTACCCTCCGGTCGCCGCGGCAGCACGAGGTATCGGACCATCGCCGTCGAGTCGCTAACGCGGACCTCGACTTCATCGGGAATAACGGTGCCGAACTCCGCCAAGACAGACCGCGGCTCGGAGACCGCGCGTGCCCGGTAGGGCTTGAGCTTGTACCAGTCCGGCGGAAGCCCTAGCACGGGCCGCGGGTAGCAGGAGCAGAGCGTGCAAACGATGAGGTTGTGCACCTTCTCGGTATTCTCGAGCACGATGAGCGACGTATCATCGTAGAAGCTTATGCCAAGTTCTTCGCACGCCGAACGTCCGTTGGCGAGCAACCGGGCACGAAAATCCGGATCGGCCCAGGCGCGCGCCACGACCTTCGCGCCGAGCGCAGGCGTGCGCGAGTCCAGGACCTCGATCTGGCGGCGGATCTCGTCCGCACCGATCAGTCGCTTCTCGATGAGGAGCTCGCGAACCGCCGTCTCCATGATTTCGAAGTAGCCGAGGCGCTCTGACTCGCTGATTTCGGGGTGAGCGTGCTCATGCGTCCCGTCGTGACCGTGCTGTCGCCGCCTCATCGGTCAGATCCTTTCAAGCCAGGTCTCGCAGACCTCGACACGCAATCCACCCCGGTGGGAGCCTTGATAGTCGGACCAGATCTCAGTCATCGGGATCGCGATCCGGTAGTAGTGGAGCTTGATCCCCGCGTTGCGGCCGTAACCCTCCTCTTCATTGTCGATGCCGGCCGGCTCGACGACGGCCTCTACCATCCCTCTCTTGCCGCGCAGGTAGATTGGCACCCGATAGTGCCCGACGGGGTATCGGGTGAGGATCCGAACGGGGTCGCCCGGGCGAAAGACCGGTACTTCACCCCACGCCAGCACGATGCCGACCTGGCCGTCGGGGGCCTCGCGAGAGCTGTCATGCATGGCTTAGCTCCTTCGTCCATGATCGCGGTGGGCAGGTTTACGCCCGGAAAGGTTGCCAGACGGCTGACCCACCATGGGCGTGCATCAAGGGCCCTCATTCAGCTCGCAAGAGGCCGCTCCCGGGAGAAAGGGGGCAAGCATATGAGCGATCTCGGCTTCGGTGAAACGCGGCGTGATATGCTGCGGGCAGTTCCAGTCGAAGGCTTCGACTGTGATCAGCACGGCGCGTTCGGTCTGCGCCGGGTAGTCCGCCAGGGCAGCTTCGCCACCAACGCCGGATCATCAAAGGCGTCGGTCGCCGCGAGGCGTCCAAACATCTTAAGACGACGACGATTGGCATAATCCATCAAGAACAGCGACACGCGGTCGTTCCTGGCCACATTGCCGGTGGTGATGTACTGCCGGTTGCCGCGAAAGTCGGCGTACCCGAGCGTGCGCTCATCGAGCACGCGCAGGAAACCGGGCGGGCCGCCACGGAACTGCACATAGGGCCAGCCAGTCTCGGAGACGGAAGCGATGTAGAAGCTGTCCCGCTCAGCGATGAAGGCGGTTTCCTGATCGGTCAGGCGGTCGTTCGCGGTCGGGCCATCGGGATCAAGGCTCCCGTCCAGCCGGGCGTACTGCTTTGCGCTGCCGTATTTCGCGCGCGCGGCTTTCACCGACGGGGTCGAGGCGATTTCCAGATATTTGTGCCGCATCGTGTCCTCCGCGAGGAAAACGGAGCCAGCGAGACAAACCGGCTCCGTCATCGGTTGTCCCCTATCAAACTGGGTGCTTCCTCTTCAGGTTTCGCTCGAGGAAATCGCGGATCAGCGGGATCATTTCGTCGGCCTTGTCTTCCAAGGCGAAGTGGCCGGTGTCGAGGAGGTGCAACTCGGCGTCCGGCAGGTCCCGCTTGTAAGGGTGCGCTCCTTCTGCGGGGAAGATCTTGTCGTTCTTGCCCCAGACGATCAGCGTCGGTGGCCGGTGCTCGCGGAAGTAGGCCTGGACCGACGGATAGAGCGGCAGGTTGGTGCGATAGTCGTAGAAGATATCCATCTGGATGTCCGCGTTACCCGGTCGGTCGAGCAGGGCCTGATCGTGGATCCAGTTGTCCGGTGAGATACGGCTGAGATCGGCGACGCCGTCGGTGTAGTGAAATTTTGTAATCTCAGGAGGGACTAGAGAATACAGAGCCTGGCGGTGGGCCTGAGAATCATCGGCCCAGTAGGCCTTGATTGGGTCCCAGAACTCTCTCAGGCCTTCGTCGTAGGCATTGCCGTTCTGCACGATGAGGCCGGTGATTTGCTCTGGATGCTTCAGCGCCAATCGCCAGCCGACGGGTGCGCCATAATCCATGACATACATGGCATAGCGGGTGGCACCGAGTTGGGTTAGCAGGCCGTCCACCAGTTCGGCAAAGCGGTCGAACGTGTAGGCGAACGTGCTGCGATCCGGCATGGCGCTCTGCCCAAAGCCCGGATAATCCGGGGCGATCACATGATAGCGGTCCGCCAGGGCAGGGATCAGGTTACGGAACATGTGTGACGACGTGGGAAACCCGTGCAACAGCAGCACGGTCGGCGCGTCAGCGGGGCCGGCCTCGCGGAAAAAGATCTCCACGCCGTCGATGCTGGTGGTGCGGTGATGGCTGACGGGCGCGACGGGTGTAGTCGCAGGGCGGTCGAGAGTGGTCGTCACTAGACTCCTCCTATCTGGGACGTGGCCATTTTGCTTTCGCCTTGAATGAAATTGAACAAGTCCTCGTTCACCCTGTCCTTCAGTGTCGTGCACATGCCGTGCGGGGCGCCTTCGTAGACCTTGAGGATGGCGTTCCTGATCAACTTCGAGGACAGCAGGGCGGAAGCGCCGATGGGAACGATTTGGTCATCGTCGCCGTGCAGAACCAACGTCGGCACATCAAACGCCTTGAGATCCTCCGAGAGGTCGGTCTCGGAAAATGCCTGGATGCAGAAATATGCCGCAGGGAATCCGGCCATCATTCCCTGGAGCCAAAATGACTCGCGTACGCCCTCGGATATCTTGGCGCCAGGCCGGTTGTAGCCGTAGAACGGCAGACTGAGGTCCTTCCAGAACTGCGAGCGATCGGCGAGGACGGCTGCGCGAAGCTGGTCGAAGGTCTCAATGGGCGTGCCACGAGGATTGCTGGCTGTCTTCACCATCAGCGGCGGGATCGCGCCGATGAGCACCACCTTAGCCACGCGCTTGGTGCCGTGCCGACCGATGTACCGGGCGACTTCGCCGCCGCCGGTGGAATGGCCGATGTGGATGGCGTCGGTGAGGTCGAGCGTTTCGACCAATGCCGCGAGGTCGTCCGCATAAGTGTCGAGATCGTTGCCGTTCCAAGGTTGGCTGGACCGCCCATGGCCACGGCGGTCATGGGCGATGCAGCGATAGCCGCGCGAGGCCAGGAAGAACATCTGGTCTTCAAACGCGTCGGCGCTGAGCGGCCAGCCATGGCTGAACACAACGGGCTGACCCTTCCCCCAATCCTTGTAATAGATTTCGGTCCCATCTCCGGTGGTGATCATCGTCATCGCGCGATACTCCCTGTCGACGGCGCCGTTTGAGGTGAGCCGACCTGATGCGCGGCGTATCGCAACCGGCGGAGAACGAAGAACTGCTGGGAAACGGATGCTTTCGGCCATCCGCCGGCTCGGCCGAAACGCGGGATGGACGAGGCGCAGGCTTTGCTGCCGCTCACGGCTTGTCCGTTCGAGGATCTGTTGCCGAGACCGCTTTCTCGGGGATTGCGAACGCCACGATCTCGCGGGTGAGAACCCTGTGGGTGGGATCGGCCAGCTCGATCAGCACCTTGTGCGGGCCGGCCGGCAGGCCGACGAGGATGATCGTCTCGCCGCTGGCGTCCACGAAATGCCAGGGCGCGTCGTCGACGGAGATGTGGATATGGCCGACGCGCGGCGACACCTGCAGCGCGCCCGCTCCGAACACCGGCAGGAAACGCATGTTCTCCGTTCGATACTGAATGAAGACGCGTCCCGCGGCGAGCGGCCCGGGCAGCGGCGGGTCGACGATCAGCCTGGGTGGCGGCTCGTTTTCGATCGCGATCAGCGGAGAAGGTCCGCGGACGTCACGAGCGGTCTGCGCGGACGCACCGCCGCTCAGTGAGGCGGCGGCTATGGCAAGAAGCCCCCTCGCCAAGAGGGGCGTGAGAGCGTGCCGAGATTGCGATTGTCGGCGCATCACGCCCGCGCCGCCAGTGATACGGCGAAGCTGTCTTCCAGCATCTGGAACCGGATGATCCGGTCTCCCGATATGGTGAGAACGATGGCAAAGGCCGTTTCGACAACTTTGTCGGTCGCCTTCATCCGCGAGGCGAGCTCACCCACGATTACGGCTCGCGCGTCGCTTGCCAGGACCTCCTCGACGTCGAATGTCAGCAGTTCGGTCATCGCCCGCGTGCTGGCGATAAAATGAGTAACCGCAGAGCGACCAGTTCTATGCCCGATCCATGGAAGGACGCCAGTGTCTCCGGGGATTTCAAACAGGACGTCGTCGTCGAACAACGTCGCGACAGCTTCGGGACGCCGCCCTTCTGCGAGGGCTGCGAGAAGGTCCCGCGCAATGCTGACGTTCTGCGTCTGGGTCACGTCGCGTCTCCCGACGAAATCGCCGCTATGCCCTTTGTCTCGCTCCCAAGAGTGAGATGGCAGGATGGTGTCGGCGTGGGGCGAGATGGCGCCTGAGAAAGGCGCGGATCACTGACGCCGTCTCTTTGAGCGTTTTTCCGCGTCGCGAAGTGACCAATCTCGATCAGGAGAAACTCGTCATCAGATCGGCAGGTCCCTGCCGCACGCGGGGCAACGGTCAGGGCAGCCAGTGAATTCGATGGCGTCATCTCGGACACTTTCCTAAACTTGGCGACCATCTTCTTGCGGATAAGTCTAGGTCGCAGGCGACGAGGAAAGAACACCCGACGCACGACCGCCATCCTTTCGCGGGACGGAGTGATGATCGACCGCCTGGACGCCATGCGTGTCTTTGTGACGGTCCTCAACGAGGGGAGCCTGGCTCGCGCCGGCCAACGGTTGGGCCGATCACCGGCGGCTATTACGCGCGCGCTGGCGGCGTTGGAAAACCATGTCGGCACGCAGTTGCTCCACCGGACGACGCGCCGGCTCTCGCTGACCGAGGCAGGGGAGCGCTATGCGGCGGTGTGCCGTCATGTGCTGGCGGAACTCGATGAAGCCGATCTGTTCGCAGCTGGCCAGCGCGTAACGCCCAGCGGGTATTGACGGTCACGGCACCGGTCATGTTCGGTACCCGAATCCTGCGCCCCATCGTTGGCGAGTTCCTGAAGAACTACCCGACAGTGCAGATCCGGTATCTCCTTCTCAACCGTATTACGAACCTCGTGGATGAGGGCATCGACGTCGCGCTGCGGATTGCGCCGCTTCAGGACTCGGCTCTGATCGCCCTGAGGGTCGGCGAGGTGCACCGCGTGCTTTGTGCATCGCCCCGATATCTTGCCGAACGGGCAGCACCCAGAACGATCGCCGATCTCGCCAACCACGCCTGCATCGCCATCGAGCCGACGAGCGCCGATGACATCTGGAGCTTTCCGCCGCTTCCAGGACGGAAGATGTCCCGTACCGTGAGGGTCCGACCCCGGCTCATGGTGAACGCCGACGAGGCGGCCGTAAGCGCGGCGGTGGATGGAGAGGGTATCGTTCGAATCCTGAGCTACAAGATTCAGAAGGAAGTTCAGGATGGCAGTCTTGTTCGCCTGCTTCCCGACGACGAGCCCCCGCCGATTCCGGTTCACCTCGTGGCATCAGAACATCGCTTAGCGCTGACCAAGGTCCGCGCTTTCATGGACTTTGCCGTGGAGAGGCTGCGGGCTAATTTCCATGGAACAGTGAACTCGGCTATTTCGGACCTGCCGACGCAAGCGAAGCGGGCAGTACAGCCGACCATTATCATTTCGGACGTGCAAAACTCATCCTAGCTAGCCAATCCTGATAGGAAATCATCTGGCACTATGGACAGTCGAGATTAGGCTAAAGCAGGCCAATGCAGACGTCGGAGTAACATGACTGCATTGGGATAAATCCAATGTTGCGTCCTGACTGCAACACCCGCTTGTGTTGCAGCGGCAACGTGGCTGCGTCTGCGCTGGACCGCCCGAGATTTCGCGCCCTCTTGCTACCACAGTGCTGACTAGGTAGTGCCGCCCCAGGCGTTGCCTCCAGCTGCAGAACGGCGATGGCCAGGTTGCCGACGTTGACGGTGGTGCCGGCAGTTTCAGCGCGGGCTCACCATTTCCAGGTGGTGGCGACCGCGGCGAGCGTCTGCCGCTGCGCCAGGCCGGCGCACTGCCAGCCGGCGGCGTTCGGCGCCTCGCGGTTCCACTCGTTCACGGTGCCGCCGTCCTTGGCGACGTTGAGATAGCTGGAGACGGTGGTTGAGGCGGTGTTGTAGGCGCCGACGGCGATGACCGCGTGCTGGAGCGCCAGCGGTGTTGCAGAGAGCGTCAGGAAGTCCTGGTTGCTCGCGCTTGTGGTGTTCTGGGTCGCTTGGTTGGAGGCGAACCAGGCGTTGTCGAAGGCATCCAGCCGCAGCGCCAGGATGCGGGCGCCCTGGATATATTATAGCGTGCCGCTTTCCGACCGGTACTCCAGGCGGAAGGTGCGGCTCGCAGCGGCGAGGCTGAGCTTCTCCATCACCGCGAACGCCTGGTTGTCCCAGTTGTCCTTGCAGTACCACGCCCTGTCGCCGTAGGTGATCGCGCCGGTGACATCGTTGAGCCGGCAGCGCATGGCACCGAGATTGGCATTGCTGGCGCGCGTCGCCGACGCGATCACCAGGTAGTCGCCGGGCGAGGTGGGCGTGAAGGCCAGCGTCGGCGCGGTCTGCCAGCTGGTGCTGCCGGTGTTCACCTGCCCGAGGCTCTCGGCGTAGGCGTCGGCAGCATCGGCCTTGATCAGCAGCAGGCGCGCGTCTTTGATCTTTGTGGTGTCGCCCGAGTGCGAGGAGTTGATGTTGACGTCGAGCTGCTGTTCGCCTGGCGCCGTACCGAAGCTGAGCCTGGCGATGCCGAAGAGGCCGACCCAGTCCTGCGGGCTCGATGGCTCCTGACGCTGCATCGACTGCTCGAGGAGCACGGTTGCGGCCTGGACGTGATAGACCGAGGCCCAGCCGACGTGGTCGTTGGTGCCGCTGGAGTTGGTGAAGGCGGCGGACGCGAACAGCCAATAGTCGGCATCGTCGTCCGGGGTGAAGGTCAGCGACAGCGTGTTCGTCCAGTCGGCGCTGGTGGTGCTGCTTTCCTGGAGGCTTTCGGCGTAGAAGCTCGGGCGCGCGGGCATGGCGGCTCACTCTCCCTGCAGATGGCGACACGGCATCACAGCAGCGTCGCGGCGAGGGTGATGGCGATATCGGCGAGGCTCGCATCGGCAGTGGCGGGCGCGACGATGCGCAGCACGTCGCCGGCGGCGAAGTCGGTCTGGCTGCCGGCGAAAGTGGCGGTGGTGGCCGAGACGGCGACGGTCGCGGTCAGGAACTGAGCGCCGTTCTTCTGGATCGAGAACACCGCCGTGCCGGTCGCAGCCGTGCCGGCCTTGAGGCGCGAGCCTGCGGCATTGGCCGGTATGCGGAACGGCCGCGGGGCGACGAACAGCAGCACGACCTCGCCGTCCGAGGGCTTGCCCACGATGCCGCAGAGGATGTCATAAGGAGCCGGTGACCAGGCACCGGTTCCGTCAAGGAAGTGTGCAGCATTGTTGTCGAGCTTGGGCAGCAGGCCGTGCGCCGAAGCCGACGCGTTGAGCGTGGTCACGTCGGTTGGCGCCGCCAGCTCGTCGAGCTGATCGCGTCGCCGCCGCCGGACTTGTGGCTCGCGGCATGCGACGTGGGCGTGCGCGAGTCGGACAAGCGCGCATCGTTGCCGACGCAGGCGGTGGTGCCGGTGGCGCCATAGGCAACGGCGATACTGCCGCCGGTGTCCGTCAGGCCGGTGCCGCGCGTCCTGGCGTAGAAGTCTCCTTCGTCGGTCAGGTCCGCCGCACCGTGGGTGTGTGCCGTCGGCGTCCGCGCATCCGAGAGCCTCGGGTCGTCGCCCTCGCAAACGGTATCGGTGCCCGAGCCATAGGTGGGCGCAATCGCCACTGTGTCGGTCGCGGGATTGGTAGTGATAGCAATGCCGTCGACACCGGCCAGCGTCAGCGTGTGGGAAGCAGCGTCGGCGACGACGTCTGCTTGCCCGGGAGCGAGATCGTGCCGAACGCCGGCGTCGAACCGGCAGGACCGACACCGGCGATCGCCGCCACGTCGGCCGGCGAGAAGCTGCGCAGCTCGGTCTCCACCGGATCGGCGATCTCGGCGGGCGTGATCTTCGAGGGCAGCAGCCGCGCCGCCGAGGTCTGGTTGAGGCCGCGGATATCCAGCGCGAACTCGAGGATGCGTACCTGCTCGCTGCCGTCGCCGCCCTGGCCGAACAGCGCCAGCTGCGCGTCGATGGTCTGCCGCAGCGCGGCGGGATCGGCTGCCACGGCCCCCACAGCGTTCGGTTGGCCTCGTCCAGCGTGACGATCGCCAAGGTCGGCGTCCAGCTGCCCCCACCATCGAGCGAGAAGGACCACAGCAGCTGCGCGTCCATGGGCCCGCCCGGCGATCCGACGCTGACCACGAGGCGCATCTCCCGGTAGCCGCGCAGGTCGAGGCCGGTGAGGCGCGCTTCCGCACCGGCCGGAAACTCGCCGGCCGAGACCGGCACCGTCCACAGCTGATCGCCCTCCCACGCCGGCTGCGAGCGTAGGAAGGCGTCGTCGGAGAAGCCCTCGATGCGGTTGTCGTCGATGTCGTAGGCCAGCCGGTCGAGGCCGTTCGGCGCCTCGATGCGGATCGCCTTGCCCTGGCCGATGAAGATCTCCTCGGTCAGAACCGGGTCGTACCACAGCATGCTGCCGGTGGGGCCGTCCTGCCGCCATTGCCGGTTCTCGCCGGCGATGCCGCGCAGCTTCAATTGCGACCAGGTCTCCCCCGCGGTCGCCGCGCGCTGCGCCAGAATGTTGCCGCGAATGACGACGTTGTGCGGGGTGGCGCTGAACTGGCTGACGATGATCGCGGTGTCGACGACATTGTCGTTGCCGTACTGGTCGGCGGTGACCAGGTCGGTGATGGTGTTGGCTAGACCAGCACATCCTCGATCGGCCGCGCCCCCTCACCGTAGCTCGGATCATCGCCCAAGAACACCGCGTAGTTCAGCGGCACCCGGAAGCTGTTGCCAAGGATGGTGATGTGCTTGCCGCCCAGCACCTTGACGCCTTGCGCGTTGTAGACGCGGTTGCCGATGAAGCGAAATGCGCGCAGTTGGGTGATCCACAGGTTGAACAGCCGGTCGTCGGAGCGCATCCGGCACTCGATCTGGCCGATCGCGCGCGCATCGATCTCGGCGGAATCGATGCGCATGAGGCTGCCCCAGTCCGGACTGCCGGCGGGATCGTCGTCGGTCAGCCGGCCCCAGATGCTGGCATCGACCGAGGCGCAGAGCGTTCCGTCGACGTCCGGCCAGTCGTCGATCGCGCCGATTTTGGCATCCCAGAATTCGAACTGGTTGACCGCGTCGAGCTTGAGCCGGCTGGTCAGCCGCAGCCGGCGCACCGCTCCGGCATCGATGCCGGCGGCGAACTGGTAGAGGCCGCTGCCGGCGACACCGACGGTGTCGTCCCAGTTGGTCAGCGCATCGACGTCGGGCACCGCGTCGAAGTCCTCGGCATCGAGCATCAGCCCGCCAGCGACCACCGTGCACTTCGTCTTCACGCCAGCGAACAACGGGTCCTCCTCGACGGCGCCGACCGGCGAGAACGCCAGCAGGCTCGCCTGCTTGGTCGAGACTCTGGCGACACCGTTGGACGGCCGGCCGTCGGCGTCGTAGACGCGGGCGAAGTAGGTGCCGGGCTTCAGCGGCAGGAAGACGTGCGTCTGATCGCCGGTGACGGCGCGCGCCAGCGGCGAGAAGTTGGGCTTCAGCCGCAGCCGCGCCGCCGAACTCGCCGCCCTGGAAGAGCTGATCGCCGCAGCCGGGACTGCCTGGTCGGGCGGCGACGCCCTGCGCATTCTCGGGCAGCGGCTGCGCAAGGCAGGATCCATGGGCGACCACCCGGCTCCGGCAGGCTTCGCCGCGACGCTCCGGCCGTATCAGGGCCAAGGGTATTCCTGGCTGCGCTTCCTCGGAGAGACGGGGCTCGGCGGCCTACTGGCCGACGACATGGGCCTCGGCAAGACGGTGCAGGCGCTTGCCCATCTTCTCGCCGAGAAGCAGGATGGCCGCGCCGATCGGCCGAGCCTGGTCGTCGCGCCGACGTCGCTGATGGCGAACTGGCGGATGGAGGCGGAGCGTTTCGCCCCGGCGCTCGAGGTGCTGAGCCTGCACGGAGCGGATCGCAAAGCCCGCTTCGATGCGATTCCCGGGCACGACCTGGTGCTGACCACCTACGCTGCTACCGCGGGACCGGGATACTCTGCTCGCCCAGCCGTGGCACGCGGTGATCGTCGACGAAGCGCAGAACGTCAAGAACCCGGACACTAACGCCGCCCGCATCCTGCGCCAGATCGACGCCCGGCAGCGGTTCTGCCTCACCGGAACGCCGGTCGAGAACCACCTCGGGGAATTGTGGGCGCTGATGGATTTCCTCAATCCGGGTCTGCTCGGTGACCGCCGGCATTTCGCGCGCACCTTCCGCCTGCCGATCGAGAAGAACGACGACGCGCCCCGACGACAGGCGCTCGCCCGCCGTGTGCAGCCGTTTCTGTTACGCCGCACCAAGGCGCAGGTCGCAACCGAGCTGCCGCCGAAGACGGAGATCATAGAGCGCATCGAAATGGAGGCCGGACAGAGCGCGATCTACGAGGCGGTGCGGCTCACCATGCACCGGAAGGTTCGCGAGGCGGTCGCCGCCAAGGGGCTCGACCGCAGCCGTATCATCATCCTCGATGCGCTCTTGAAGCTGCGGCAGGTGTGCTGCGATCCCCGCTTGGTCAAGCTGCCGTCGGTGAAGAAGAGCGGCGCCGCTTCCGCCAAGCTGATCCGGCTGATGGAGATGCTGGAGGAGCTGGTCGCTGAGGGCCGCAGAGTTCTGCTGTTCTCGCAATTCACCAGCATGCTGGCTTTGATCGAGGAGCGGCTGGCGGCGGCGGGCATCGCCTTCGTCAAGATAACCGGGCGAGGTCCGCGACCGCGCCACACCCGTCGAGCGGTTCCAGGCGGCCGAGGTCCCGGTTTTCCTGATCAGCCTCAAGGCCGGCGGTGTCGGCTTGAACCTGACTGCCGCCGACACGGTGATCCTCTACGATCCGTGGTGGAACCCGGCCGTCGAGGCGCAGGCGATCGACCGCGCCCACCGCATCGGCCAGACAAGCCGGTGTTCGTGCATCGGCTGGTGACGCTGAACACGATCGAGGAGAAGATGCTGGAGCTGCAGCGCCGCAAGGGTGCGCTGGCCGACGGCCTGTTCGATCCCGAGGCCGGCGGCCCGCTCGACATCACCGCCGACGACCTCGAGCTGCTGCTCGCCACTCGGTGACTGCGCGCTACCGCGTTGAGGTTCGCCGCTTTTTGCTGTGTCTTGCTTCCATGGTGCTGACTGGGCGGGCTGGGCTGCTGCTTCCAGCGGCAGCAGCGTTCGAGTAAACGTCTGCTATTGCAAACAAAGTTTGGTTGCGGGGGGCCGCCTTGGACTTCATTTCCTGTTCGCCGCCCGCGGGCTTGATGCCCGCGAGCCGCTTCCGGTTTGACCCTCTTACGCCGCCAGCAACTGCCCGCTGGTGACCAGGGCCGCCTCGTCGGTGAGGCCGGTGATGCTTTGCAGCGTGGCCACCTGCGAGAAGGCGTAAGTGGAAGCCGATCCGTCGCGGTCCACCTCGACCTTGCTGTTCCCGGCATCGTCGCTGATGCGCGCGAAGAGGGTGATATCGCTGACCCCGGCCGTGTAGCCGGTCAGAAGGTCCGAGATGTCGAGGATGTCGCCGGTCACGCCGCCTGCGGTCAGGGCGAAGTCGGCGACCGTATCGATGCCGTTCTCGCCGGGCAGGAAGAGGAAGGTATCCGCGCCCGCTCCGCCATAAAGCGCATCGCCGCTGCCGCCGCCGCTTAAGGAATCGTTGCCGCCGCCGCCGGTCAGCGTGTTGGCTGTAGAGTTTCCGGTGAGGGTGTCGGCATAGGCCGAGCCCGTCAGGTTCTCGATGCCGGTGATCGTGTCCGTAGCGCCCCAGCCGTCCGTGGCCGCGCCCGAGGCCAGGCTGGCCGTCACGCCTGCGATGTCATTAACGAAGCTCAGCGTATCCGTACTGCTGCTTCCGTCATACGTATCCGCGCCACTGCCGCTGATGAAGGTGTCGCTGCCGGCCTCGCCATAGAGAAGGTCGTCGCCGGTTCCTCCGGTGAGCGTATCGTTGCCGTCTCCGCCGTAGACCGTGTCGTTGCCCGCGCCCGCGTTGATCTGGTTGCTGCCCGTGGAGCCGGTGATGGTGTCGGCATAGGCCGAGCCCGTGAGGTTCTCGAAATTGGCGAGGCTGTCGGTGCCGCCCCAGCCGTCCGTCGCCGTTCCGGCCGCCATGTTCACGGTAACCGCCGCAACGTCGGCGCTGTAGTCGGCCGTATCCGTCCCCGCGCCGCCGTCCAGCGTATCGTTGCCAGCGCCGCCCGAGAGCGTGTCGCTGCCGTTCTCGGCGGAGAGCGTGTCGTCGCCCGCCCCGCCGGAAAGCGTGTCGTTGCCATCGCCGCTCGTGACCGTGTCGTTGCCGGCTCCGGCCGTGATGACGTTGCTGCCGGCGCTGCCCGTGATCGTGTCGGCGAAAGCGGAAGCCGTCGCGTGCTCGAAGTTGCGCAAGGTATCCGTATTGCCCCAGCCGTCCGTCGCCGTGCCCGCGAGCAGGTTGATCGTGACCCCGGCCGGATCGAGGCTGTAATCCACCGTGTCGTTGCTGGCCTCGCCGTCGATGATGTCGTTGCCCGAACCTCCATAGATGCGGTCGTTCACGTCGCCGCCGTTCAGGGTATCGTTGCCGCCCTCGCCGTAGATGGTGTCGCCGCCGCCCTGGCCATCGACAACGTCGTCGCCCTCTCCCGCATAGATCGTATCCGAGTTGTTACCGCCCAGGATCGTGTCGTTGCCGCCATAGGCATAGATCAGGTCGAGCCCGGACCCGCCGTCGATCGTATCGACGCCCGCGCCGCCGTAGATCGTGTCGTTGCTGTCGCCGCCGCTGAGGGTGTTGTCGCCCGCGCCGCCGTAGATGATGTCGAGCCCTTCATTGCCGGTGATTGTGCGTACGCGTAGCTGACGATGTCGTGGCCCGAGCCGCCGATCAGGGCGTCGTTGCCACTTCCGCCGAAGAAGACGTCATCCCCAAGCCCACCGTCGAGACTGTCGTTGCCGTCTCCGCCAGAGAGCGTGTCGTTACCATCCAGGCCAGAGAGCGTGTCGTCTCCGCCCTGCCCGAAGATGAAATCGGCGCTGCCGGTCCCGTTCAGGCTGTTGGCCGTGTCATCGCCCACAATGGCCCCGGCAGGCGCACCGACCGTCACCGTAACGGTGGCCATATCCGCGCCGCCCTGGCCGTCGGAAACGGTGTAGGAGAACGTGTCGGCCCCGACAAACGCGGGGGAGGGCGTGTAGCTGAACGATCCATTCGCGGCCAGAGAAACAATAGTGCCGGAAGCCGCCGTGACCGCAGTTTCGACCACGGAGAGCGTGTCGCCGTCGATATCGCTGTCTGCGCCCTGGCCATTGTCGGCCAGGACATTGCCGGTCAGCGGCGTGGCATAGGCAACCGTAAAGGCATCATCGGCGGCGATGGGCGAGTGATGCGTGGTCATGGTTATCAGGTCAAAATAATCGCCTGAGGATTCACCAAAATAGATCTTTTCGACCTGTTGATCTGAACCAGTTTGATAGTGGTTTTTGACCGCGATCGAACCGCTTATCAGGCCTCCAAACGAGAATGGTGTTTCTACATAAATGAGGAGATCATCGTTTTCTTGAGAGAATTGTAAATTCTCAAGCGTAACTGTGTATTCGTCTTCGTACCTGTAAACAAATTTGATCGAATCGGCCCCGCCAGACGCATCGTCAATGACATCATAGCCATAAGCAAGTTCGACCTCGTAAACATCATTTCCCGCACCGCCAGACAGAAGATTATTGCCTCCACGCCCCTTGAGAATGTTTGCTCCGCTGTCGCCTGTCAGCTCATCGTCGCCTTCTGAGCCGTAGACATTCTCAATGTTGGAAAATGTTCCAGAGCTGGTTTGACCTGAATAAATCCCGTTGTGAGATCGACTATTACACCGTCCCCAACGCATAGAAAGAGAGCGTATCAATACCGCCACCCCCTTCTGTGGCGTCCACACCTTCGCCTGGGCTGATCTCATCATCACCTTCGCCTCCGTCAAGCACGTCATCGCCGGCATTGCCGTAGAGCGCATCGTTTCCAGCCTGCCCATAGAGGCCGTCATTTCCTTCATCGCCTGCTAGAATGTCATCCCCCGAGCCGGCATGGATCGTGTCGTTACCCAGTCCGCCATACAGTTCATCGGTATCGCTCCCTCCGGCAATCGTGTCGTTCCCATCGCCAGCAAGGACAACGTTATATCCATCACCAACGTTGATAACATCGTCTCCGGCATAGCCGAAGATAACATCGTGGTCATCGTCGGGAATGGCGGACGTATAGAGGCCAGTCAAGGTATCCGGGCTCTGGTCGTCGTTGGAACCAAATATCCAGTTGTCGAAATTCAAGATGCTAACGAAGCCGAAATACTCATAGGATGGTGTAGAAAACGCAAACCATTCGATGGGCTTCCCGTCAAGCTGATCCTGGATGGTAACTTGATCGGTTGAAAGCAGGTTGCCGAAAATCAAATCGCTTCCCGACTGTACAGCAGTCAGGGTATGAGAGTGTCCCGTGGACACATAATCTTCAACGCCGGAGTCGTCACTTATTGTATCAGTGCCTTGTTCTGACACAAAATAGTCATCTCCAGCCCCTCCATAGAAGAGATCATTCCCTTGGCCACCTTCAAAATAATCATCTCCGTTACCGCCATCGAGATAATCGTCGCCATCATCCCCATAGATATTATCCACCCCTGACTCGCCGTAAACATAATCATTTCCATCTCCAGCCTCTATGTCGTCATCTCCATCGCCGCCATCGATGTTGTCGTCGCCATCCCCGCCATCGATGTTGTCATCGCCTTCGTCACCGAAAAGCACATCCGCGCTTGTGTCAGTGCCGGAGAAGAAACCGTATCCACCGAATATCTGATCGTTGCCCTTGCCGCCATAAATGACATCCGCGCCGGCGCCACCGAAAATTTCGTCGTCGCCCCCGCGCGCATAGACAATGTCATTCTGATTAAACTCTGTATTTTCTACTCCCCAGATTCTTTCAGTAGCGATCACATAATCCGGGTCGATCAAAAACTCATCGTCTGAGCCGATCGTTGTATATTGGAGATCATAAACATCTATAGAAGGATCAGTTTCGAACAGAAGAGTCTCGACAGTTGCATCTGGATCGAATTGACTGGATATGGTGATGGTTTGACCATCCCACTCAATAACAAGATCATTCGCGGTGACGCCGGAATTCAGATAGTAGCGATGGAGGCTCAAGTCAGCGAATGTTGTGCCAGGACCAAAGGCAATGGAATCGTCCCCGCCACCATCATAAATTATGTCGTGCCCGTTACTCGCAATAAACTTATCGTTTCCGATAGAGTCGCTTAACATCTCGCCAACAAGTTCGTCGTCGCCCGTTCCGCCATCGAGCGTGTCGTTCCCCGAGCCTCCCCGCAGGAAATCATGACCACTCCCGCCATAGAGAAAGTCATCGCCGGCTTTCCCATAGATCTTGTCGTGACCACCGTTTCCGTAAAGAATATCGGGAGCCGAGCCAAGGTCAGACCCGTTAAGAACGTCATTGCCGGCAGTGCCGTACGTCTTCAACTCCTCGGGCGAGGTAAGAGAAATGAAGGAGGAGTCGAGAAGAAAGGTGATTGTTTCCAGCCTATTGGATGTAGGCGGAATGAATTGCCCGTCGATTGTGAGAAAATCTCCGTTGTCGAGCTGAATGATGAGGTCCTGGCCTTGGCGGAAAAGATCAGAGACGGATGCGCTCGTAAGACCTGTCGATGCAGCGACCCGGATTTCATCCGTCCCGCCGCCAGACTTCGGCGAATGTCGTTGCCTGCTGAATAGATATAAATGTC
The DNA here is from genome assembly GCA_016712375.1 of Rhodospirillales bacterium. Lineage (GTDB taxonomy): Bacteria > Pseudomonadota > Alphaproteobacteria > Rhodospirillales > Defluviicoccaceae > Defluviicoccus. The sequence goes on from JADJRE010000001.1 coordinate 120,807, forward strand.
GTTTCCATTGTGGCCTAAAGGAAGTCATCACCGTCCCCGCCATCGAGGGTGTCATTACCGTCGCCGCCCGCAAGCTTGTCATGTCCACTTAGGCCATATAGCGTATCATTGCCGCTATACGCGGTAATCTGATCGTTGGAATCATTTGATCCCGTCAGTGTTTCCCCGGCGCTCGTGCCATTGATGATGTTATCGTAATAAACCTCGAACGAGCCCCAGTCGTCGGCGGAGTCGATGATCCCGCCCATCGTCGCCGTCATGCGGGTGACGACGTCGCTCCAGTCATCGAGCAACGGATCGCTGGTCGCGGCGACTGCCGTATCGAGCGCCGCAAGATCGCCCGCGCCGATACTGTCCAGCCCCTCAACGTAGCCCAGGAACTGGGCAAACTGCGTCCACACGCCCACGGCATCGCCGGAGGAAACGGCCTCTGCGGTGATCGCATCAAGGGCCGTCTGCGAGAGGACGAAATCGCCCTCCATGGCGCCGGTGAACAGGCTGTAGGTCGGTGCCGTTTCAAACACGTCCGCGCCGATAACCTGCGCCACGATCTGGGTGGTGGAGTAGGTCACGATGTAATCGAACATCGCCTCCAGCATCGCCCCGGCCTCGATCAGCGGATCGGGCTGGCCGTATTGGGTGAAGGGCGTCCCGGTGAAGGCTTCATAAAATTCGAGATGGCGCGCATCGACATGCACGCCGCGGCTGTCCGGATCGACGCCGTCCACGCCGGCCCATTTCAGCAGCAGCGCCTCAACATCCGTCTTGATATCCGCCCAGTCGCCGAATGCCCCGGCAGGACCGGAAATGGACAAGGCAAGGTCGCTCAGCATGTCCATCAGGTTGCCGGTGCCGGTATTGTCAATGCTGGCGGCGATATGGAGGTCCTTGATCTCCCCGAACCCGCGCAAGGTGGGAAGGAACGCGGCGCGCAGGTCGAGGGTGAAATCCTCGTTGTTGCGCGTAACCCCCGGCTCGTAGTCGAACCAGGCATCGACGATGCCGTAAACCTGTTCGTCCGCGGTCGTGAAGGTCGAGCTGTGCGTGATCTGGTTGCCCGCGATCTCAGCATCACTCTCCAGCGTGGCGTTCAACGAGATGGAGGCGATGCCGATATCGGAAAGGGTGTGCAACTCCCCGGCCTGCGTGACGCCGTCCATGTTGGCATCTAACCACACCGACAGCTCGCCCCAGGCCGCGTCCTGGTCCGTGATCTTGCCGTCTGAATCGCTATCCAGCGCCCGCAGCGCCGCGAAACCGTCTTCGGCCCCTCCGGCTGTGCCGAACAGCTCCGTGCCGTCATCGATCCGTCCGTTGGCGTTCAGGTCGCGCGTCAGAAATCCGTCGCCCCCCGTTGCCCACGCGGTGAGTTCCGCCTGCCCGTCCCCGTCCATGTCGAAATACGTTGTCGTGTCCCCCAGCGCCGACAGATCGACGGTGCTGGAAAGGTCGGCATCCAGAACGAGGGGCGATTTCGGCGGCCAGCCGAAAAGTTTGTTTGTCAGATCAAAGGGGAAGAACAGATCGGGTGGGGGCGGAGGCGTCTCAGAATCGTTTTGGTTCGGGTCATGCCGCCCGTCACCGTTATCCAACAAATTGTTAAACCAGTTGCTCAGTCCGCCAAGAATCGCCTGGAGGTTTTCAACAAGTGGCGGAACGGAAATTCCACTCCAATCGACGGCTCCATTATAAAATAGCTCTTCTTGCTGATAATCCTGGACGCCTTTCGCCCACGCGCTGAGCCATTCCGGAAGGGTATAATATGGGTTGTGGGTTGGTAAGCCAGTCAGGTAGTCACTGTCCTCAGCACCCCTAAAAGGGTCATTAAAAATTTTGTGGCAAATATCCTCAAATCTGCCTGTATATTCAGAATCCGCGACCCCATCTCCCCAATTGTCAGTATTATTCCACAACGGATTATTTACCGCCCCAGGCGGAAGGTAGCCCTCGTTAATCTTCCCGACGATACTTCCCAATTCATTAGTGAAGGCGCATGCTACCGTCTCGTTAACAGGCGCTCCTCCATCCTGTGGCGTGTAGGCCGATGTACTAATGCCTGACAGGTTTATATAGATTTTTGCATAACTTAGTAAAGTGCCAGATTCTGTCGTTGTTCCGTGACTTATATTCGACGCCTGGTCTTCATATTCTGGATTGTTATTTTCATCTAGGATGGGTGTACCGTCTTGGCTCGTTAGGAGCAAATCATTCTGGTTGGAACTTCCGGCCACCATAACCTCAGCGTTGGGAAGCATATGGACCGTATTCTTTAGTGCCTCTTTATATTCCGGGATGAACGATAGGTTTAAGAGATCATTATATAATGCGTCCCGCTCATTCTGCGTTCCCGCGTTCTGATCGATTACAAACGTCAATTCACCCATTCTTACCTTTTGATCAGGCATCTTCACTCTCCTCGTTGCGAGTATGGATTATGACTTTCTCATTGAAATGTTATTCCTAACAGTTTCTCCTGCGCTTCCAGCAGTGACATGCCTGGTTTTAGTGCAGGGCTATAAAGCGTACGCAACATCAGCGCGTCGTAAGGCGTGAAGCTTGGTATCATTTCCGGATCATTTATCGGTCCGTTTTCCTGATTTTCAGGCTTCTTGTTCCACAAGCTCACCATCGAGCCTTTAGATTCCGATACTGAATGCACGGCATCCGGCAACCTGAGTGATCGAACGAGGCATTCGCCAACCAGGGCTTTGATCAAGGCCGTACTGGCCCATCTTGGGATGAAACAGACCGCAAATTCGATCTCGTTGCGCCCGTTAGGGAGGAAATACCCTTCAACTTGCCGATTAGAGTCTGGCGTATAGTATACAAGGCTTGTAAGTCGGCGTTCGATATCAAACCTGAAATATATTTTCTTTGGCCAGTCTATCGACGTTATCGATGTGATGAGGCTACCGCTTTTATCTGGAAATTTTGGATGTTCGCGACTTCCAGCAAAGAGAATTCTAACATCGGCATAGTTGTCGGTTGTTTCCTGTTCCTTGGGCACGTATGCGATATCCAAACCTGTTGCCTCTTGAAGCGAAGGAATAAGCGTTTTTATCTGCTCTTCAGCCACCGGCTCTAACGACGGATCGCGGCCCGTAATGTCAGTCAGCTTATAATCGTTGACTGCCACACCATCTTTCTCGAAAGCTTTGAATGGCTTTAGATCATTTGGCCATCCTAAGGAAATTCGCACCGGCTTGACCCACTTAGTCAAAGCCATAATCCGTGGAGCGCCTCCGACCTGGTACAGTCGTTCATAAAGCCACGGATACCCTGCTTAAGCCTTGTAGGTTCAAAGAAAGTATCAAATTTGTATTGTGCTGACCATGGCGTGAATTGTGAGTGTGCCCAAACAGTTTCACTGAACGCACTTTCCAAAAAATCTGATAACAGTCGTGATTGATCAATTACCTTCCCATTAATCGAGAAATTTTGTGGCAGTAGCGCTTCTGTTTTGACCGGCTCCCCTGCGAACACAGGAGTGTTCTTTACAGCATGAATGGCTAGAATAGATATCGTAAGAATTCCACCCAGCTTAGGGAAAGATCGGATGTGTGTATATGTAAGCATGTCTCTCCGCGTTTTATGTGTAGTTACCGGAAATCAATATGTTTCTTAAGCATGAGTCGTACTTGAGCACGAAATCGCTTACTGAAATAGCCTTGTTGTTTTTGCGCGATAATCTTATAGTAGAAAACTCGCCACTTACTCTTTAGTCTTTTTCTCTCTCTTAGCCAGCGCGTTACATTTGGCGATCAAAGTCTTTGTCGCGGTTCCTTCCTCTCGGCCTGCGGGGCCGGGGCGGTTTGGGACTCGGGCTCACGGTCGGCTTCGGCCCATCGGATGAGGCACTGTCCTCGCCGGTGTAATTCCCGCGATGCGTGGCGGCGTGCTCGAAGTCGCCTTCGAGGTTCACGTCGGTGATGACGCGGCGTTTTGCCGCACGGTAGTCGCGGATCGTTCGGCCCGCTTTGGGAGCGTTGTCTGACTCTCCCGGAAGCCGGGACTCGGCCCCGGTCGCCGGCAGCGTGCTCGAAGTCCCCTTCGAGGTTCACGTCGGTGATGACGCGTCGCCCTGTCACGCGGCGGAAGCGACCTTCTCCCTCGGCACGCGCAGGTGCTTTCGAGGCTTCGCTGCTGCTTCCCTCTTTCTCCTCGCCCACGGCAGCACGGGCGAACTCGTCCTTCAGGTTAACCGGCCGATCGACACGCCGCCGCGCTGCGGCGCGCTCCGCCAACTCGCGGGCGAGGGTTGAGGTGTAGGCGTTCGTCACCCATCGCGCCTTTTTCGGCGCTTCCGTCTTTGCGCGCACAGGTGGCATCCGGTGGTCGTGCCGTTTGCGCTCGTCGATGCGCCGGTGTTTCAGCATGGCGGTTTCGAGCGAGCGGCGTTCGCGCTGTTCGATCTGACCCAGCGCCCGCAAGTTCCGATTGATGTCCGCTGCCTGCACCTGTTGACGGCGGCGCAGCGCGAGCCGCTCCTGACTCTGGCGGTCGTAGAGCTGCTTCCTTTCCACGAGGAACGTCTCGAAGCGTTTGCGGTCGCGGTACTTGTGCAGCTTCTTCGCAATCAACGCGACGCCGGTGATCCGCCCGAGGAACGCGGCGAGACCCGTCGGTCGGCTTTGGGCGCGCTCGATCTTCCGTCGTTTCATCCCGTCGAGGTAGGCGGCGCGCAAGGCGGAAAGTTCCTGCTTCTGCTGCCCCGACAGATGGACGCGCTCCCGCCGCTGCCGCACCTTCAGCTCGGCCGCTTCCTTCTCGATACCCTGGCGGCGCTGCGCCTGCTGCTCTTTGAGCTTTTCCACCTCGTCGGTTTTGGCCTTCGCCTTGTTGAAATCCTCGATGGCCTGGCGGTGCTGCGCGATCAGCGCCTGCGCTTCCTCCACCGTGGGCAAACTCTCCGGCGGGAACTCGGCCTCCAGAAACGCGCGGATGTCTTTGGTGCGGACGGTTTTGTCGTCGATCAGTTTGGGAAGGGCGTTCACTTCCCCGTACACATCGACCAAGACGTAGGGGCGCTTGCCGGTCGCCAGCACATAGCCCAGCTCTTCCAGCGCCCGGACGAAAGCTTTGGGCGAGTCCGACGCGCGCCAGGCTTGCGTGACGTGCAGCATCCGCTCTTCTTTCGAGATGCCGGTCGCGGCCTCCTGCGCCCGCTCGTACAGCGACTGCTGGCCGCCTTTCCCACGGTCGCCCTTGTCACGAAAGTACCCGTCCGGCAGCCGCAGGCCGTGGTCGCGGGCGAACTCGCGCGTGACCATCATCAGCTTTTCGTGGTCGAAGGCGAGGTGCCGGGCCGTGCCTTTTTCCGCATCGATCCGCGACCAGACGACGTGGCAATGCTGCCGCCCGTGCTTCTCGTGAAAGATCACGGCGCGCGGCTGGCCGGTGAGGCCGAGCCGCTCTTCCACGCGGCCCACGTAATCGAGATACTGCTCGCGGGTCAGGCGTCCCTGCGCCGGGTCGGGATTGACCGAGAGGCTGTAGAGGTAATTGCGGCAGCGGGTCAGGCAGTGCGCCACCGCTTCCCATTCGGCAAACGCGCCGTGCAGGTCGCGGGCGACGGACCCGCGCACCTGCGCCACCTCCAGCGTCTCGTTGTCGTGCGCGTTCAAGAGGTGGGTGGCGAGGTCCTGTCCCAGCGCGCGCTGGCTGCCGAACGGGATCATGGACGCCGCCCCATGAGCGAAAGCAGTGCGGCGCGGATTTGCGCGAGGTCGTCGAGGGCCGACTTCAGGGCAGGCTCGTCCTCGCCGGGCTGCATGTCGTGCAGCCGGTCGGCGATGCTTGCGGCCTCCTGCAGGAGCCGGGCGAGAAGCAGACGCTCGTTTTGCGCGCGGCTGCTCTTGCCGCCCAGCACGCCTTTGGTGATGAACGCATTCATAGAGAGGCCGGAGTCTTCGAACCGCCGATAGAACTCCTCCCGCAGCGCCTTGGGCGGGCGGTAGAGATGGGCGCATCGCGCCTATGGGCGGTCTTCTCCGGCATAACAGTGGTTATCGTTCATCGGCTTTGCCGCCTGCCTCGCGCGCTCCTCGTGCGCGTAAGGCGGGGGGACCGGGGCCTCCCCGGTCGATGGGTTCGTAAGCGTCCGGTGAAGGCCGCCTAGGAAAGGCTGGAAAAATATCAGACACTCTTGATGGTGGGTGCTTTGGAGTGTCCACTTTGTTCTGTAAGTGGACACGATGAAGTGTCCACGATCTTTTGAGGTGGACACTTATCGATGCTGACGGCGCGTGGAGATAGCGGAAGCGAGGCGGTACGGGCTGCGGTCCGGAAAGGGCCGTCCATGCCGCCCAAGCGGCAATATCCCCCTGAGATGAAGCTGCGGGTCGTAAAAGAGACCCTTGCGCCGGGCGCATCAGTATCGGTGGTGGCCCGGCGCCATAACATCAACAGCAACGTCGTGTTCCGGTGGCGCAAGGAATACCGCGAGGGGCACCTTGGCGAGAACACGGCGGCGGCGTTCATTCCGATCCGGGTGGTGAAGGATGCGCCGGTGCCCGCGTTGCCTGCGCCCGCGGTTTCAGCCGTGCCTGAGACGACCGGCCCGGCATCGCGCGCGAAACCCGGTGCGATAGAGCTGGGGCTGCCGGGCGGGTTCACGCTGCGGGTCGATGAGGACATCGACGAGGCGGCGCTGCGGCGGGTGCTGCGGGCGGTGAGGGATACGCGATGATGCATCTGCCGGCGAACACACGGGTTTATCTTGCGTGCCGTCCGACGGACATGCGCAAGGGTTTTGACGGGCTGGCGGCGCAGGTGGGCAACGTGCTGCAGGCCGATCCATATTCGGGGCACCTGTTCGTGTTCCGCGGCAGGCGCGGCGACTACGTGAAGATTCTGTACTGGGACGGCACCGGCCTGTGCCTGTTCGCGAAGCGGCTTGAGAAATGCCGGTTTGTGTGGCCGCCGATCGTCGATGACAGCTTCCAGATGAGCACGGCGCAGCTTGCGCTGCTGCTCGAAGGCATCGACTGGCGGCGCACGGTCGCGATGAATGTACCGCATGCTCCCGCCTTTGTTTAGCAACGGCTGAATACAGCATAACTGAAATAAAATGCGGCAATAGTAATGGAAGTATTACTTCTGCAATGATACATTTATATCATGTCATTGTCGCATTCTGTTCTGCCGTCCGATCCTGCTGAACTGCGCGTGTTTGCAGCCACATTGCAGGCCGAGCTTTACGCGAAGACCCTTCGCATCGAGAAACTGAAAAGCCAGCTTGCCGCGCTGCGGCGCGCGCGGTATGGCCGTTCATCGGAGAAGCTGGACCATGAGATCGAGCAGCTTGAACTGCTGATCGGGCAGATCGAGGAAGCGCGGCGCTGCCTGCGCCGAAGAAAAGCAGGGAACGGCGGGCGCGCCGCAATCTTCCCTACCGGCGCAGCGTCCGGAGAGAACGCAACCGGTGCGCCGGGCGCTGCCCGCGCATCTGCCGCGCGAGCGGATCACGCACGAAGGGCCTTGCGCCTGCCCGTCCTGCGGCGGTGCGGTTCTTTCGTTGATCGGGACCGACGAGCGCGAGGTGCTGGACTATGTGCCCTCGCACTTCAAGGTCGTTGTGCATGTGCGCCCGAAGCTGAGCTGCCGGGCGTGCGAGAGCATCTCGCAACCCGCCATGCCGGGCTTGCCGATCGAGCGCGGGCTGCCGGGGCCAGGCCTGCTCGCGCATGTCCTGGTGTCAAAATACTGCGATCATCTTCCGCTCTACCGCCAGGCCGCGATTTACGCCCGCGAAGGCGTGGACATCGAGCGCTCGACGATGGCCGACTGGGTAGGCCGGATGGCGTTCCTGCTCGATCCCCTGGCCGGAGAGATTGCGCGGCACGTCCGGGCCGGGCAGACCATCCACGCCGACGATACGCCGGTGCCGGTGCTCGATCCCGGTCGGGGAAGAACGAAGACCGGAAGATTATGGGTTGCGGTGCGCGATGAGCGCCCGTGGGGGTCTGGGGTGCCGCCCGCCGCCTTTTACCGCTACGCGCCGGACCGCAGGGCGCAGCAGGCGCAGGCGCTTCTGAAGGATTGCCGGGGTTATCTGCATGCCGACGCCTATGGGGGATTCAAGGGTCTTTACGAGCCGCATCCGGTCACCGGCGAGGCACCGCTGGCCGAAGTGGCCTGCTGGGCGCATGCGCGGCGTAAGATCTACGAGGTTCACGCGGCGACGTCTTCGCCTGCGGCGCAGCTTTTGCTGAACCGGATCGGAGAGTTGTTCGCGATCGAATCCGGCATTCGCGGCAGGACGCCGGATGAGCGCCTTGCGGTCCGGTCAGGGCGGGCGGTTCCGCTGCTGGCGCAGATGAAGGCCGAGTTCGAAGTCACGCTGGCCCGGGTCAGCGGCAAAGAGCGCGTTCGCGCAGGCGCTGCGCTACGCGCTCTCAAGATGGGGCGCGCTCTGCCGGTACACGACCGACGGACGGCTCGACATCTGCAACAACGCGGCGGAGCGGGCGATCCGGCCCCTGGCCCTGGGCCGCAAGAACTGGCTGTTCGCCGGGTCCGATGTCGGCGGCGAGCGCGCGGCCACGATGTATACGGTGATCGAAACCGCAAGGCTCAACGGCGTCGATCCGGAAAGCTACCTGCGCGCCGTCATCGCCCGCATCGCCGACCACCCGATGAAGCGGATCGCCGAACTTCTCCCCTGGAACATCACCCTGTAACCGCTATCGCGGTCGTCACCGGACGCTTACATGGGTTCCAAGGGAGAGCCGACATCTCCCTTGGCCTGCCCGCCGAAGCTTCACGCGAAGGCGGGCCGAAGCCGGTGTCGGAACACCGGTCCGGGGTCCAGGGCGCGGACAGCAGCCCGGTCGATGGGGGTCCAGGGGGAGAACCGAAATCTCCACCCTGGCCGCCCGGCCTCGCCGGGGCGGAAGCGCGATCGGGCGGCAGCCCGCATCGCTCGGCCATGAGGGGTTCGATGCCCCGACATGGCCGATCCAATCCCCGGCGCAAAGCATCCATCAGGGATGGTTTCGCCGTCGGGATTGCCCGAGGGGGTCCGCGGGGGAGTGGGAAACTCCCCCCGCAAGGTGAGCGCGGTACTACCCGCGCACACCTTGTACAAAAAGCAACCGCGGGCCTAAGCCCATAGATTCATTATGGGGAAGAGGAGGTAAACGCAGCCTGAATTTTACGCCGCATTTGTGTTGTATTGTTTGTAATGGAGATTGAAGCGCCTGCCAAGAGGGCGAGGCCGGCGCGAGGAATCGCCTCGTTTGCCTGTGCCACGATCCACGCCAGTGACACCCTTCATGGAAAGGAAATGGACATGGCGCGTATCGGTGAGTTTGTGGCCACGGACAACGGCTACAAGGGACAGGTGCGGACGATGGAGATGCGCTTCGACGTGCAGCTCGTCCGGATCGAGGGAGCGAAAGAGGACGGGCCGCATTACCAGGCTCTGTCGGCCAACGGGGCGGATAGCGGCGCGGCGTGGGACCGGAAGAACCAGAAGGGCGGCGAGCCGTACCTGCGGGTCAATCTGGACGACCCCTCGATGCCCCGGAAAATCCAGGCCAATCTCGTCAATGAGGCCGAAGGCAAGATGGGCCTGATGTGGCAACGCCCGAACCGGCAGGTAAGCCGGGACCGGGAGGATGCTCAGGAGAACGAAGCCTCCCGGTAAGACTTCTCAAGTCCCAACGGGGACGCAAGGACGGCGGGCGCGGCGAAAGTCGCGCCCGCCGATCTTTTTTGCTGCTACCGCTCCCGGTCCCGTTCCCGATCGCGGTCCCTGGTCATGCGAGTAACGGCGCGGGGTTTCTTGCGGGCCGGTTCCTGGCCGCGGCGTTTCAGCTCCAGTCCTTGCGCGCGGGCCTGCTGCAATTCCTTCCTCATCAGCAGCCGGGCCATGGCCGGATCGCTTCCATAGACCCCGGCAAGCTCCGACGCGAGCCGCCCCTGCCGGTCGCGGGCCAGGTGATCGCATTTTCCTGATGCCAAAGGACGCGCAAGGCAGGCCGCCCCTTGCGCGGCGATATAGTGCAGCGCGCTCGCGCCGGTCTCCCGGTCCCTTGCATTGACGGATGCTCCGCCCTCGATCTCGCGCTTCATCGTTTCCGCGTCGGCATTGCGTGCGGCCTGCATGAGCGCTTCATCCTTGCTCACGTCCTTGCTCATGGGCTTGCCGGGGGGCGGCATCTCACCCACGCTCAAAGATGTGAATACAGGACGCCATACGCATGGCGATGGCGGCCCGCAGGTCGTTGACCTGCCAACTGCTCTCGCCAAGCTCAGGCGGATAATCGTGCCGCAGCAGGATCAGGCGCTCCGGTCCTGCCTCGGACCACAACTCTGCCTCCGCCGCCAGCACCCAGTAATGATTGCGCCCGTAAGGCAGGTCCTTGAGGAAGAACAGCAGGCTGTCTTCCGGGCGTCAGGACCGACCAGCCCACGGCCTCGCGGTGGGCCTTGTGGCGGAGTTGTTTCGTGCGCTCGTCCGCGGGCAACGTCTCGCCCTCGCCTCCTGCATACAGGTCTGCGCTTTCCCGCACGAGGATGGTCCCGTCGTCGGGGCGGACCTGAAGGCGCAGATTAATGTCGGCAGTTTCCCCGTCCGTCTCGGTCACGGCCCGGTAGGTTCCCTCCAGCGTGCCCGGCGGGCGGACCGGCTCGCGGTCGAACTCCTGCCGCAGGAACTGACTCAAACGGACGCAGGCCTGCCACGCGAAATCGTCCTCCTCCAGTTCCTTGGGCGACAACGCATCGATCTCGGGATGGGTGAGGAACGCGACGATCGCCTCCAGATTCTGTTCGGAGGGGATGCGGGTGCGGGCCGGGTCCTTTTTGCTCACGCCCTCGACGAACTGGCGCAGCACCTCCGCGCCCATGGCAACGCTTGTGTAGGCCTCGATGTCTCCGGACAGCTCCAGCCAGGTCAGGCTCCCGCGGCTGCGCCCGCGGGTGAAGGCGCGGTAGGCGCGGAGAGCCGCTCGCAGCTTTTCGGTCCGCAGGTCATCAGCGGGCGGCGGAGCCAAGGCGCTCTTAATGCTGTCCACTAATGCTGTCCACGGGCGCGCTAAATCTTCGGCTCGTTGCCTTTGTCGAGACCGGTCTTCTTCGTGAGCTGCAGGACGCGCCGCGGCTTGCGCGTTGTGTCGGCCTTGTTTTGCGCGAACTCGGCCGCCTTCTCGGCGGCGACCTTCCGGTCCACCGCGTTCCTGATCTCGCCTTCAGGTTTCAGGTGCATTTCGGGGGCGTCGGTGCTCTTGCCATCGCCCTGCTCCTGAGACGTAGCGGCAGCGGGCTGCCTGTTATCGTTCGCGTCTTGAAAAGCGCGCTTCAGGTCCGGCGCGTTCTCGAACGGCTCCTTGCCTTTGGACATGATGTCCTCACCTGCGCTGGGGGCGGTCTCGCAAGATGTAGTGAGATTTGGGCGCGCGCACGGTGATCCCGATCACGCGGCAAGCAAATGCGCGCTGATATACTTGTGGAACCTCCCAATCGGGTATCCACAGGGGTCGGAAGGGCGGCTTCGCAGGCGACTTCGTCGAACACTTTCCGCGCGGCATCGGCGATCCGGACGGCGATATTCCGGCGCTGATGCGCTGGGCGCGCGCGAGCGACATCCCGGATAAATACGCCTACCGCGACGGGCACATCTTTCTGGGCCGCGCCGCCGATGGCCGTTTGATCGGCATCGACGACAACCGCCACCATGCGGTGATCGCCGGAAGCCGCGCCGGAAAAAATCTCACGGTCATCTGGCCGAACCTGTGCCTCTACCCCGGAAGCTGCATCTGCCTCGATCCCAAGGGCGAGAACGCGGCTTTGACGGCGGCGCGCCGGGGCAAGGGCTCGGCGTACTGCGAAGGAATGGGCCAGCGCGTCTACATCCTCGATCCCTTCGGCACCGTGCCCAATCACGCCAGCGCCAGCTTCAATCCGCTCGACAGTGTCGAGGTCGAAACGGAAAAGGGGCGCAGGCTCGCCACCGACAATGCGGCGATGCTGGCCGACGCCATCGTCATGCGCGGCAGCGAAAAAGACCCGCACTGGGACGAGAGCGCCCGCCAGCTCATCTCCGCGCTCATCCTGCATGTGGCGACAACTGAGCCGCCAGCCCGGCGCAACCTCGTGCGGGTTTACAGGCTGCTGACGCAGGGCGACGCCCGCGCCGCGGAAGAGCTGCAAAACGAGGATGAAAAGCTCTCCGATCCGCTGCTCGCGCTGCTGGCCCGCATGGAAGACAACGAAGCCTTCGGCGGCGCGATCTCCGGCATGGCGGTGCGGCTCGCCAGCATGGGCGCGACCGAGCGCGGCAGCGTGCTCTCCACCGCCTCCAGGAACACCCGGTTTCTCGAAAGCCCGCCGATGCAGGACGTGCTGAAGAGCACATCCGAAGGCCTGAAGCTCGAAGCGCTCAAGTCCGCGCCGGAAGGCATGACGATTTACCTGTGCCTTCCCGCCTCGCGGATGGCCACGCACCAGCGCTGGATGCGGATCATGATCGCACTCGCTCGCCGCCATGGAGCGCGAGCGCGCGAAGCCGCGCCACCCCGTGCTGTTCCTCCTCGATGAGATGCCCACGCTCGGGGCGATGGATGCGATTTCGGGAGCGGCCGGTTTGATGGCCGGGTTTGGGGTCAAGCTGCTGTTCGTGATGCAGGACCTCTCCCAGCTCCAGCACCTCTACGACAAGACCTGGGAGACGTTCCTCGGCAACGCCGGGTGCCTGCAGTTCTTCGGCAATACGGACATAACGACCCTCGATCATATCGGCCGCAGGCTCGGCCAGACCAAGGTGATCGAGGTCAGCGAGTCGGAGACCGGCGGACAGCGGGGAAGCCAGCTCAGCACCTCGGCCAAGGTCGTCGAACTCCTGCAGCCTGCGGAAGCCCGCTACCTCTTCTCGCGCGAGAGGGGCAACCAGCTTGTCCTGATCGCCGACGAACTGCCGTGGGCGCTGGAGCGCGTCCCGCATCTCGATCCGTTTTTCCACGGCAAGCGCGACTGGGCGCAAGGTTACGGCGATGCCCCGCCAACTCTGGAGGAATTGCGCCGCCGCACCGTAGAAGAGCCCAGGAAGCGGGGGTGGTTCCGGTGATCGTCAAGGCCTGGCGGCTCAGCAAGTTCATCATGTTCTGCGCCGTCTTTGTCGCTCCGGCGTTTCTGGGGTGCCTGTGGCTGCTGCTGAGCGATCTGGGCGGACCGCTCGCGCCGCGCGGCGGCCTGATGTGGATGTTCAGCGCGATCGCCGCGCCGTGGATATTGCTGGGCGCGAGCCTCATCCTGCTCGTGAACGCCGGGGTCCGGTATGTCCTGCACCGGGCGGTGCGCGAACACCGGCGCACCGAGCGCGTTCTCGGGATCAGCCTGCCCGCTCCGGGATTCATCCGGGAGTATGTGCTGGTCGGCGGGGTGTCGCTGATCCTGTCGCTGCTCATCATCGCCCCGCGCTATCTGCCCTCGGGGGTCTTGATCCGCGAGTCCGAAGAGGTCGCCGACGTGCACGTCCCCGGCTCGGACCGCTGGGAAAACGGCAAGTTCGTCAGCGACACCGCGCCGGGGCGGGTCCTGCACTGCACCTACATCACCTTCAAAGGCCTGCGCTGGTACAACGGACCGGCAGACCGGCAATTTCCGGTCTGCTCGTATTTCTATCAGGACTAAGGGGGTTTCATGCGCGCTGCCGTCCTTCTCGCCGTCCTCGCGCTGCCGCTCGCAACGTTCCCCGCAAGCGCAGCGGGCCAGCATGAAAGCTCCGGCGGCACGGTGGTCGTCAGATACCCGGCTGGCAACTGCGGCATCTCGCTTGCGAAAGAGAACTGGCTGGAGACCGCCAAACAAAGGGGGGCGGAGGTCGTCTCGGAGGTTTTTCGGAAGCGGGGGCCGATACCATGAAAAAGCTGCGCGAGCTGAAAGCCGGCGGCGTCTGCAAATCGTAAGGGGGCTGTGATGATCGCTGCGCTCGTTCTCGCGCTGCTCGTGGGTCTTGGCGCGTCCCGCGAGGCGCACGCCTTCACCGCCGACTGCCTTGAGGCGGACCCGAAGAATTTCGACGAGGTCTATGCCTGCATGTTCTCGTTCCGCGGCTCGCGGGGCGAGAACATGTTCGTGAACAACATCGCCACGAACGACTGCAGGTCGGTGCGCAAGCAGTACCGGACCGCGCTCTACGCCTCGATGCAGCAGGAGCCGATGCCGACCAACAAGGCGGAGGCGAACCGGCGGCTCGCGCGGCTGAATGCGATTATAAAGGACGAGAGCCTCGCGCCGTCCTGCGAAATCCTCGCCCGCGCCTCGAAAGAGATGACGGGCGCGACTCCCTTCTGGGGCGGGTGCCTGGGGTTCGGCAGCGTCCCGCAGGACCAGCACCTCAAGACCTGCCTTGAGACGTTCGTGCCCGGCTTCTACGGACGCGGGCGAAAGACCGAGAGCCTGCAGGGTTGCGGGGACGTGCTGAACAGTTACGAGGCGGGCCTGAAATCGGCCAGCCCCGATCAGAAGCTTCCAGCAACCTACGTCCGCCCCGACTGCGCGGTGGCGGCGGACTACCTCGCCTCCCTGAAGCCCAGGCCCGCGGCCGCAGCGGAAGCGCAAGGACGGCCCAAGTGGGAGCCGTGCATGGATTACGATCCGGGCAACGTGCTGCCGCATGTCCGGAAGTGCCTGGGCCTCGCCGAAAAAATCCCGCACGAAGCGTTCCTGTCGCTGACCAACTGCCAGAGCGTCCGGGCCGCCTATGAGAGCGGCCTGCAGAAGGCCTATGCGCGCCTGCCCGATAATTACGTCATCCTGCCGTGCTCGGTGGCGGACGTGATCGTTGCTGACGTTCAGGCGGAGAAGGCCCGCATCGAGGACGAGCGCCGCCGCGCCGAAATCGAGCGCCAGCGCGAGCAGGCCCTGCGCAAGGCGAATGTGCCCGCACCGGATCGGGGCTTCTTCTCCGGCGCGATGATCACATGGACGATCCTCGGCGGGATCGTCCTCGCCCTCGGGCTGGCGGGGAAGATGCTGCTGAAACGCCGCGTCCGGCAGGGATGAACCGGATGCCGGACCCGGACGACAAGCGCCACGTCTGCCTTCAGGTCAGCCTCTCGCCGAAGGAGTTCGAGGCCGTCTCGCGCTGGGCGAGCGAGGCCGGGTGCCCGGACATCGAAAGCTACTTCGCGCAGCTTCTGCAAGAGACCGTTGCCGGCAGGATCAGGTATGAGGCATGGGAAAAGACCATCGTGACGGGAAGGTCAATTTCGATGACGAGCTTCCATTTTAGAATGGCATGATAGCCGGATTGTGCTTGGTTTAGGCTTTTGCTGCCCGGTGTTCCGCGCGCGCGGCTGTCCAGACCTCCCGCGCCGCGTCCGCGTTCATGGCGGCGATCCCGAGCCCGACGATGAGGTCGGGCCATGCCGACGCCCACAGGAAGGCGGTCGCCAGCCCCGCTGCGATGATGGCGATATTGGCAAGCACGTCGTTGCGGGCCGACAGGAACGCCGCCCGGCTCAGACTTCCGCTGTGCGCCCGATAGCGGGCCAGCATGAGAGCGCAGGCGAAGTTCACGGCGAGCGCGCCCGCGCCGGCAAGCGTCAGCGGAACCGGTTCCGGCGGAACAGGGACGTTGAATTTCTCCCACGCCGTCCAGAGCGTTGCGAGTCCGGGGACAAGCAGAATGCCGGAAAGCGCCATGCCCACCTGCGCCCGGCGTGCCGCGCTCCAGGCGAGCGCCGCGAAGATCAGCAAATTGACTGAGGCATCTTCGAGGAAGTCGATGCTGTCCGCGAAGAGCGAGACGGAGCCGATGGCAAGCGCGACGGCGAATTCAACACCGAAGTAAGACAGGTTGAGCAGCGCCACGATCCGGACCACCCGGCGGAGGCCGCCGTCGCCTGGCGGTATGGCTTCTTCCACGGAGTCCTTCATTTCACGCGGCCTGCCGCGAATCCGATCCGAGGGGGCCTCGTCCGGCATGGGATCGAGCGGGACAGCCCACACTTCGCCGCGCGCATGGCTTTGCGCTCCTCAGTCGAACAGCTTGCGATGTCGGTCTTTCGCTTCATCATGCGCGCTTTTCGCTGAAATCAGGCAAACGGGCACCGCGCCGCCCCCAGCGGCGCGACGGTCGCTGTCAATGTTCCTGGGGAGACTCTGTCAGGTCGAGGCGTCGCTCGATACGCTCCACGCGCTCGGCCAAGCCGCGGACACTGTCCCGGTGGTCAACATAGAGTTCCTGCATCGCCGCCATGTCGCCGCGAGCCCCGGCAAGCTGGCGTTCCAGAATATCGAACCGCTTGTCATGGTTCTTGACGATATTTTCAATGGAATCGACGCGGCTGCGCAGATAACGCAGGTGCTCAAGGATAATTTCTTTGGGATCATCAACCATAATATTCAAATTATACCATGATTCAATGCCAATCCATGAAAAACTACAAAATGTGATTGCAGGACGGAAAAATGGCTTTTCCGTCGTCTTTTTCAAACCGGGCGGGGATCAGGGGCGGACGCCCGCGTCCGGGGCTGAAAACCTCAAATAGACTCGCCCCGGCACCGGTGCCGGGGCCGCGAATTTCGCCCTTTCAGAACAAGGCAAGCTGCCGTTGGCTCGGGTCCCTGATGCCGTAGACTTCGCGGGCCTTGGCGATCGTCGCCTTGCCTGCGAATATGGGCTTTGCGGTGTGGATGTTCTGGACTTCCCAGCTTGCCCATATCCGCAGGCCTGCCCCGTTCTGGCTGATCGACAGGCTATCGGGGCCGCTGCTTCCGCCCTGGCCCATCTCGAAAGCCAGCGCTTCGGCCAGTTCCTCGTCGGTCATCCCCTTGGCGGCGCGTTCCTGCCATCTGCGGGCCGCGCCCGACATCCCGCCGGTGGCTTTCAGGAACGCGCGGGTCTTGTCCTCTTCGATCAAGGTCAGCGGCTTGGGCGGGGGCGTCGCCTCCAGTTCGTCGGACCATACGCCCTGCGCCTTCATCATCTCCTTCAATTCGGGGTATTCGCGCACGGTTTCCATCAGCAGGGCCATCACCTGCGCCCCGTCGCCCATCTCGAAACAATCGTCGAAGGCGCGGCTGAACGAACCGGAGCAGCGTCCGCCGCGAATGAGCAGGGCGGCGCGGTTTGCGCGCCCCCGCGCCGTCTTCGGGCGGTTGGCGTACAGGTGGTCGTATTCGGCTTCTGATATCATGGGGTTTCCTCCTTCTGGTTGTTGTTGGTGAGCAGCGTAAACAGCGAGGGCTCGGCATAGCGCCCGGCGGCGGTCTTCTCCGGGCGCGGCCTGCAATCCTCCTTGAGGGCGAACAGGGCGAGTTGCCGGGCCGCTCTCGCCTCCTCGATCTGCGCCTTGCGCAGCGCGAGAATGTCGCGCCAGAGATAGCGCCTGCCCTCGATCGTTATGGTTGCGGGTTTCTTCATGGCGGCACCTGCCGGGATAAGGTGGCCGCCCCCGCCTTCGCGGGGGCAGGCTCCTCACGCCGCGGCTTGCTCCTCCTCGGTCTCCACCTTTGGTTGCAGGCTGTGCAGGAAGTCGGCGGCCTTCTGCGCGTGGCTGGCAGCGGTGAAAATCGCCCGCTTGTCCGCTTTCAGCACCTTGACCCATCCGGCG
Source organism: Rhodospirillales bacterium (assembly GCA_016712375.1). Taxonomy (GTDB): domain Bacteria; phylum Pseudomonadota; class Alphaproteobacteria; order Rhodospirillales; family Defluviicoccaceae; genus Defluviicoccus. The sequence goes on from JADJRE010000001.1 coordinate 138,371, forward strand.
ATATAGGGGGCGTGGTCCTCCCTGATCTGGGGCGTCAATTCGAGGTCGGCGCACAGGAACGCCGCGCCAAGCTCGGCGCATAGCTCCTCCATCGCGTACCCTTCATCGCCCCATTTCTTGCGCCCGAAATCCCGGTCAAGCCGCTTCGGTGCCCTCGTCCAGTGGGTCGCTTCATGGGCTAAGGTGCTGTAATACGATCCGGCGTCGCGGAAGCTCTCGAAGTCCGGCATCTGCACGAAGTCGGGACCGGGGGCATAGTAGGCGGCGTTTCCGCCGTGCCTGATCTGCACGCCCGTGTTGGCAAAGAAGGCCTCGGCCTGCGCGTTCCGCTGATCCGGGTTCTTGAAGGTCCCAGCCTTCGCATAGAAATGCGCAGGTAGCCCTTCGATCTGGTCCACACAAAAGACCGTGTAGCCCTTCATGAACGGGATTTGCCGCTCGACGTCCTCGCCCTTCTCGTTCTGCTCGGTGCGGGTGATCTTGTCGGCGTAAACGACAAGGGGGTTCCTTTTTCGCCCTTCTTGACGTGGGCTCCCAGTTCCTTCGCCTGCCGGAACGTCATCCAGATTGGGGCGGAAAAGCCCTGCTCCATGCTGGAAGCCCAGAGCATCACGACGTTGATTCCGCCGTAGGGCTTGCCGTTGCCGCGCAAGGGGCGGCTCACGGGACCGGCGGCGTGCGCCGCGTCCCATGGCTTCATCCACGGCCGGACTCCCTGTTCGAGAGCCGAAACGATCTGGTCGGTTATCCGGGTGTAAACATCGGTTTTCATTGCCTTTTCCTCTTGGTTAGTGGGTTGCGCATGCAACCTGCTAGCCCGAGTGGCAATGAACGAAGGGGAAGCCGTCATGGCCGGACCGCCGGAGGGGTATCGCCCGGCCTGGCAGCGACCAACGGGAGGCGAAGGTCGGGGAGACCGGGCGGTCCGCTCGCCTTGGCCTTGACGGCGGGGACCCGTCAGGGGTCCCGGAAACAAGGAGAGAGCCGGCGCGAAGCGCGCCGCCGCCGTTACCCGCCGCCTACGGCTTCGGCGTGAAAGATCATCGTGACGGTCGGGGCCTCAAGGACAACGCCAGGCCACCACAGACGAAGAACAAAGAGGGCAATATCGCGCTTGCGCGAGTTGTGGCGAGCCGGCATAAAGACCTATTGAAGGAAGTAAGGGTTCGTGGCTGCTGCGGCCAGGCTCCCGGCATGGAGTCCGAGTGGCAACGGAGCACAAACGTCGATTCAGGCTGGACGGTCAACCCGTTCTGGCAGTGCTCATCGCCCGCCTGCCGCCCGATAAGCGATGGCATTCAGGAATAGACCAGCAAGGATAACACCCAACACTGCTTCAAAAGCGACGATACCCCTTGCGAGTGCCGTCATTGGAACGATATCACCAAAGCCAACGGTCGTTATCACTATCGAACTAAAATACAGCATTCTCCCATACGCCCCAGTTACGGCAGTTGCATTTCCGCCGATCCCATCAAAAAATCGTGATAATTTTTGATCTTCATCATCCGATAATTCTAATAACGGGCCATTACTAAAAACATCTGCCGGTTTGAATATCTCTATGAATACCAAACCGACTAAATTACCAAATTCTTCTGGAAACTGACTGGCGCTGCCCAATTCGACATAGCGGAACGTTTTTTTAACATCTCCAGTTGCAGAAAACGTAATGATCTTTGATGGCGCGCGCATTACTACATGCAAAGGTATTTGAATGTTTCCATTCCTTTCCTCGTCCCAAAACATTGTGTATATGTCGAATTTTATTTCTGAACTATCAGTCACGCTCAGCCGTTGAACATATAACAACTCCTCTCGTATTTTTATATTGTTGCTATGATTAGATGATTTCTCCAAGCGGGCACGCAATCCTCGCCGAATTGCGGTTTGAATCATGACTCCTATTTCATAGGCATCTGACTGACCGTTGTATTCAAGTCGCACATACGGTGCATAAAACCCTGCTGGTATTATACAATATAATCCGGCAAAGATCGGTATCAGAGATACATAAAAAACAATGTAGATAATCGGGTGTATGCTGGAGATTTTCTTCGAAATTCCCAGAAAGAACGATGTCCGTCTCTGCTTCAGCATTAGTCTTCTCGGATGCTCAAAAGGGCATTCATCGCTGTATTTTCTGCAGGATGCAGCGTACTTTCTGAGTCGTAAGCCACACCTTCCCGATGTGAGTACAGCGTTTGTCAATGCGTCGGCTGAGGGAACGTTAACGTGCTGCGGGTCGCAAGCAAAAAAGGCCTCGGGAGTGGAATTGGTTAAGAGGTGGTCACGCTTGAAGCGGGGCGTTGCGGGGTGTCCCCGCTCGAAGGGGTGCCCGGAAAACCCGTCTTCGCCAAGGCTTCGCCGGGCAAGCGGGGTTGCAGGCAGGGGAAATCCTTCCCCGGCAAACTATTGAAGTGGAAAATAACCCCCTGGTCGCCTTAACCCCCTTGGCAAGGGGATAAGCTGAATTGCTTATCCGGTTGAGCCCAGCGCGGCCGTCCAGCCCCAAACCCTTGTGGCGACCGGCGCGTGCGCATGATAGAACGGATCATGAACATACGCCGTGGAGTGCGCGCTCATGGCCGAATATCCCCGCTCGCTTCCTGAGTTCCAGCGACGCTTTCCCGACGACGCCGCGTGCGGCGAGTATCTGGCGCGCACGCGCTGGCCGGGGGGCTTCGCCTGCCCGCGTTGCGGCGGGCGGGAGGCGTGGCGTTTGCCGAGCCGCACGCCGCTGACCTTCGGCTGCAAAGGCTGCGGGAAGGAGACGTCCGTCACCGCCGGCACGGTCATGCACCGCACCCACCTGCCGCTCAGCGTGTGGTTCTGGGCGGCCTGGCTGGTTGCCACCCATTCCAACGGCATGTCGGCAAAACAGCTGCAGAGCGAGCTCGCCATCGCCTCCTACGAGACCGCCTGGCTGCTTTCGATGAAGCTCAGGGCGGCGATGGTCGCGCCCGAACGGACCCCGCTGTCCGGCCTGGTGGAGGCGGACGAGACGACGATCCCGTTTCGCACCAAGGACGACCCGCCTGCCGGAGGGCAGGGACGAAGCCACGATGGCAAGCTCCTGCTGATCGGCGCGGTCGAAGTCGTCAGCGGCAACAACGAGAAACTCACGCTCGGGCGCCGGCGGCGCGCGCCGATTGCGGACTTCGCCAGGACCTCCCTGCATGCCTTCATCGCAGCGAACACCGCCCCCGGCAGCATCGTCAAAACCGATGGGCTCGCAGCCTATCTCGGCCCGCCGAACGTCACCCACGAACCCCATGTCGTCGGAACCATGGCCGCCCACGTCGTTCTGCCCGGCATCCATCGCGTCTTCTCCAACCTCAAGACGCGGTATCTGGCGAGCCGGGGGCGGCGGGAATGGAATCTGGTCCATCTTGTGAATGTTTCCTGGATGGTTTTTAGCCTGAACGAACAAACACCAGCAGGAGAGCAAGAGACGCGCTTCGATGTTCATTGGCTGGATGAGCACAACTTCAACATGATGCGGTGGCGGGACCCCTGGCAAAGCGCCACGAAGCTGATAGAGACTATGCTTCCGGTGTTGCGCACGATTACGTGGCCGGACGGGTGAAGTGATAACAGGCAGTATGGGAAATGAAAATCCCTATTGAAGTACGATAAAATAAGGGTTGGGGCCAGATCACCAGCGGGATGCGACGATTAACCAAAACCCGGAATTGCTGACCGATTCTGGTGGTTCAGATGAGCGGTCTGTGAAGCCTGCATACCCGCGGCCTCGTTGCCAGTGGCTGCTTGGTCGGAGGGCACGTGTGACGACAGAGTCCCCACAACGACGCCAATTGAGCCATGCGCCTTTAGTTCGGCAAGTTGTGTATTAAAACGGGCCTGATTATTTCTGAATTCATAAAGTGATTGAATTTCTGGCCCCAGCTTTTCAACTTCATCAGCTGTCAGGCCCGCTATTTGCTGGCGCAAGCTTTCCGGTTCAGGATTGGCGCACGCGTGCCCTTGGGGCTGAAAATTTCGATTCCAGTCCCAACCGAAGGAGCCAGACAAACTTCCCTTTGTCGTATCTTCATCGCGAAACGGTTCATCGTAATATTTTTTCATATAAGCGTTCGTTGCCCGGACAGCCTCGGCCTCCTCTATTAAAGAGATGCCATTTTTATTTTCGTCTCCCCGCCGCTCTTCATGATGATTAACGATATGATAAAGTTCATGAACAACAAGATTTTGGATTGTCAAATCGTGATTCTGGCCTGTCTCTGGGCTGGAATACTGCAAGCGGCTGTCTTCCGTTCCAAGCGCGATCATACCGGGATGAATTTGAAGAGTCCAACCGCCAGTGTTCTGAGCAACGTGGATTTTGCCGTCCGGATATCTTGATGCCGCTTCCCTAAGAAGTTGCTCTCCTTCAGGTGTCGAGGCGATTTCTTCAAAGGCCTTTTCAACCACGCGGCGGTTTTCTTCAGACAATGCCGTTTGCTCGGGGTTAACGCCAGCCTCTATAGCCCATTGCGGCAGGTCGAAAGAAACGTATTGTCTATAATCCGTCATAGGGCGACTATCTGCATAAACTCATGTAAATAATACTCTAAATCATTTAATGGCTTATTAGCAAAAATCATGAAGCTCGCGCACCCCATCGGGGTCGGCAAGGGTGCCCATACCCGCAAACGAGAGCTATGGCCATAAGTATTTTAATATTCATAACGGAAACCATTTTGCACGGTGTTTCGCTGCCCAATCATATTTATTGGAAATCGGTTAATCTTTATTGAGCGTAACACTTGCGAGCAGGCTGGAAAATACTTTCGCGCGGATTTCGGGTTCCGCCGCCGCCGGTGCCAGGGGAACGCGGCAAAAGGGTTCCCTTTCGCGCGGTGGCCCCCTGCTTCCTAAGCCATTGATCCGCAAAGGGCTGGAAAGCGGTAAAAGGGTTGGAAACCGCTACCGCCGGAACCGCGGCGCTTCCCAGACGGCAGCGGCATCCTGCTCCGCTTCCTCGTCTTCGTCCCCCTCGGGCAGCGCCAGCAAAGTCAGCCGGAAGCCCTCGCGCTGAATCAGGGTTTGCTCCAGCATGACGCCCGGCTTGCGTGAGCTGCTCCAGACCCGCGGTCAATCTCATTCCAGTCGGAAACTTCGCCGGGCGGGAGCCTGTCGCTTACGGCAATCGAGAAGGCCGGAACGGGATCGCCGGGCTTCACGGACACATAGGGGAAGTCCTTGTTCCGGTAACAGCGCAGGACCTTGCCGTGCCGACTGATGACGACAGCGCACGGATCGTCCTGCAGCTCGACATAGCGCCGCGCGGTCGACTCCCTGCTCATGTCAAACTTGCGGGCCAGCGCGAGAATGTGGCTCACGTCGAGCCCCTGCTTGCCCCGCAGGTCCTTGCGGAACAGCGCGCGCGGCATCAGCAATTCGGCGGCGAAGATGTTCGCCTCCACCTCCATCTGGACGGCCCGGTCGCCGGGTTGTGCGCTGGAAACGCGCATATCCCTGGAGGTACAGCGAAATCCTTGGGCGTCTTTGGGCTTGTGCCACGGGTTCAGGAAATGCCCCAGCTCGTGACCGATCGTGAAGCGCTGGCGCTGCCGTGAACCGCTCCTGTTGACGAGGATGACGCCATCGCTCCTGTCATCCCAGGCGATCAGGCCGCCTTCGAAGCCTTCCGTCTCGATGCGTCGGATTTCGGTAATGTCGAGCTGGCGGGCAATATCTTCGACCGGAACCGGCAGGGGCATGTCGGGAACCTGGCGCAGGATCGCGGCGGCGAGCGCCTCGGGCGCGGCGCAGTCCGCCAGCTCCATCCGCTCAAGCCGCATTCCCTTCGGCCTTTCGCTTCTTCATGCTGGCAATCACGTCCTCGATCAGCGCCCGGTCGGGCTCCGAGAGGTCCTTCAGGTCCCGGTACATTTTCAACAATCGCTCATCCGCGCCCTCCAGGGTCTCTCCCACAAGCCCCGCGACCGTAACATTGAAATGCTCGGCCAGCCGCCTGAGCAGGTCGAGCGACGGATTGTGGCTCTTGCCGGTCTCCAACTCCCAGATATGCGCTTTCGACGCGCCGACGGCATCGGCAACCTGTTGAAGAGACAATCCTTTCTTTAGCCGCAGCTCCCTTAGCCTTGCTCCGATGGACATGGTGTGGCTCCTTCCCGGACCGTTGTTCTTGTTTCGTTCATAGCACAAACCGGCTTCGCGTTCAATATATCTTACGAAATCGTAGCGATCCATATTGACTCTCCGGCTTCGTATGGCTATATCTTACGATAACGGACGCAGGTGAAAACTTTTCTCGTTTTCCTGCCCCGCAGGCAGGCGAAAGGAGGTGATCACGAATGGCAAGACGAACGCGAATGAACGTCGAGCTGGCGGCCCTGATCAAGAAGCTGGCGACGACGACCGACCTGTTTCAGCACGAAATCGCGGCCAGGCTCGGCGTCAATCAGGGCCGGGTCAGCGAAGTGCTGAGCGGCAAGCGGTATGCCGATGTGCAGCCCGCTCCATAAAACCGCCGGGGCTCAACGCGCCCGGCGTCACGCGGGGGCCGTTCGGCCTCCTCATCGTTCTTGCAGATTGAAAGGAACTTCACCGATGGGAAAGAAACCTGGTTCGAATAGCGGAAAAGACGGCGGCATCTACCGTGAAATCGGGCCGCGCGGCGGCGAGAAGGACAATTTCGCCACCGTGCCCGACAACCGGCGGCTGCCGCCGACCACCACGCCGGGACATACCTGGAAGCCGGTCAAGATCACGCCTGACAGCGAGCGGTAATGGCAAGCAGCCTCAGCGTGGTATGTCACGCGACGGGTCGCCCGCCATAAGCCAATTCGACACCGTTTGGGCGATACTTTCGACAGGCAAGCGGCCCCGGCCGCGAAGGGCGCATTCCCAGACGGTCAGAACCCGCCAGCCCTGGGCGGTGAGCGCGTCAAGCGTCCGCCGATCTCTTTCCACGTTGCCGCTGATCTTGGCCCGCCAGAATACCGCGTTGCCCTTCGGCCATTTGAACAGGTGGCAGTCGTGGCCGTGCCAGAAGCACCCATGGACGAACACCACGGCGCGCCAGCGCGGAAAAACCATGTCCGGCCGGCCGGGGATGTCGCGCGGGTGCAGGCGGTAGCGAAAGCCAAGGCGGAACAGGGCCTTTCTCAGGATCACTTCCGGCTTGGTGTTGCGCCCGCCAATGCGGGCCATGAGGCGGCTGCGGGCCTCGGCGGACATGATGTCGGTGCGGCCGGCTCCTCCGGATCGCTCATGCGGTGGCGTCCGCGACAAGAGCGTCAAGGGCGGCGTCAACCTCGGCGTCGGACATTCCCGGCCGTAGGGTGAGAGCGCCGAAGCGGAAGGCGGCGCGGTAGCCGGGATGGAACAGCCGGCCGGGAAGGTCGGCGTCGCGCCATTCGCCTGGCAGGAAGGGAAGGTGAGGACTGAGAAGGTAGGCGGCCCGGACGATGCCCCGGATTTTCCCGCCGTGGCCGTCCTCAACCAGTGCATCGCGGTACATGTGAATGGATGCGAGCGCGTCGTTCAGGGCGGTATCGATGCGATATTTCGCGTCCAGGATGATGAGGGGCCAGCCGCCTTCCGGCGGTCCCGACAGCACAAGGTCGGGCCGCATGGTCCGGCTGTAGGAGCCGCGGCCCGACGCCTCGCGCCAGAATTCGCGGAAGGTAAGCTGGAAGGACAGCGCAATGCCGGACGCCAGCGGCACCGTTACCGGCCCCGGTGTCAACGGCGGAGCAATTCCGGGCCACTGCGGCGGAGTAAAAGCAGGCCATTTGGGCGAAAGCGGCGCAGCACAGCAAGGGGCCCGATCGGGTCCCTTGCCGTGTCGTCGGCTTTGCCTCGAGGATCAGGGTTGCCGATTTCGCCGGTCTCGGGTTCGCCGGTCTCGGCGATGGCCTGGTTTTGCTCCGCCCGATCGGCCGGGGTGGCGGGACGACGGCGTCCGGCGGATTGCTTCAACCGGTAGCTGTCGCCGTTCATGGTGAGGATATGGACGTGGTGGGTCAGCCGGTCGAGCAGCGCGCCGGTGAGCCGTTCCGATCCCAGCACCGAGGTCCAGTCCTCGAACGGCAGATTGACGACGAGGGTCGAGCCGCGCTCGTAGCGCTGGGAGAAGACCTCGAACAGAAGTTCCGCCCCGGTCGGGGACAGCGGCACGTAACCGAGTTCGTCGATGATGAGCAACTTCACGGCCTGCAGATCACGCTGCAGCTTCAGAAGCCGTCGTTCGTCGCGCGCTTCCATCAGCTGATGCACGAGGGCGGCGGCGGTGGTGAAGGCGACGCTGAACCCTTTCTGGCAGGCGGCAAGACCGAGAGCCAGGGCTGCATGCGTCTTGCCGGTGCCGGAATTGCCGAGCGCGATGACGTTCTCGCGGCGCAGGACGAACTCGCATCGAGCGAGCTCGAGCACCAGCATCTTGTTGAGGCTCGGAATGGCGGTGAAGTCGAAGGTGTCGAGGCTTTTGACCGCCGGGAAGCGTGCCGCCTTGATCCGCCGCTCGACCATTCGGCGTTCCCGGTCGATCAGTTCCAGCTCCACCAGGCGCAGCAGGTAGCGGGGATGATCGACGCCGTCGCCGGCGCATTCGCGCGCGACCTTGTCGTATTCCCGCAGAACGGTCGGCAGCTTCAGCTGCTTCAGGTGATGCGCCAGCAGAACCTGCGGCGTGCCGCTCGTCGTTCCCGCCGGCATCGCCTCGACGCCCGCCTTGCCGGTCATGCCACCCTGCCGGGAACGAGAACGGCGTAGTCGGCCGCCGTCGTCATCCTGACGTCCGTTCTCGGCAGATGTGGATAGGCCGTCAGGTCGAGCCGGGCCGGTCGCCGCTCGACGCGCGCCAGAGCAATCTGCTTGACCGCATCAAAACCGATGGCGCCGAGCCGGATCGCTTCGGTGACCGCGCTCGCCACGATCTCCATCGGGATCGCCTCCATCAGCCGCAGGACCTGGATGAACTCCCGCTTGCCGCGGTTGCCCATGCGCGCTTCGAGGAGATGGCGCAGGTGCTGGAACGCCTCCGGCAGATCCCAGTCTTTCAGCGCCGCCGCCTGGTCCAGGGCATTTGGCTTCGTCTCGATCAGCGCGAGGTAGTGCAGCGGCTCGAACACGAAGGTCCCGGTGCCGTAGGCGCGGCGATGTCGGGCGATCTGCTCGCCGGCACACAGGATCACCACCTCGTCGACGAAGCCCTTCACCACAACATCCCGGAAGCCGTATGCCGTCGGCACCGAGTAGTCGTTGCAGCGGTAGCGGACCAGGGCGGTTGACGAGACCCGCGCCGCCCGCTTCTCGCACGCCTCCAGCGGCACGGCGGGCAGATCCCGAAAGGACTCCAGGTCGGCGACGAGACGCTCGCCGATGGTCTCGCTGTGGCGACCGGCGCGTTCGCCCTGTCGGCGCCGGCAGCGCTCTTCCAGCATGGCGTTGAGATCGTCGAAGCTCGCCGCCTGCGGGATCGGCGTCATGAAGTTCGATCGGGCATACTTCACCAGCCCCTCGACCTTGCCCTTGTCGTTGCCCTTGCCGGGACGGCCAAAACGGTCGCGGAACAGGTAGTGGCTCTGAAGTTCGGTGAAGGCCCGGGTCCGCTCCCGCCTGCCGTCACCGCAGATCTTCGCCACCGCGATCGTCGTGTTGTCGTAAAGCACCGACAGCGGCACGCCGCCAAAGAAGGCGAACGCCGACACATGACCGTCGAGAAACGCTTCCGTCGTCTCCGCCGGGTAGGCCTTCACGAACGGCGCGTCCGACTGTGGCACGTCCATGCAGAAGAAGTGTGGATCTTCTGCCCCACGCCGTCGATCACGCCAATGGCCTCGCCGAAGTCGACCTGCGCGTGCCCGGGGGGATGCGCCAGCGGCACGAAGGTCTCCCGGCCTTTGGCGCGAGCGACCCGGACGTAGTCCCTCACCACCGTCACACCGCCGGCATAGCCGTGCTCGTCGCGCAGCCGCTCGAAGATCCGCTTGGCAGAATGCCGCTGCTTCGAAGGCGCCGTCCCGTCGGCCTCGAGAATGGCGTCGATCACCGGCAGAAGCGCCCCAAGCTTCGGCTTTTTCACCGGCTTCGTTCGCGTGTAGCCGGGCGGCAACGAGAACCGGCACATCTTCGAAACCGTCTCACGGCTCAGCCCGAAAACCCGCGCCGCCTCGCGCCGGCTGTTACCCTCAATGAAAACAAAATGCCGAACGGCGGCGTAGACTTCCACGGCAAACATCCCCGGCCGCCCCCTGACAAAGGAGACAGCCTAACCACTGGCCGGATTTTGCTCCGGCGCGGCAGCACCAACCGCCGCCGCTACGTGGCCTAATTTGTCACCGCCCTACACACCCCTTGCTGTGCTGCGCCGCTTTCGCCCAAATGGCCTGCTTTTACTCCGCCACAGTGGCCCGGAATTGCTCCGCCGTTGACACTTTCGCCTGGTTCAGCAGGCGCAGCTTGCGCAAGGCAACGCCCTGAGTGTCGGGCCGCAGTTTGCGGCTCCGCCGCCAGCTCCAGATCAATTCCGTCTCGGGATCGGCAAAGCCCTTGTCCCGAGGCCGGCGGCCCGCTCGACATCACCGCCGACGACCTCGAGCTGCTGCTCGCCACTCGGTGACTGCGCGCTACCGCGTTGAGGTTCGCAGATTTTTGCTGTGTCTTGCTTCCATGGTGCTGACTGGGCGGGCTGGGCTGCTGCTTCCAGCGGCAGCAGTGTTCGAGTAAACGTCTGCTATTGCAAACGAATTCTGGTTGCGGGGAGAGGATTTGAACCCCTGACCTTCAGGTTATGAGCCTGACGAGCTACCGGGCTGCTCCACCCCGCGTTCAGGGATCAGCGGACAAGGATCAGGAATCAGCAGGGGCTGGCCCGCCGCCTGTCGGCTGCCGCATCGTGTTCGAGGGTTTCGGCTGTTTGTTACGGGATCGGGAACCGGTGGAGATTTCCTGATTGCTGATTGCTGATTGCTGATCCTGTCATCTGTGTGGATCCTGCTGCGAGGGGCCGGGCGGTGACCTACTCTCCCACGTCTTGAGACGCAGTACCATCGGCGCTGAGGGCTTTCACGGCCGAGGTCGGGATGGGATCGGGTGGGGCACCTCGCCATGACCACCCGGCCGTCGCAGCAGGATCAGGGAACAGGAGCCAGAATTCAGCAGCCAGGAAGGCGGACGGCGCTTGCGCGCCGGCGTTTTTTGTCCTGGTTCCTGGGTCCTGGCTCCTTTCCTCTGGTGTGTGTCGGCGAATGGAGATCGGGCGGACGCGTTTTCGAGCGCGATCGAGCGATTAGGACCGGTCAGCTTCGCACGCGTTGCCGCGCGTCCACATCCGGCCTATCAACGTGCTGGTCCAGCACGGCTCTCAAGCGAGACCTGGTTTTGAGGTAAGTTTCCCGCTTAGATGCTTTCAGCGGTTATCTCGTCCGCACTTGGCTACCGGCGTGCCGCTGGCGCGACAACAGGTACACCAGAGGTTCGTCCACCCCGGTCCTCTCGTACTAGGGGCAGCTCCTCGCAAGTCTCGTACACCCACGGCAGATAGGGACCGAACTGTCTCACGACGTTCTAAACCCAGCTCACGTACCACTTTAATCGGCGAACAGCCGAACCCTTGGGACCTGCTCCAGCCCCAGGATGTGATGAGCCGACATCGA
>JADJRE010000002.1:0-455000 GCA_016712375.1 Rhodospirillales bacterium
CAACTTCGCCGCCGGATCGTTCGCCGAGATCTTCAGGATGAGCGAGGGCACGCCACTGCCGCGCTCGATTGTCGAGTACTACTACAAGTCAGACGACCTCAACCATCCAATGGTCTCGGAAGAGCACGCCACCGCGTTTGGTTGGGCGACGCCGCAGGATCTCGACGAGGTGATGGCGCTGTCGCTGCGCATCAACGACTTCCTCAGCGGCCTGTTTCTCGGCATCGGCATGCGCCTGATGGACCTCACCGTCGAGTTCGGCCGGCTGTGGGAAGAAGACCAGGCACGCATTGTGCTGGCCGACGAAATCTGCCCGGATTCATGCCGGCTGTGGGACATCCGGACCAACCAGCGCCTGGATCGCGAAGGAGACTTCGAGCACCATGCCGACGCTTACCAGGAGGTGGCTCGCCGGCTTGGCATCCTGCCGGAGAGCGGGCCGCTGGACATGAAGGGTCCGGAGGCGATGCAATGAGCTGCCGGCTCGAAGGCGGGGGTACCGGCGCGTGCTGAAGGCTACGGTCCACGTGACGTTGAAGCCCGGGGTGCTCGATCCGCAGGGCAAGGCGGTGCAGCACTCGCTGGCGGCCCTCGGCTTCGGCGGCGTCGAACAGGTGCGGCAAGGTAAGTACATCGAGGTGGACCTCGCTGAGACCGACCGCGAGCGGGCCCACGCCACCCTCGACGCGATGTGCCGGCAGCTGCTGGCGAACACGGTGATCGAGAACTACGCCATCGACATTGCCGCCGCCGATATTGCCGAATGAGAGCGGCCGTCATCGTCTTCCCCGGATCGAACTGCGACCGCGACGTGGCCCTGGCGCTGCGTCAGGTGAGCGGCGTCGAACCCCGGATGATCTGGCACCGGGAGACCGATCTGCCGCCGCTTGACCTGATCGTTGTCCCCGGCGGCTTCTCCTATGGCGACTACCTCCGCTGCGGCGCCATCGCCGCGCACTCGCCGGTGATGCGCGCGGTCAAGCAGCGGGCGGCGGCCGGCGTGCCGATCCTTGGCATCTGCAACGGCTTCCAGGTGCTGACCGAAGCCGGGCTGCTGCCGGGCGCACTGCTGCGCAATGCGGGCCTGCGGTTCGTCTGCAAGGACGTGTTCCTGCGGGTCGAGAACGACCGGACGCCGTTTACCCGCGGCTATCGGTCCGGTCAGGTGGTGCGCATGCCGATCGCCCACAACGAGGGCAACTACTTCGCCGATGCCGAGACGCATGCCCGCCTCGAGGACGAAGGCCGCGTCGCCTTCCGCTATTGCGGCGCCGAGGGCGGCATCGATGAGGCGTCGAACCCGAATGGCTCGCTCGCCGGCATCGCCGGCATCCTCGACGAACGCGGCCGCGTGCTCGGCTTGATGCCGCACCCGGAGCGTCTCGCCGATCCGCAGCTGGGCGGCATCGACGGGCGGGCGATGTTCGAAGGGCTTCTGGCGGCGGTCGGCTGAGGGGCTTGACGGCGGCAGCGGAGCGCGACGGAGGGGACGATGCTTATCCCGCTGAAGGACGAGAACCCGCTGCGCTTCATCGGCGTCGCCTACGTCACCATCGCACTTATCGCCGCCTGTGTGCTGACCTACCTGTGGCAGGTGAGCCTGGGTCCGGCGCAGAACCAGATGATCCTGGCGCTCGGCGCCGTCCCGGCGGTGATCACTGGTGACCGCGCACTACCCGCCAGCGTCGCCGTGGTGCCGGCGCAGCTGACGCTGGTCACCTCGATGTTCCTGCACGGCGGCTGGCTGCACCTTGGCGGCAACATGCTGTTTTGTGGATCTTCGGCGACAACGTCGAGGATGCGATGGGGGCACATCCGCTTTATCGTCTTCTATCTGCTCTGCGGCATTGCCGCGGCGCTGGCGCACGTCGCCGTCGACCCCGGCTCGCAGATCCCGACGATTGGCGCGTCCGGCGCCATCTCCGGGGTGCTCGGCGGCTACCTGGTGCTGCATCCGCGCGCCCAGGTGCTGACGCTGTTCCTGCGCTTCTTCATCACCCTGCCGGCCTTCGTCGTCCTCGGCCTGTGGTTCGCGCTGCAGGCGGTGAGCGCCACCGTCGCGACTGGCGGCGAGGGCGGCGGCGTCGCTTGGTGGGCGCACATCGGCGGCTTCATTGCCGGCGTCGCGCTCGTGATCCCGTTCCGCCGCCGCGCCGTGCCGCTGCTCGAACGCGACGGCGCCCCGCCGCTGCCCGCCCGCGAGGTCATCCATCGGCTGAAAAGCGGCTCGGTACCCGTCACCCGCCGCCGCTGAGGATCGAAGCGGGAGCCTCGGCCGGGGCCGCCAGGCGGGGACCTCGCCTCGGCTCCTGCCGGCGGAGCCTTCCTCCGCACAGATGCCATAGCTCGGCACGCCCAGCAACCGCCGACGAGCGGAGGAGATGGCTGAATCCCTTCGGCCCCCGTTTTGCGGGGTCACCGGTCGGTGTCAGCCTCCAGATCAACAATCTGCCCGATCGGGTAACGCGCCCTCAACTCCTGCTGAAGCGGGCCGAGCTCTCCGAGGATGGTGGCGAGGTTCTTCATCATGCCTGCTTCGGGCGAATGGATATCGTCTGTCGGTGGCGAGTTAGGAAGAGGCTGGTACTACCTACTATTTTCAACGGGTCGCATGCCGTTTGTCCTGGCTGCGGTTTGGTCTTTGTTGATTTTGCTGCTTATTACCGGTTTTCTCCTGGATGGTCGCTGCCCTTGACCGGCATGGCAGAGTTCCGATAAGGAAGCCGTAGTTCGGTGCCCCGCTGGCTGCAAGTCCGCTTCTGTCGAGAATGCCGCTATGCGACGTTTTGCATCCGGTTCGCGAAATCTTGGCCAGATGTCGCCAGCGGGAGCGGCCTGTTGTCAGCTTTGTAAAGAGTGATGGCTTCTTCGACGATCTCGCAGAGTTCGGCAAAGACCTGTCGTTCGTCATCACCATGACATCCGCCGTAAATCAATCCGGGCGCACTTCCGACGTAGCAACCATCTTCTTCGGACCATTCAACAATTTTGGCGTATCTGGCGCTATTTCTCATTTCCGCATTCCTTGATCGCGTGGCGAAGGCACGGATTTGGTACTGTTTTGCTTCCTCGCCAAGTCCACCCGAAATCGTCAGCGGCCGGCTGCACCGTTCGTGAACGAAGTTGCGGTGGCTACCCTTTCCCCCGCGGTTGACGAAACCAGCTTTCTCCAGCTCCGCCACGAGATCACGAACTTTCACCGGCAATCGCGTGTGACCCTACCCAGCATTTTCAAGATACAATCGCAAGCTCCCGGCGCAAGACCCTCCCCGATGACTCCGGTCGCCCCCGTCGACGCAAATAACTCCGGCTATCGAACGCTGCGCGTCGCCGCCGCTCTCGCTGGCTCCTCGGCTCCTACGGCAGCAGCACCGTCGAGCCGGTGGTTTTGCGGGCTTCGAGGTCGGCGTGCGCGCGGGCGGCTTCGGCGAGCGGGTAGGTCTGGTTGACGGCGATCTTCACGTGGCCGCCGCTCACCACGTCGAACAGCTCCTTGGCCGAGGCGCGCAGATCTTCCACCTTCGCTGTGTAGTGCATCAGCGTCGGCCGGGTGAAGAACAGCGATCCCTTCTGCGACAGGATGGCCGGCTCGAAGGGCGGCACCGGTCCTGATGCGTTGCCGTAGGAGACCATCATGCCGAGCGGCCGCAGGCTGTCGAGCGAGCCGTCGAAGGTGGTCTTGCCGACGCCGTCGTAGACCACCGCGACGCCCGCCCCAGCAGTGAACTCGCGCACCCGCTCGGCGAAGTTCTCGCGCGTATAGATGATGACGTGATGGCAGCCGTTGGCGCGCGCGATCTCCGCCTTGGCGTCCGAGCCGACGGTGCCGATCACCGTGGCTCCCAGATGCCGGCCCCACTGGCACAGGATGCTGCCGACGCCGCCGGCCGCCGCGTGCACCAGGATCGGGTCGCCGGGCTGTACCCGGTAGGTGCGGCGCAGCAGATATTGCGCTGTCATGCCCTGCAGCATCATTGCCGCCGCCTGCCTGTCGTCGATCGCGTCCGGCAGCGGCACCACCCGGTCGGCGGGCATGATGCGGCACTCGGCGTAGGAGCCCGGCGGCGGGCTGGCGTAGGCCACCCGCTGACCGGGGCCAAGATCGGCGACGCCGGCCCCGACCGCCTCGACCACCGCCGCAGCCTCCATGCCAAGAACTCCCGGCAGCGCCGGCAGCGGGTAGAGGCCGGTGCGGTGGTAGACGTCGATGTAGTTGAGGCCGACCGCCGTCTGCCGCAGCAGCACCTGGCCAGGGCCGGGTGCTGGGACCTCGACTTCTTCCCAGACCATCTCCTCCGGGCCACCGGGTCGGTGGATGCGGATCGCCTTGCTCATCTCCTGTCCTCCGCGAGTGGCCTCGATGCGTCAGCAAGCATCGCCGTTTCCCAACCGAGAACCCCTTCCAGCCGCAACAGCGCCACCTTCGTGTCCGTACCATCACCGCCGGAATATCCGCCGAGCGCGCCGCCGCTGGCGACGACACGATGGCAGGGAACAACGATCGGCAGCGGATTGGCGGCACACGCAGCGGCCAGTGCCCGGGGCCCCGTGCCAAGATCGCGCGCCAGAGTGCCGTAGGTTTCGGTGTGGCCATAGGGGATCGCGGCGAGGCGCGACCAGACGCCGTTGCGGAACGGCGTGCCGGCCGGCCGCAGCGGCAGGGTGAAACGCTGCAGGGCGCCGTCGAAGTAAGCATCCAGCTGCCGGCGGGCGGCGCGGAGCAGCGGCGTTTCGGTGATCCCCGACTCAGGCGCCCGCCCCCATTCCAGCGCGACCAGCGCTCCGCAGTCCTCAAAGATGGTGAGCGAGCCGAACGGCGAAGGGATGCAAATGTGAAGCATTCTCTGTTTTTACCCGCGCGCAAGTGCCTCACGCAAGGCGTCAGCATCCTGCAGCGGCGGCGAACATGTCTGTCCGATGCACAGGTACGCCGCCGGTCGACCCTGGACCATCGTCTTGCTCGCCGCGGGGTGCGACAGCGGCAGTTCCGCCTCCGGCGCCCGTTGGGAGAGGACGACGAGCGGCGCCGACGGTGCTCCGCGCACGACGTCGAGCAGCGCCTCGACTTCCGGGTCCCCCGCATCCCCGACCACGATCACCTGAAGCGCCCGCTGCAATAGCTCGGCCGAACTCAGCAGCCCGGGAATGCTCAGCAGGTACTGCGGATTATCGCCCGAAAACAGCTGCGCCGCCGCTTCCGCCTGGTCGCGATAGGCATCCTCGCCCGTGAGCAGCCACAGCCGTGCCAGCACCTCTACCATCGTGCCATTCCCTGAGGGAACGGCGTTGTCGTTGATCGGTTTGGCGCGGACGAGCACGTCGGTGGTGTCGTCGGCCGACAGGAACCAACCCGCCTGCGCTGCATCCCAGTGATGGCGATTGGCCGTCGCCACCCAGGAGCGTGCTTGCTCGAGGTAGGGCGCATCGCCGGTCGCCGAGTAGAGTGCCAGCGCCGCGCGGGACATGTTGGCGTAGTCATCCAGACTGCCGGGATGGCGGGCAACACCGGCCCGCCAGACATGATGCAGCCGGTCACCGTTCCGCATGCGGGTGGCGACGAAGCTGAAAGCCGCGCGCGCCGCATGCAGCCAGCCCGGTTCGCCGAAGGTGTTCGCCGCGGCAACCAGTGCGGAGATCATCAGCCCGTTCCAGTCCGCCAGCACCTTGTCGTCGCGGCCGGGAGGAATGCGGCGAGCGCGGGCTTCGGCTAGGACAGTCCTGCTGGCAGCCAGCGCCGGATCGGCGATCACCGCCTCGACATTCGGATGGCCGGTGAGATTGAGGATGCTGTGCCCCTCCCAGTTGCCGTGGGGGGTAACGCCGTAAGCACGCTTGAAAGCGACGGCGCCGTCATCCAGCAGTGCATCGATCTCGGCCGACGTCCAGACGTAGTACTTGCCCTCAACTCCTTCGGAGTCCGCATCAAGCGCCGAGGTAAAGCCGAACGCGCCATCAGCAGCGTCGTCGCCAATGGTCATTTCGGCCAGCGCCCAGGTGATGCTCTCGCGGACCCGGGCGGCGTACAGCGGCGAGCGCGTTTCCAGCCACACCTCGCTCAGCAGGTCGATGAGCAATGCGTTGTCGTACAGCATCTTCTCGAAATGCGGCACCAGCCACTGAGCATCGGTCGAGTATCGCGCAAAACCGCCGCCCAGATGGTCGTAGATGCCCCCGGTGCAAAGCTCGTTGAGGGTCAACGTCACCGCTTCACGGAACATCGGCGCCCGGGTCCGCCGCCAAGCCCGCCACAGCAGGCGGAAGAAGATCGGCTGCGGGAACTTGGGAGCTCCGGCCGTGCCGCCGCGGATCGGATCAACGAGACGCAGTGCCATCGTGGCACCCTCGTCGAGGGTGGCCGGCGTCAAACCGTTCCCCGGCTGCGGTGATCCGAGCTTGCTCAAGCCGTCGCTCAACGCGGCAACGTTCTTTGCGATCGTCTCCTTCTCGCCGTGGTAGACCTGCGAGATGCGGCGGAGCACATCGGGAAGGCCGGCTTGCCCCAGCGGGCGGTCGGCGGAAAGTAGGTGCCTCCCCAAAACGGCTCGGCATTGGGGGTCAGGAACATGGTGAGCGGCCAGCCGCCGTGTTCGCCCATCATCTGCAGCGCCGCCTGGTAGATGGCGTCGATGTCGGGGCGCTCCTCGCGATCGACCTTTATGCTCACGAAGAGCTCGTTCATCAGCCGAGCAGTCTCATCGCTCTCGAAGCTCTCATGCGCCATTACGTGGCACCAGTGACAGGCGGCGTAGCCAACCGACAGCAGGATTGGCCGGTCGAGCCGCTTGGCTTCATCGAGAGCCGTCATTCCCCACGGCCGCCAGTGCACCGGGTTGTTCTTATGCTGTAGAATATACGGGCTCGTCTCTTCGGCCAGCAGGTTGCTCGACATCAGCAAAATGTCTCCCTTGCAGGGCGGGCGGAGGCGGTTGACGACGGCGCGATTGCGAATGACGTCGCTCTTGCTTACGTTGGGCGTCGGTGCGAGGGGTACAACCCGGATGCATGAGGAACAAGACGTCGCGCGAGCCTCGGAGCGTGCGGCGACAGGAGATAATTGAGCGATGAAGATTCACATGGATATGGACCTGACGCCGGACGAGGCGCGCACTTTGTTTGGCCTGCCGGACGTCAAGCCGATGCAGCAGGCGATGATGGCGGAGATCGAGTCGCGGATGAAGAAGGCGCTGACGGCGATGGAGCCGGACGCGATGCTGAAGATGTGGCTGCCCGCCGGCATTCAGGGCCTGGAGCAGTGGCAGAAGTTCGTGTGGTCGCGGGTGACGGGTGCCGGCGCCTTGACGCGCGACACTGATGAAAGCAAGGCCGACTGAGAGTGACCGACGCGGTTCCACCACCGTATTACCGCTGTCACGTCTTCTGCTGCGTCAACGAGCGGCCGCCCGGGCACCCGCGCGGATCGTGTTCGCGCCGCGGCTCGGTGCGATTGCGCAACTACATGAAGACGCGGGCGAAGGAACTGGGACTGCGAGACGTGCGGATCAACGCGTCCGGCTGCCTGGACCGCTGCGAGTTGGGACCCATGATGGTCGTTTACCCGGCCGGCATCTGGTACCGATACGAGACGTTCGCCGATGTCGACGAGATCCTGAAAAGCCATGTTATGGGTGGCGAGCCGGTTAAGCGGCTGATGCTGCGGCCGGAGGACGGGCCGGAACGGTAGTCGCCAGGATGTCGGCGAGCGACACCATCTTCGCGCCGGCGACTGGAGCGGGGCGCGCCGGCATCGCCGTTATCCGCATCTCCGGCGCCAAGGCCCGGTCGGCGTTGGCGGCGATGACTGGTCGCCACACCTGGGTGCCCCGGCATGCAACGTGTGTACGATTACGCACCTCCGAGGGCGTGCCACTCGACCATGCGCTGGGATTTTGGTTCCCCGCTCCGTCGAGCTTTACCGGTGAGGACGTCGGAGAACTCCACGTGCACGGTGGCCGGGCGGTGAGCGCGGCCGTTCTGGCGGCACTCGACGGCATCGACGGGCTGCGGCCGGCGGAAGCGGGAGAGTTTTCCCGCCGCGCATTTCAAAATGGCAAGTTCGATCTGACACAAGCGGAGGCGCTCGCCGATCTGGTGGCGGCGGAGACTGCGGCACAGCATCGGCAAGCACTGCGGCAGTTGGATGGGGAACTGGGGCGGCTCTACGACGGCTGGAGGCGGCAGGCGATCGCCGCGATGGCTCGTCTGGAAGCCGAGATTGATTTCTCCGACGAGGACTTACCGGCTGCGCTCCAAATCGCCGTGCAGGGCGAAGTGGCGGCATTGCGCCTCGAAATTGAGCGGCACCTGGCCGACGGGCAGCGTGGCCAACGCATCCGCGATGGGTTTGCCGTAGTGTTGATCGGTCCGCCAAATGCCGGCAAATCGAGTTTGCTGAATGGCCTGGCCGGTCGCGAGGCCGCGATCGTCGATGCCGCGCCAGGAACCACCCGTGACGTCGTCGAAGTGACGATGGACATCGCCGGTCTGGCGGTGGTGATCGCCGATACCGCAGGCCTGCGACAGGGCAAGGGCCGCGTCGAGCAGGAAGGGGTGAGACGCGCCCGTCAGCGCGCGGCGGCAGCCGACCTGCGTGTCGTTGTCCTCGACGGGGCGGTATGGCCAGAGGTGGATGATATCACGCTTTCGATGCTGGACGACGATGCCCTGATCGTGATCAACAAATGCGACCTGGGTGGGCTGGGCGACGAGCTTGCCGTTGGTGATCGACCTGCCATGCCGGTATCAGCTCTCCTTGGTAATGGCTTAGGCGAACTGATAGGTGAAATTGGCAAGCGGCTGACGGAACGGTTCGGTGATGACGCGGCTCCGGCACCGACGCGTGCCCGCCATCGCCGCAGCCTTGAGGCCTGTGCGGCGGCACTCGCTCGGGCGGAGCGGCCGCAGGCTTCGGAGTTGATGGCGGAGGAGTTGCGCGCCGCAGCCGCGGCACTGGGCCGGATTGTCGGCCGCGTGGATGTCGAAGATGTGCTTGACGTCGTGTTTCGGGAATTCTGCATCGGCAAATGAACGATGAAGGCATCGACGGCGACGCCGCGTTTCACGTGAAACATCGTCCTTGCCGTGCTGAAGGTTAAGGAAGTAGCGATGCGCGGTTTCGATGTGATTGTTGTCGGCGGCGGCCATGCCGGCTGCGAAGCCGCAACCGCGGCCGCGCGGATCGGAGCGCGAACGCTGCTGCTCACGCATGATCCGACGCGGATCGGCGAAATGTCATGCAATCCCGCCATCGGTGGCTTGGCCAAGGGGCAGATGGTTCGGGAGATTGACGCCCTCGACGGCGTCATGGGCCGAGCCATCGACCGCGCCGGCATCCAGTTCCGGGTGCTGAACCTCTCTAAAGGACCCGCGGTGCACGGGCCGCGAGCACAGGCCGATCGCAAGCTCTATCGGCAAGCGGTACAGTCGATACTTTCTGAACAGCAGGGGCTGGAGGTACGCGCAGCGGCCGTCGAGGGGCTGATCCGCGCCGGCGGCGGCGCCATCGGCGGAGTCGTCACGGCAGCGGGAGAGCAAATCACCGCTGGCGCGGTTGTCCTGACGACCGGAACGTTCCTTGGTGGCGAAATTCACATCGGCGAAAGGCGAGTGCCCGCCGGCCGGATGGGTGAAGCTCCCGCGTTGGCGCTGTCGTCGGCGCTGGCCGCCGCCGGGCTCACCCTCGGCCGCCTGAAGACCGGGACGCCCCCCCGCCTTGATGCCCGGAGCATCGACTACCGTGTCCTGGCGGTGCAGCACGGCGACGAGCCCCCGGAACCCTTCTCCTTCATGACGGATCGTATAACCACGCCGCAGATCGTCTGCCACCTCACGGCGACGACGCCGCAGACGCACGCGCTGATCCGCGCGAACCTGAACCGCGCGCCGCTGTACTCCGGCCAAATCCGCAGTGTTGGCCCGCGATATTGCCCGTCAATCGAGGACAAGGTGGTGCGCTTCGCCGAACGCGAGCGTCACCAGATTTTTCTTGAGCCCGAGGGGCTCGACGACGTCACCGTCTATCCCAACGGCATCTCCACGTCGTTGCCCGAAGACGTTCAGCGTGCCTTGTTGGCGACCATTCCCGGACTTGAGCAAGTGCGGATGCTGCGGCCGGGCTACGCCATCGAGTACGATTTCGTCGATCCGCGCCAACTGCGGCCGACACTGGAGTTGATCCGCGTTCCAGGCCTTTTCCTCGCCGGCCAGATCAACGGGACCACGGGGTATGAGGAAGCGGCGGGCCAGGGCCTCGTCGCCGGCGCCAATGCCGCCCTGCGCGCAGGCGTCAAAGGCGAATGGGTGCTGGACCGCGCAGAGAGCTACATCGGTGTGATGATCGATGACCTGGTGACGTTAGGAACGGACGAGCCCTACCGGATGTTCACCTCGCGCGCCGAATACCGGTTGGCATTGCGCGCCGATAACGCCGACCAGCGACTGACACCAAAAGGCCAGGCCGTCGGCCTGGTCGGGGAGGAACGCGCCGCGATCTATGGACGTAAACAGGACGCGCTGGCGCAGGCGCGCGCGCTGTTGGATGGTATCGAAGCGTCGCCACAGGCGTGGCGGCGTCTTGGACTGGAGGTTAATCTCGACGGGGTCAGGCGTACCGCGTGGCAAATGCTGGCGTATCCGCAGGCGACGGTGGCGCTGTTGGCGGAGGCTTGGCCGCAACTCGCTGACATTCCGCCGGTGATAGCCCGGCAACTGGAGCGCAACGGCCGCTATCAATCCTACCTGCACCGACAAGACGCGGATGTTGCCGCCTTCCGGCGCGATCTGGCGCTCACACTCCCCGACGATCTGGACTACAGACAGATAGCCTGCCTGTCCACCGAGGTGCGGGACAAACTAGAGCGCGCCCGTCCTGCCACTTTGGCGGCGGCAGCTCGGGTGCCGGGTGTAACGTCGGCTGCGCTGACAGCATTGCTGGGCCACGTCCGGCGTGCCGAAGGACGCGCGCCGGGCAGCCCGGCTGACTCTTGTTTCACGTGAAACATCCACTCGACGCCGCCGCCTTAACCAACGTTGTCGATGCGACGCCCGAACAGACCCAGCGCCTGGAAGCCTTGCTGGACATTCTTCGCCACTGGCAGCGGCGGATCAATCTCGTCGGATCATCGACTCTGAAGGACCCCTGGCGCCGCCATATTCTTGATTGCGCTCAGCTCGTCCCTTTGCTGCCGCCTGACCCGCGATCACTGGTCGATTTCGGCAGCGGCGCCGGCTTCCCGGGACTCGTCCTCGCGATACTCACCAACGTGCCGGTGACCCTGGTCGAGGCAGACGAACGCAAGTGTGCTTTCCTCGCGGAAGCCGCGCGAAGCACCGGCACTTCGGTGACCATTCTCCCTCGCCGGATCGAATCGGCATCCGAGACTGTGGCGGACGTGGTCACAGCGCGGGCTCTGGCACCGCTGCCAAAGCTCCTCGATTACGCGGTCAAGTGGTTGGCGCCGAACGGGATCTGTTTGTTCTTGAAAGGGCGGGGCGCGGCGGCTGAATTGACCGAGGCCGAGAAAACCTGGAAGATGCGGGTCGCTTCGATCCCCAGCCAATCGGACCCTGACGCCATGATTTTGAGGATCGACCACATCTCCCGACGCGTATGACCGTCGCAACCCCGCTGCCCCAGCGCCCCCGCATTATCGCCGTCGCCAACCAAAAGGGCGGCGTCGGTAAGACAACGACAGCAATCAATCTCGCCACGGCGCTTGCTGCCATCGACAAGCGCGTCGTTGTTATCGATCTTGACCCGCAAGGCAACGCATCGACCGGACTCGGCATTCCCTCCGGCGAACGACGGCCGGGTTCCTACCACGTGCTCATCGGCGAGGCTGATTTTGCCGAAACCCGGCGGCCGACCATGGTCCCGGGTCTCGACATCGTGCCCGCCGGCGTCGATCTTTCCGGCGCCGAGATCGAATTGGTGGCGCTGGAAGGACGCGAGTCGATCCTGCGGCGAGCGCTGCATCGCGCGCAGAGCTCCTGCGACTATCTGCTGATCGATTGTCCTCCGGCTCTCGGACTGCTGACGTTGAATGCGCTGGTCGCCGCGGACGCCGTGCTGGTGCCGTTGCAGTGCGAGTTCTTCGCCTTGGAGGGCATGAGCCACCTGATGCGCACCATCGAGCGGGTCCGCCGGGTGCATAACCCGAACCTGGAAATCCAAGGGATCGTGTTGACGATGTTCGACAAACGCAACCGGCTTTCCGATCTCGTCGCCAGCGACGTTCGCGCTCACTTCGGCGATAAGGTCTACGAGACGGTGATCCCGCGCAATGTCCGCATTTCCGAGGCGCCGTCGCACGGCCGGCCCGTGCTGATCTACGACGTTGCCTGCGCCGGATCGCGCGCCTACCTGCATTTGGCGGGTGAGGTCCTGCGCCGGGAGCGTTCGGTCGCCTGATGAGCGCCGATCCCAAATTGCGCGGGCTCGGCCGCGGATTGTCGGCACTGCTCGGCGAGGACGCCAGCGATCCGGTCGAGCCTGCAACGGCGCGGGCGACAACGCTGCTACCGATCGAGCAGCTCCGGCCCAGCCGGTTCCAGCCGCGGCACGGGATCGACGAAGACGGGCTGCAAGAGCTCGCCGCTTCGATCGCCGAGAAGGGAGTCCTGCAGCCGGTGCTTGTTCGGCGGGTCCAGGACAAGGACGCCACCTTCGAAATCATTGCCGGCGAACGTCGCTGGCGCGCGGCGCAATTAGCACAGCTGCACGAGATACCGGTGCTGGTGCGGGACTTCAGCGACAGCGAAGCGCAGGAAGTGGCGCTGATCGAAAACCTGCAGCGGCAGGATCTGACGGCGCTGGAGGAGGCCGAAGGTTACCGCCG
Organism: Rhodospirillales bacterium; assembly: GCA_016712375.1. Classification (GTDB taxonomy): domain Bacteria; phylum Pseudomonadota; class Alphaproteobacteria; order Rhodospirillales; family Defluviicoccaceae; genus Defluviicoccus. The sequence goes on from JADJRE010000002.1 coordinate 12,834, forward strand.
TTTGATGCAGGACTACGCCCACACCCAAGAAGACCTGGCGCGGAGCGTCGGCAAGAGCCGCAGCCACGTCGCCAATATGCTGCGGCTGCTGACATTGCCCGAACCGGTCAAGCGCCTTTTGGAGGACGGGCAGTTGACGGCTGGACACGCTCGCGCCGTGCTGGGGTGCGCCGCGCCGGAAGCCGTGGCGCATGCCGTCGTGCAGCGCGGCCTGAACGTCCGGCAGACGGAAGCCCTGGCCGCTGCCGAACGCAATCCGGAGGCGAGCCGACGTCGCGTGCCGGCAAAGGATCCCGACACTCTTGCGCTGGAGCGGGATCTGGGAGCGTCGCTTGGTCTGGCGGTGGAAATCCGGTTTCGTGGCAGCGGCGGATCGCTGGTGCTTCACTACAATACCCTGGATCAGCTGGACGACATCCTGCATCGCCTGAGCCACGGGGCTCGGGGCCGTCAATCGCGCTCCGCCGACCGCTGACAGCAATGACTGCCTTACCGATTGCGGGTTGAGGCGCGGGCGATACCGGCAAGGCGGAAGAAAACCCGCTGACACAGCAAGACCTGAGGCGCACCAGTCTGCTTGCAGGCCAGTTCCGTCTCGGCCACCAAAGCAAGGGCCGTTGCCAGCAACTCGGGACGCCACAGCTGCATTTGGCGCCGAAACTGCGGCTGCAACTGATAGAAAACGGGCGGCCGCACTGCCGCCAAGGCCTGCGAGACGTCCCGCCCGGCGGCCATCGCGGCACGCGCCTGCACCAGCCGCTGCAGATATCGCGCCATCGCCCGCAGCAGGGCAATGGCCGATACTCCCTCACCAGCCGCCGTCTGCAAGCCGCGGTCGAGTTTTGCAAGATCGCCGTCGCAGGCCGCCGCAACGATCGCATCCAACGTTACGGCACCCGCGTCGCCGATGACGGCCATGACGTCCTCGACCTCGATCCGCCCTGGGGCGCCGCGATACAATGCCAGCTTCTCCAGCTCGCTGCGGGTCAGCCGCCGGTCGGCACCGAGATATGCTGCCAGAACATCCGCTGCTTCTGCCGACGCCGTTATCTCATGTCGCCCCAGTTCTTCGGCAATGACCCGTTTCAGCGAATCGGCGTCGTCCAGGTAACAGGCGATCGCCACGGCGCGCTCTGCCTTTTCAACCGCTTGGCGCAGCGTGGATCGTGGCGGCAATTCTCCAGCCTCAATGACGACCAGACCCCCAGGCGCTCCGTCAAGAAGGTTGCCGACCGCGGCTGTCAGCACGTCCTTGCCGTCGCGGATCCGCACCACTTTGCGACCCCCGGAGAACGGCAGCGCTGCCGCTTCGTCCAATAGTCGCGCCCGATCTTCCTTGATGGCATCGACCGAAACTTCGCTGACACGGAAGGGATCGCTTGCATCACCTGCCACCGTCGCCACCAACCTATCGGCGCGTTCCCGTATCAGCCCTTGATCCGGACCGTAGAACAGGACCGCGACGACGGCAGGATCCGGTTTCCGCAAAAACGACTCGATGCGGGCGCCGGTGAGCTTCACGGCCGACGGTCAGCCGCCCGTGCGGACGAAGGGACCTTCCGTTGCCGGCAAGGCAAACGGGTCCGAACCCACCTCTGGCGTCGGAACAGGCGCCGCGTCAGGTGATCCACCGGCAACTCGAGGGGCGGAAGAGAAATGTGCCGCCAGCCGGTTGCGGATTTCGTACGCAAGCTGCTGGACGGCCCGATTGCGAGCGTCGTCAGCGGCAACCACTGTCGAGAAATCGTTATCGAGCAGATTATAGGCGCTGATCGTGCGGGTGGAGCCGGCGAGAACCCGCGTGCCGGTGGCGTTTTCCTGCAAGGAATAAGCGGCAATCAGCTCGATGGAGGCGCGTGTTGCGAAACCGCTCCGTTCGACGGCAAAGGTGTCGACCTTCTCTCGCAACTGCACCGACAGGGTGTAGCGATCGGGAACACCGGCTGCCCCGGCGGGATCCAGCATCTGCTCCAATTGATTGCGCGCTGCTGTCCGGTGCGGTCGGGGATGAGCTCCACGTCGATAGCCGCGAGGTCGGCCGAGACCGGTGTCGCGGGGTGGGCTTGCTCCCCGTACATGGGCCGGAAGCCACAGCCCGCCGATCCCAGCATCGCCGCGACAGCCATCGCCTTCAGCACCAGTCCCCGCGACCGCGACCGGCGAGGCATCGCCATCACACCACCACGTTGACGATGCGATTGGGGACCACGATAACCTTGCGGAGCGCCCGCCCGCCGATGGCCTCCGCCACTTTCGGCAGCGCCAGGGCAGCCGAGCGAATTTGCGCTTCGTCCGCGTTCATCGCAAATTCAAGGGTGCCGCGCAGCTTGCCGTTCACCTGCACCCCCAGCGTCACCCGGTCCTTGACGAGCAAAGCCGGGTCGGCAATCGGCCACGGTTCGAGCGCCAGCAACCGGTTGTGCCCGAGGCGCTGCCACAGCTCTTCGGCAAGGTGCGGCATCAGCGGCCCGATCAGCTGCACGATGATGCCCAAGGCCTTGCGACGTGCCTCCCTGATCGGCGGGGTTTCGCCCGTCAGGTCGGCAACGCTGTTGGTCAGCTCGCGGATGCGCGCGACAGCCCGGTTGAAGCCGAACTTGTCCAGATCCTCGGTCACCCGGCTGATGGTGGTGTGGACATCCCGATGCAGCGCCGCGACAGCCGCGCCGTCGCTCGCATCGCCGGCCTCGGCGGGCGCATCCTCCACCGCCGTCTCCACCATTCGCCAGAGCCGGTTGACAAATCGCCAGGCGCCCTCGACGCCGGCGTCGGTCCACTCAAGATCGCGCTCCGGGGGGCTGTCGGACAGCATGAACAGGCGCGCCGTGTCCGCCCCGTAGGCTTCGATGATGCCTTCCGGATCGACGACATTCTTCTTCGACTTCGACATCTTCTCCGAGCGGCCGACAACCACCGGACGGCCGCTCTGGTGTTCGGTCCAGCGATCGCCTTCCCGTACGACGTCATCCGGTGACAGCCACCGGCCATCTTCGGCCCGATAGGTCTCGTGGCAGACCATTCCCTGCGTCATCAATCCGGCAAACGGCTCATCGACGCCAAGCCGGCCACAGCGGCGCAGCGCCCGGGTAAAGAAGCGCGAGTACAGCAGGTGCAAGATCGCGTGTTCGATGCCGCCGATGTACTGATCGACCGGCATCCAATAATCGACCGCCGCGCGGTCTAGCCCGTTCGCGGCGTGCGGTGAACAGAAGCGGGCAAAGTACCAGGAGGATTCAAAGAAGGTGTCGAAGGTGTCGGTCTCGCGAACGGCTGCACCGCCGCATTGCGGGCAGATGACATGCTTCCACGTCGGATGCCGGTCGAGCGGATTGCCCGGAGCCTCGAAATCGACATCCTCAGGCAAGCGGACGGGGAGATCGGCCTCGGGCACCGCCAATATACCGCATTTGGGGCAATTCAGGATGGGGATCGGACAACCCCAATAGCGCTGCCGAGATACTCCCCAATCGCGCAGCCGGAAGTTGATCTTTTTTTCGCCTGCGCCGTCGGCAACCAGGCGGCGGGTGACCTCAGCCTTCGCCTCAGCCACCGACAGGCCATCGAGGAAACGGGAATTGATCAGCCGGCCCGGGCCCAGATAGGCCTCCGCGCCGATGCTGAAGCTGGCTGCACCGATGTCCGTTGGCGCTACGACGGGCACGACGGGCAGGCCATAGGCGCGCGCGAAATCGAGATCGCGCTGATCGTGCGCGGGACACCCGAAGATAGCGCCGGTGCCATATTCCGTGAGAACGAAGTTGGCGACGTAGATCGGCAGCTGCCACTCAGCGTCGAACGGATGCAACGCGCGCAGCCCAGTGTCGAAGCCTCGCTTCTCCTGCGTTTCAATCGCCGCCTCGCTGGTTGCTCCGCGAGCGCAGTCGGCGAGGAACGCCGCAAGCGCAGGATTGTTCTCGGCACGCTCGACCGCGAGCGGGTGATCGGCGGCAATCGCACAGAACGATGCGCCGAACAGCGTATCCGGCCGGGTCGTGAACACCTCCAGCCGGTCATCACGCCCCGCCAGCCGGAACAGCACCCGCGCCCCCTCCGAGCGGCCGATCCAATTCTCCTGCATCAGCCGGACGCGCTCTGGCCACCGCTCCAGCTCCTTCAGCGTATCCAGGAGTTCGTCGGCATATTCCGTGATCTTAAGGAACCACTGCGCGAGCTTGCGGCGCTCGACGGGCTCGCCCGACCGCCAACCGCGACCGTCGATCACCTGCTCGTTGGCGAGCACAGTATTCTCCACCGGGTCCCAGTTCACCCAGGCTTCGCGCCGATAGACCAGTCCCTCTCGCAGAAAATCGAGGAACATCTTCTGTTCGTGCGCATAATATTCCGGATCGCAGGTTGCGAACTCCCGCTCCCAGTCATAGGACAAGCCCATGCGCTGCAGCTGTTGGCGCATCGTCGCGATGTTTTCGCGCGTCCACGCCGCGGGGTGCACGCGACGCTGCATGGCGGCATTCTCCGCCGGAAGTCCGAAAGCGTCCCAACCCATCGGGTGCAGTACGTTAAAGCCCTGCGCGCGCTTGAACCGGGCGACGACGTCACCGAGGGTGTAATTGCGGACATGGCCCATGTGGATCCGCCCAGACGGATACGGGAACATCTCCAGCACATAATATTTTGGCCGTGTCGCGTCCTCATGCGCAGCGAAGCAGCGGCGCTGCTCCCAGATCGCCTGCCACTTAAGCTCGGTCTGCGCGAAATCGTAGCGGGACATTAATGCTCGTCGATAGGCGGGCGGACAGCATGCCCGCGCGGTTCATTGCCGCTGCGCGCCGCCGCACAAGGTTACTGTTGCAGCGTGTCGAAGCGAAGCTGCCGCGCCCGCGTCAGGATGGCATCCTCTATCCGGGTATTTGCAGCCTCCGGAACGGACGCGTCCTGCCAGCCGCCGTTAGCATCCTGCACCTGACGAAAAACGGCTACTCGGACACCATCGGCCCGCAGGGCACGGCCCAGGATATAGACGTTCATCTTGAATCGCTCTTGCGGCGTATCAGGCATCGCATACCAGTCGGTGATCACCACGCCGCCGAATGGGTCGGCGGAGTTCACCGGCATGAAGGCGATGGTGTCGAGGGTCGCCCGCCAGAGGAAGCCAGTCACACCAATGCCACCACCGGTGTCCTGGTCCTGCCGTTGTGCGCCACCGAGGCCAATACCGAGACCGCCCTCGCCGAAAAGCGAATCGCGCTTCTGATAAGGCGTGGAATCGCCTCGGCTGCGGTTTGGATAGATGCCCTCCGGCTGCGTCGATCCGCACCCGGCGACAATCGCACCGAGCAGTCCCACCACGATGACCGCGGCTGCGTATTTGCCAGGAGTTTGCCGCATCGCCCAAAATCCTTTGCCTCGCGTGCTGGTAAACCCGCCGCCGCGGCCTGTCAACACACGCGCCGATCCCGAATGGATGAGATGGCTGCCGGAGGGTGGTGTTGCCGAGTAACCACAGTGCTGACTTTTAAGCACACAGGCTGATCGCGGAGAGTTGATCGTGCAGAATCTGCGTGTCTTGATGGCGGCATTCAAAACAGGGGCGGGGCGTCTGGCGTCCGGCTCAACAGGCTAACGGAACTCTGGAAGAACGCGAGGGTACGGATGAGAAAGCTACTTTACGCGACGACCGCGCTGACTGCCGCGGCTCTGATCGCGGGCGTCGCGGGAGAAGCCGCCGCCCAAACGTCGACGGCCCCCACTTTGCCGCAAACCGGCGCATCGCCGTCGCCTTATCGTGAACAGCTGCCGGCCCAGTCGCCTGCGGTTATGCCGGCGACTCCGACCGACAAGCCGTTTGTCTCGAAGTCGGCAGAGCGGATCAAGCTTGGCCTCTCAGGCTACTTCCAGCAGTGGGGCGTGGTCACCGACCAGAGCTATAAGGTGCGCGCCACCCCCGCCACGAATGACCAGCACGAGAAGACCAATCTCGTCGACCAGAAGCACAATTCGGAAGTGTGCGTGATTGGCCAGACAACTCTGGACAACGGCCTGACCATCGGCGTCAACATCCAGATCGAGGCCAATAGCGAAGCCGACCAGATCGACGAGTCTTACCTCTTCCTGCAGTCGCCGACGATGGGCCAGTTGATCATTGGTGACGAGAACAACGCCGGCTACCTGCTGCACGTGACGGCGCCGGACGGCGGCGTTAGTCTCGACTCGGGCGATCTGTGCAACATCCGCGCTTTTGAGACCGGCACCGGCACGCAGGCGGCAGGATATGGCGGCCTCGGCGCCAACCTGTTCGATTCACCGACCTGCACCACCAACCTCCGTATCAACGACAACGATTCGGGCAAGTTCACTTACATCACGCCGCGTTTCGCCGGGTTCCAGGCAGGCGTCTCGTACATTCCGAATCTGGAAGCGGGAGGCGACAACAACAGCGCTCTCACGCAGATCGGCACCGGCGATGGCGGTCGCAACTCCGGTCTCAGCAACGGCGTCGCAGGTGGCTTGAACTACACCGAGACCTTCGGCGGACTCGGCGTTCAGGCGTCGGGCGGCGCGATGTGGGCCGAGTCGTTCTCGGGCGGCGCCAACGGCTCGAACGCCAACCTTCTGGCCTACAATGCGGGCGCGCAGTTCAGCTATGCCGGCTTCAGCTTCGGCGGCGGCTGGTTGTACGTGCCGCAAGGTCAGCGCAACGTGGTCTCTGCGGCGCAAGCCGGGACGACGGGCGCCACCGCCGGCAGCCCGATCAGGTCGAACGGCACGAGCTGGACGACCGGCGTCGCTTACGAGTTTGGTCCTTACAAGGTCGGCGTCGACTACATGAAGGGCGAGAACAACAAGACGACCTCTGGCGGGTTGGACCGCCTGGAGCAGGGCGTCGTCTCCGGTACCTATACCATGGGCCCGGGCATTCGCTTGGTTGGTGGCGTCTTCTACTACGACTGGCAGGAAGAAAACCGCTTGTCGTCGAACAACGGCTACGGCGCGCTCACCGGTCTGAAGCTCGCTTTCTAACGACAATAACCGTTCGTGCGAAACTGAAAGGGCGGCCTCGGGGCCGCCCTTTCTTTTCGGAGCGGGAAATACGAGAGAGCCATGGGCAGCATTATCTGGCTCGCGTCCTACCCCAAATCAGGCAACACCTGGCTCCGCGCGTTCCTCGCCAATTACCTCGCCGACACGTCGATGCCGGTGGACATAAACACTCTGCCGGACTTCGCTTACGGCGACATGCGCGCTGAATACTACGCGCAGCTCGCCGGCAAGCCGGCCGCCGAGCTTTCTTGGCCGGAGATCAATGCCCTACGGCCAAAAGTCCTAGGTTCCTGGCAGGTGCCCGGCCAGACACCGTCTTCGTCAAGACACACACGCTGCTGACGATCATCGAGGGCGTCGCGACGATCACGCCGGAGGCCACCGCCGGCGCCATCTACGTCCTACGCAACCCATTCGATGTCGCCGCTTCCTTTGCGCATCACTATGGGCTCAGCGTCGATGAGGGCGTGCGCGCGCTTTGCTTCTCAGGTCTGCGCATCGAACCGAAAGCGGGCCATGTTCCGCAGTTCGTCGCCGACTGGACCAGTCATGTGGAGAGCTGGATTCGCACCCCCGGCCTGTCCCGGCTGACCCTGCGCTACGAAGACATGCTCTCCTCGCCGCAGGGAAGCTTCGCGCGGGTGTTGGAGTTCCTGAACCTGCCGAAGGACCGCGAGCGGCTGAAGCGGGCGATTCGCCATAGCTCCTTCCGGGTGCTTGCCGAGCAGGAGAGAAAGAAAGGCTTTGTCGAGCGCTCCCGCAATGCCGACCGATTCTTTCGCAAGGGCGGCGCGGGCGGTTTCCGCCAGGAACTCTCGGAGGAACAGGTGGCGATGCTGATCGAACGCCACCGCCCGATGCTGCGAGCAACGCTATCTCGATGACCAGGACCGGCTGTTGATCTGAATGGAAGACATCGCGATTCGCGCGCTGCCGTTTCGAGTAGGCTGACGCAGCGGCAATCGGCGGCAGCGGCACGATGCGGACACGCACATCTTCTCCCGGTCCGGCGAAAGCGGGCAACAGCGCGGCAACGCCCCGGCTGCTCGCGGATGCGGTGCAGCGGCACCGTGAAGGGCGGCTGGCGGAAGCGGCAGAGCTTTATCGCCGCATCCTGGCGCTTCAGCCGAAACACCCCGACGCGTTGCACCTGCTCGGCCTCGTCGAACATGCACGGGGAGCGCACGCGGATTCGCTGAAACTGATCGAGCGGGCGATCGCCATCAACGGCCGCATCGCCGCCTTTCATACCGCTCGCGGCACAGTGCTCGCGGCGCTCGGGCGAGGCGAGGCTGCATTTCAGGCGCTCACCCGAGCGCTAGCGCTCGAGCCCCGCAACCCTGAGGCACTCAACACGCTGGGCAACCTGCGGCTGTCCAGCGGCGACGCGGTAGCAGCCGAAGATGCGTATCGGCAAGCGCTGGCAGCGAAGCCGGAGTATGCCGAGGCGCTGAGCAACCTTGGCAGTGCCCTGCGCGCCCAGGGACGGCTGGCAGATGCCGAAGCGGCGCTTCGCGAGGCGATTCGGCTCCGCCCCTCCTATGCGACGGCACTGGCTAATCTTGGGCTGGTGTTGCAGGAGCAGGCGCGCTGGGCGGAAGCCCTGGCCACCTACGACCGGGCGCTGGCCCCCGATTCGCGACATCCTGCAGCACATGGCAACCGTTCAATGCTGCTGTTGCTACTGGGCCGGCTGGAAGAGGGATTCGCAGAGTACGAATGGCGATGGCAGATGCCGGATTTCGCCACCCCGCGCCGCGACTTTCCGCAGCCGCTCTGGAACGGCGAGCGGCTTTCCGGCGAGACGCTTCTTGTGCACGCCGAACAGGGACTGGGCTCAGCCATCCAGTTCGTTCGCTACGTTAAGCCGGCGGCGGCAATGGGAGCCCGCATTGTCCTGGAGTGCCAGCCGCCGCTGCTTCGGCTGTTTCGCCAGTCGCTCGCAGGCCCGGGTGAGCCGGTCGCGGAAGTCATCATCAAAGGGGAAGCGCTGCCGCCCTTCGATCGGCAGGTCCCGCTGATGAGCCTGCCGCATCTACTCGGCACGACTTTGTCGACGATCCCGGCCGGCATCCCGTACTTGCGAGCCGACGAGGCCGACATCGCCGTCTGGCGGGGGCGGCTCGCCTCGGCACCCAGACCTCGGATCGGGCTCGTCTGGGCCGGTAATCGGCGGCACGAGAACGACCATAACCGGTCGCTGCCGGCGACTGGGCTTGCGCCGTTGGTCTCGCGCTTCGACGCCGCGTTCTTCAGCCTGCAAGTGCCGGTCAGCCCCTCCGACCTCGCATGTTTCCCGGCGGGTCGGCTGGTCGATTATGCGCCCCTTCTCACCGACTTCGCCGACACTGCCGCCGCGCTGGCGGCGCTTGATCTCGTCATTACCGTCGATACGGCGGCGGCGCATCTGGCCGGCGCGCTCGGCCGGCCGGGCTGGCTGCTGTTACCGTTCGTCCCGGAATGGCGTTGGCTACTCGATCGCGAGGATAGCCCGTGGTACCCCAGTCTGCGGCTGTTCCGCCAGCGATCCCCCGGTGATTGGGACGAGGTGATCGAGCGCGTCGCGGCGGCGCTGCCCGGGTGGGCGGCGCAGATGGGAAGCCGATGACCGACAGCCGTATGTCTCGAAGCGCCGGTCCCCCGTGGCCGGGCGGCCCGCCCATGAGATCGCCCGGCTGCTGGCCGAGGGTGTCCGCTTGCACCGCCTCGGGGACCTCCGCAAGGCTGACAATTGTTATCGGCGGGTGCTGCGCCTCGATCCGCGTCAGGCGGACGCACTGCATCTGGCCGGTCTTATCGCCCATCAGACAGGCGAGCAAGAGCGGGCGCTGACGCTGATCGAGCGTGCGCTGGCGGTTAATGTACGGCAGGCGCCGTTCCACAACTCCCACGGTGTCGTGCTGCTAGCGCTCGACCGACTGGCCGACGCCGAAGCCGCTTTTCTTCGCGCTCTCGATTGCGATCCGCTCTATGCCGAAGCCCTCAACAATCTCGGCAATGCGTTACAGCGGCAGGAACGGAACGAGCAGGCTGTGGCGGCGTACGATCGCGCCCTGGAGCTGCAACCAGCCTACGCCGAAGCCTGGTGCAACCGAGGGCGTACGCTGCATCTGGCCGGCCGCGCCGCGGAAGCCGTCACCAGCCTGCGGCGGGCGATCGAGCTGCGCGCCGAATGGCCGAAGGCAATCCGTTATCTCGGCGACGCGGCGACCGCGGCTGGCGACCTCACCGAAGCTGAAGCATGTTATCGCCAGGCCCTGGCGCTTGATCCGGCGGACGCCGAAGCACACACGGCACTGGCATCGTTGCTGGAGCGGGGCAACCGGCTCGACGAGGCGCTTGCCGCCGCGGATGCCGCCCTGGCGGCTGATCCTCACATCCTTCGCGCTGCGGTCGTGGCCGCGAAGGTACTGCGCCGGGTAGGTGGACTCGAAGAGGCGCTGGGGCGATTAACCGGCAGCGACTTCTCGGCGGCACGCGTGGACGAGCGCGCAACAGCGGCCTTTGAGCGCGGCCAGATTCTTGATCGTCTCGGTGCCTATGCTCCGGCTTACGAGGCTTTTGTCGAGGGCAACCAGTTGCTTGCCCAGATGCCCGCAGCATGCCGCATCGACCGGACGATCTTCCCGAGCATGATCGCGCGGCTCCGCGCCTGCTTCACCGCCGAATGGGTGAGCGGCTGGGCATCGCTGCCACCTCCCAATGCGAGCCCGATATTCCTGCTGGGTTTTCCTCGTTCGGGCACGACCCTTCTCGACCAAATTCTGGACGCGCACCCGGCGTTGACGACGATGGAGGAGAAGGACGCGCTAGACCAGGTGCGCCGCGCCGTCGAGCAGTTGCCGGGAGGATATCCGGAGGCACTCGCCGGGCTCGACGAAGCGGCGATCGTTGACATGCGGCGGCTCTACCACGAGGAGGTCCGACGCCACGTGGGCGATCTGGAAGGGCTCGCCCTGGTCGACAAGATGCCGCTCAACACGATCGACGCGGGCCTGATCTTCCGGATGTTCCCGAACGCGCGTATCCTGCTGGCGCTGCGGCACCCCTGCGATGTGGTGCTGAGCGGCTTCATGCAGGCGATGCAGCCCAATGCCGCGATGGTGCTGTTCGACAGCATCGACTCGACGGCACGGTTCTATACGGAAGTTATGGAGCTATGGCGGCAGTATCGCCGCGTCCTGCCGCTCTCCGTCCTCACCATACGCTATGAGGATCTGGTTGCCGATCTCGCCGCTGAGACGCGGCGCATCCTCGACTTCCTGGATCTTCCTTGGGACGACGCGGTCCTTGGTTACGCCGAGCACGCCAGGACACGGACGATCTCGACACCCAGCTATCACCAGGTAGTGCAGCCGATCTACCGGCGCTCGGTCGACCGTTGGCGCAACTACGCCTTCGCCCTTGATGAAGCGCTGCCACTGTTGCGGCCGTTCATCGAGGAGTTCGGTTACGCTCCGGGCGAGCCACCGGCTGACTGACGCGGCGGCGACAGCGCTCCAATGGCGGCGAAGCCGGCGGCGCCGCTCCGCAGCAAGCGTTGCGCAGTTGCCGCATCGATGCCACCCAGCGCGTAAACGGGCAGCGGGCTGCTCCACACCAGCCGGGCAAATTGCAGTGGTCCGATAGCCGGGGCCCCGGGATGACTGGCGGTAGCAAACACCGGTGCCAGCAATACAGCGTTTGCACCCAGCGCCGCCGCCCGGCGGATCGCCGTGGCTGAATGCGCCGCCGCGGTGAGCAAGGTGCCGGGGCGAGGAGAGAGACGCCACCGCCGTGCCCCGCGACGGGCCATCGCTTCCGACAGATGCAGGCCATCGGCCTCGCGTGCCAGGCGCTCGTCAGCTGCTATCAGCATTCGGATGCGCCGGCACCGCGCCGTGTGCCGCAGCCGGCGGGCCAGCACGCGCCGACGCACGGGATCAGTCTCCCGCACGATCACCGCACTGCCGGGCGGCAGGTGGCGGAGCGCCGACAGCGGATCGGGCAGCCGCTGGCTGTCCGTCATCAGGATCAGCGGCGGCAAGCCAGCCGCCGACGCCGGCCGTTTGAGGCGGCTAGCGACCTCTGCTAGGGTTGGCGCGGAAGGGTTCATGATATGCGGAAGTGGGACAGGACGTGACGCCGACCGAAGTCAGGAAACCGCTCGATGTCGCCGGCAATCTCGCCGCGGTCGAGGCGGAGATTGTTGCCGCGGCTCTCGCCGCCGGACGGCCGCCGGAGGATGTGACGCTGGTCGCGGTATCCAAGTCGCATCCGGCCTCGGTCGTGGCGCGCGCCCTGGCGGTTGGCCACCGTGTGTTCGGAGAGAACCGTGTGCAGGAAGCGAATGACAAGTGGCCGGTGCTGAAAAGTACCTACCCAGATGTTTCGCTGCACCTGATCGGCCCCCTGCAGCGCAACAAAGTGCGTCGCGCCGTTCGGCTGTTTGATGTGATCGAGAGTATCGATCGACCGGAAATCGCCCGGGCTGTGGCCGAAGCCGGCCGTCAGGAGGGCCGCATGCCGGCCGTGTTCGTGCAGGTGAACACCGGTGAGGAGCCACAGAAAGCCGGCATCTTCCCCGAAGAGACGGACACTCTGGTTGCCGCTTGCCGGGACGACTTCGGGCTGAAGGTGCGCGGCTTGATGTGCATCCCGCCGGTCGACGAGGAACCGTCCCTTCACTTTGCTCTGCTGCGGGAGATAGCGAGACGCAACGCCTTGACAGAATTGAGCATGGGTATGAGCGCGGATTTCGCCATCGCTGTTCGCTTCGGCGCAACCCATGTCCGCATTGGCACGGCGATCTTTGGCCAACGCTCTGCGGAAGAGCATTAGGAGCTGGGGCCTCTCAGCGACCACGCGGAGCCGGTCACCAGGCTGGCAGCAACCAAGCAATGCCATCAGGTCCTCTCTCGCAAGCGCCACGCAGCCTTCGGTAGGGCCAAAGTCGGGCCGCGCGACGTGCAGGAAAATGGCGCTGCCAAAGCCCGGTACCACCGGATCATCGTTGTGCCCGATCACCGCCAACAGATCGTATAGCATGTCGTCGCGCCACAGTCGTTCGTGCGAACCGGCGAAGGGCAGGCGAACGGGCCGGTTGTATGCAGGATGCGCGGGGTCGTCGCACCAGCCGAGATCGGGATCGATTGCCGTCGCCGGCAGCGCACCAGCGGGTGCCGGCAAGCGATCCGGTCGATAAAGTACGCGACGAAGCGGGAAGCAGCCGATCGGCGTGGCTCCATCGCCTTCGCGCTTGTTAAAGCGCACGCCAGCTCGCCCAAGCGCACAATGCATCTGTCCGCCTTGCCAGGTAAGCAAGCCGCTGGCGTGCACGAGAATATCCATGCTGGCTTTGATCCGACCGGCGACGGCTTATAGCAGGTGGCCGCCGCGGCCGGCCTTGGTCCGCATGTAGATCTCGTTGTGGCGATTGCTTGGAACGGCGTGCTGCACCCGCTCGTCGATAGTGATGCCGCAGCGGGCAAGGCCGTCCACTTTCGCGGGGTTGTTGGTAAGCAGCCGCACGCGGGCGAAACCCAACTGGCGGAGCATCTGTGCCGCCGGCACGTAAACGCGCTCGTCGGCGTCGAAACCGAGCTGCTCGTTTGCCTCCAGTGTGTCAAAGCCCCGATCCTGCAGCTCGTACGCCCGCAGCTTGTTGACGAGGCCGATGCCGCGCCCCTCCTGCGCCAGGTAGAGCAATAGGCCGCCGCCAGCCTCGCTGATCTCGCGGATGGCGCCGCGTAGCTGGTCGCCACAGTCACACCGCAGTGAACCAAGGAGGTCGCCGGTGAAGCACTCGGAGTGTAGACGGGTGAGAACCGGTTCGGGCGGCTGAGGATCGCCGATGATCACCGCCAGATGCTCCAGCCCGCCATCGAGCGGACGGAATGCGATGATCTTCGCATTCTCGGCGCCAAGCAGCGGCACGCGCGCCTCGCTCACAGGCTTCAGGGTTCGCGCCGCAATAAAGTCGTACTGAAAGACGTCGCCGGCATCGACCCAAAGAAGACCATGCCGGCTGGCCCATTTCGCAACATCGTCAGCGTCAGGATCACGGATCGCCGCTACCATTGCCGCCGGCAGCAGCCGGGCCGTCTTCGCCAGCAGCACGGCGGCGGCTTCGCAGGAGAAGGCCGCAGCTTCGCTGATTTCGCCGATCGCCACGGACTTCTCCGGAGGCAACGACAGCGGATCGGCCAGCGCGTGCACCGTCTCTGCGGCTGGCAGCCCCTCAAAAGCAACAATGACGGCTCGCAAGCCGATGCTTGCCAGCCCGACGACCGACGCACGTCGCGCCGTTAGCACGAGGGTGGGATCGGCTTCAGCGACCTCCCTCAGATCTCGCAAGCTCTCTTGCGTACACGCTTCCGCCGCCAGCACCAGCGCCGCCGCGCCGCCGCCGCCGCTGACCGCCACCGGCCGGCCGCGCCGCAGGTCTGCGAGCGCCCGCTCCACGGAACGCAGGCTTACCGGTTCCCGCGACACCGGAACCGGGACGACATGCAAGTGGCGATTCATCTTCCGTCCGAACTCCTCTCGCCTGCGATAGCTTAGCCGCCGGTGCCCTTTGACAAAAGGGCCATGCGTTCATGAAGGCTAATCCGTCTCCAAGGGGGTCAGCGTGCTATTCCTCAGCGAATGCGCTAGTGTCTTGCTGTTGGACCTAGAAGGGAAGCGACCGAACAGTGACTGCTACCAGACGCGTCCTGCTGGTTGACGACGACGAAAAGTTGCTGGAGATGCTCGCGGAACAGCTGCGGGCGCACGAGGATTTCGCCACCACAACGGCCCGGAACCGCCGGCAAAGCGTTGGATCTGGTCAAGACAACCCACTTCGACGTTATCATTCTCGACGTCGGCCTGCCCGACATGGACGGCCGTGACGCCTGCCGCCTGATGCGAAGCGGCGGCGTGAAATGTCCCATCATCATGCTGACCGGCGCAGATACGGAGGCAGACACGATCATCGGGCTGGAAGCGGGCGCCAATGACTACATAACCAAGCCATTTCGGCTGGGTGTGTTCGCTGCTCGACTGCGCGCGCATATTCGGCAGCATGAGCGAAGCGATGATGCCGTGTTTACCATCGGCAACTACGCGTTCAAGCCGGGCGCGAAGCTCCTGGTCAATCCATCGACGCGGAAGAAGATCCGCTTGACCGACAAGGAAACTGCAATCTTAAAATACCTTTATCGTGCGGGAAACCGCGTTATCAGTCGCGATGTACTGCTCGACAAGTTTGGGGATACAATGCAGGCGTAACAACGCACACGCTGGAAACTCACGTTTATCGCCTGCGGCAGAAAATCGAAACGGACCCATCACGTGCCCAAATACTCGTCACCGAAGCTGGCGGCTATCGACTGGTTCCTTGAATAGCGCAGCGAGCAGAGCGCCGAGTCCTTCGTATTGATGACGTTGATGCCTTGTTGAAGTCGACATCATGAAAGTCAACGAGATCACGGATTGAGATCAGCTCGCTGTGTCTATCGTTCCGGACATTGATTCGGGCAAAAAAAAGCGCCCGGCCAGGGGGGTTAACCGGGCGCTTAAGCTCCCTTTGCGGAAGCTATCGGATGGCAGGGGAACCATCCGGGAGGTAAACCTCCAATAGGAGATGTAGCCTCCATCCAAACAAATGGTTTCATTGAACGGCGCGTGAAATGCATGTATTGCAGTGCAGCCATGCGGTCAGCGCATGAACCACGGCGGAACTTGCCACGTAATTATGGGTTATGGCGAATTCCCTGACGGCAGGCCGCGGTTGTCAACGCGGGGATCTTTGAAGACGAACAAGGCTGGAGCAATGCCAGCATTGAAAACCGGAGCGTCCAGCGTCACGAGTGTTATGATGCCCTGCGCATCGGTTATCAACCACTGCTGAAGGGCGCCTGTTTGTTCATCGAAAACTAGCCGTATAGATCCTTCGTTTTCCCCCCCTGTCCGCGCCAGCCCTATGCGGATGGTGCCATCGTCCCGCTCAAACGTAGTCACCACGAGATCCTTGTCGGTCAAGGAAATGTGCTTCTGTAGCAGGATGCCCGCCGGCGTCGAGGCCAGCGGAATATAGCTCACCTGCTCCAGCTTGCGGTCGTAGTAGATGAGGAACGTTCCATCGGCTACGACCAGCACCGGAACCGGTGGTTTATATTCGACGCGCAACCGTCCGGGTCGCTCGAGGAACAGTTCGCCCTGCGCGCTCTCGCCATTCGAGGAGCTTTGGCGAAAGCGAGAGCGTACGGTATGGATGGAGTTCAGGCTCGCTTCGATACGCTGCAGTTGGCTGCGCGCCTCTTCGTCAAGTTGCAGCTGCGGGGAGATGGCCGCCGAAACGTTTCCGACGGCCAGCGTAAACGCCATCGCTGACCAAATCATCAACGCCCGCCACAGCCGGTAAAGCCCGCGACATCGCAAGCGTCGGATCACGGCATCTTTCATTGGGAAGACACCTTTGCTTGGGCTCGGAAACGGCGATCGCCAAGCTAGCCCGGACGCGCGATGCCTTCGTTCACCAAGCCGCGACCTCAATTAGCGCGCTCGCCCTGCAATATCTCCCGGCGACCCACCCGATCGGCCTTGCTGACCAAACCCTCCGCCTCCATCCGCTCGACCAGCCGCGCTGCCCGGTTGTAGCCAATTTGCAGGCGCCTCTGCACGAAGCTGGTGGATGCCTTGCCGTCGCGCAACACCACTTCGACGGCCTCGCGGTAAAGTGCGGCACTTTCGCTGTCGTCCTCTTCGACCAGCGCGGACGCCGGCTCGTCTTCGTCTTCCGCCTCGGTGACGGCCTCGACGTATTGCGGTTCGCCCTGCGCCTTCAGCGCCTTGACGACCGCTTCCACCTCGCCGTCGGAAACAAAAGGGCCGTGCACCCTCGTCACCCTTCCCCCTGGTGCCATGAACAGCATGTCGCCCTGCCCGAGCAACTGTTCTGCTCCCTGTTCGCCCAGGATCGTCCGGCTGTCGATCTTCGAGGTGACCTGAAAGCTGATGCGGGTTGGAAAGTTGGCCTTGATCGTGCCGGTGATGACATCCACCGATGGCCGCTGCGTCGCCATGATCAGATGGATACCCGCGGCTCGCGCCATCTGCGACAGCCGCTGAACCGCAGCCTCAATGTCCTTGCCGGCGACCAGCATCAGGTCCGCCATCTCGTCGACGACGACAACGATCAGCGGCAGCGGCGCCAAATTCAGCTCCAGATCTTCGAAACGCGGTTTGCCGTCGTCGTCGAAGCCGGTCTGCACCCGCCGCTTCAGCGCCTCTCCCCTCGCTTTCGCCTCAGCGATGCGGGAGTTGAACCCGGCGATGTTGCGTACGCCGAGCTGCGACATCGAGCGGTAGCGCTCCTCCATCTCGCGCACCGTCCATTTCAGCGCGACCACCGCCTTGCCTGGCTCGGTAACGACCGGCGCCAACAGATGCGGGATGCCATCGTAGACGGAGAGCTCCAGCATCTTCGGGTCAATCAGGATCAGCTTGCAGCTTTCAGGCGACAGCCGGTACAGCAGCGACAGGATCATCGCGTTGATGCCGACCGACTTGCCCGAACCGGTCGTTCCGGCAATCAGCAGATGCGGCATGCGCGCCAGGTCGACGATCACGGGCGTGCCGCCGATATCCTTGCCCAACGCCAGCATCAGCGATCCGCCAGCCCGTTCCAGAGCGTCCGAAGCCAGGAGCTCGCGCAACCCGACTGTTTCGCGCCGTGCGTTGGGCAACTCGATACCAATCGCATTGCGTCCCGAAACCACCGCCACCCGCGCCGAGACGGCGCTCATCGAGCGGGCGATGTCGTCGGCTAGCGCGATCACCCGCGAGCTCTTCGTACCGGGCGCGGGTTCCAGCTCGTATAGAGTAATCACCGGGCCAGGGCGCACCTTAATGATATCGCCGCGCACGCCGAAGTCGTCCAGAACGGTCTTCAGCATCATGGCGTTCTGCTCCAACGCCCCGCGGCCAATGGCATCGACAGCCGGCAGCGGTGTCGGCATGTGAAGCAGATCGAGCGGCGGCAGGCGGTAGCGCGCCGTCTCGAAGTCGAGGGCGCCCTGTGCTTCCTCGCCGGTCTTGCGGCCCGGCTTGAGCCTGCCCGGCTTTGGATCAACCAGGCTGGCTCGCGATGCGGCGACGGGCCGTGCTTCTCCCGGCGCCCCGTCCTCGATGACCGCCTTTTCAAAAGCCCGGCCGGATTGCCTTCGCAGAATGAATTCGCCCGCCCTTGTGGTGATGTTCCGGGTGCCGATCGCCCATTGCTTCAGCCTGAGCCAGCAGTCTCGCAATGTCTTCGCCAGCAGGCGCCAGTCTGCCAGCGATACTCCCATGCCAAATCCCAGCGCGAGCATGCCGGCGGCGAACGACACCAGTGCCATCGATGAGCGGCCGAGGAGCGACCCGCCGTCGATTAGCTTCGCCAAGACCTGCAAGGCGAGAACGCCAAAGGCGCCGCCTGAACCGGCGGCGATCGGCCAACCCGGCAATGCCGGTACCGCCGCCAGCGCCGTGGCAAGCAGCACGATCGCAAGCAGCAGCGAAGCCGCCTGCAGGCCCAGGCGACGCATCGGCCGCCTGCCAAAGAGCCGCCAAGCCCAGCCGAGCAGCCCGAGCACGGGAACCAACGCCGCCCAGCCGAAACCGTGCAGGAGAAAGTCGGCGGTGAAGGCACCGGGCCGCCCGAACAGGTTCAACGTCGGCAGCCCGGTCGCATGGTTGAACGATGGATCGCCGGGATCGAAGCTGGCGAGAGCCAGAAACAGCGTCAGCCCGGCAACGAACAGCGCGCAGCCCCCGGCTTCAGCAACGCGGCGCTTAAAGTACGGGGCCGCTCCCGCGGGCAGTATCGCAAGCGTCCCGGCTCGGATCATGGCGGCGCTCGACTCGGGCGGTGGAAGACCGGCATTTATAGGACGTTGAGAAGCCTTCTTAAAGCATCTTCGGTGCTGGCCACATCGTCGACCAGTGCAACCCGGATGTATTGTCCTCCTGGATTGCTGCCATCGGCGCAATTCCTGGAGAGATAGGCCCCAGGAAGGACTCGCAACGCGGCTTCGGCCCACAGCGCCCGCGCCGCAGCTTCACCGTCCCCCACCTTCAACCACAGGAAAAAGCCTCCAGCGGGCCGATAAAAGTCGAATCGCTCAGCGATCAGGCGCTCCGCCAGATCAATCTTGCTTCGGTAAAGGGCGCGATTTGTTTCGGCGTGCACATCGTCTTCCCACAACGCTGTCGACGCGGCCACCACCGGCAACGGCAACACCGCGCCCCCAAAAGCCCGCAACCGACGGAAGGCCGCGATTATCCGGGCGTCGCCGGCAACGAAGCCGGACCGCAGGCCGGGCACGCTGGAGCGTTTTGACAGCGAGTGGAAGACGACCACGTTGTCAAGACTGCCGCCAAGCGCGGCGCAGGCGCCGAGGGCGCCTGGAGGTGGCTGCCAATCCCAGATGTCGGCGTAGCACTCGTCGACGCACAGCACGAAATCGTGGACACGAGCGAGCGACACGGCATCCTTGAGCAGCTTCAGGGACGCCACCGCTCCTTGCGGATTGGCGGGCGAACAAAGATAGAGCAGCGCGGTTCGCGCGAGCGTCGCAGCGTCAATCGCGGCCAGATCAGGCAGAAAGCCCGTTCCGCTGGTCGCCGGCAGGAATAACGGCTTTGCATGGGCGAAGACGGCCGCACCGAAATAGACCTGATAGAACGGGTTCGGCATCAGCACGACCGGCTGGGCACCGGCCTTTTGCAGCGGAACCGCCACTTGAGCGATCAGGAACAGCGCTTCGCGGGTGCCAGCCACGGGCAGTACGTGCTGATCAGGATCAACCAGCCCTTCCGGCAGGCTGTAGCGACGCCGCAGCCAGCCAGCGACGGCACGGCGAAACTCGGGCGTGCCATCGACCGGCGGATAGCGGCCCCAATCGGCGACGTGCGCGGCCAGCGCGTCTGCGACGATCGACGGAGCTGGATGCCGCGGCTCGCCAACCGACAGGATCAGCTGGCGCATGCTCTCGGGTGGCGCGAGGCCATCGAGCAGCGCCCGCAAGCGATCGAAGGGGTAGTCAGCGAGACGGTCGACGAGCGGGTTGAGCATCGGGCGATGCTACTCGGCGGCGCAGCGCGGCTCAATCAGCGCGCCAACAAGGCTGGCGCGCGGCGGCGCCGTTGATGCCATTCATGCACAGGGCACGCACCAGCCATATCGATTTCAGCGTGATATCCACAGTTGCTTTTCTACCTATGATCGGCGACGGTGTCCTCTGAACTGGGCAGCCGTACGGGGAAAGCCGTGCCTCATATCAACAAGGATGCAGCGCAGCGCATCGTGACATTCCTGACCATTGCAGCGACTCTGAGTGCCTGCACGTCGCGTCCGGCACCCGTGCCACCACCACAGGCCGAAACTGTTCATCCCGTCGCCTTCGAACAGGCGGGGTTGTCCTGCCTGAGCCAGTCCCCCCAGGTTGTGGTCGCCCACTACCAGTCTGAGCCTGTTCCCATCCGATCAACCTGCGATACCCGTAGTCTGGACTATGTGGCTGCCGCCGGCGGCCTCGTCGGCGCGGTCATCGCTCTTGGAATCGCAGCCGGATGCCAAGGACCCGATGACGGAACATACGTGGATGCTTCGTCGGTGGTCCGAGATCGCTTCGTAGCAAACCTGACTCCTTCTGGTGCGCTGCCGAGTCTGCGATCGGCGCCCGCATGCCCGGCAAATGACAGTGTGGCCACGCTTAATCAAAGCTTCGGCCCACAACCAGTTATTGATTTCAAGACGGTGGCTTGGCGGAAGTTCGGAGGTGAGGGAAGAACATACGTACCTGCCATCGTGCGAGCACGACTTGTCGACACTGCAGCCGGCACCGTCCTGTGGGAGGAAGGCTGCGATTTTCAAATCGCTGCCGCGTCTAGCACCGAAGATGTATCGGCAGTGCAACGGGCTCTACAGCAAGCCGCCGGACTTTGCGCCGAACAATTCGCAGCTCGTCTCTCCGAGGGGCAGAGCTAAATCATCCGGAAGCGCTGTCGTGGTCTTGCGACCCAGCGACCCGCCAAGACTGACGCAGGGTAATGGCCAACTAACTTGATCCATGAGGAAACGATCAGGTCTTGTTTGAGCCGACCTTCCGATGCGGTGATCCCGTCGCGGCCCGGCATGGCTTCAGCCGGAATCGCGTCCTGCGATGGCTGATGCACTCGGCCGACGAAGGTAGTCCAATGGGTCTACCGCCTTTTTCCCTTTGCGCAGTTCGAAGTGTAGTTGCGGCTGATCGACGCCACCGGTTGATCCGACCCGGGCAATTGCCTGGCCCCGGCCAACACTGCTCCCGCGACGAACCAGCAATTCCTGATTATGCGCATATGCGGTGACCCAACCGCCTGGATGCTTGATCAGCAACATGTTGCCGAAACCGCGCAGTTCATTCCCCGCGTAGGCAACGACCCCGTCGGCGGCAGCCCGCACCGCAGTACCGGCCGGCGCCGCAATATTGATGCCATCGTTGAAGCGGCCTCCTCCCTTGGCGCCGAAGTCGGAGATGATTCGGCCTTCTACGGGCCAGATGAAGGCTCCTGCGATGGCCGATGGCGACGCAGGCGTCTCGATCGACCGTGGCGTCTGCGCCTCGCTCTGCCCGGGAGTGTCGAGATTGGGACGCGACACCGGCTTTCTTGGCGTGGCTTGATTCGGCTCCGCCGTCACCACGGTCGATGGGAGAGATTTCTGATCGGGGATTGCCAGTCGCTGCCCTTCACAAAGGTCGAACGGCGGCGTCAGCTTATTCAGCGAAACCAGCGCGTAAGCGTCTACGCCATAGTGGCGGGCGATGGTGTATACGGTTTCCCCGGACCGCACCCGGTGGGTTCCGCTCTTGGGCGCTTCGGCCGAGGGTGACCGGCGACCAGTCGGAGAAGCGGAACGGGAACCGACCGTGGCACTCTGAGGCGCGGTTGGTGGGAGAGACGCGGTCCTTTGCGATCCGCTTGTCTCCAGCGTTGGTCCCATATCGGTGCATGAGCCGATCAGAAGCAACGCCAACATCAATGGCGTTGTCGCGGCAGACCGCGCGATGAGACTGACGCCCTTCGACATGGCGCGGATTATGCTGCAGTGCCTGTTCGCCCGCAATCGTCGCCCCGCCTCAACCTCAACGTCGATTCGGGTCAGCGATCAATGGAACGAAGCGGATTGGCCCCAGATCTTCCGTCTCCAGACCTTCCGCGTCGCGGCGGACTCGTAGAAGTCGTGGATCGCCAACACCGTCGTCCACCGGAACCACCATCAACCCGCCGGGAGCAAGTTGCTGTGCGAGCACCGGCGGAACATCCATGGCAGCGGCAGTGACGACAATACGCTCAAAGGGCGCCTGTTCAGGCCACCCGAGCGTGCCGTCTCCGACCTTCCAGGTTATGTTGCTCAATCCCAGTTGGTTAAATCGCTGCTCCGCTTCTTCCAACAGCTCGCGATGCCGTTCGATGGTGTAGACGCGGCGGCAAAGCTTCGACAGCACCGCAGCGTGGTAGCCAGAGCCGGTGCCCACTTCCAGCACCTTGATGCGCTCGTTCAATTCAAGTGCCTGTGACATCCTGCCGACGATGACTGGCGCGCTCAACGTCTGGTGACATCCAATCGGCAAGGCGGTGTTTTCGTAAGCCTGATCGAGGAACGCCTCAGGAACAAACAACTCGCGCGGCAACCGCTCGATGACCGCGCATATCTTGGTGTCGGTGACGCCATGCCGGCGCAACTCCAGGATCAGCCGAATTTTTCGCGAATCGGAACTCACCTGAACAACGCCGCCAGCGCGCCCATGCTGGCCTTATGGGTCAACTCGAGGCAAAACGGCGTGATCGAGACGGCACCTGCATGCACCGCGGCAAGGTCTGTCCCGGCCAGGCCTTTGTCTTGCTGGCGCTCACCGGCGATCCAGAAATAAGGCTTGCCGCGTGGATCGACGCCCTCAATCATCGTGCCGCCGATCTTATGCCGACCCTGCCGAGTAATCTCGATGCCAAGTACCTCGGCCGCCGAAACCGCCGGGATGTTGACATTGAGCAGGACACCCTTCGGCCATTCGAAATCCGAGAGCCGTCGTATCACCTCCTCGCACCATCGGTCCGCCGTCGCCCACGGCGCCTCGCCGCCGTCTGCATAGAGCTGGCTGAGCGCTACCGAGCGGATGCCGAGGAGCGTCCCCTCCATCGCCGCGGCGACGGTGCCGGAGTATGTCGCATCCTCGCCCAGGTTGCCGCCCCGGTTGATGCCCGAGAGCACCAGGTCCGGCGGACGGTCCTTCAGCACTTGGTGAATGGCGATCAGCACGCAGTCGGTGGGTGTGCCATCGACGGTGAAACGCCTGCGCCCAGCCGGCCGCAGGTAAAGCGGCCGGCGCATTGTCAGCGAGTGGCTGGCGGCACTCTGCTCGCTCTCCGGCGCCACCACCCAAACCTCCCGGAACAGTCGGCGTGCGACTTTTTCCAACACCTTGAGGCCAGGTGCATGGATGCCGTCGTCGTTGGAAATCAGGACCCGGGCAGTGGCGGGATCAAGCGCTGGGTGGGCCATGGCGCCCGATCACATCGAGGCCGCCCATGTATGGGCGCAGCACATCCGGCACGACGACCGAACCGTCGGCCTGCTGACAGTTCTCCAGCACGGCGATCAGCGTCCGGCCGACGGCGAGCCCGGAGCCGTTGAGCGTATGCACAAAACGGGTGTTCTTTTCGCCCTTCTTCCGGCAACGGGCGTTCATCCGCCGCGCCTGGAAGTCGCCGCAGTTGGAGCACGAGGAGATTTCGCGGTAGCGGCCCTGGCCGGGCAGCCAGACTTCGATGTCGTAGGTCTTGCGGGCCGAGAAGCCCATGTCGCCGGTACACAGCAGAACGACGCGGTAGGGCAGCCCCAGTCGTTTCAGCACCTCTTCGGCACAGGCGGTCATCCGCTCATGCTCGTCGTCCGACTGCTCGGGGCTGGTAATGCTCACCAATTCCACCTTGGTGAACTGATGCTGGCGGATCATCCCGCGCGTATCCTTGCCGGCGGCCCCGGCCTCGGCACGGAAGCACCAGGTCATCGCCGTCTGCCGCAACGGCAGCGCGTCTTCGGCGAGGATCTCGCCGGCGACGAGGTTGGTCAGCGGCACCTCGGCGGTGGGAATGAGCCAATAACGTATACCGACCCCCAATCTGAATTCATCAGAGTCGATATAGTCGTAGAAATCACCCAATAATTCCTGGTTAACTTCTCGCCCCAACACGGATTGTTCAGATAGGTAATTATTTTTTTTATCTTCCGCTCGCTCTCGATCAATTGTCCACGCCGCAAACAAATCATCCTTGAATTTCGGTAGCTGTCCGGTGCCAAACACAGCTTCATCGCGAACGAGCGCCGGTGGGCTAATCTCGGTATAGCCAAACGATTCCGTGTGCAGGTCCAGCATGAAGTTGGCCAGCGCCCGCTCCAGCCGGGCGAGCGCACCGCGCAGCACGACGAAGCGCGCGCCTGACAATCTGGCGGCGCGATCGAAGTCCATCAGCGCGGTGATGCCGCCGATATCGAAGTGTTCTCTCGCCGCGAAGTCAAAGGTGCGCGGTTCTCCCCAGCGGCTTATCTCGATGTTGGCAGCCTCATCGCGACCGTCTGGCACGTCGGCCGCCGGGAGGTTAGGGATCACCGCCAGCGCGGTCTGCAGTTCGGCGTCGGCGCCGCCGGCGGCCGTCTCCAGCGCCGCCTGCTCATCCTTGCAGCGGGCGACCTCGGCGAGGATGTCCGCGGCGTCCTCGCCACGGCCCTTGCGCCGACCAATCTCCTTCGATATCGCGTTGCGCCGCGCCTGCATCTCTTGCGCCGCACTCAGCGCGTCGCGGCGCGCCTGATCGAGTGCCAAGAGCCGCTGCGATTCGGCCGGCAGCCCACGCCGCGCCAGCCCGGCGTCAAATGCGTCGGCATTCTCCCGAATCCACTTGATGTCGAGCACGTGCGGCCAACTCCCGAAGCTGTCGTGGGCGTATAGGAACCCCCCGATTCGGTCAAGCGCACGCTACACCGGCCGGTTCGGTGACCTTTCGGATGCCGTTGCATGCCGCAACGACGGGAACGGCGTGGCGGCCAGCGGCGGACGTCGGTTGATCACTCCGCCGTTCCCGTCGTCGCCTCGTGCCGGTCACTCCGCTCCGCCGCCTCCTCGGCGCGTTCCGCTGCTTCCGCCTCGCGAGCCGCCTTTCCTGGCTCCGCTCGATCAGACGGACGCACCAGATGGAGATCTCGTAGAGAAGGATCGTCGGGATGGCCAGGCTGATCTGGCTGAGCACATCGGGGGGAGTCAGCACCGCCGCAAAGATGAAGGCGATGACGATGGCGTAGCGGCGTTTTTCGCGCATCGTATCGGCTGTAAGCAAGCCGGCCCGCGCGAGCAGCGACATCACCACCGGCATCTGAAAGCACAAACCGAAGGCGAAAATCAGCTGCATTACCAGTGACAGGTACTGGTCGACCTTGGCGTCGAGCTGGATGGGCAAGCCATCCTGGCCTGTCATCTCAAAGCTTAGAAAGAAATGCCAGGCCATCGGAAAGACGACGTAGTACGCCATCGCCCCACCGGCGAAGAACAGCAGTGGCGTTGCGATCAGGAACGGAAGGAATGCCTGCTTCTCATTCCTGTAAAGACCGGGAGCAACAAATTTCCACAGCTGCGTTGCAATGATCGGAAAAGAGAGGAAGATCGCGGTGAAGAATGCCACCTTGACATAAGTGAAGAACGCCTCGTGCAGCGCGGTGAAAATCATCCGCCGCTCGCCGCCTCTTTCGTGTAGTTGGTCGGCAAGGGGTTTCACCAGGAACTGGTAAATCTGCGGCGCGAACCAGTAGCAGATGAAAAACATCACGACGATGCCGAGGACGCACCAGATCAGCCGCCGACGCAGCTCGATAAGATGGTCCATCAGCGGCATCCGACCTGCGTCGATGTCCTCGTCCTGTGCCATCACTCAACCATCATTGTGGCTGCAAGTGGCCGATGTCGATGTTCCGGCCCGTAGCCTTTATTCTTTCTGTTTTTCTGCCGAAGAGATCGACGCCGACACCGCCTGAAGGGACGTCGGTTGGTCGGGGGGTGGTTTCTCCGCTGCCGTTGGAAGTGCAGTGTCGGCGGCCGGCGAAGTTGATCCGCTAAAATCCGAAGTCACGGGACTAGGCGAGAGCGCAATTGGAGCCGCCGGATGAAGCAGGGGGCCGCCCTCAACCGACTCCTTGAGCTGACGATTGAACTCGGTCGGATCGAAATCAGCACTTAGCTTGCCCGTCGGATCCACCGATTTGCGGAGTTCGTCGCCCAGATCAAAACGCGTGGCCCCTTCGACCTTGCGCTTGATCTCATCAAGTTCGGCCTCGCGTGCCATTTCGGCGAGCCCGCTTTGAAACTCGCGGCTCATCGCTCGCGCTTTCTGCATGACGCGCGCAGCGGTGCGCAACACCTTCGGCAAATCTTTCGGTCCGACCACGATCAGCGCCACGACGGCGATTAGAAAAAGCTCCTGCCAACCGATGTCGAACATCCGGCGCCTCGTTCACGTGGCCGATGTTCGTTGATATCACGGCCGTACGGTACGGTCGCGATCGGCGGCGGCCTCTTGCACCGGCCCCGTGCTGCGCGCCTGTTCCGGCGGCAGCGCCCGGGTCTCCCGCGGCGCTTCCTGGTCGTCGAATGACTCGTCCTCTCGCATGCTCTTTTTGAATGATTTCAGCCCTTTGCCGAAGTCACCCATCAGCTGCGAAATCTTGCCCCGACCCCCGAACAGGATCAGGACGACCACTAGCACGATCAGCCAGTGCCAGATGCTGAATGAACCCATGAGAGCCGTTCCTGTCCTATCTTGTGCGTCGCCGGGCGCCCCAGCCATTCGGATGATGGCAGAAAAAGCGGGGCGACCGCAACTTCGCGGCCGACCGTTGCAACATGTTCATAATGATATGGCGATGCGGCCATGCAGAAGCCCGATGCAAATTCGGCTACTGGCCAGATCAGCGGGCGTCTGGATCAAGCGGTTCAGGGACGACATTGGTGTCGGCGGCTGCCAAATCGAGCTGCAGCGCCCGAATGGCGGGACGCGCGTCCAGCAGCCCCGCCACACGCAGTTCCTCGACGTTCGGAAGGTCAGCCAACGTCGTTAGTCCGAAGTGGCGCAGGAAACGGTCGGTCGTGCCCCAGGTGGCCGGCCGGCCCGGCGTCTCGCGACGTCCGCGCGGCTCAATCCACTCGTGCTCAAACAACGCGTCGAGTGTCCCTTGCCAAGTTGCACGCCGCGGATCTCTTCGATCTCGCCGCGGGTTACCGGTTGATGATAGGCAATGACCGCAAGCGTCTCCATTGCCGCTCGCGACAGCCTCTTCTCGATCCGCCGCTGGCGCGTCATAAACGGTGCAAGATCAGCGGCTGTGACGAAGGCCCAGCCGGCGCCGGCATGGGTCAAGCGGACGCCGCGGGTCGCGTATTCGCCGGCAAGCTGCTGCAAAAGGGCCGGAACGTTCGCGTCTTCCGGCAGATGCTCGGCAACGACACTCTCGGTCAGCGGCTCGGCCGAGGCGAACAGCATCGCCTCCAGCATCCTTAACAGACGCCGCTCTTGAGAGTGTTCGGGGCTCACGAGCGACCACCGCCGCTGTCACCGCCGGGCTTTAGGTAGATTGGCCCGAAAGGCTGGTTTTGACGGATTATCACCGCACCCTGTCGCGCCAGTTCCAGCACTGCGCCAAAGGTGGCGGCGAGAGACGAGCGGGCGCCGAGCGCGCCATCGCGGACACCTTGCAGAGTACCCTCGGGAAGATAGCGGGTGAGGCTCTCCCAACCGGGCGCTTGGCCAAGACTGCGCAGGATGCGCGCCAGCGCCGCCTCGACGCTATCCAGCGTTATGGGCTCACTCAACGCCAGCGGTACATCGCTCTGCCGGCGCCGGCAGAGTCTACCATAGGCTCGCAGCAGGCCGCGCAAGTCGGCGGTGACGACAGTCTCAACCTTCTCCGCGATCGGCTCCGGACAACCGCGCGGCCAGAAGTCCCGACCCAGTTGCGGGCGCGCCGCAAGCTGCTTACCGGCCTCGCGCATGGCATCCAGCCGGCGGAGCTGGAAAGCGAGGGCGGCCGCTAATTCATCGCTGGACGGCTCCTCCGGACCGGATGGCTCCGGCAGCAATAAGCGTGACTTCAGCTCGGCGAGCCAAGCGGCCATCACCAGATATTCGGCTGCCAACTCCA
Source organism: Rhodospirillales bacterium (assembly GCA_016712375.1). GTDB lineage: Bacteria > Pseudomonadota > Alphaproteobacteria > Rhodospirillales > Defluviicoccaceae > Defluviicoccus. The sequence continues at coordinate 41,065 of JADJRE010000002.1, forward strand.
AACCGGCCCGTCGCGCTGCCGCGACGTAAGCGAGATATTGGTCGGCAAGCGCCATGATCGAGATGCGCCTGAGGTCGACTTTCTGGGTCCGGGCCAGTGTTAGCAGCAGATCCAGCGGCCCTTCCCAGCCGTCGAGGTCGACGACAAAGGCATCTCGATCGGGACATTCCTCGCTTTCGGCCTTCGGCCGGTCAGTCATCGTCGCCTCGCGACGCGAGGCGTTCACGAGAATCCCACCAGCGAGAAGATGAGGCGGCTCAGGAACTCCGCGGGGCCGATCACCAGCCATTCCATCACGCCCAGATCGGCGCCGAGCGCATTGGCGAGCAGCGGCAGGACGAAGACAACGCCCAGGATGATGAAGAAGCCGTAAGGCTCCAAGCGGCTGAGCGGTATTGCCAGGAAGTCCGGGAGCAGGCCAACCGCCACGCGACCTCCGTCGAGCGGTGGCAGTGGCAGCATGTTGAAGACCGCCAGCAGCACGTTCAGCCAGACGGCGTTAAAGAGGTTATAGCCAACCCATTCAAGCGCTTTACCCGGCAGAGCGGGGATAAGCGTAACGGCCGTCGCGGCTGCGATCGCCATAAGGATGTTGATTCCCGGTCCGGCGGCGGCCACCAGCACCATATCACGGCGCGGCTTGCGCAGCCGTGCAAAGTTCACCGGCACCGGCTTGGCGAAGCCGAACATCATCCGGCCGCCGGACGCGAGCAACAGCATCGCCGGCAGGATTACCGTACCAAACGGATCGACGTGTTTAAGCGGATTGAAAGTTACACGGCCCAGCCGCTTGGCGGTGTCGTCACCGAGCCGCCAGGCGACGAAGCCGTGCGCCGCCTCGTGCAAGGTGATGGCGACCAGCGCCAGCAAAACCCAGGTGGAGATCTGGTAGGCGAGGCCCTCCATTAGGCACTCACCCGGCCGCCCAGCAAGGCTGCCAAGCGTTCGGTAGCGCGCTCTGGCTCGAATGGCTCGGGTGGCGCGCGCATCGCCTGAGCGCGGGCCAGCCGTCGCCGCGCGTCGGCCGATAGTGGCGGACATGCTTCGGCCACAGCGCGCATTTCTGCCAGGTCTCCATCGCAGTGCAGGACGACATCGCAGCCGGCCTCCAGCGCCGCGCGGGCGCGTTCGGCTGGCGGACCAACAAGGGCCCGCATGCAGATATCGTCGGAGATCAGCAAGCCGTCGAAGGCAATAGCACCACGAATGGCCTCGCGGATCACCACCGCGGAAGTTGTCGCTGGCGCCTCAGCGTCAAGCGCGGCAAAGACAACGTGCGCGGTCATCGCCAGTGGCATGTCGGCAAGTGCCGCGAACGGCGCGAAGTCGATACGTTGCAGATCCTCGGCTGCGGCATGGACGACCGGCAGCGCCTCATGACTGTCGAGGCAGGCCCGGCCGTGACCGGGAATGTGCTTGATCACAGGCAGCACACCGCCCGCCAGCAAACCCGCGCAGGTGGCCCGACCGAGCAGCGCTACGGTCTCCGGCTGGCCGGCGAAGGCACGGTCGCCAATGATCGCGTGTCCTTCCGGCCGGCGGACGTCGAGCACCGGCGCGCAATCAACGTCGATGCCAAGCGACGCGAGATCGGCAGCGAGCAGGCGGGCGTTCAGCCAGGCTGCCTCGATGGCCCCCTGCTCGTCACTCTCACTCAGGCGACCAAAAACTTCCGCCGGCGGTGCCGCGCGCCAATGCGGCGGCTTTAGCCGCTGCACCCGGCCGCCCTCTTGATCGATCAGAACCAGAGCGTCCCCGCGACCAACACAGTCCCCGAGATCACTGACGAGGCGACGGATTTCCCGCGGGTCCCGGCAATTACGGGCGAACAGGATGAAGCCGAGAGGATCGGTCTCGCTGAAGAACCGGCGCTCCGCGGCGCTTAGAGAAGGTCCGGCGACGCCGAAAATCACCGCGCGCGGGCCGCTTGTCTGCATGTCAGCTGCCGGGCCGGATAATGATGCAGGAAGCGCCTCGGCCTGAAAGGCGATCGCATAGCGCACGCGCCTTCGCCTCGCTCTCCAGAGGCCCCGCGCGCAGCCGGTAGTAAGTTCCACGACCGCTCAGTTGGGTGGGCGCCAACGTCGGCGACAGTGGCCCCAATAAGTCAGAGTTCTTCGCTTTCAGTTTAGTCCACGCGCTTCTCACCTCATCCGCACTTCGGCCGGCGAGAAGCTGCACCTGATATCTCCCCGAACCACTTTTCCGAGACTGTTCCGGCGTCGCCACCTTAGCCGTCACTGTCGGCTTGTCGGGGACCGGCGTCTTGGTTGCTGCTGGGGGCTTGTCGCGTACCGGCGTCTTGGTTGCCGCTGTCGGCTTGTCAGGTGCTGGCGTCCTGACTGATGGTGGCGGCTTCGGTTGTGCCGTGGTTGTCGCCGCCGGCGGCTTATCGGAAGGCGGCGCGGCAGGCAGCGGCGTGTCGGATATCGATGGCGCCGGTGCCACCGGGGTGACGGCTGGTGGCTCGGTCGCCACCGGAGGCTCTACATCCGCCGGGCGCTCGCTGCCAGAGCGAGCCAGAGCCGGTGGCTCCGCCGGTGGGGCAGACGGCTTTGGTTGCGGCGGTGCAAGCGGCTGCTCTGGTTCCGGCAGCAGCCGTTCTACAGGTGGCTTACTCCCAGGTGCCCCGTGCATCCGTTCGTAAACCATCATGTCTCGATTCGGCACCTGCATGCCGCCCGCATTTTCGGGCGCCACTTTCATCGGTTGTTCTTCGGCTTTGATAAGCGGCGCCTCCGCAGGTAGACGCGCCACTTTTTCCCCATGGCCAGAGAAGACAACGGCGACCACGGCTAGCGCCACGAGCGCCACCGCTGCGATGCTGCCCCACAGGAGCAACCCCCTACGAAGCTGGCCGTCGAAGAGAGCCTTCGAGATGACTGACGGACGTTCTGGTATCTCGATATTCTCGAACTGCTGCGAGTTCGCCGACATCAGCGTAGTTCCTCGACCGGTTCGACGCCAATCACCGCAAGGCCTGATGCGACAACGAGCTGCGCGGCGCGAACCAGCGCCAGCCGCGCCGATGTGAGCTGCATGTCATCGAGATGGATGAAGCGCAATTGCGCGTCCTCCTTTCCGTGGTCCACAGACCGTGGAAGGCCTGCGCCACGTCCTGCAAGTAGAAGGCGATTCTATGTGGCTCATGCGCTTCGGCCGCGCCTTCGACGACGCGCGGCCAGCTGGCCAGTTGCTTGATCAAATCAAGCTCCGCCGGATCGGTCAAGCGACCGAGCGCGGCGCCTGCAAGGACGGCATCAGAGAGCGCCTCTTCGCCCATCTCGGCGAGGGCGTGACGCAGCACCGAGCGGCACCGGGCGTGCGCGTACTGAACATAGAAAACCGGATTGTCGCGGGTCTGCTCGGTGACTTTCTGGAAGTCGAAATCCAGCGGCGCATCGTTCTTCCGGGTCAGCATAATGAAGCGAAATACGTCCCGGCCGACCCGGTCGACCACCTCACGCAGGGATATGAAGTTGCCGGCGCGCTTCGACATCCGCACCGGTTCGCCACCGTCAAGCAGGTTGACCAATTGGCAAAGTTTCACGTCAAGCGCGCCGGAATCCTCAGTAATTGCAGTCACTGCGGCCTGCATACGCTTCACGTAGCCGCCGTGATCCGCACCCCAGACATCAATCATCACGGGGAAGCCGCGGCGGAACTTATCGAGGTGATAGGCGATATCGGCGGCAAAATAGGTCCAGCTGCCATCCGACTTTCTCAGCGGCCTGTCGACTTCGTCGCCATAGAGACTCGCGCGAAACAAGGTCTGCGGCCGCGGCTCCCAATCGTCGAGAACCTTGCCCTTCGGCGGCTCCAGCACGCCTTCGTAAACCAGTCCGCGGCCCTCGAGAAAGCGCAGCGCGGCATCGACTCCGCCTTCCTCCACCAGCCTCCGTTCGGATGCCACGACATCGAAGCGAATGCCCAATGCCTCCAAATCATCGCGAATCAAACGCAACATCGCGGCTACGGCGAAGCTTCGGAAGGCCGGCAGCCAGTCTTGTTCCGGCGCCTCGATCCAGCGATCACCGTCTTGCGCCAACAGCGCTTCCGCCACTGGCACCAGGTAATCGCCGCCGTACTGCACCTCGCCTGCCGTCCGTGCCCGCTCGAAAGCATCGGCCGGCTCAGCTCCGGCGGCGATTAGCCATCGCAGTCTGAGAGATCGCGCCAGCGCGTCGACCTGTCCGCCAGCGTCATTCACATAATACTCGCGGGTAACGCGGAAACCGGCCTTCTGCAGCAGTCCGGCCAAAGCATCGCCAACGATGGCTCCGCGGCCGTGGCCGACATGAAGCGGGCCGGTGGGATTAGCGGAAACATATTCGACGTTCACTGGCCGACCCTCACCGAGGCCAGAGTCGCCGTAGGCGACGCCCGCCAAGAGGATGTCGGCAATCCGGGCGTGCCAGAAGGTGTCGGTCAGCCGCAGATTGATGAAACCAGGACCGGCCACCTCCGCCGTCGCCACACCCTCGATCTTCAGCAATCGTTGCGCCAGCAACAACGCAAGCTCGCGAGGGCGGCGCTTCGCCGGTCCGGCAAGGACCATTGCGGCGTTCGAGGCGAGATCGCCATGGGCGGGATCACGCGGCGGCTCGATGCCGATCCGCGTTGTATCCAGCCCCGTCGGCAGCGACCCGGAGGCCGCCATCGCTGCAACCTCGGCGGCGATACGCTCGCGAAACCAGGCGAAGACGTTCATGAGTTACGTGACTGCACGTCGAACAGGCGGCGGTACTCGTCGGCGGCGAAGCGGTCAGTCATGCCGGCAATGTAGTCGGCGACGACACGCGCCGTGCGCAGCGTTGCCGAACCATCCGTGCGCCGCCGCCACTCGGTCGGCAGACACTCCGGCTCGCAGACGAAAAGTTGAAACAGATCCTTCACCAAACGGCGCGCCTTGCTGGTCATGCGGTTCAGCTTGTAGTGCCGGTACATGCGTTCCCGCAAGAACGCCTTCAGCGCCTGGTCATTCTCTTGCATCGCGGGCGAAAAAGCCGCCAGCGGCTTGCCGGCGCGGCGAACGTCGTTGGCTGTGGCAGGTCGCAGCTCTGCGAGGCGGCGGCGGGTCTCGGCAATCAGGTCGTCGACCATGAGGCCGATCAGCCGACGTACTGTTTCGTGGATCAGGCGCGAGGTTTCGATGCGAGGGTACCGCTCGCGGACACTTGCGAACATCGGACCAACCAGGGGCACCTCGGCGAGATCGGTGATGCCGAACAAGCCGGCGCGCAGGCCATCGTCGATGTCGTGGTTGTTGTAGGCGATATCATCTGCGAGCGAGGCGACCTGTGCCTCGGCACTGGCATACGTGTTCAGCTCCAGGTCGTGGAGACGCACATAATCAGCGATGGCCGTCGGCAACGGCGAGGAACGCGGTGCTAGCGGACCGTTATGCTTGACCACGCCCTCAAGCGTTTCCCAGGTGAGGTTAAGTCCATCGAATTCGGCATAGCGCTGCTCCAAGGCGGTGACAATGCGCAGACTTTGGGCGTTGTGGTCGAAACCACCCCAAGGCTCCATCATCTCCCTCAGCGCATCCTCCCCGCATGGCCGAACGGCGGGTGACCAAGGTCGTGGGCTAGTGCCAGCGCCTCCGCCAGGTCCTCGTTGAGATGCAAAACCCGGCAGATGCTCCGTGCGATCTGGGAAACTTCAAGGCTGTGGGTTAGCCGGGTGCGGAAGAAGTCGCCTTCGTGATTAACGAAAACCTGGGTCTTGTATTCCAGGCGGCGGAACGCTGCTGAGTGGATGATGCGATCGCGATCCCGCTGGAAGCAGGAGCGGACAGAACTCTCGGGTTCGGGATGCAAGCGGCCGCGACTTTCCTCGGGCCTACACGCCCATGCAACGAAGGAGACGGCGCTCGCCATGCCCTCGAACCTACAAACGGCGAACCTTTTCGGCAACGGCTGTTTCGATGCGCTCGGCGGCCGGAGCTAGTCACTTTGACAAAGCCTAGGCGTTGGCTAAATTAAAGGTATGCATCCAGGTATATGGCACGAAAGGATCGAGAATGGCTTCCGACGGCGCAAGCGAGGAACTCACCATCTCGGCGAGCGCCGCAAGGCGCATAGCAAAGTTGATCGACGCCGAGGGGAAAGGCGAGGAAATGAGGTTGCGCGTCGCAGTATCCGGCGGCGGCTGTTCCGGATTCCAGTATGGTTTCTCGATCGATGATACGCGTCGTGACGATGATCGGGAGTTCGCGCGGGATGGCGTCGGCGTGTTGATCGACGAGATTTCCCTGGAACTGCTGAAGGGATCGGAACTGGATTTCGTTGAAGACCTGATCGGTTCGTATTTCGTGGTCAAGAATCCGAACGCGACTTCCACCTGCGGTTGCGGTTCTTCATTCTCGATGTAACCAGGGGTACATCTCGGATCGTTGTTAGACTTGTTTTCCTGAATAAAGGAAGTGCGAAATGCGGAGTATTCGCCTGATTTCCGCCACCGCAGTGGCGGGCGGACTGCTCGCGGCAGGGCTGGCTCTCGGTGCTTGCGACGAGCAGGGTTCGGCCGAACGCGCCGGCAAGGAAGCAGGCAAGAAGGTCGATCAAGCGGTTGAACAAACCAAAGAAGGGGTGGCCCAGGCGAAGGAGAACGCTACCCGACTGCTTCAAGAAGCCGAGCAAAAGGCGAAAGACGCCGCCGAGCAGGCTCGTCAGGGCGCTCGTAACATTGTTGAAGAAGCGGAACGCAAGGCCAGCGAGGTCGTCAAGGATGCGCCGAAACAATAGTTGCCGAGCGGCTCCCGGCCATGCTTCGCATCGCTGCGTGGAACGTTAATTCAATTAAGGCCCGCTTGCCGCACTTTCTCGTCTGGCTTAAGGAGTCATCGCCGGACGTGATGCTACTTCAGGAAACGAAGGTGACTGACGAGGCGTTCCCGCTGGCCGAAGTCAGCGAGCTTAATTACAACGTCGCGACGGTCGGGCAAAAATCCTACAACGGCGTTGCGGTGTTGTCGAAACAGCCGATTGACGTCCTCGCCCGGGCTCTTCCTGGCGGCGACACCGACCTTCAAGCACGCTACCTTGAAACCTTTACCTGCGGTATACGCCTTGCGTCGTTGTATGCGCCCAACGGCAATCCAGCCGACAGCGAAAAGTTCGCGTACAAGCTTGGGTGGCTGGAGCGACTTCGAAAGAGAGTGGTCGAGCTTCTGGTAAGTGAGGACGCCTTTGTGTTGGGCGGCGACTGGAACGTGGCGCCCAGCGACGACGACGTCTACGATCCGGTTGGCTGGCGAGGCGATGCGCTATGCCGCCCAGAAACCCGCGCCGCTTACCGCCGCATCGTTCACCTCGGGCTAACTGACGCGATTGGCGCCCTCTCATCCCAACCGCATCGCTATACGTGGTGGGATTATCGCGCTGGCGCATTCGGCGCCGATCACGGGCTGCGTATCGATCACCTGCTGCTCTCTCCGCAGCTAGCGGACCGCCTCATCAGCGCCGATATCGATCGCACGCCCCGTTCCTCGGAGCGTCCCTCCGACCACGCGCCGGTCTACTGCCTGCTTCAAGCCGGCTGAACTTGGGATCCTTGCTACATGCAAGGGTCGAGGTCCGGCGGCAGAAGAGTGGTGTGGTCAACTCTCGCCACCTGCAGTTGCGCCTGGGTCAGGCCCAGGGTCGCGCGCAAATCCGCGCCCCGCAGATCGGCATCCCGAAGTGCTGCCTGCGTCAGGTTGGCGGAATGTAAATCAGCGCGATGGAGATCGGCGTCCTCAAGGACGGCATTGTGGAGATCGGCGCCATGTAAATCAGCATCGTGTAAGTCGGCCCACTGAAGATCGGCGGCATGCAGATCCGCTCCATGCAGGTCGCAGCGGTGGAGGTCGGCGCCGTTCAGCTCGCTTTCGGCCAGGGCGGCTTCGTGCAAATCCGCGCGATGCAGGTCGGCATCGCTCAGCAGTGCTCCACGCAAGTCGGCTTCGTGCAGGTCACGGCCATGCAGATCGGCCCGCTTCCCGCACTCCCAGCCGGACGCAACCCATTGCCCGTGGCGGTCGAGTACCGAAACAAGATCATCCTTAGCCGACGAAGTGCAGTTTCCGGCGTTACCCGCAGTCTGCTTGTTCATTCTGGCGTCCCTCGACTCACGACATCGACCCGCGATCGAGTATTTCAGCACTCGAGACCGCGTTTATCCAGCGGTATTCGTGATGTGAGCCAATCCTTTCGGCCAAACTTCAGGCGGGCAGCATACACCGCCCACATCCTCAACGGCGGTTACGTCGGCAGCAAGGGTGCAAGGCGGCTTCAGTAGCCGACTGGAGACCCATGAGCGGGCGGAAGTCTTTGCAAAACCTGAACAAGCGTGCTAAAAGCAGCCTTTCGTGAGAGCGTCTGAGTTGCACTTTTAGGAGCGAGTGCAAGGTCGATTTCACGGAGCCGCTTCGTGCACTTTCCTGCGTATCTTTCTCTGTCAACGTCGTCTATCAGCCACCTATCAGCGATGTCTGAAGAATAGCAGGAAGTCATTGTACCGGCCTCGGCAACGAAGTTGATACACGGGAAGCGGTAATGGTTTGTTCAGCGTAACGGCGCTGAAACACGGTGGTGGAACTACAAGGGGTGTTTTTACTCAACTGGCGAAATTAGCACGGAAACTCACCAGGTCGCAGGCAAGCCGTGCCCGGTCTTCTCAAGTCCTGAATTGTTGCTGCACCACGTGCAGGACCAGTAAAGCGGAGTTGCGATGCCGTGCAGCATGCGACGAGGTGGGCAAGACCGTCGACAGACCACTGCTGGCGAACACCGGGCAGCGGCTTTGCCGGCGCAAGGAGCATATCGATCACTCGTTTCTGGGTTAGCATAGGGAGTGGAGAGCATGCGTAGGGGTTGGAGACATGCCCTGGCGGCCTTGTCCATCTTCGCGGTGGCTGGGTGCGCGGGCTTCAATTACAATGAAGCCAAGACGATGAAGCCTGGTGGCTCGACGTTCGACCAGGCATTGTTCAAAGAGTATCTTGCCGAGTCCAAATCGGAATTCGATCAGGCCAACTACACTTCGTCTGATCTTTGGGCCGGGAAGGCCGCGGCTGCGGCGAAGGGTCAGACGCCGAAACCATCGCAGGTCAGTGACTGGCGGTTGCCTTCGGCTGTGACGCCGGAGATCACGACCGCGCGGCAACGTCTGCAGGCGGCGCTCGACAAGGGCGGCGGCAACGTCGTGCCAAACGAGATGGCGAAGGCACAGGTAGGCTTCGACTGCTGGTGCGAACAGCAGCGGGTCGAGGAGAACTTCCAGCCGGACGATATCGCCCATTGCCGGCAGAAGTTCTATGACAACAGCGCCAAGGTCGAAGCCGCGATGGCGCCAAAGCCGGCGGCGACAAAACCCGAACCCGCCAAGGACTTCATGGTCTTCTTCGACTGGAACAAGTCGACGCTGACCCCCGAGGCGCGGAAGATCATTACCGAAGCGGCGGCTGGGGCGAAATCGTCGGGGGCCAAGCAGGTTTTTTTCCGCCGAGTGCTCAACATTCCCTCGCTGGATATACGAGCGGATGCTATTGGCCTCCCCCAATGACATCAACATGGCCCTCTACCATATCCGCCGTTCTGACCTTACGTTGACGAAATGGTCCGGATGAGCGGAGCTTCGGGAACTGACGGCGGCGGCGCCCGTGCACTGCCAGTAACTCCCGATTGGGTGATTCGTGTTATTGAGACATCAGCCGATCAAGCCGTCGTTTTTGTAACGGAGCAACTTTCCCATAAGGATGAGGCCCTGGCTGCCTCAGATCCTCTGTCACGCATCAAAGCGCGACGCGCCATTTATGAACATCTTGACTTCTTGATAGCAACGCTTGCGACAGACGAGCTACAATTATTTGAGGCTTACATTGCCTGGGTTGCCGACGTGATGTCCGCACGCGGCTTAGCAACAGAGACGCTGTCTACTTCATTGCGCCTATTAATGGCATTTTTTGAACGGCGGCTGGACCCTGTTGCTTTTGCGCCAGTATCCGCGGTGTTGTCATGGGGTCTTGCCGTCGTAGAGGGACTGCCAACTGGTCAACGGCCGGCTCCCAGTCCGCTGATGCCATCCCCTCTTCCGTATGTCGAACAACTAACCCGGACGCTAATCGAGGGAGACATCGGCTTGACCCGGGCATTGATCAAGCGTGCGCAATTCGAGGGCTCGAGCTACCTGCACATCGCGACACGGCTGTTTCAGCCGTCGCTGTATGATGTTGGCCGGCTCTGGCAGGAAAATAAGATCTCGGTAGCACAGGAACACTTGGCGAGTACGCTGACGCAAACCCTTCTCAGTCAACTTTTCATCCGCGCGGACTTCGCGATAGCGAACGGCCGGAAAGCGCTTCTTGCCTGCGTCGCCGGAAATACGCATGCCCTCGGGCTGCGGATAGTTTCCGACGCTTTTGAGCTGAGTGGATGGACGGTGCAGTTCCTCGGCGCTGATGTTCCTGGCGACGCGCTGCTCCTCCAGGTGGATAGCTGGCGTCCCGATGTGGTCTGCCTCTCGGCTGCATTTGTACAGCAGCTTCCGGAGCTGCGCCGCGTCATCACCGAGATTCGCGGAACATTCCTTACCCATCGCCCGACGATTATTGTGGGCGGTCTCGCCACCAATGAAGTTAAAAACATCTGGCGATGGCTCGGTGCGGACGAATGGTTCCCGGATGCTGAGAAGGCAATCGCAGCAACGGGACACTGACGGATCAGCAATTTGGCGCGTGATCTAATCGGCGCTCATCAGCCTGAAGTTTGTGGGTGATGCCGCACATTGGCGTACAAACAATGTCCCTTTACATTCTGAGCAACGTCTGGCAGCAGATGATCAGATATATATCCAGCGGTGCTTCCAGTTGTGAGGCTCGGCATTCTTCAACAACTTTGGCTCACCCCGTGACGACCTGGACGACCCTGTAAGCGGCTCTGGGAACCAACTCAACAAGGCATGGAATGAGCTCGCACGGCGGCAATCAGGCATCGGGGCAAGCGGCGTTCGCTGATACGTGGGCAAATGCGTCACCGTCGGCGGCAATGCCCATCCCGGACCTGCTGCGCGGTATGGAGGCGATTGTCGTTGGTGTCATCGGCCGCGACGGGGAGTTGAAGGACGCCAACAGAGGTTTTCTGTTGTTGATGACCCGCTCCTCCACAACTCCTCAGCCTGCCGACATCCGTGACTTGTTTGTTTCCCCTCGTTTCGAGGATTTCGCCTCCCGGCGCGCCGATCCGTTCGAAGGAACCATCTACCGCGGTCTCATCAGCTTCGGCCGTGCCGGCATCAAAGTGACGTCGCTGCGTGGCACCGTCTACGGCTACGAGCACGAGTTCATCTTGGTCGCAGAGCACGATATCATAGGCGTCGAGACGCTGCGGGTGACGCTGCTTGAGCTGCAGGACTCTTTGGCCGAGAAGCAGCGCCAGATTGTTCATTTGGAGCATCAGCTTGGGCGTTTGCAGGAACTGGCCGACGCGGCGATGCGCGACCGCGACACGCTGCTCGATGCCCTCGCTCACGGCGGACCCTCCGCCGGCGATTGACCGCGGCAACCCGGGCAGTCAGCATTCGGCAAGGTCGATCGGAGAAACCGCCGCCGGTACCGCGGGCTGCGGCCTGTTTGCAGCATCAACCAGAACGATGCGAGGCTGCCACTGGGTCGCTTCGGCGTGCGACATTGTCGCGTAAGCGGCGACGATGATCAGGTCGCCGATGCCTGCCCGATGGGCCGCCGCGCCGTTGATCTGGATGCAGCCAGACCCGGTTGCGCCTTCTATGACGTAGGTCTCGAAGCGCGCTCCATTGCTTATGTTGTAGATTTGGACCTGCTGGTGTGGCAGCAAGCCGGCTCTGTCCATGAGCTGACGATCGATGGTTATGCTACCCTCGTAATGTAGGTCGGCTGCAGTTACCGTCGCGCGGTGGATTTTCGAGAACAGTATGCAAACCTGCATCGTAACACTCCTGTGGTGCATCCTGCGTGCTGACGAAATTGGTATCAGCGATCGGCGTCAGCAACAATCGCGCCAGCTGGCGCCCTTTTTCCTGACTTAGGCGAACGGTGGCACGCCTGGAGGCTTGCCGAAGAGGCGCCATCATGCCAAACACCGAGCCAATGATCGCGCACGGGCGCGGACGGGGAGGATACATGCGCAGCAAGACGTTCATCTGGATTTTTCTTGGGCTGCTGTTCTCGCCGCTACTCGTCACCGCCGCGACTGCCGACGATGTCATGCAGCGGGCGCAAGCGCGCGGCGCACTGATCGTTGCCGCTGCTCCAGCTCCTGACCAGCTGCCCCAGGCGTCTAAGGATGAAGCCGGCAACTTTACCGGTTTCGACATCGATGTTGCGAATGCAATTGGCCAGCGGCTCGGACTTCCGGTGCGTTTCGTTGCTCCGGGCTGGGACAAGGTGCTGGCGGGCGACTGGAAAGGCCAATGGGATTTCGCGGTAGCGTCCATCACGCCCACCGAGACGCGAGAACGGGCCTTGGTGTTTCCGGCTGTCTACCGCTTTGATGCGGCAGCCTTGGTTGTCCGCCAGGATGACAAGGCGATCGAAAGACCCGGCGACGCGTCGGGCAAGATAATCGGCGTTCGACAAGGAACGACGTTTGAAAACTATCTCCGCCGCAACCTGGTCATTTACGGAAATCCGGACGTCGTCACTTACCTGATTGCCGATCCGAAGATCCGGACATTCGCGGACCGTGACCAGGTCGTCAAAGCTTTGATCGACAAGCGGGTCGACGCCATCGTCACATCTCTCGGCCTCGCCGAGAACGACATCACAAATGGCGCACCCCTTCGCATCGTCCGTGGATTTCTGTTTTTTGAGCCGGTCGCCGTTGCCATCGACAAAGGCGATCCGGCGTTCGCCAAGACCATCAATGATACTGTTCGCGCTTTGCGCGCCGATGGCACCCTGACGAAACTGTCCGAAAAATGGTTCGGCCTCGACGTCGCTGGCATCGTACCGTAGTCGTCTCCTAGATCGACCTTTATCTCTGCAACGCCAAGGGTAACGTCATGCGTGGATTTATCGCCGCAATACTTTTCGCCATTTACGCCATTACACCGGCCGCTGCTCAGGAGACGGGTGGTACCCTCGCGAGGATCGCGAACTCCGGCACAATCAATCTCGGCTACCGGCATAGTTCCCCGCCTTTCTCGTTTCTGGGCAATGACCAGCAGCCAGTCGGCTATTCGATAGACCTGTGCTTGCGGGTCGCCGAGGCGGTGAAGACACGTCTCGGGCGCCCTGATCTGAATGTAAAATTCGTAGCTGTTGAGGCGGACGATAGGCTGCAAAAAGTGGTGGACGGCAGTATCGACATCGAATGCGGCATCACGACTAACACCCTATCGCGCCAAGAGCAGGTGGATTTCACCAACACGACCTTTATCACCGGTGCCAGCCTTCTGGTGCCGGCCGGATCGACGGTGCAGAGCGTCGCCGACCTGGCTGGCAAGAAGGTCTCCGTCGTGGGTGATACGACCACTGAGAAGGCACTGCGTGACCGGCTTGCCACAGAGTCGGTCGATGCCCGGGTGATTACTGTTTCCGACCACGACAAGGCGATGAGGATGCTGGCCAAAGGAGAAGTGGACGCACACGCCGGCGACCAGATCGTGCTGATCGGCCTCGCCCGCACCGCTGCCGATCCGAACAAATTCGTTGTCGCGCCCGAGTTGTTTACTTACGAGCCGTATGCCCTGGTGGTCCGCCGAAACGACGCCGATTTCCGGCTGGTTGCTGACCGAACGTTGGCGCAACTGTATCGTTCAGGCGAGATAATGCAGGTGTTCGAGAAGTGGTTTGCTGCCTGGGGCGGTCGTCCAAGCCGCCTGCTGCTGGCGATGTATGCGCTCAACGGGCTGCCGGAGTGATCCACTGGCAGATCGTAGAAGCATCGGTTTGGTACAGCCGGCTGCACCACTGATCTACAGTGCCGTTTCGTTGACACCCCTCCGCCCGGCTCCTACTTTGCCCTTGATCTCGTTGTAAGGAAGCGAAACGGCGGATGAGCGGCGCGCTGATGGTGGGCCTCGCCCAGGTGAACCCGGTCGTCGGCGACGTTGACGGCAACGCAGCACGCATCCGCGCGATTCGAGCCGAAGCAACCGGGTGTGATTTGCTGGTTTGCGGAGAGTTGACGCTGGCCGGTTATCCGCCCGAGGATCTGGTGCTGAAGCGGCTGTTCCAGGAGCGGATCGAGTTGGTGGCACACCAGCTGGCCGCCGATACCGCCGATGCCGGACCAGCGCTTCTGGTGGGCGCACCATGGCGCCACGAGGGCCGGCTGTATAACGCGGTGCTGCTGCTGGACGGCGGCAAGATTGCCGCGGTGCGATTCAAGCACGACCTTCCAAACTACGGCGTATTCGACGAGAAGCGGGTGTTCGCGCCCGGCCCCCTGCCGGAGCCGGTGGCGTGCCGTGGCGCCCGTCTTGGGATCATGGTCTGCGAGGACATGTGGACGCCGGTTGTCGCCGGTCATCTGGCGCGTTGCCGCGCCGAAATTCTAGTGGTGCCCAACGGCTCGCCGTTCGAAGTGGACAAGCCAGGCCTACGGCAACGGCTCGCTGCCGAGCGGGCGGCTGAGACCGGATTGCCGCTGATCTATGTCAACCTCGTCGGTGGTCAGGACGAACTGGTTTTCGATGGTGCTTCCTTCGCCTGGGACCCGGCGGAAGGGCTGCGCGCGCGGGCGCCGGCGTGGGAGGAAGGCGTAACGCCGACGGTTTGGACTCGGGCGGCTGATGGATTTTGGACATGCGCGGAAGGGCCGTCGCCGCCGACGCCGATGGTCTCGATGCCGTCTATCATGCAATGGCCACGGGCTTGCGCGACTACGTTGAAAAGAATCGCTTTCCCGGCGTCGTGCTTGGCCTTTCCGGCGGTATCGACAGCGCGCTCACCGCCGCAGTAGCCGTCGATGCGCTGGGACCGGAGCGTGTGCGCTGCGTGATGATGCCATCGCCCTACACGTCGCGCGAAAGCTTGGAAGACGCTGCGGAGGTCGCTCGACTGCTTGGCATCCGCCTCGACTCGATCTCCATTGATCCGGCGATGACTTCGTTCTCGGGCATGCTCAAGAATGTTTTCGAAGGTCTCCCCGCTGATGTGACCGAAGAGAATGTGCAGGCACGCACCCGGGGTCTGCTGCTGATGGCGATCAGCAACAAACTCGGTTACATGCTGCTGACTACCGGCAACAAGTCTGAGATGTCGGTTGGCTATGCCACGCTCTATGGCGACATGTGCGGTGGCTTCTCAGTGTTAAAGGACATCTACAAAACGACCGTCTTCGCGCTATCGCACTGGCGCAACCAGTGTCGGCCGAATGGGTTTCGCGGGCCGGCTGGCCGGGTGATTCCACAGCGGGTCATCGACAAGCCTCCAACCGCCGAGCTTCGTCCCAACCAAACCGACCAGGATACTCTTCCGCCCTACACCGAGCTCGACGGTATCCTGACAGCTCTGATCGAGGACGAGGCGTCGATCGAGGATGTTGCGAAGCGGGGCTACGATGCGGCGACGGTGCGGCGCGTTTGGCGGATGATTGATCGTGCCGAGTACAAGCGCCGCCAGGCGCCCCCCGGCGTCAAGATCACGCGGCGCGCCTTCGGACGGGATCGCCGTTACCCGATCACCAATGGCTTCACCGATTGGGTATGAGCACAAAGGTCCGCTTCGCCCCAAGCCCCACCGGGCTGCTGCACGTCGGCAACGCGCGCACGGCGTTGGTCAATGCTTTGTTCGCGCGCGCCGGTGGCGGCCACTTCCTGTTGCGCTTCGACGATACCGATCGCGAACGCTCAAAGGACGAATATGCTGCGGCGATCGAGGAGGATCTCCGCTGGATGGGGCTGGCCTGGGACAGTAGTGCTCGGCAACGCGACCGGCTGCCAGCTTACGAGGAGGCGTTCGCTCGGCTGCGCGTCGCCGACCGCGTTTATCCCTGCTGGGAGACGCCGGAGGAGCTCGAATACAAGCGAAAACGGCAGCTCGCCCGCGGCCACCCACCAATTTACGATCGCGCGGCACTGCGTCTCACTGACGGCGAGCGTCGCCGGTTGGAAGAGGACGGCCGCCGACCACACTGGCGCTTCATGCTGCAGCCAGGATTTGTCGGATGGAACGATATGGTCCGCGGCCGGGTCGAGATGCAGGCCGACCATATGAGCGATCCGGTGGTGGTGCGAGCTGACGGGACCTTCCTGTATATGCTGCCCTCGGCGATCGACGATATCGATCTGGGCATCACCCACGTCATCCGCGGCGAGGATCACGTCGCCAACACCGCAGTGCAGATCCAGATGTTCCAGGCCCTCGAAGCCGAACCTCCGGCTTTCGCGCATTTACCGAAGGTTGCAGATATCGCCGGCAAGGAACTATCGAAGCGGCTCGGCTCGATGACGGTGCGTTCACTGCGCGGCGACGGCATTGAGCCGCTGGCGCTGGCCAGCTACCTGGCGCGGCTGGGCACCGGCGATCCGGCACAGGCCGCTCCTTCGCTGGCTGCACTGGCCGCAGAGTTCGACATCGCCCGCTACGGCCGCGCAACGCCGAAGTTCGACGAGAGTCAGCTCGTCCAGCTCAACGCCCAGGTGTTGCACGCGAGTGCCTGGGAGACGGTCGCACCGCGGCTGGCCGCTCTGGGAATGACTCACGCCGACGCCGCTTTCTGGCAGGCGGTGCGCGGCAACTTGAACCGGCTGGAGGATGCGCGTCCGTGGCACGACGTCTGCTATGGCGAGATCACGCCGGGGATCGTCGACGCAACGTTCGCAGC
Organism: Rhodospirillales bacterium; assembly: GCA_016712375.1. Lineage (GTDB taxonomy): Bacteria > Pseudomonadota > Alphaproteobacteria > Rhodospirillales > Defluviicoccaceae > Defluviicoccus. The sequence continues at coordinate 57,858 of JADJRE010000002.1, forward strand.
AATAGCGGCGTCGCTGCTGCCGCCAGCGCCGTGGGACGAGTCGACCTGGCAGGGGTGGACTCAGGCTCTGCGGGACACCACGGCCCGTAAAGGAAAGGAACTTTTTTTGCCGCTGCGTCTTGCGCTTACCGGCCGCGAACATGGACCCGAGTTGCGCGCGCTGCTGCCACTGATGGGCCGCTCAAGGGTGGTACAGCGCCTGCGCGAAGCCGCGCGGGCGCCATCGCCGGTTGACCTCGGCCAATGACGATCGCCCTCTACAATACGCTGACCCGCGCCACGCAGCCTTTCGAGCCGCTCGATGCTTCTAATGTCCGGATGTACGTCTGCGGGCCCACGGTCTACGACTGGGCCCACATCGGCAATGCTCGCCCTGCGGTCGTCTTCGACGTGCTCTTCCGCCTCCTACGATTCTTCTATGGCGAAGGCCACGTTACTTACGTTCGAAACATCACCGACATCGACGACAAGATTATCGCCGCACACCAAGCCACGGGAGAACCGATCGCCTCGATTACCGCGCGGACGACCAGCGCCTACCACGCCGACGTCGCCGCCCTTGGTTGCCTCACCCCGACAGCTGAACCTCGCGCCACGGCACACGTGCCTGAAATGCTGGCGATGATTGGCCGGCTGATCGAGGCCGGGCACGCGTACGTGGCGGAAGGCCACGTCATGTTCCACGTCCCCTCAATGGCAGCCTATGGCGCGTTGTCGCGGCGCAACCTCGACGAAATGATCGCCGGAGCCCGCGTCGAGGTCGTGCCCTACAAGCGCGACGCGCGCGACTTCGTGCTGTGGAAACCCTCAGCCGATAGTGATCCTGGGTGGGATAGCCCGTGGGGACGTGGCCGGCCCGGCTGGCACATTGAATGCTCGGCCATGAGCGGCCGCTACCTCGGCGAGACGTTTGATATCCACGGAGGTGGTATCGATCTGATCTTTCCGCACCATGAAAACGAGATCGCTCAAAGCATCTGTGCGCACGATGGCAGGCCTTTCGCCCGCTTTTGGCTGCATAACGGCTACTTGATGACGGAAGGCGAGAAGATGTCGAAGAGCCTCGGCAACTTCTACACAGTCCACGACCTGCTCGCGGAATTCCCCGGCGAAGCGATAAGGCTGGCGTTGCTCCAGACCCACTACCGCCAGCCACTCGACTTTACCAAAGAAGGATTGGTCCAAGCCAAGCGGACGCTCGACCGTTTTTACGGTGCCCTCCGCGGAACGGTTGCCACGCGAGAGGATCGGCTGAGCGATGAAGAAGCGGATAAGGAGGTTATCGCCCCGCTAGCCCATGATCTGAATACGCCCGCCGCGCTGGCGGTGCTTCACGAGCGACTTGCATCCCTCAATCGTGCCAGTAGTTCGGTGGAAAAACACCGGGCTGCGCGGGCTTTGCTGGCAGCAGGAGAACCGCTCGGGCTCCTGGCACAGGATCCGGAAATTTGGCTGCGCCGAGCCGACAGCGCAGTAATCGATGAGGCTGCGGTCAACGCATTCATCGAAGCCCGCGCCGCCGCGCGCAAGGCGCGAAACTTCTCCGAAGCGGATCGGCTGCGAGCCAGCTTGCTGGCCGAAGGCATCATTCTCGAAGACACTCCTGCCGGCACCACCTGGCGCCGCGCTTAATTCTCCAGCCTTATCCAAATGTCCTTTCAATCGCGGTTTTCGACACGATTCGACAATGCGTCGAAGTTGCAGTAATGTTGTCATGTTTTGGTTCGATCGGGGGGTCGGAATGGAAATAGCGCCGCCTCTGGCTGCGTCTCGGGAAGGTACCTCCCTCGACGGCTGGCCGAACTACCAGATCATCGTTCCGCAATTGCTGCGAGGAGCGGTCGTTCCTTTTTTAGGGGCAGGGGCGTCGATGTTTCATCGGCGGTTGCTAAACGAACCGACACTTTGTCCGCCCTCGGCCACGGAGTTGGCGGAGCGGTTTGCCACTACGACAAGGCTTCCTCGAGACAGTGAGGAATACGAGCAGATCCGAAGTGATTTGCCGCGAGCAGCCTCGTACTTCGAACACGTAACGCTCGATCGTGATGGCCTTAACGATGAATTGAAAGCCGTCTTCGACCTCAAGTTCGAGCCAAACACGCTGCATCATGTCCTTGCGCGGGTGGCGGCGCAGCAGAACCTCCTTGTTATCACCACCAACTACGATGACATGATCGAGCGGGCTTTTGAGCTAGCGAAGGTTCCGTATCACCTTGTCGTCACGGCGATAGAAGACTGCCAGGTCAAGTATCAGGAGCCGGGGAGCTCTACGTTAAACATAGTTGATCCACAGATGTTAAAAATTTCGCTTCGACAAGCTTCTATCATTTATAAGATGCATGGAAGCATATGTAGGGCTCAATCGCAGGCGGATTCGCAGTTTGTAATTACTGAAGAAGATTATGTGTCATTTCTTGGCAGGGTGCTTGTTCCGCCGGCAATTTCGGCTTTGTTCATGACTAGGCGTTTCCTATTCCTCGGGTACAGCTTGCGTGACTGGAACTTCAGGGTGATGCTGAGTCATCACCTGCAAGATGCTGGGAGGCTTAAGAAATCGTGGGGTATTCAGAGCAACCCCAATTTGATTGAAAAGAAGCTTTGGGAAAAGAAAAACGTAGAGATATTTGATATGGATTTGCTCGATTTCTCGCGTCAATTGAGCGACGAGATTGCACCGCTGCTTCCCGCAGCTTGACGAGTCGACGATGAATATGGAACGGGCCTCCTTCAACTCGTATGTTGAGGCCGATTGTCCCTACATTGGCCTGTTCGCCTTCGATGAAGCTCATGCGCGCTATTTCTTCGGGCGCGAGGGTGATGCGGAGCTGATTGCCGCCAACGTGTTGTCGGCCGGCGCGATGATTTTGCATGGACCAAGCGGAGTTGGAAAAAGCTCCGTCCTTGGCGCGGCGTTTCCGAAGGCATTGGAAAGAATTGTTCCAAATGCGCTGATCATCCCGTTCCGACGCTGGGACGCCGGCTTCTACACCTTGCTGCTGCAAGAGGCGGAATCGCAGCGAAGGCGAGCCTTGCTCGATTATGCCTCCCGGGAGCGCGACGCCGTCGATACGGATGCCGACGACAACGCTCTTTACATCGGCCTGGGCGAGGGGGAGACGGCGTCGATTGGTCAAGGCGCGGAGACGCCGACATTTCCGGCGTCGGCAGCCTCCGCAGCGCCTGCCGGCCGCAATCCAGCACGCTTGGAATGCGGCGATCTGCACACTGACGACGATAGTCGGACCCTGACGTTGAACCAGGTGGCGGAACGGTGGGAGAGGGAAGTTGGTAGTCCCATCGTCTTCGTTTTTGATCAATTTGAGCAGTATTTTACCGGCCAGGACTTCGGTAGCACAACCGAGGACGAGCAATTTGAGGCGGAGCTGGCGCAAATTATCAAGCGCCGCGATGTCGGCTGCCACGTTCTGATCAGTATTCGCGAAGATGCGCTGTTCGAACTGAATCGTCTGCGCGCCCGTATTCCGAACATTCTTACGCGTTCATTGAAACTCGACTATCTCGACCGTGCTGCCGCCGAGGAAGCCATCAACGGGCCGCTCGGCGTTTGGCGCAGCGAAAAGGGTGAAGGCGATGGGCCTACCCACGTGGCGCCGGACCTGATCGACGTCCTGATCAGTCAGGTGTCCCGTCCTGGCGACGCGACCCGAATTGAGACGCCGTATCTGCAGCTGGCTTTGAAACGGCTTTGGCAGGAGGAGCACAAGCAGGGCTCGGCCGAACTGCGGTCAAGAACCCTGGACGGCCTTGGTGGCGCTGGCGGCATCGCCGAAAGCCATTTCAAAGATACAATCAAGCGGCTGCCGGAAGACGATCGCCGGCTGTGTGCCGTCATTTTCGACCGAATGGTAACGCCGTCCGGGATGAAGATTGCCCTCGCCGCGAATGACCTCGCTGGCATGACTGGCGAGGACGCCGAGAGGGTAGGCGCCGTTCTGGAAAAGCTTGCCGCAGGCCGGTCGCTGATTATCCACAAGGTTGCTTCTCCCCAAGAAGGGCCACCGCTGTTTGAAATCTTCCATGATGTTCTGGCCCGGCCGATCGTCGACTGGATCGCCGCCGAGCGCGAGCGCGTCAAGCAGGAACGGAAGCTCGCGGAGCAGCGTCGTGCCGCCGAGGAAGCACGGCGTCGCCAGCAGGAGGAATTGGAGCGGCAGCGGGCGGAGGCAGAACGCGAACATGCGCTCCACCAGCAGGAAGTCGCCCGCCAGCGCAAACAGATCAGCCATGAGAGGCAGTTGAAAAGGCGCTACTTCGGGCTTTTCGTGGCGTCAGGTCTGCTGGCCGTGGCCGCCATCGGCGCCGCCGGCTATGCCGTCGTCACCCATCGGGAGGCGGCCGCGACGCGTGGTCGCATGTTGTCCTCGCAAGCACAGAACGAACTTGGTGACGGCGATGGACGGGCGAGCTTGCTGCTGAGCCTCGCCGCGCTGCCCAACAAGCCAGGGGTGCTCGACGAGATCTTCTGGCCCGAGCGGCAATCTGCACTGCGGGCTTTGGATCAGGCGCTCGCAATGCCGCTTGGCGCGAACCTGCCATCCTCCTCTGGCCGCCTCATCCTCGCCAACTTGAGCGCCGACGGCCGCAGAATTGTCACGGCTTCGGAAACAGGCGTAGCGCAGGTGTGGGACGACCAGCTGATCACGGGCCGCTGGAAGGGCGAAAACTCAGCGCCGCCACGGCTGCTGAAGCACGACAAACCTGTTGAAATTGCTTCCGCTTCCTTTGATCGCACGGGCGAATTGCTGCTTACGGCCGATTTCGATGGCGGCGTTTACCTTTGGAACAGCAGCACAGGAGAACGATGGGCCGCTTGGAAGCCGCATGACCGTCCAACCACCGCGGCGCTGGCGCAGGATGGAACTCTCATCGCTACCGCCTCTTATGGCGACGTTCAGCCCCGTCTTTGGCAAGCTGATCCTTGGAATTCGGAGGCGGCGCCGGTTGAGAGGAAATCAATGAGGTGGGGAACACCTCACAAGACAGGAATTACCGGTCTCGCCTTTGATACCGACGGCGGCCGTCTGGTGAGCACCTCCTTCGATGGCACGGCGCGCGTTTGGCGGACGTGTGACGGCGCGTTGCTGCTTTCTTTAACGCACGGTGGCCCAACGATTCTTGCGGCCGCTTTCAGTCCCGATGGACGGCGGCTGGTCACTGGATCTTGGGATGGAACGGCGCGTCTATGGGGATTGCCCCCAACCACCATTCGCTCGCCGTGCGGGACGTCGGTGAAGGAGCCGCCGCAGGTCAGTAGGCCTTTGCTGACGTTTCGTCACGATGCAAAGGTGACGTCTGTTGCGTTCGACGCGACCGGACGGCAGATCATCACCGCCGCGCTCGACGGTGCAGCGCGCATCTGGGACGCCAGCAGCGGGGTGTTGCTGCGCCGGCTGCAAGGCCCAGAAGAGGTTGCCGGCAGGTTTGCATCAGCCGTGATCAGCCCGGACGGTGGAACCGTGCTCGCCACCTTCATGCAGCGGCGCGCCTACCTCTGGCCCTTGAAGCCCGAGACAACGCTTCCCCGGGTGAAGAACCTGCCGACGCGACCACTCGCCATCAGTGCCAGTGCCGACGGTCAGCGCATCGCCGTGGCTGATGACTCCGGGCTTCAGGTATTCAATGCAGCCAGCGGTGATGTTCTTCGGACAATCCCGCTGGATCGCCCGCCAATGTCGGTGGCGATGAGTCCCGGCGGTGTGTTCGTCGCCGCGGCGGTAGGGACCATCGTCGGCATGTGGAGTTCCGACGGTGAGGAACCCTCCTATCGGCAGCTTCCCGACCATGGCAGCCTGGTGCTGTCAGTTGCTTATGACGAGTTTGGCCAACGATTGGTCACCACCTGTCAGGATGGCACCGTGCGAGTGTGGGATGCAACCGGTCGAGCATTGCTTGAGGGCAAATCGTTGTTTCCGTCGCTTGGGGCTGATCCTGAACAAAAGCCATCAGCGGTGTTCTCGGCGAAATTCAGCAAGGATGGATCTGAGATTTTCGCGGGTTCATTTGACGGCTGGCTCCGTGTCGCCGATGCGATGACCGGCAAGGAACTGCCGTCGCGCTCAATGCAGTTGAAGCGCCCAATCCTCGGGCTCGCCCTAACGAATGACCAGCACCGTGTCGTCGCCGACATGCTCGTTGATACTGAAGAGCAGCACAGTGATCCGTCGGTCATCGAGCATGATTTTTCGATAAGGCCGATGCTTCTGGATGTAGCGGCGGCGCGGCCGGTTGCCGCGAGCCCGGCGGAAGCTCAGGCTTCTTTGGAAATGCTACAGTTCGGAAACGCGCTGGAGCTCATCGATGGGCAAAATCGCCATAGCACGATTGTCGTTCCATTCGACCGTGGAATACGCCTAGGGCCGCTGCCGCCAGATGACCCGGCCGGAAGGTGGCTTATGCCCGGCAGACTAAGTTGTTCACGCTGCCCAGTGTCTTGCGCGCACTAAGCCAGCAGGAGGAACGGGAACGAGGATTGTCGTCGACCAAGGCAGCGGATGCGGCTTTGCGTGCCGAAGTTGCCGAAAGCCCGGTCACCGGAGCCGGCCGCTAGAAGCCCAGGTCTTCGGGGAGCACCCGGTTTGGCGGCATGTGGCCGTCGATGAAACTCTGGATATTGATGATTACCCGCTGGCCCATGTCGATGCGGCCCTCGTGCGTAGCTGAACCCATGTGGGGAAGCAGCACGACGTTCTCCATTGTCATTAGCTTCGGGTTCACCGCCGGCTCGTTCTCGTAAACATCGAGGCCGGCGCCGGCAATCTCTTGCCCGCGCAGCATCCGAACCAAAGCAATCTCGTCAACAATCTCACCACGGGCGGTATTGACGATGTAGGCGTGCGGCCGCAGCAGCTTCAGCCGGCGGGCCGACAGCAGGTGAAACGTCGCCGGCGTGTGCGGGCAGTGCACCGTCACGACGTCGGTGCGAGCCAACATCTGATCGAGGCTTTCATGGTACGTCGCCTCCAGCTCCATCTCCACGTCCGGATGCACGCGGCGGCGATTGTGATAGTGGATGCTCATCTGGAAGGCGCGCGCACGGCGAGCCACGGCTTGGCCAATCCGCCCCATCCCGACGATTCCCAGGCGCTTGCCGGAGACCCGGTGGCCGAGCATCCAGGTGGGTGACCAGCCGCTCCACTGACCCGCGCGCAAGATGCGTTCGCCCTCGGTGAGCCTGCGCGGCACGGCAAGGATCAACGCCATCGTCATGTCGGCGGTGTCCTCGGTAAGCACATCCGGCGTGTTGGTGACAGTAATGCCGCGTTCTTTCGCAAGCTTCAGATCGATGTGGTCGAAGCCGGTGCCGTAGTTGGCAATCAACTTCAGCCTCTCGCCCGCCTGATCGAGCACCGCCCGGCCGATCCGGTCAGTAACCGTCGGCACCAGCACCTCGGCAACCCGCACCGCCTCGACGAGGCGTTCAGGCGATAACGCATTGTCAGACAGATTCAGGCGGACGTCGAACAGCTCCATCATCCGCGTCTCGATGACGTCGGGAAGCTTACGGGTGACCACGACCAGCGGTTTGTGTTTTGCCATGATCTCCCGGATGTTGGTGGACGCTGGTGAAAGCGCTGCGGCGGACGGCCCTAGCGGCAGCACTTCTTGACCGCTACGCCCGTCGGATCCTTATAATCCGGACGCTACAATTTGTGAAACCTCATCGCCGTGGTGTCCATGCATCTTCGGGCATTTGTCGTCGGCCTGCTCCTCCTCGGGGGCACTGCTCCATGGCCGGTGCCGGCAGCGGCCGGATCCGAGGAGTCGCGGCTTCCGCTGCCGCGCTACGTTAGTCTGCGCGCCGAAGAGGCAAACATGCGCACCGGGCCTGGCGAGCAGTATCCCATCAAGTGGACTTATCAGCGTCCCGGGCTGCCATTGGAGGTGATTCGCGAATTTCACCATTGGCGGCGCGTTCGGGACTGGCAGGGCGCGGAAGGCTGGATGCATTCAAGTATGCTCAGCGGAAAGCGCTCGGTGATGGTCGTAGGCGAGATCCGTACCCTGCATGATGAACCGGATGCGGGAAGCGGTGCCGCGGCGCGGGTCGAGGGACCGGTGATCGGCAAGCTGCTGAGCTGCGAAAAGGTCAGCAGCTGGTGCCGCGTAGAGTTCGGCGGTGTAAAGGGATGGCTGCGACGGAGCGAAATGTGGGGTGTATATGAACAGGAGGAGGTTAACTGACGCCCCTTGTTATGAGAAATCCGCGGCAAGCGCCATCCGCACCGGCTCGGCAATAGCGGCCATGTGGTCGTAGCCAGGGTGGGAGAGGGCCAGCACCGCACGAGTGCCTTTGTCCCGGAAGGCCGCTACCTGCTTGTCGGTGAACGCGAAACGCAGAAAGTGTAACGACGAGGTTTTGCCATCCGCGGTGGTTCTCTCGACATCGCTTTCCGGCCGTGCGTTTATCGTCTCGTCGCCGATGGTGATCGTGGCGGTGTTCTCGATACCACCAAGTTGCCGAAGAACTCGGTCGCGACGAAGAGCATCGTCGATCTCGATCATCATCGTCGCCACGAGCTCGCGACCGCGCGGGATCAGCGGGTTGTAGGCGCGCAGCTCATCTTCAATCTGCGGTTCGCCGCCTTTCTCCACCGCCAGCATCTCATGCACCTGATGCAGCATCGTCTCCCGGTTTTCGAAGTAAAAGGTGATATCGGGACCGACATGGACGCGACGATTCTTTTTCATATCGGCGATGGCGCGCCGGCGAGCATCCCGCACGCGCGCATATTCCTGCATAGGCATGATGTCGGAGGGTTCGATGATTTGAGCAGTCAAAGCCTTACCTTTCGTACCTGCGGGACCCGCTCGCTTATTACGGCTCGTAGGCACGCGCGAGGAGTTGGATCGGGTGTTGCACTGGATCGACGGCCGCGACCTTGTCGCCGTTCATCCGTTGCATTCCCTGAACGATATGATCCCGTGCCAGTGGGCACTCAGAGACGACGTACCCGGAAGCATTCTCTTTCGCCTGCTTGGCCACGGGTCGGCCGACTTTCAGACCAACCTCGAAATTCTCCTTCATCACGCCCCACGAGCCGCCGTGGCCCGAGCAGCGTTCGATGACCTTAATGTCGGTTTCAGGCAAGAGCCGCAGCATTTCCGCCGCTTTCTGACCCATGTTCTGGGCGCGGGCATGGCAGGCGATGTGCACGGTCACACCGCCGCGCAGCGGCTTCATTCCACCCGCCAGACCGTTCTTGCGGTGGATATCGACGAGATACTCTGAGCAGTCGAAGACCGCCCGGCTCAGCACCTTGACGTTGTCGTCATCTGGTTCGATCAGCGGCCATTCGAACTTCAGCATCAGGCTGCATGACGGAACCAGCGACACGATATCGTAGCCCTTGTCGACCCATGGACGCAAATCGGCGGCCGTCTTACGGGCGGATTCAGCCACACGGGCGATGTCGCCGTACTCGAGTTGCGGCATCCCGCAGCAGCGCGGGTACACCACCTCGGTTTCGACGCCATTGCGCGCCAGCACCTTAAGCGCGGCAGTACCGATGTCCGGACTGTTGTAGTTGGCAAAGCAGGTGGCGTAGATCACAGCCTTGCGGCCATAGGCCGGAGCGAGGCGGTTGACGTCCGGCTTCTCGCGGGCCCGTACGGTAAAGGCTTTGCCATGATACTTGGGCAATACGGCTTCGCGATCGACGCCAGTCACCGCCTCCATGATCGGACGGGTCAGCTTGTTGTTGCAGCTGGTCGCCCAGTTGGCGATCGGCGCGACAGGCGCGGCCAGCTTGCCATTGCGGTCCGTCTCGGTGAGCTGTTTCTTGACAAACGGAAGGCCGCTGGCGCGCAGTTCGGCCGCCCGAAAGCGCAGCATCAGATGCGGGAAATCAAGGTCGAATTCGTGCGGAGGCACGTATGGGCACTTGGTCATGAAGCACATGTCACACAGCGTGCAGGCGTCCACGACCCGTTTGAAGTCAGCGCTTGCTACGCCCTCGACTTCGCCGGATTCGGTTGCATCCACAAGATCAAAAAGGCGCGGAAAGCTGTCGCAGAGGTTAAAGCAGCGGCGACAGCCGTGACAAATATCGAAAACGCGCCGAAGCTCAGAGTCGATTTTTTCAGCGTCGTAAAAATCAGCGTCCCGCCATTCGATGGGATGGCGGGTAGGTGCATCAAGACTTCCTTCGCGCATCAGCCCTCTCCCTAGCCGGTCGCGCCGAGAGGCGGGCGGAACGCAATCGGCTCACAGAGCGCGGCAAACTCGCGAGAAGCTCTGGCAAAGGGCTTCTCGCTTTTCGTTCTCCGACGGCAATTAGTCCAGAGAGTCGAGCGCCTTCTGGAAACGTCCAGCGTGCGACTTCTCGGCCTTCGCCAGCGTCTCGAACCAGTCGGCGATCTCATCCATGCCTTCCTGTCGGGCGGTCTTCGCCATCCCGGGATACATGTCGGTGTACTCGTGCGTCTCGCCGGCGATCGCCGCCTTCAGATTAAGGTTGGTGCCGCCGATGGGCAAACCTGTCGCCGGGTCACCTACCTTCTCCAGGAACTCGAGGTGCCCGTGCGCATGACCTGTTTCGCCTTCGGCTGTGGAGCGGAACACCGCCGCGACATCGTTGTACCCTTCGACATCCGCTTTTTGCGCGAAGTAGAGATAGCGGCGGTTGGCCTGCGACTCGCCAGCGAACGCCGCCTTCAGATTGTCTTCTGTCTTCGAACCCTTCAGATCACCCATTGTTCGTCTCCTTCTAGTAGTACCGGCGGAGGCCGCTGAAAGCGACCTGCGATCGGAAGCATCTCAAACAACGGATATTAGGACGTGCCGGAAACCTGTCAACGCCCCTTTTAATGATTCTAAGAAAGCGTCGAGGCTATTGATCTTGATTAGCAATTTCGGCTGCATCGAGACGCACGATAACGTCGACGCGCCGCACTTTCATTCCGTCGGGAGGTGGCGGTAAATCGGAAACGACGACCTGGTCGCCCGGAATATCCTCAACTCGCCCCGAGCGCTCAAAAAAGAAATGATGATGATCTGACGTATTGGTATCGAAGTACGAACGGCCGGCATCCACCACAATCTCGCGGAGCAGTCCGGCTGCGACAAATTGATGAAGGGTGTTGTAGACGGTCGCCAGCGACACTTCGACCGATGCCGCAACTGCTTCTTCGTGAAGCCGTTCCGCGGTTACGTGGCGATCACCATTCTCGAACAGCAAGCGGGCAAGGGCCAGCCGCTGCCTTGTCGGCCGGAGCTCAGACCGGCGTAGCAAATCGAGGGCGCGGCTATATGGACGAGCAATCATCCCCGGTTGATATGGCAATCTTTTGCCATACTGGCAATCACATCCGGAAAAGATGAATGCAAAGACGCTCCCCGGCGCCGAATGTGTGGCTAGCTGACATCACCTTAGCCGCTGCGCGAGCATCCTAATCACCGACTAGAATGCGATCGACCAGTTGCCGGACGGTTGGGATGAAGCCGTTGCGGTAGAAAGGATCAGAAGCAAAGCGGTAAGCGTTGTGCCCGGCGAACATGAGGTTGTTGTCGACGTCTCCGTTGTGCGCGATCTCCTGCAACGTTTTTTGGATGCAGTAGGATCGTGGATCCGCGAGCTTGCCGGTAGTCCCCTCTTCGTTTTCCGCCCAGTTGGAAAACCGACAGGCGGAGAGACAACCCATACATGACTGCTGGTCAACTCGAATTTCCGCCGATTTGGCTGAAGTGACGAAAATCATCGTCGAGTCAGGGAGTGCGCAGAGCTTCGCCGAAACCGCTTCGCATCCACGTTTCGGCCCGCTGGTGATCGGCTGGCGTAACAAAGACAGTGCGACCCCGCGCACCGACCCGCAAAGCCTGGGTGTGCTCCCCAACCGGCTCACGGGTATACGCTATCTGCCGATCGTTGCGCTCCATCAACTCGTGCAAGAACTTGTTCCGCACGGCAGAAGAGTAGAACCCGGTTGGGCTGAATCGGTTCAAAAAGATATCGCCCTCGCGGAGCGCCAGCAGTCGACGCTTCCACTCGGTAGAAACGGGACTCTCCTGCGTAACCAAGGGCCGGGTACCGAACTGAAAGGCAATCGGCCCCAATTCCGGGTTGTCGATCCAGTCGCTCCATTCCCGCAAACACCAGATGCCGCCCGCCATGAAAATTGGCACAGCGTCCAAGCCGTAGCTGTGCATCTCGCGTCGCAGCTCAAGAACGCGCGGCTGCGGAGGTTCCGGCTTGGTTGGGTCCTCCGAGTTGCTGAGGCCATTGTGACCGCCGGCTAACCACGGATCCTCATAAACGACGCCGCCCAGGACATGCGGGTAACGGCTGTAGGCACGTCGCCACAGCGCTCGAAATGCTCGCGCCGAGGAGACAATCGGATAGCAATAGACGCCGAACGAGTGGCCGATCTCCGCCATTCGGTAAGGCATGCCTGCACCGCAGGTGATCCCGTGGATCAGGCCTTTTGCACCTTCCAGAATGCCATGCAAGATGCGCGGCGTCGCCGCCGCCTCCCACAGGACGTTCATGTGGATGCGGCCACGGCCATTTGATTGTTCGTAAGCCATCTGAGCCTGGGCGATGCCGCCTCGAATGGCATAAGCCACCAACTCCTCATATCGGTCACGACGCGTGCGCCCGCGGTATACCTGCGGGACGACTTGGCCGTTCTCGTCAAAGGCATCAGAGTTAACGCCTGAGAACGTGCCAACGCAGTCAGCGGCCGCAAATGCACCGGCGCTGCGCCCATTCGACACGGAAACTCCCTTGCCGCCCTCGACAATCGGCAATACCTCGCGGCCGGATATCTTCAAGGATCGCAACAGCTTCGTCTCTCCCGTTTGATGGCGCCGATCGTTGCGCTCCCCCTTGTTAGAGGGCGTGTTCGGCCCTTCTCAAACAATTCATATATAGAAGGCTCGCAAGAAGACGACTGTTCCACGGGGGAAATACCCCGACGTTGGTCGCCTTCTGCGAAGTTTAGGACGACGCCTTAGCTAGCCGCCTTCGCGGACGTCTTATCTCCGAGATCCTGGCCGGTCTGCTGATCGACCGCGCGCATCGAAAGCTTGATCTTCCCGCGGTCGTCAATGCCAATCAGCTTGACTTTTACGGTGTCGCCTACCTGCACGACGTCGGTGACCTTCCCGACGCGCTCTCTGGCCAGCTCGCTTATGTGTACGAGACCGTCCCTGTTGCCGAGGAAGTTAACGAAGGCACCAAAATCCACGACCTTCACGACCTTTCCAGAATAAATCGTGTTGATCTCCGGCTCGGCCGCGATCGAGCGGATCCAATCAATGGCCGCGTCTGCCGCCCGTTGGTCAACAGCCGCGACTTTCACCGTGCCGTCGTCTTCCAGGTCGATGCGGGCGCCGGTCGTCTCGCATATCTCGCGGATCATCTTGCCGCCCGGGCCAATCACTTCGCGGATCTTTTCCTTGTTGATATGGATCACCGTGATCCTCGGCGCATTACTGCTTAGGCCCTCGCGCGCCGAAGAAATGCCTTTCGCCATCTCGCCGAGGATGTGAATGCGACCTTCACGCGCCTGTTCCAGGGCGCTGTGCATGATCGCTTCGGTGATCGAAGTAATCTTGATGTCCATCTGCAAGGCGGTGACGCCTTGCTCCGTGCCGGCGACTTTGAAGTCCATGTCGCCCAGATGATCCTCGTCCCCGAGGATGTCGGAGAGTACGACGAAGGCATCCGGCTCCTTGATGAGGCCCATGGCGATGCCGGCGACTGGTCGCGTCAATGGTACGCCCGCGTCCATCAACGACAGCGAAGCGCCGCACACCGTAGCCATTGATGACGAACCGTTGGATTCGGTGACTTCGGAAACGGCCCGAATCGTGTAGGGGAAGTCTGCTTTCGGCGGCAGCAGCGGCCGCACCGCCCGCCAGGCCAGCTTGCCGTGGCCGATCTCGCGGCGGCCCGTAAAGCCGAAGCGGCCCGCCTCACCCACAGAGTACGGCGGGAAATTGTAGTGCAGCATGAAGTGTTCGCGGAATTCACCGGCAAGCGCGTCAACGATCTGCTCGTCCTGACCCGTGCCAAGGGTGGTGACAACCAGAGCCTGCGTCTCCCCGCGGGTAAACAGGGCACTGCCGTGCGCCCGCGGTAGCAAGCCCACTTCCACCGCGATTGGCCGAACCGAACGCGTGTCACGGCCATCGATTCGCCGCCCGTCCGCAATGATGCTCCGGCGGACGACATCCTTCTCGAGATTCTTGAAGGCTTCGTCGAAACACTCGAACACCAGCATCTGATCCAACGACTGGTCTTCAGTCAGCAGCGCCTGCGTGTGCGCCTTCACGGCCGCCACTTTGTCGCGGCGTGCGTGCTTGACGACCTCAGAATAGGCTTCCGCCAATCCGGTCTCAGCGATAGCGCGAACACGTTCGGCGACAACGTCGGTTCCATGCAGCGCCTTCGGCAGATCAAGAGGCTCCTTGGCGCACACCTCGGCCAAGGCGATGATCGCGTCGATCACTGGCTGAAAACTGCGGTGCCCGAACATCACCGCCCCCAGCATCACGTCTTCGGACAGTTCCTTCGCCTCGGACTCAACCATGAGTACGCCGTCGCGGGTTCCGGCGACCACAAGATCGAGCGTGCTCGACGCCATTTCGTCAACCTGCGGATTGAGCACATATTCCCCATTGATGTAACCGACGCGGCAGCCGGCGATCGGACCGAGGAAGGGCACCCCCGACAAAGTCAATGCAGCCGACGTGCCGATCATCGCAACAATATCTGGATCGTTCTCCAGGTCGTGGCTCAGAACGGTGCAGATGATCTGCGTCTAATTGCGGTAACCTTTGGCAAACAGCGGGCGGATCGGGCGATCGATCAGCCGCGACGTCAACACCTCCTTCTCCGCCGGACGGCTCTCGCGCTTGAAAAAGCCCCAGGAATTTTGCCCGCAGCAAAGCTCTTTTCCTGGTAGTGAACCGACAACGGGAAGAAATCCAGACCTGCCTTCGGCGACTTCTCGTAGACTATAGTGCACAGAACCTTGGTCTCACCCATGGTGGCGACGACAGCGCCGTCAGCCTGGCGGGCAATCTTGCCGGATTCGAGTACCAGCGAGCGTCCGCCCCAGGTGAGTTCCTTACGGAATTCCTTAAACATTCACGATATCCTTTGGCTCAAGCAGCCGATCATTAGATCATTGCGTCCGGGTTACGCTGCGCGCGCATTCAATCGGAGTGGTACAGTGCTCCGCTTCAGCGGCGCAATCCCAGCCGCTCCACAAGCCGCTCGTAGCGATTGGTTTCCTTGCGTTTCAGGTAGTCGAGCAATCGACGCCGCTGACCCACCATCATCAGCAGGCCGCGCCGGGAATGGAAATCCTTCTTGTGCGCCTTCAGGTGCTCAGTAAGGTTTCGAATTCGCTCGCTGAGAATGGCGACCTGCACCTCCGGAGAGCCTGTGTCGGCTTCGGCGGTCGCGTACTCCTTGATCACTTCTTGTTTGCGTTCTGCGGTGATCGACATGAAAGTCTCCGTGCATCAAAGATTTAGGATACGCAGTGGGTGGATCTCGCCGCCCTTGATCTGCGCTAACGCCACCGGCTTGCCCCTCGCCATCGCGCATACGACGACGTCCCTGCTGATCTGAGAGGAGGGGGACCGGCTCGCCACGGGCAACACCGCGATTGGCTGCCCGCGCTGGAGGCTGTTCGCCTCTGCTTCGGTGAGATTTAGCGCCGGGATGCCGGCCAGCGCTGCTCCCACCGGTAACAAGTACGTCTGCAATTCGACACTATGACCGAGGATTTCCAGCTTTTCCAGGGATATTGCCTCGGTTTCTCGGAACGGGCCGACAGAAAGCCGGCGCAGCGCCACGACATGACCGAGGCAGCCCAGTACCGTGCCCAGATCGCGGGCGAGCGCTCGCATATAGACGCCCTTGCCGGCGTCGACCTCAAAGATGGCGTGATCAGCGTCCGGGCAATCGACGAGTTCGATCCGCGCGACGTGCACGGTACGCGCCGGCAATTCCACCGGGCGGTCGGCGCGTGCCAATGCGTACGCCCTCTCACCCGCCACCTTGATCGCCGAGAAGGTCGGCGGAATTTGCTCGATCTCACCCTGAAAGCGACCTAGCGCTGCAACGATCTCGCTGCGGCTTGGGCGCAGCTCGCTGAACGCGATTGACTGCCCCTCAGCATCGTCCGTGTCGCGCTGCTCTCCCCATCGCACAGTAAAGCGATAGATCTTGCGGCCTTCCATGACGTAGCTGACGGTTTTCGTTGCTTCGCCGAGCGCCAGGGGCAGGACGCCCGTCGCGAGCGGATCGAGGGTGCCGCCGTGCCCGGCCTTGGCAGCGCCGGTGGCCCGCCGAACCCGGCTGACCACCGCCGCCGAGGTAAGACCGGCGGGTTTATCGATCACCAACCAGCCATTGATCTTCCTGCCCCGCCGCCGTTCAGCCACGCCGTTCATCCTCATCACCGGTGCCGTCGCCTGTACTCTCCGGGTCCGCGTCCAGATCGCGCGCTACACGAGGTTCGCGCAGCGCCGGGTGATATCGGTCCGCTTCTTCAAAAGAGCGGTCGATCCGGAAGGTCAGGTCAGGCACGTATTTCAGCTTTACGCTGCCGCCGATTTGCCGCCGCAGGAAGCCCCGAGCTCGCGTTAAGGCCGCAAGCACCGCTTCCTGCTCGACGCCGCCGAGTGGCATGACGAATACCGTGGCTTGACGCAGATCGGGGCTGATCCGAACCTCGGTCACCGTAACCGGAGCCTTGGCTATAGCCGGGTCTCGCAATTCACCGCGCTCGATGATCCAGGCAAGTGCGTGTCGTAACTCCTCTCCAACACGCAGTTGGCGTTGACTGGATGGCTGATCGTCACGCGACATGGAGATAAGACGCGGCCTCGCAGGCGGCGATGACGCCGACCCTAGAGCTGCCTCGCCACTTCCTCCATTTCAAAGCACTCGATGCGATCACCAACCTGGATGTCTTGATAGCTGGCCAGCGTGATGCCGCACTCGAAGCCCTCGCGAACCTCGCGAACGTCTTCCTTGAAGTGCTTAAGCTGCGACAGGTCGCCTTCGTGAATAACGACGTTGTCGCGCAGGAGGCGGACTTTGCCGCCGCGGCGGACGACTCCTTCCGTGACCCGGCAGCCAGCAACCTTGCCGACCTTCGAGATGTTAAACACCTCGCGGATCTCTGCGTAACCGAGGAGGTTCTCGCGGAGGATCGGCGTCAGCATGCCCGAAAGCATCGACTTAATGTCATCAGCGAGTTCGTAGATGATCGAGTAGTAACGGATCTCAACGCCGTCGCGCCTCGCCAGCTCCCGAGCTTGCGGGTTAGCGCGGACGTTGAAGCCAATGATCAGCGCGTTCGATGCCCGTGCCAGACCAACATCGGTCTCATTGATGCCGCCGACCCCGGTATGCAGTGCCACGACCTTGACCTGGTCACCGCCCAGCTTCTCCAACGCACCGACGATTGCTTCGGCGGAGCCATGTACGTCAGCTTTGATAACGACCGGCAGTTCCTGACCTTCGCCCTGCTGGATACGGTGGAATAGCTGCTCGAAGGTGCCGCGCCCAATCGCTACGCGCGCGTCGCGCGTCCGCCGTTGACGGAATTCCGTAACCTCCCGGGCGCGACCCTCGCTGGCGACGACCACCACGTCGTCGCCGGCCGCGGGTGTGCCGTTCAACCCGAGAACCTCGACCGGCATACTCGGCCCAGCTTCGGTAACTTGCGCGCCAACGGCATCGGTCATGCCCCGGACCCGGCCCCATTCGCTGCCGGCGACAAAGATATCACCGACACGCAGGGTGCCTCGCTGGACCAGAACCGTAGCGACAGCGCCGCGGCCGCGCTCAACCTTGGTTTCGATGATCAGCCCTTCCGCGAGCCGATCGGGATTTGCCTTGAGGTCGAGCAACTCCGCCTGCAACAGGATTGCTTCGGCAAGCTTGTCGAGGTTGGTGCCGACCTTGGCCGAAACCTCCATCGACAACGTTTCGCCACCCATTTCCTCGACCTGAATGCTGTACTGCAAAAGCTCGGTGCGCACCCGCTGCGCATCCGCGTCCGGCCTGTCGATCTTGTTGATCGCGACGATGATGGGAACACCCGCCGCCTTGGCATGATTGATTGCTTCGACCGTTTGCGGCATGACGCCGTCATCTGCGGCAACGACCAACACGACGATGTCAGTCGCCCTCGCTCCCCGTGCCCGCATCTGCGTGAACGCGGCGTGGCCTGGTGTGTCAATAAACGTGATGCGCTCGCCTCCAGCCAGCGTCACCTGATAGGCGCCGATGTGCTGGGTAATGCCGCCTGCCTCGTGCGCTGCCACGTCAGTCTTCCGCAGCGCATCGAGAAGCGATGTCTTGCCGTGGTCGACGTGGCCCATCACCGTCACCACCGGCGGACGGCGCATCAGGTCGCCCACCTCGTCGACCTCGCCTCGCAGCCCGATCTCGACGTCGGCAGCGGTCACCCGGCGAACATTGTGACCGAACTCAACAGCCAATAACTCAGCCGTATCGGCGTCGATCGTATAGTTGAGGGTCGCCATCACCCCCATGCGCATCAGCGCCTTGATCACATCGGTGGAACGCTCCGCCATGCGGTTGGCTAATTCCTGCACGGTCAGGCTTTCCGGGATGATCACGTCGCGGACCACTTTCTGGTTTTCCATCCGCAGGCTGAGCTGCTTCAGGCGTTCCTTTTCCCGAGCCCGCCGCACCGAGGCGAGGCTACGCATCCGCTCGCCCGCGGCATCGTCCAGAACATCGGTGATGTTGATCTTGCCGGCCCGCCGGCCACTTGCGTCGTCGCGCCGCCCGGCGTCGACTTTGCGCACCTCGACTCGCGCCGGCCGCTTCGGTCGGCCTCGATTGGCATCGGCCTCGGCTTCGGTGGTGGTGGGCTTAGCGGCAACGACCGGCTCAGCACCTGCCTTCGCTGCATCCTCGTCACGCGTCGGCTCGATGGCGCCTTCACCTACAGCGGGTGAAGTGCCCGCTGCTGGCTCGGGGACGCCGCTATCCGCAGTTTCCACCGCCGGCTGAGCCGAAGCTGCATCGCCAGCCGCTACAATTTCATCAGGAGTGAGATCGGCCGCTGCTTTATCTGCGGGCGCTGCTGCATCTGCGGCATCGGCGGTCGCCTCGACCAAATCTTCTTCAGGAGTTGTCTCCAGCGGCGCACTGGGCGGGAAGAGCAGACGTTCCTCCTCCGCCTTCATCGCGTCCTGAAGAGCACGCACCCGCGTCGCCTTCTCGGCATTGGTCAGGCCGACGGTTGCGCCCTCGCGCGCCTTGCCTTCAGGTCGTGCCGCACCGGGAAAGCCGCCGCCACTCTGCCCGCCATCTCGCTCAGGACTGCGGGATGCCTCGGCCGTCCGGCCGCGCGGGTCCGGCGCGAAGGTCCGCTTCTTTCGTACCTCGACAGTGACCATCTTCGAACGGCCGTGCGCGAAGCTCTGGCGAACCTGTCCGGTCTCGACCGTCTTCTTCAGCTCAAGCCGGCGAGCCTGGCTCCCGTCGCTCTGCTTTTTTGGATCACGTTCGTCGATATCGGTCATATCAATCACATCGACTCAGCTGGCTGAGAAGGGAACGGCACCGGCGAGCGGAGACCTCGCAGCCTGGATGCGTCACGGACGAGCCGGTCGGCCAATCGCCCCGACTGAACCACACCATGAACAATGTATTCGCGGCCAATACTGGCACCGATTTCCGCTGCACTCAGCACCCGTACGACCTGCATTTGAGGAGCGAGCGAGCGCAGCTTGCGGCACTCGCCGTCGGCACCGTCGGTCGCCTCTAACAGAAGGCCATCGGTTCGTGTCATGAGTCGTTCGCGCACTTTCTGATAACCGAATACTGCCTGTCCCGCCCGGCGAGCGAGGCCGATCAGCTCGCGGCAACGACGAGTTAACAGGGTTTCCACCTGCTGCGGCAAACTATCCGGAACCCGTACCGCCTGCTTGGCGGCTTTTGCGAACAGCTTGCGGCGAAGAACCGTTTCGATTGCGTCTCGATCCGCCGACACCCACAGGCCACGCCCCGGTAACCGTTCGTCGACATCCGGAACAATCATTCCCTCCGGATCGACAACGAAGCGGATAAGCCCGTCGCGATCCAGCGATAGCCCGCACGCCAAACAGCGACGCTCCGACAGAGCGGTGCTGACGTCGGGCTCGGCAGAACGCGTCTGTGCGGCAACCGCGAGAGTTGACAACTCGGTCACCGTCCTTCGACGTCCGCATCTGTGGTCACGGCAGCCGTCCCACCCGATGTCTTTCCTCCAGCCAGCGATCCCTCATCGTCGAACCAATGCGCACGCGCCGCCATGATGATCGCATCGGCACGCTCGGAAGTGAGTGAGCCTTGAGGTACGATCTCCAGGAGTTCGTCGGTAGCCAGATCGGCGAGATCGTCCAGCGTCTTCACACCTGCCTCGCCCAGGGCGACCAGCGCCGCCGGCTTCAATCCCTCAAGCTCTGCGAGAGACTCGTCGACGCCGAGTTCGATGCGGCGGCGGTTGTCCGTTTCGTCACGCGCTTCCAAAAACACGCGGGCGCGATTGCGCAATTCTTCGGCTACCGAAACATCCAAACCCTCGACGTCCGCTAGCTCTTCCACCGGCACGAAAGCAACATCTTCGACCGTGCTGAAACCTTCCGTGACCAGCAGGTGCGCGATCACGTCGTCTACATTCAGCGCGTCAACGAAGGTCTGCGAGCGGGCAGTGAATTCTTCATTACGGCGCACCGACTCCTCCTCCTCTGTGAGAATATCGATGTCCCAGCCTGTCAGCTGCGACGCCAGCCGGACATTCTGACCTCGGCGGCCGATCGCCAGGCTGAGCTGGTCGTCAGGCACCACCACTTCAATGCGGTTGGCTTCCTCGTCGAGGACCACTTTGGTGACCTCGGCAGGCGCCAGTGCGTTGACGACAAAGGTTGCGGGATCATTCGACCACTGGATGATATCGATCTTCTCGCCCTGCAACTCGCCGACGACCGCCTGCACCCGCGAGCCACGCATGCCGATGCACGGTCCGACCGGATCGATGCCGGAGTCTCGCGAATACACCGCGATCTTGGCGCGCGAACCGGGATCGCGGGCGACCGCGCGGATTTCGATGATGCCTTCGTAGATCTCCGGCACCTCCTGGGCAAACAGCTTCGCCATGAACTGCGGATGAGTGCGCGACAAGAACACCTGCGGCCCACGCGGCTCTTCCCGAACATCCATGATGTAGGCGCGCACCCGGTCGCCGGTGTTGAAGTGCTCGCGAGGAATGGTCTCTTCCCGCCGCAGCAGGGCCTCCGCGCGGCCGAGATCAACGATGACGTTGCCGAACTCCACGCGCTTAACCAGACCATTGACGATGTCCGCCGCGCGGTCCTTGAACTCATCGTACTGGCGGCGCCGTTCGGCCTCACGCACCTTGTGGACGATCACCTGCTTCGCCGTCTGCGCGGCGATGCGGCCGAAATCGATGGGCGGCAGCGGATCGACGATGAACTCCCCGACGGTAGCCGCCGGATGGCGAAGCAGAGCCTTGGTCAGCGGCACCTGCGTCGTCTCATTCTCCACCAGCTCTACCACTTCAATGTAGCGCGCTAACGAGATCTCGCCCGAGTTGCGATCTATATGCGCCCGGATGTCGTGATCATGGCCGTACTTGGAGCGGCCAGCCTTCTGGATGGCCTGCTCCATCGCCTCAAGCACCTCCTCGCGGTCGATGCTCTTGTCGCGCGCCACTGCATCAGCTACTTGCAGGAGTTCTGGGCGGGCGTGAACGGCGTCAGTTTCGGTGGTCGGTTTGGTCATCGTCGGACGACGGTCTCCATTTGATCAAAGATCGGCTTGCGATCGCCCGCAGGCAGATAACAACTCGTCGGTAAGCACCAGCTTGGCGCGCTGGATGTCGGCATGCGCAACTTCTACTTCGATATTGGAGCCAGCCAGGGCCAGCCGCACCATCTCGCCGCGCGTGCCCAGCAGGCGTCCCTGAAAGCGCCGGCGTCCGTCGATTGGCCGGGAAAGTTCGACCCGTGCTTCCTTGCCGATGAAACGCTCGAAATCAGCGAGTTGCACGAGCGGCCGGTCGATCCCGGGGGAGCTGAGTTCCAAGGTGTAGGCAGCGCTTATCGGATCTTCAACGTCAAGAACTGCGGACACCGCTCGGCTGAGCAGCGCGCAGTCGTCGACCATCATCGGTTGATCGTCCGCTCGCTCCGCCATGATCTGCAGCCGCAATCGCTGTCGCCCTGACACTTGTACTCGCACCAGTAAATAACCCAGGCCCTCGATGGTCGGTCGCACCAACTCAACGATGCGATCGGCCAATTCCATCGCCGTCACTCCCGTGCACAGTTGTGCGCGAAGCCAAAGGAACGCGCTCGAACAAAAAGGGCGAGCCCAAGGCCCACCCTGCCACGTCCGATCGATCTTTCGACCGCAATGTTCCGCGTCTTAGAAGATTCGGCGCGCCCCTTCCTCGATCGTATATAGCCGAGAGCCGCGACCGCACAAGGCTTTTTCGCCGCTTTGCGCCCCCTCAGAGTTCCTTCCGGCACTCGAACCGAAGGTAATGGCAATCTATACCACGGGCTTCTGCTTTGCGCTGATAGCGTGTCGGCACCCATCCGTCAGGCGGTTGCCGCCAGTCGTGCGGCCGTCGAGCGCACCAGGCGAGACCTGGCTCTTCGTCTGCCAAGGCCAAGGTCCAACGTAGGTAATCACAGTGATCACTGGCGAATAGCAGCTCGCCACCAGGGCGCAGAACGCGGGCAATGTGGTGCAGCGTCTCTGGCCCAATGAGCCGACGGCGATGATGCCGACGCTTTGGCCATGGATCGGAAAACAAAACGAACACGCGTCCAAGGCTGCTGTTGCGCAGCGTCCCGAGCAACGGACGGGCATCGCCGGGGAGCACGCGCAAGCGGGGCAGTAATTCCGGATCGGCCTTCGCCAGCAATGCCGCCACGCCATCGATCCACGGCTCGCAGCCGATAAAGCCGACTTCCGGATGCATAGCGGCGCGACCGAGGAGATGCTCGCCGGAGCCGAAGCCGATTTCCAGCCAGACGTCGGCGACGGCGGCTGCAAAGAGGCTGCCCGGATCGAGCGGCGTCCCGTCCGGGGGCAGCGGCAGTGCGTAATCCGGCAGTCGTTCGGCAATGGCGGCGATTCGGCCTGGGCGGAGCGCCCGGCCGCGGCGTCGGCCGTACAAAAGGGTCGGATCGGCGCCTCTCGCGCCGTGACATCGATCACGAAATGTCGAAAGCGCTCTTCAAGTCGTCGACGAAGTCAGTGCGTTCCCAAGAGAACCCGCCGTCCGGTTCCGGTTCGCGGCCGAAGTGGCCGTAGGCGGCGGTGCGCGCATATATCGGCCGATTGAGTTGAAGACGGCTTCGAATGCCACGCGGCGAAAGATCGACGATCTGTTGCAGCATTTCGGATAAACGTTCTTCATCTACCCGGCCCGTGCCATGCGTCTCAACATAAACGGACAATGGATGCGAGACGCCGATCGCATAGGACAGCTGGATGGTGCAGCGGTCCGCTCGCCCGGCAGCAACCGCGTTCTTCGCCAGATAGCGTGCAGCATAGGCCGCGGAACGGTCGACCTTGCTCGGATCTTTGCCAGAGAACGCACCTCCTCCGTGGGGCGCGGCGCCGCCGTACGTATCGACAATAATCTTCCGTCCGGTGAGACCCGCGTCGCCATCTGGTCCGCCGATGACGAAGCGGCCCGTGGGATTGACGTAGAAATTTCGCTCGTCGCACATCCAGCCTTCGGGCAGGACGTTGACGACGTGCGGGCGGACAATTTCGCGCACTTCGTCGACGTTCAGCCGATCCGAGTGCTGCGTCGAAACGACGATGGCGGTGGCGCCCGTCGGCCGGCCGTCAACGTAGCGCAGTGTGACCTGGCTCTTCGCATCCGGCCCCAGTCCGGGTTCAGCGCCCGAGTGCCGCGCTTCGGCAAGCGATCGCAGGATCGCGTGGGCGTAGTAGATCGGCGCCGGCATCAGCGCGTCGGTCTCGCGGCAGGCATAGCCGAACATGATGCCCTGGTCGCCGGCGCCTTCATCCTTGTTGCCGGTGGCATCGACTCCCATAGCGATGTCCACCGACTGCGAGTGGATGTGCGATGTTATTTCTGCGTCTTTCCAGTGGAATCCCCGCTGCTCGTAGCCAATGTCACGCACGGCCTGGCGCGCGATTTCCTTGAACCGCTCGTGGTTCATCGTATCAGGACCACGCACCTCGCCCGCCAGCATGATGAAATTGGTGGTGCACATGGTTTCGACCGCGACCCGGGACAGCGGTTGTTCGGTCAGGAACGCGTCGAGAATGGCATCGGAAATCCGATCGCAAACCTTGTCGGGATGCCCCTCGGAAACTGACTCGCTGGTGAACAGGAAATCTCTTTTTGCCACGCTCAAACACCCCCTTCCGTTGTTTTGACATGCAGCCGCAACCATTGGCTAGCAGGCACTAGGCTAGCCCCGCTCGCGGGTCTGGACCACGATGTCCAGGGAGAACCGAGGAAGCGCGGCGCTAAGGCCCGATCTTCTGACAACGGCCGGGTGCGGCGTCAAGCCGTTTCCATCGATACCCAATAAGGGCGCTGCCGTGATACTTTTGAGCTTACTCTGCGGTGTCGGCTGTGCCGAGCGACTTGGCTAGCTCGAACAGACGCTTGCGCACGTGCGGATCGCTGATCCGGTAATACGCACGAACGAGTTCAAGCGTCTCGCGGCGGGTTAGCGGGTCGGGTTCCAGTGGTGCTTGAGGCTGGTCGGAAAACGCCGGAAGACCGGCGACCTCGCTGGGCTTCGCACGCTCAGCCATATCGTCAAAGAAGAAAGATACCGGCACGTCGAGAATGCGACTGAACTCAAACAGGCGCGACGCACCGATACGATTGGCGCCCCGTTCATACTTCTGGATCTGCTGGAAGGTCAGCCCAACGGCTTCGCCCAGCTTCTCCTGGCTCAGACCTAGCAAGGTACGACGCAGCCTCACTCTGCTGCCAACATGTATATCGACAGGGTTAGGAATGCCCGGCGGTAAGCGTTCTGCCCTTTCCGAACGAGTTCCGATCCTTCCCCTGGGTCTCCCAATAGTTCTACCCTCAGTCATAATTTCGCCGCGCCTTCAAGGGACCTGAATTGAGCCTTGTTGATTGAGCGGCACCGGCGAACGCAAAGGCACTGCATCAAAAACCGGCGTCGAACACTCGAACTATCAAATGATATGCAAATTTGACTCGTCTTCGCAAGACTTCTTCGCGCAAAATGTGTTTTTTGAGGGGTTAGCTGCCCGTAAAGGGGTACTGTCGGCGACTCAGACCAATTCCAAAAGGGATCATCAACGCCGACAACAAAAGGACTGCCCAAGGCCCGGTGATGCCAAACAAGGTAGATGCCAGCGGCAACGGCAGTGGACCGTCCAGAACTCCCTGCTCATCGAGACCAAGCTGCGCACGGACCCGGCCTAATGGATCGATGATGGCCGAAATTCCAGTATTCGCGACCCGCACCACCGGTAGCCCCTCCTCTACCGCCCGTAACCTTGCCGCAACCAAATGCTGATAGGGGCCCGTCGAGATGCCGTACCAGCCGTCGTTCGTAAGGTTGAGCAACCACCGCGGCCGGTCCCGGGCATCGACGACGGCTCCGGGAAAAATCACCTCGTAGCAGA
Organism: Rhodospirillales bacterium; assembly: GCA_016712375.1. Classification (GTDB taxonomy): domain Bacteria; phylum Pseudomonadota; class Alphaproteobacteria; order Rhodospirillales; family Defluviicoccaceae; genus Defluviicoccus. The sequence continues at coordinate 83,549 of JADJRE010000002.1, forward strand.
TCAGCGGGCCGACCGGCGGCAGTCCGGGCAGATGAAGTGTCCGTACCCCGTCGCCGCGAGAAAAATCGGTGCTACCACCAGCGACACTGGCAAAGCCGAGGACGCTGCGCAGCGGCATGAACTCCCCGAACGGAACGAGGTGAGCCTTGTCGTACCAATCGACAACGCTTCCGCGCTCATCGATAACGAGCATGCTGTTCCACACCTGGAACTGCGGTTCGCCAGGCGGTGTCGTGCGCAGCGTCCCAAGCAGGGTCAGGCCGCCCCGCGGCGTCGAGCGTCCGATCAGCCGCAGCCGCTCCGCGTCCTGCGACAAGAAAAGCGGCGCGGCTGCCTCCGACCAGAGGATATGCGTCGGCGGCGGGTTAGCGGGGGTGTTGCCCAGCCGGATCTGCGACAGCAGGTGCTGATCGACCAGTTCTCGCCGCCATTTCAGCGTCTGCGGAATGTTACCCTGCACAAGCCGCAATTGCACCCCGTCCACGGTACCGGTGTCGGCAATCGCGGCGATGCGGGCTTGCCCGAAGACGAACAGCAGCAACAACGGAGAGGCTGCCGCCAGCAACAGCGGCCAGCGCCGCGGCAGGCGGCTGGGCGGCTGGATCAACACCGCCGGCATCGCCGCCGCGACAACCGTGGCGAGACCAAGACCATAGGTACCGACCACCGAGGCGCCTTGCAGCATTGCATCCGAAAACGCCCAGACGCTGCCGATCAAGTTCCACGGAAAACCGGAAAATGCCCAGCTTCGGACCCACTCCATGAGGATCCATGCGCCGGCGAAGGTAAGTACACGGCCAACACCACTGCGAACCGCCAACCGGGCCAGTGCGCAGGCTACCGCCGGCCATGGCGCCAGGATCGCCGCCAGCGCCAGCGGCGCGAGCGGTGCCACCAAACCGAATTCCTCCGGCTTGGTAAGAAGCGCATTCGCCACCCAGTACAGCCCAACGGTTAGATATCCAAGGCCAAAAAAGAAGCCGGTCAGCAAGGCCGAGCGCCAGTTTCGAGAACCATCGATCAACCAGATTAAGCCCGTAAACGCTGGTACCAGCACCGGCACGATGTAAAAAGGCGGTAACGCCAACACCGCCAGCGCGCCCAATGCCGCTGCCAGCATGAGGCGGCGCCAACCGCGGGTTCCGGCGGTGGCTGAGGCGATCCGGCGGAGCCAGCGCCAGGGACCCGGCGCGTCGATGTTTTCACGCAAAGCGGTCGCGGTGCTGCCGATCACCATGCCGATCAACGCGCCTCGCCGGACTCAGCCAAGGCATCTGCCTCTCGTGACGTCGTTTCAGTTCGACGGATGCGCACGCGCTTGATCCGACGCGGATCGGCCTCCAGCACCTCGAACTCCAGGCCCGAAGGATGGCGGATCAGCTCGCCGCGGATCGGCACACGGCCGGCCAGAGACACGACAAGCCCTCCGAGCGTATCGATCTCATCCCTCTCGTCGGTGCTAAGCATCGAGCCGACGTACTCTTCCAGCGCCTCGACCGAGGCGCGTGCATCTGCATCAAGGGCACCGTCGACATTCTTCTGCACGGTCGGCTCGTCGTCCTTATCGTGCTCGTCGGCAATCTCTCCGACGATCTCCTCGACCAGATCCTCAATGGTGAGAAGTCCGTCAACTCCCCCGAACTCGTCGACGACCAGCGCCATGTGCGTTCGCGTTGCTCGCATCTCCAACAACAACTGCAACACTTCCATTGAAGGTGCCACGAAAAGAACCCGACGCAAAATTTTTGCGAGCTGGAAGTGTTCGTCGCGGCCACGCCAGGCGAGCACATCCTTGATATGCACCATGCCGATTGCATCGTCGAGAGACTCGCGATATACGGGTAATCTTGAATGACCGCTGCTGGTCATCGTTTCGATAACTTCGGCCAGCGTCGCTTCGCCGTCCACGGCGATAATGTCGACGCGCGGTACCATCACGTCCTCGACTGGGCGCCCTCGCAGGTCCAGAACATTGGCGAGCAGCGTCCGCTCGTCCTCTCCGAGAATTTCTTCGGCGTCGTTGCTGCCATCGATAAGCTCATCGAGCGCATCGCGTACCGAAGGTTCACCGTTTCGCAACAGCCCAAAGCGCCGCAACGCACCGCGAATGACCTTGCTCAGGGCTGCATCATGGCGCATGCCGGCCGGCCGCGCCGGCGGATGACTAAGGCCTTCTTCCGGAGTGGTTGTGGCGTCGTCTCCGGTCATTTTTCCGATCCATACGGATCTTTGATGCCGAGGCTGGACAGAACGTTCACTTCCAACGCTTCCATTTCCGCGGCGTCCGCGTCTCTTTCGTGATCATAGCCGAGCAAATGCAGGATGCCGTGAACAACCAGATGCCTCAGGTGGTCCTTCACCGTCTTACCGTCCTGAGCCGCGTCGGCCAGCGTTGTTTGCAGCGCGATGACGATGTCACCAAGCACCGGGGGCGGACCCTCGGCACCTGCGGCAGCAAGAACATCCGGCTCAAAGGCGGGAAAGGAAAGCACGTCGGTAGGGACGTCACGACCGCGAAAGTCACGATTCAGCGCACGCACACGATCGTCCGAGGCGAGCAAAACGCAGGCCGAAACGGGGTCTGCCGGTGAGGCCGCGTGCGCGTGCGGAGGAGCGCCTAGCGACCAGGCGGCTTCGGCGGCGGTACGGCAAAGGACCTCGACGTCAGGAACCGATTCCAACCACGCCGGCTCTTCAATCAGCACGTCCAAATCAAGAGCGGCCGCGGCCACGTTCCCGTCGCTCCTTTTCATACTCTGCTCCGAGCTGCATGCGGTTCTCTGCCTTGTCATAGGCGCGAACGATGCGCGTAACCAAAGGATGCCGCACCACGTCTGCATCGGTAAACTCAACGAAGCCGATGCCCCCGACGCCATCAAGAATTTCCAGCGCCTGGCGAAGTCCTGAGCGGGTGCCCTTCGGCAGATCCACTTGGCTGAGATCGCCGGTGATGACCATGCGCGCGTTTTCGCCGAGGCGGGTAAGGAACATTTTCATCTGCACGGCCGTGGTATTCTGCGCCTCGTCGAGAATAACAAAGGCGTTTGCCAGGGTCCGGCCGCGCATGAAGGCAAGCGGAGCCACCTCGATCTCGCCGCTCTCCAGCCGTTTGATGACCTGTGGCGCCGGCAGCATGTCGTAAAGCGCGTCGTACAGCGGTCGCAGGTAAGGATCGACCTTCTCGCGCATGTTCCCAGGCAGGAATCCTAGCTGTTCGCCCGCCTCGACTGCCGGCCGCGACAGGATAATGCGGTCGGCCTGGCCATTGACCAGCCGCTCGACCGCCTTCGCCACTGCCAGGTAAGTCTTGCCAGTGCCGGCCGGCCCGACGCCGAACACCAGGTCATAGCGGTCGATCGCGCGGATGTAGGTGCCTTGTGTCCGGGTGCGGGTAACGACAGTGCGCCCACGAATGACAACGCTCGCATCCGCCTCGGCGGTTTCCGGCGTCGGTTCGGCGCCGGAAGCCGGCTGGGCGGGTGCCATGCGCAAGGCTGCGTCGACGTCGGACAGCCGCAATGAATGCCCCCGTTCGATGCGCGCATAAAGGCGATCGAGAACAGTCCCGGCAGTCGCCACCGCGTCCGGATCACCGTCGATGGTCAGGAGGTTTCCCCGCGAATGGATGCTGACATCGAGATGCTGTTCGATCCGCGCCAGATGAGCGTGATGTGCGCCAAAAAGCTGAAGTGCCAGTCGGTTATCATCGAACTGCTTATGCAGAGTGCCGCCGTCCTCGGAATCGGTGCTTCCGTCACCTGTCGACCGGCTCAAACGCGGTTCTCCGGCAGCAGTTCGCCCGCGAGGCTGTTGCCACCGGCACCGACGATTCGCACATCGACGATCGACCCCTGCAACGTTTCCGCGGCATGTAGATGCACGGATTGCATGTGGGGACTACGGCCGACAACCTGCCCCGGCTTGCGTCCCCGGCCATCGATCAGCACGGGAACGGTGCGGCCGATGAAGGATGCATTGAAGATGCTTTGCTGACGGGCAAGCAAATCCTGCAATGCCGTAAGGCGCTCCACCTTGACTGCTTCAGGCACTTGCTGAGCCTCCGCCGCTGGTGTCCCCGGCCGCGGGCTATACTTGAACGAATATGCCTGAGCGAAGCGGACGTCCTCCACAAGCCGCAGCGTTTCGCTAAAATCCGCGTCGGACTCGCCGGGAAATCCCACGATGAAGTCCGAACTCAGCGCGAGATCCGACCGGGCGCCGCGCAATTGCTCTACCAACCGCCGGTAATCATCCGCCCGGTGCCGCCGATTCATCGCTTTCAAAACCCGGTCCGAACCCGACTGTACCGGCAGATGCAGGTAAGGCATTAGCTCCGGGGTGTCCGCGTGGGCGGCAATCAGGTCAGCATCATGGTCGGGGGGATAGGAGGTAGTATAGCGGATGCGGGCAATGCCTTCGATGGCCGCCACGGCGCGAATGAGCCGGGCCAAGCCGCCATTCAGTACCATCCGGGGCACTTCCGTGGTAAGCGTTAACATTCTGCCCCAGCAAAGTAATCTCACGAACTCCGCCATCGGCATAAAGCCGCGCCTCGCGCAGCACATCCTCGACCGCCCGCGAGTATTCTGCACCGCGGGTATAGGGCACGACGCAGAAGCTACAGAACCGGTCACAGCCTTCCTGCACCGTAAGAAAGGCGCCGGCGGTGCCGGCAGCGACATGGGGATCCGGAAGCATGTCGAATTTTGCATCGGCTGGAAATTCAACGTCGAGCACGGCCCCAACCGCGCGCTCTGCTCGCGTCACCAACTCCGGCAGCCTGTGATAAGCTTGAGGACCCACGACGATGTCGAGGAACGGCGCCCTCTCCAGCATCTCGGCGCCTTCAGCCTGGGCTACGCAGCCTGCCACGGCAAGCAGCGTTGCTCCGCCAGCGGCATTGCCGGAGCCATCGCGCTTGATGCGCCGGAGCCGTCCAAGTTCAGAATATACCTTCTCCGCGGCCTTCTCGCGGATATGGCAGGTGTTAACGATAATGAGGTCGGCTTCCTCGGCGGCGTCGACCAACTCGTACCCAGAAGACGTCAAAACATCCGCCATGCGAGCGGAGTCATAGACGTTCATCTGACAGCCGTAGGTACGAATATGTAGCTTTTTTACCAACGCCTCAGGGTGCGCATACCCACCCAGCCGATCGACGATCCGTATCGTCCCCGATCTCCGAACTCGGTGACAACTACTAAACGGAAGGTATCAGTCCGCTTGCCGGAGTCAAGCCGCCGCTGATCGCGTGCCGCTGACTGCCTTACCCGTGAGAGCGTTACTTCTCGCGCGCTTCCATCGGAACACCGAACAATTCCAACCGATGACCAACCAAACGGTAGCCGTGGCGCTCGGCAATCTGTCGTTGCAGCACCTCAATTTCCGGGCTGCGAAACTCGATCACCCGGCCTGATTGGATATCGATGAGATGGTCGTGATGTTCGTCGCTGGCTTCTTCGTAGCGGGACCTGCCGTCTCCGAAATCGTGCCGTTCGAGGATGTTCGCCTCCTCGAACAATCGCACCGTGCGGTAGACGGTCGCGATGCTGATCCGAGGATCGATACGGACGGCTCGGCGGTAAACTTCCTCGACATCCGGGTGATCGGCGGCTTCCGACAGCACTCTTGCGATGATCCGGCGCTGACCGGTCATCTTCATTCCCTTTTCGAGGCAAAGGTGCTCGATTCGAGACAATTGGGACATTACCCCTCCCGCCGTAAGTAACGATTGCCGGATCTTTATAACGACAACGCTTCAAAGTTTCATCTACTGGACGAACGTCGTCAGGCACCTTACCGACCTGAGTTCAGGCGCCCTTGCCGCCCGAGCTGCGACGGGTCGTTCCCAGTCCGATCTCCTTGGCGAGATTGCTGCGATGCTGTGCATAGTTGGGAGCAACCATAGGGTAATCGGGGGAGGCCCCAGCGTTCGCGATATTCCTCGGGCGTCATGTCGTATGAAGTCTTAAGATGGCGTTTGAGCATCTTGAGCTTCTTGCCATCCTCCAAACATACGATGTAATCCGGGAATACAGATCGCTTTACCGGCACCGCGGGTTTTGGCCGCTCGACGGTAGCCGGTGAACTACCAACCGACACTAATGTCCGATAGACGCTTTGGATAAGTCCTGGCAATTCGGCCGCAGCGATCGGATTGTTGCCGACGTGTGCGGCGACGATCTCGGTCGTTAGCTCCAGCATCTCAGTAAAAACTTCCTGATCGCGCATCCTCACTTCTTCCTTCGTCTTCCCTGGGGGCGAAGCCACATATAGTAAATACTCTCGCTCGGAGCAAGACGCATTGATGTCAAATAGAGTGAAAAACCCTCCAGACAAACCGGCGGAATATTATCTGGATATCAGCGGTGAGGTTTGCCCACTGACGTTTGTCCGCACCAAGCTGCTGATTGAAAAGATGGCTCCCGGAGAAACCGCTGTCGTGCTGCTACGGGGAGCTGAACCAGTAACGAACGTACCGCGCGCCGTTGCTGGACAGGGTCATGAACTGTTGGAGTTGCAACCCCTCGCCGGGTCTGGTGAAGGAGCCGTGCACCGCCTCCGCTTTCGCAAGGTCGCGCTCACAAATCGCACCGCATGACGACGGCATCGACAGCATCGACGGCCCCTCGGGTATAATATCGGCGCCGTCGACCGACCGGACGAAAGTCAAAGCGCTTGTACAAGGCAAGCGCCGCCGGGGCATCTTCCGCCACTTCCAGGAAGATCGCCGCCCGCCTCGTCCACGAATCTCCTCAAGCGCCGCGGCCATCAGTCGGAGGCCAATGCCGCGTCGCCGCAGCGTCGGGGAGACGGCGAAAGTCAACACCTCGCTCTCGTCGGCAACAAAGCGGCAGAGCACCAGGCCGGCAATGCCGTTCCCGCAGCGCTCCACCATGGCCAAGGAAGACGGCAGAGTGAGCAGATAACCAAACACGCTTTCATCCCACGGTTCGGGGAATGACTGCTGGTGGACCGTCGCTAACGCTGCGGCATCGGCAGCCGACGCCCTTTCGATTGCCAGATCCGTGGTCACCGGCATGTCGCTTTTGACTGGGGACCGGTGGCGGGCGCCCGCAGATACAGCGGCAATGGCATCAGCTGCGCACCTTCCGTAGCGTTTCGCCAACGGCAAGCGGCGAGGGTGGCGATACATGCTGCCGTCGGATATCCAGGCACCGCAGCGGCACGGACACTGATGCCAATCTCGTTCAGCACCGGCAAGACCGCCGCCGTTGCGTCTCCCGCCACCAACACCCGACCCTCAGGAAGATGGCGAGCTATTGAGCGAGCATCTGCCAGGAAGGGTAGAGCTGCCGGCGCACCGACGACGAAAACCTGCGCATAGACGTCCCCCCGCTTGCTGTCGATAACAACAAGCAGCGGTCCTTCCGCCGCGTCCTCAGGTCCTACAGCAGCAGCTATAGCTTCCAGCGACGTTACGCCAAGGCAGGGCACGCCTGCTGCCAACGCCATGCCGCGCGCCGCGGCTAAGCCGATTCGAACACCGGTGAAGGCGCCGGGGCCTGTCGTTACCGCTATCAGATCGAGCTCGTCAAACCGGGTCGCCGCGTCATCCATTGCCGCCAACACAAATGGCAGTAACGCCTCGGCATGACCGCGGCTCATCTCCTTCAGCCGCTCGCAGATGTTACCGTGGTTCCATACCGCGGCCGAGCACGCGCCGGTAGAGGTATCGATGGCCAGGATCCGCATACGACACTATCGTCTATCTGTGAGCCGGCCGTCCCACCCAGCCGGCTTAGAGTATCGGAGCGGACACGGATGCTGGTCGAAATCACCCCGAAGAGCCACGACGTCGATATCGACCTGATCTACGGCAAGCCCGATAATTTCACCGGCTCCGCCATTTACCAGCGGCCGCGCTGCTGGCTGCATCCACACACCGCAGTGCTGCTGGTTCGCGCTGTCGATCTTGCTCGCCGCATGGGGCTTCACTTGAAGATCTATGACGCATTCCGCCCGGCCGAGGCACAATGGATGCTGTGGCGACATCTGCCGGATCCCGACTATATCGCTGATCCACGCCGCGGCTCGCCACACAGCATGGGCGCGGCAATCGATCTGACACTGCTCGACGCAGCGAGCGGGGAAGAGCTCGACATGGGAACGTCCTTCGACGACATGCGGCCGCTCTCCTGGCACGGTGATACCGCCGTTTCTGTCACGGCGCAGCGCAACCGGACGGTGTTGCTCGGCCTTATGACAGCCGCCGGCTTCGACTATTATCGAAACGAGTGGTGGCACTACCAGCTGTTTAAGCCGCGTGGCCGCTACCCGGTGCTGTCGGATAGCTTGCTCGCCGAACCGATGATGTAGCTCAAGCCACCCGACAAGCCTCGTCGAAAGACAGGCGCTTGCTGCGCGGGTAGAGCTTAGAAGCGTCGCCGTATCCGAGATTGCACAAGAAATTCGAGCGGACCGTGCTGCCGGGGAAGAACGCGGCGTCAACTTGGGCATTGTCAAAGCCGGACATCGGTCCGCAATCCAGGCCGACCGCGCGCGCGGCCAACATGAAGTAGCCGCCTTGCAGCGAGCCGTTGCGGAACGCGGTCGACTGAATAAGTTCTTGGTTTCCGACGAACCAGGACCGAGCATCCGCATGAGGAAACAACTCCGGCAGGTTGTCGTAGAATGCGAGATCAAAGGCCACGATTGCCGTAGCCGGAGCTGACATTGTCTTGTCAACGTTGCCAGCGATCAGCGCTGGCCGAAGCTTTTCTTTCGCTTCCTGCGAGATAGCAAAAACGATGCGCGCCGGCATGCAGTTGGCGCTGGTTGGTCCCATCTTCGCCAAGTCCCAAGCTGCATGCAGCGTCTCGAGAGCAATCGGCTTATCCTGCCAATTATAGTGGGTCCGCGCATCGCGGAACAATATATCCAGGGCGGCAGTGTCTATCGATTTCATATTTATTCACCTAGTTCGTGGGCGAAGGCAGGATCGCTGCTCCATTCCGAGGTGCCTGATTTCGGCGGGCTCACGGGCAACAGCCGTGCAATATCGAACCGCTCAAGCCGCTGATCGGCGATAAGCTCCGACAAGACCACCGCCCCCGGCATTTTCCCCGGAGCTACGCGCGGCAACGTGACCGCCAAAGACGAGCCGAGCATCGGCAGGCCATCATGACGCAGTCGTTCCCGCGCCCGTCGAAATGGCGAGAAGTCCGCATGAGTGTTTACTACCCAGAGATAAAGGCGAAGAGCGTCAAGTGGAGATTCCAGCGGCCGTGACCGGGCGGCGGTAGCTGCCGCCGGGATTGCCGATGCAGCGCCCGCGACAGCACGCAAAAGCGCCCGCCAGCCCAGCTCATCCATCGCATTCCAATTGGTTGAAGAGGCCGCCAAGGCGATCAGGATCGACGCCGGCACGGCATCGATGCGGCGGGTTAGCTCCGCGAAATCCGATGCCGCAGCTCCGTATCTCTCCGCGACATTGGCGAGCCACAGCCTGTCTTCTACAGACAGTTCACCGGCGCTCCTTTGCTGGCGCACATTCCAAAGCCGAGCGCGCTCTGCCGATACCTCTTCGTTGACCGCCGAAACAAGCGGCAGCAATTGTTCAATAAACGTTGATCGCTGCGACTCGCCGTCGGGAACAGCGTCTTCGCGCGGCGCCGGCCAGCCTATTCGATGAGGAACCAATCCGGCACCAGTAGTGGCATTCCGATCCAGCTGCTCCGTCAGCCGAGAGCCTACAGCACCTTTCGTTTGAGACGGCAGGGCACCCGCTGGATCAGTACGTGCCTGACCGATGCTGTTCAGCGGCGCACCGGACTCAAAAGATGGAACAACTGCGGCGGCGATGCTGCCCGCAGCAACTAATGCAAAGAGGACGCCTAGCGCGCCCCTTTCGAACGAAGCGGCCATCGCGAACGGAAAGGCTGTCGATGCTGCCGCCTCGTCCTGCCGATCAATACTCGACCGGCCGCACCTCCTGCACCTCCGGCACGTAGTAGCGCAGCATGTTCTCAATGCCGTGCCGAAGCGTGGCCGTGGAACTTGGGCACCCGGAGCAAGACCCCTGCATGTGGAGGTACACGATACCATCTTCGAAACCGCGGAAGACGATGTCGCCGCCGTCCTGCGCGACCGCCGGGCGCACGCGCGTCTCAATCAGTTCCTTGATCTGTGCGACGATCTCGTCGTCCTCGCCACCCTCGCCGGCCGCAACAGCCGGAGCGGTCTCGCTGACGACCGGTTGGCCTGACGTGAAGTGGTCCATGATGCTGCCGAGAATGATCGGCTTAAGGCTGTCCCACTCACGGTCCTGCATCTTGGTGACGGTGACAAAATCGCTGCCCAGAAACACGCCGGCAACGCCCTCGAGCCCGAACAGCCGCAGCGCCAGAGGAGAATGGCCGGCTTCCTCTGGGCGGGTATAATTCGCGGTCCCTTCCGGCATTACCTCGCACCCGGGCAGGAACTTGAGCGTCGCCGGATTAGGGGTCATTTCCGTTTGGATGAACATGCTCGGTCACCATGGCTGTGTGCCGTCGGGCCCAACCCGGCGGTAAGGATAGGCTGCCAACGAATTTGGTTTGTGGGCGGCGCCGGATCAAGCTCCCACGGCGATCAGGTGGTAACCGACGGAGAGACAAGAAAGCCTACCACGTCGAAGACCTCGCGCATAATAGGCGCGGCAATAGCCCGCGCGCGGTCCGCGCCCTCGGCAAGAACCGCATCGAGATGCCCCGGGTCGCCCTCCAGACGGCGCATTTCCGCGGTGATCGGCTCGAGTCGGGCAACTGCAACGTCAGCCAGTGCTCGTTTAAACGACGAGAACATTCCCCCGCGAACTGTGAGCAGGCCGCTTGCAGTGTCTGGTCGGCAAGCGCCGCATAGATCCCCAACAAGTTCGCCGCCTCGGGGCGCCCCTCCAGTTCCTCCGGGGTGTCCGGTAACAGACCGGGATCGGAGGTTGCCTTCTGAATCTTGCGGCGGATGGTATCGGCATCGTCCGTCATGTTGATCCGCGAATATTCAGACGCATCCGACTTGCTCATCTTGACCTTGCCGTCTCGCAACGACATGACCCTGGTGGCCGGTCCGAGGATCAGCGGCTCGGGCAGTGGAAACAGCGGCACGCCGAAGTCAGCATTGAATTTCTGCGCGATGTCGCGGGTCAGTTCCAAATGCTGCTTCTGATCCTCGCCAACCGGAACGTGGGTTGCCTTGTAGGCGAGGATGTCGGCGGCCATCAGGTTGGGATACGCATAAAGGCCAACCGACGCATTCTCGCGGTGCTTGCCAGCTTTCTCCTTGAACTGCGTCATCCGGTTGAGCCAACCCAGCCGAGCAACGCAGTTCAAAATCCAGGCGAGCTGTGCGTGCGCCGCCACCTGGCTCTGCACGAAGACGATGTGTTTCTCCGCGTCAACTCCAGAAGCGATCATCGCCGCGGCGATCCGCCGCGTATTCGCCCGCAGTTCGGCAGGATCTTGCCACACGGTGATGGCGTGCAGATCGACGACGCAGAACAGGCATTCGAACTCATCCTGCAGCCGCACCCAATTACGGATGGCGCCCAGGTAGTTGCCGAGATGCAGATTACCGGTCGGCTGGATGCCCGAGAAGATTCGTCGCATGGGCCCGTGGGGCGGGTGTTAGTGGAGGCGGTTTATCGCGCGGACCCGCTACAAGGGTCAAGTCAGCAGGACGAGCTGCTTTGAGCGACACCCGTTGAAGCTACCTATGCGGCGCGTCACCCCCGCCCTGAGCGCATTGACACCGCTCAGCCTTGCTATCGATCCTTCTGGCGCGAGGCCTGCTCACGATCCTCCTTCTCTACCGCCGCCGCTTCTTCCACGACTTCCTTCAGCTTCTCTGAAGCAACGTCCTCCGAGAGAGCATCGTCAACCACCTCTTTGGCAACCGACCGCGGCAAGCCTTGTTTCTCGGCCGTCTTCACCAGCGACTCCAGCTCGCCTGCATCCTTAGCAGCTTCTTTTCCCTTCGCCATAACCAACCTCGTTCCTGACTGACAAGTGCTGGGGAAAACGCCCGCACTTCGCAGCAGTTCCTGCTCAATCTCCTGGGGAGCCGTCAGGCCGATGAGCAGGCCGCTATTCTAACCGCCAGCCGCTTCGACGCGTCCTCAGCGCCGGGCGATGATCCACACTGCATGGATGATGCCGGGGATGTATCCGAGCAGCGTCAGCAGGATATTCAGCCAGAACTGGCCGCCGAAGCCGACTTGCAGGGAACACGCCGAGTGGCGGGAGCAGAATGGCGATGACGATTCGCAGCAGATCCATTGCGTCCTCCGGTTCGCGATAGAACAACGGTACACATGGACGACCGTTCCCCGGCGGCTGACCACACGCGGCCCCCGCCATATCGCCGACACTTCCACGCCCGCCAGCTCCGCCCGTCGCGTCCGTTGCGGGCGGCGACGCGAAGGATTAAGGTCCCGTTCGTTGCCACGTCGGCACTTTTGGGGCGTCGCCAAGTGGTAAGGCACCGGATTTTGGTTCCGGCATCCGGAGGTTCGAATCCTCCCGCCCCAGCCAATCGATCATAGGGAACTTGCGCTTCCGTCGATCCCAGATGGGGCATGGATCTTGCTTCCCTGCTGCGACCGGTGCATCTGTCGCCGGATGCAAGGCCGGCGCCGGCCAGACGCCGCGCCGTGACGCAAATCGTTGAGGAGGGTCTTCGTGGCGGGCGACACCGTTTCGATTGCGATTACCGGCGCGGGCGGCGCCGGGGTGATGACCGCGGCACAGATGCTGCTCGACGCCGCCGCCACGGCCGGTCTCTACGGCCTGATGGCGCGCTCCTCGGGACCGCAAATCCGCGGCGGCGAGGTCGCTGCCTTCCTGCGTCTCGGCGCCCAGCCCGTCAATTGCCTTGACGATCGCTTCGACCTGATGGTGGCGCTCGACTGGCTGAACGTCGAGCGCTTCGCCGGTGAGATCGTCCTTGACGCCGACAGCCTGGTGCTGTGCGACGAAGGTGCAGGCGAGCCGCCGCCGCGCATCGTCGCCAGCGGCGCCCGGCTGGTTTCGCTGCCACTGCAGGAGACCGTGAAGAGCCTGCCCGGCGGCCGCCTGAACATGCTGGGGCTGGGACTGCTGACCGGGCTGACCGGCCTGGCCGAAGAGGAAGTCGGCAAGGTTGTCGCCAAGGCGCTGAAGAAGCGCGGGCAAGAGGTACTCGACGCCGGACTGGCCGGCGTCGGCGCCGGCATCGCCCTGGTGGCCGCGGTTGATGCGGCCGCCTGCCGGCTGCCGGAAGGAAGCCGCGGCGACGCGCGCTGGAACATCAGCGGCAACGAAGCGGCCGGGCTCGGCGCGGTGCGCGGCGGTGTCCGCTTCGTCGCCGCCTACCCGATCACGCCTGCGACCGAGATCCTGGAATGGCTGGCGCCGAACCTTGAGAAAGTGGGCGGCGTGCTGGTGCAGGCGGAAGACGAGCTGGCCTCGATCAACATGATCATCGGCGGCTCGTTCGGCGGTATCCCGTCGCTGACCGCTACCTCGGGTCCAGGGCTGGCGCTGATGATGGAGTCGCTCGGCCTTGCGGTTGCCTCGGAAACGCCGATCGTCGTCATCGACGTGATGCGCGGTGGTCCGTCTACCGGCATCCCGACGAAATCGGAGCAGAGCGACCTCAACATCGCGCTCTACGGCCTGCATGGTGATGCGCCACACATCGTAACCGCTGCCCGTTCCATCGCCGATTGCCAATTTACCGCGCAGTGGTCGGTGCATCTGGCGGAGCAGTTACAGGTGCCGGTGATCGTGCTCACCGATCAATCACTCGGCCAATCGCGCGCCATCATCGATCGTCCGGCCGACCTGACGTTCATCAGCCGACGGGAAACGGGGTCGGCGGGCGTTGCCGACTACCGCCGCTACGCGCTGACCGCATCCGGCGTCTCGGCAATGGCCGTCCCTGGCATGGCGATCGGCGAGTATGTCGCGGACGGCCTGGAGCATGCCATCTCCGGCCGGCCGTCGAGTGCGGCCGAGGATCACGCGGCGCAGCTCGACAAGCGCGCCCGCAAGCTGGAGCTGTTCGACTATGGGCAGCACTGGGCGGACGTCGAGGGCGAGGCCTCGCTATGCGTGCTGACGTGGGGCTCCTGTACCGGCCCAGCGCGCGAAGCCTGCGCCCGGGCGCAGGCGAGGGGCATCGCTACCCGACTGATCTCGCTGCGTCTGCTGGCGCCGGCACAGGAGGAGCGGTTCGCGGCGGCGATCGACGGCGTTGACCGGCTGCTGATCGTCGAGCAAAGCCATTCGAAGCAATTTTACCGATACCTGCGGGCACACTACGACCTGCCCCGTAACGTCCGGCTTTGAGCCGGCCGGGTCCGTTGCCGATCCGACCGCGCGAGGTTCTCGATCACATTCAGGCGTGGAGCTGACACCAATGACGGCGCTTCCCGACAGAGCCGCGCTGACGGCGACCGACTTCAAGTCCGACTATCGGCCGGTGTGGTGTCCCGGCTGCGGCCATTACTCGGTGCTGTAGTCGCTGACCAAGGCGCTGGCCGAACTGGGTGTCCGGCGGGAAGACGTGGCGGTGATCTCCGGCATCGGCTGCTCCTCGCGGATCCCGGCGTATAGCAGCGTCTATGGCTTCCACTCGTTGCACGGGCGCGCGCTGCCCGTCGCCACCGGTCTGAAGGTGGCACGTCCCGACCTGACGGTAATTGTCGCCGGCGGCGACGGCGACGGCTATTCGATCGGCGGCAATCACTTCCTCCACGCCTGCCGGCGCAATGTCGACCTGACCTACATTGTGATGGACAACCAGGTCTACGGGATGACCAAGGGCCAGGCGTCGCCGACAACGCCCGCCGACTGGGACAAGAGCAAGCTGACGCCGCACGGCACCGGGGTCAGCCCGTTCCACCCGTTGGCGGTGGCGCTGGCGGCCGGGGCCAACTTCATCGCCCGTTGCTACGCCGGCGATCCCAATGGCACCGCCCGCGTGATCGCCGAGGCGGCACGCCATCCCGGGTTCTCGATGGTGCAGGTGCTAAGCCAGTGCGTCACCTACCAGCCGAGTCAGAAAGAGTGGAAGACGACGGTGCGCAAGGCAGACGTCACCACCACCTCGGATGTCGAACTCGCCGCGCGCTGGCTGATGGCCGATGACGGGTTGAGCACTGGCATCCTCTACATCGGACACCGTCCGGTGTATCGCCCTGAGTTGCAGGCAAGCGCTTCGATCGACGATCTTGAGACGGCCTTCGTGGTGTGAATCTGCCCGCTTGGTCAGGCGCGGCACAGGGAGCGAGGATGCGGAACGTGACGGAAGACAACAAGGGCACGAGCGGGATCGACACCGTTGAATTGTTCCTGGCGCACGCGCTGACCCTGGAAAACGAGGCAGCCGATGGATACCAGGAAATCGGCGATAGCATGGCGGTGCATAACAACCCGGAGGTCGCCGCACTGTTCTTCCAGATGGCGAAGTATGGCCGGATGCACGCCGACGAGGTGAAGGGATTGGCGGCTGGCCTGACGTTGCCGCATATCCCCCCCTGGGAATACGCCTGGCAGGACGGCGCGAGCCCGGAGTCGCCATCAATGGACAAGGTGCATTACATGATGCGTCCGGCACAGGCGCTAGCCTTGGCGTTGCGTGCCGAACGACAGGCACACGGCTTTTATGCGTCAGTGGCCGAAACCTCAAAGGTTCACCGTATTCGCGATCTCGCCGCGCAGTTCGCTTCCGAAGAGGCGGAACACGTGCGGTTGCTCACCGAGTGGATTGCCAAGTACCCTGACCCGGACCAGCACTGGGACTTCGACCCCGACCCGCCGGCGATGCCGGAGTAGCTCTCGATACGAGGTCAGGTCGCTTGCCCGGCGGAACGCCGCGGAGCAAGCGCCTCGGTCGGCGTCTCGGCCGGCTGGGCGCTGGCGATCTGCTGACGACTGCAAGGTCACCTGTACCGACGCTTCGCTCGGCACGATGTCGATGACCCGCGCGGCGCTGATGTGGTCCTTTAACTGAGCATTGACGCGAACGCCATGCGATGCCGATGGGTTTCCACCAAGGCCGAAGAAGGCGAAGAAATCGCTGCCGCTCATTCAGCCAACCCAGCCGAACCACGGACCTGGTGGGCCGCAAGCCTACGGAGATTTTCAAAGGTTCGGTTCAGGCGTGGACTTGCGGCAGCAATCAGCGAGGCGAAAAAAAAGGCGAATGTACCATCCGTACATTCGCCCAGTTGTGGAGAGAGTCGACATCCATAACTCCGCGGAGACCCTTTCGGTTCACACCCATTCTTTCTGAACCTCATAAGATCGCGAGCAGCAGGCAGAAGCCCGTCGTTAAGGCGGTGAGGATGCAGATCAATCTGCCTGCCCAAGCGTAGGGCGCAGGCGCGTCGTAACGTTCTGGGCCGAACCCTTCGTTTCGCCCGACGATGCGCGCGGCAGCGCCAGTGTCGGCCGCAGCGGTAGAAGTGTGATGTTGCGCCCTGTCGGCGGTTTTCTTGCTGCTCGATAGCCTCGGAAGCTAGAGCAACGACGATCGGTCGGGCCGTTCGAACCTGCGCCTGTTGAAGCCGCCCGCCGGCTATTGCTCGCTGCGGCAGCCGCGGGCGACGCAGGTCGCCGGATCAAGAGCGGCAGTCTCGCATTGCTGAACCGCAGCTTCGATAGCGTCCAGCATCTCAAAGTCGGTCGTCTCGTACACGTTACCGCGGCCGTCCTCAGCGCGACAGACCTGCCGCAGGGCACTACCTCCATCGCTGGCACATCCGACGAGCGCCAGCGCTAACGTCACCCCAGCGATGATCGCGGTTGCGAGGAACGACATGGTCCTTCGTCTCCCTTTGGCTGCGTCCAGCCCCATTGCCGGCCTCGTTGACAACTGAGGACCCTGCAACTAAGATTGAATATCAATGACCTCGGGTGGTTTGTCGCGGCCACGCCACAGTGTACGCGCCGCTTCATAACCGGACAACGAGGGCGGACGGGAGGACACGCCAATTCTCGGTTGGCGTCTGTGCACGTGAGACCCTCGGGCTCGTTCTTTTTTGAGCCAGGGCGCATTTCGTCAAGCGCTCGACGAGCGCTCGAACCTTCCTCTCATGTGTCGTGGCTGCGCGTGTTGCAGCCGGGATCGCCTCCGCTCCCGCGACATAATCTGCGGTTGTACCCGTTTCGAACATCAGTGCAGGCAACCCCGCTTGGAGGTCGAACAACCTCAGGCGAAGGCCGGCTGCTGGTGCGAGGGGGTGGTAATCAGCGTCGCGAAGGAAAGCAAAGCTCATGACCAAGACAGGGAATCTTTTAGCCTGGATTGTCGTTGCGCTCGTCGGAGCATTCGCGCTGGGCACGGTCGCGCTACAACGCGGCGAGACAATCAACGCCGTATGGCTGGTCGTCGCCGCCGTCTGCGTCTACCTGGTTGCTTATCGCTTCTACAGCCTTTTTATCGCGACCCGTGTGCTTCGGCTCGACGCGTCCCGCATTACCCCAGCCGTTAAGTTCAACGACGGCCTCGATTATGTGCCGACCAACAAGTACATCCTGTTTGGCCATCACTTCGCGGCAATCGCCGGCGCGGGTCCGCTAGTCGGCCCGGTTCTGGCGGCGCAGATGGGCTACCTGCCGGGCACACTATGGATCCTGGCGGGCGTTGTGTTCGCAGGCGCCGTGCAGGATTTCATGATCCTGTTCATCTCCTCGCGCCGCGATGGCCGTTCGCTCGGCGACATGATCAAGTCAGAGTTGGGCACCGTCCCGGGGCTGATTGCGCTGTTCGGCGTCCTGATGATCATGATCATCATTCTCGCCGTGCTCGCGCTCGTCGTCGTCAAGGCACTCGCGGCGAGCCCATGGGGAACGTTCACGGTAATGGTGACCATCCCCATCGCGATGTTCATGGGGATCTATCTGCGCTTTATCCGGCCGGGCCGGGTCTTGGAGATGTCGGTAATCGGCTTTGTATTGCTGATGCTCGGCATCATCTACGGCGAGGACGTTGCTGCCAGTCCAACCTGGGGTCCGATGTTCACCATGTCGGGGCCGACGTTGGCGCTGATGCTGATCGGCTACGGCTTCGTCGCCTCGGTTTTGCCGGTCTGGCTGCTGCTGGCACCGCGGGACTACCTCTCGACGTTCCTGAAGATCGGAACGATCGCCGGCTTGGCCGTCGGCATCCTGATCGTCCGCCCGGACCTGCAGATGCCGTCGCTCACCAGGTTCATCGACGGCTCGGGCCCGGTCTTCTCCGGCGCGCTGTTTCCGTTCCTGTTCATCACCATTGCCTGTGGTGCCGTTTCGGGTTTCCACGCCCTGATCTCGTCCGGGACCACTCCGAAGATGCTGGAGAACGAGACGCAGGCGCGCTTTATCGGCTACGGCGGCATGCTTACCGAGAGCTTCGTCGCGATCATGGCGTTGATCGCTGCCTGCGTGCTTGACCCGGGCGTCTACTTCGCGATGAACAGCCCGGCAGCCTTGATCGGCACAACGCCGGAGCAGGCGGCGCAGGTCATTTCCGGCTGGGGCTTCGTGATCACGCCCGACGTGTTGACGCAGACGGCGAAGGACGTGGGCGAATCCAGCATCCTGTCGCGCGCCGGCGGGGCACCGACGCTCGCCGTCGGCATGGCGCACATTTTTTCCGGCTTCCTCGGCGGCAAAGCGATGATGGCGTTCTGGTACCATTTCGCCATCCTGTTCGAGGCCCTGTTCATCCTGACGACGATCGACGCCGGCACCCGCGTCGGCCGCTTCATGATCCATGACCTGCTCGGTGCCTTCTGGGAGCCGCTGCGGCACACCGAGAACTGGGCAGCCAATCTGCTGGCAACGTCACTTTGCGTCGCGATGTGGGGCTACTTCCTATATCAGGGTGTCGTCGATCCGCTGGGAGGCATAAACACCCTCTGGCCGCTGTTTGGAATCTCCAACCAGATGCTCGCCGGCATCGCGCTGACACTGGCGACGGTGGTGCTGTTCAAGATGAAGCGTGAGCGCTACGCCTGGGTGACGTTGCTGCCAACAATTTGGCTGTGCATCTGCACTCTGACCGCCGGCCTGCAGAAACTTTTCCACCCCGACGTAAAAATCAGCTTCCTGGCCCACGCGGAAAAATTCGGGGCGGCGCTGGCGGAAGGGAAGATTTTGGCACCGGCGAAGACGCTCGAGGAAATGCAGCGCATCGTCACTAACGACTACGTCAACGCGGGCGTCTGCGCCCTGTTTGTGGCCGTGGTGATCAGCATGATCATATTCGGACTTATTGCCGCCTGGCGCGGCTACAGCAACCCCTCGGCAACCGCTCGCGAAGCGGCGCCGGCATTGTCTGGACGGGAGGCCGCGGTGCATGCGTAATTCTAGCCCCTCCGTGGCTAACGGGAGGAGCGGGGCAGCTTGCGGCGGCTCTCCCTCCTGGCTGGCCCGGCTGCGAGACCGATGCTCCTCGATGCTGCGAGGGGGACGGCGAATGTGTGGAATACCCGATTATCAGACATACCTGGCACATCACCGGCAACATCACCCCGAACGCCCGCCCCTCAGCTTCGAAGCCTTCTTCCGCGAACGGATCGAGGCGCGCTACGGAGGCCGCAACGGCAACTCACGCTGCTGTTGACGCATGGTATAAGGAGCTGAACTGACGGAGTTTGGACGACGCGAGTGATTTGGCGGTGCAAGGCGCGACGCGACCCGACGCGATCAACGAAATATTCACCGAGATCGCCTAGGCTACAAGAATACATCCTCGAAGGCGCCGAAGATGAGTCCCAAGCAGGCATATCAGATGGGGTTTCGGCACGTTACTGATCTTGCCGAAATCAATAGGATCGCTGATTTATTCCTCGGCGACGATGTCGACGAAAAGGCGCTACGGCTTATGGAAGCCTGGCGCGAAGGTGCCATGGCCGCTGCGGCGATGCTGGAGAAGCAGCACGCGACCGTGCAGTAGCCGGCAGCGCAGGTGCAAAGACGGGGCGGCGGCTAGCCCTGTTCCAGCTCGGAATCCCAGTAGAGGTAGTCACGCCAGCTCTCGTGGAGGTGATTGGGGGGAAATCCTCTACCGTTCTCCTGAAGCTCCCAGTTCGTTGGCTCGTAAGGCGGATGGCGCGGCCAGATACCGGAGTCCTTCGGTAGGCGGTGTCCCTTTCTGAGATTGCAGGGCTCGCAAGCAGTGACAACGTTCGTCCATTCCGTCCGCCCACCCCGAACACGCGGGATGACGTGATCAAAGGTCAGCCGCTCGGCCGGCAGTCCCTCGCCGCAATACTGGCAGCCGAAGCGATCGCGCAGGAAGACATTGAAGCGGGTGAACGCCGGCTTCCGCGCCGCCGGCACGTACTGCTTCAGCACGATGACGCTGGGCAGCGCCATTTCCTTGCTCGGCGAGCGGACCTTGCGATCATATTCCGAGAGGACGTGCACGCGACGAAGAAACACTGCCTTTACCGCTTCCTGCCACGACCATAGTGACAGCGGGAAGTAGCTTAGCGGACGAAAGTCCGCGCTCAGGACCAGCGCCGGAGAAGCGTGCATGCCCATAGACTTGCGATCTTATCCCGTCGAGCGTGCGCAGCGTACAACATGTTGTGCCGAATTTCCAATGATCGGCTTCGTTAAGGTTTAGTGATGAACAGCTGAGAGATGGCGCTGCCACGCCGGCTCAGCTTCCGCGCGGAAAGCAGCGATCGAGGAAGCGCAGGTCGTGACGCAGGGTCTCCTCGTCGATGCCATGGCCCAGCCCGGGGAAGAGGTGCGATTCGACCGGCACCCGCGCCGTCTTCAGGGCCGCCTCGGCGGCCGGCAGGCAGGCGGCGGGGAGCACTTCGTCAATGCCGCCATGCGTCAGCAGGACCGGTGGTCGTTGCGTGATCTCAGCGGCGAAGCGCGCGTCGGCGACCAACATGCCGGAGTGCGAGATGATACCGGCCGGCGAGTGGGCGCGGCGCAAGCCGACGTGCAGGGCCATCATTGCGCCCCTGGGAGAATCCCACCAAGAGCATGTCGGCGTCGCTCAGCTTGTGGCGGGCGAGTTCGTGATCGAGGAATTGGTCCAGGAAGGGCGCGGCGGTACGCACGCCGTCGAGGCGGGGGAACGAGGAAAGATCGCCGATGCTGAACCACATGTAGCCGAAGGGTGCCATGTCGAACGGAAATGGCGCGTTGGGAGAAACGATGTGCGCGTGCGGCAGAACCGACTGATAGAACGGTGCGATGCTGATCAAGTCGTTGCCATCCGCACCGACACCATGCAGCAGGACGATCAGCTGTTTGGGTGCGCCCCCCGTCTTCGGCGGCGCCGATGGTCCACTCAGCAGTCTGACGTTTGACATCCGCTTACTCCGCCCGCCCTGAAGACCGAGCCTTGGTAGCGGAAAAGCGGCGCTCTGGCCAGCCACCGCGGCTGGCGACGGCGTTCAATACTCGATGCGTGGAATGGCCGGCTTGAAGGGCGGAGAAAGCGGTGTCAGGCGACCCGCAGGTTGCGGGCGACGGTCAGGTAGTCCGGTTCATCATCCGGCCTGAGCACACCGTGGCGGACGAGAAAGTCGATGACAACCAGCGCGCAGTTGAACTTGAAGTCATCGGTATCGCGCACGCACTCGACGACGCGGGCGATCGGCCACAGCTCGAAGGCGGCGATCTCACCGTCGCGGTTGGTCGGCAGGTAGCCGACCGGCAGTTCCAGGTCGTGAAGGTAGAGCACGTCGCGGCGCAAGCCTTCCGCCTGCCTGGTGCAGTAGGAAAGGGTGCCGACTGGAACGGCCCGGGCGGCGATATCGTGTTGAATGCCGGCCTCTTCTTCCGCTTCCTTGATTACGGTCTCGCGCACCGAATGAAACGCCGATCGGCCTCCGGCGATGAGTTGATCGAACTTGTTGGGCGCGATTTGCCTGTCCGCGCTGCGTCGTCCGATCCACATAAAGAGCTCGCCGGCCTCGCGGACGAAGCCGTTGACATGGACGCCCGAAGCCCAGATGCCGAACTGGGGGATGGCGGCGCGCTCCATCAGGAACAGCGGCTTATCCTGCAGCCGCGCCGCTACCGCATATGGCTCATCTCGCCAGCCGCCAATAACGCCATCTTCGGACAGTCGCCGCAGCACCGTCTCGATGGCTTCGCTGCGTTTCTCAAAACCGGTCAATTGCGCTACCAAAGACACACAATCGGCGGAGACATCGAACACGTGCGGATAGGTGGCGAGGTGGGCGGCAAACTCGGGACGCACCAAGCCTACGTGGCAGCCATCGACCAGGAAAGGCACGTAGTCGGCAGGTTGGAACTGTCGACATTTCTCAAGCCGGTCGACAAAGCTCATCCGCGCTCTCCTGCGGTCCGGGCAGTTTCGCCAAGGAGTGGCGGAGATTATACGCCGCGAGCGCAATCAACCGAAGGCTCGAAACGGCAGAGCCGCGGATCAGGCGACCGAGCTTTCGCCCCGATCGCGACTGCTACGGACATAGGCAACGGCGCAGTGAGTTGAACAATACGGCTTGCCGGGAGCCGAAGGTTCGCCGCAGAAGTGGAAGTTGCGGTCACCGGGATTGCCAACCGGCCAGCTACACATGTCGGCGGATAGCCTGTCGAGCCGGATGACGTCGGCGATTTCCGGCTCGTCCTTGTTTGTTGGCCTGCGTTGCGGCAAGCCGAGGCGGTGAACCTTACCAATGACCGCATTTTTTGTGATGCCGAGACGACTGCCTATCTCGCTGGTCGTCAGGCTCTCGTTCCATAATGCGATCAGCGTGGCAATGCGGTCAGGCGTCCAGTCGGCGGTCGACATGTCTTGTCCAGGCCCTTCGACTAGGGAAAACTTGGGGGCAGTGATCGGACGCTCCGTTGACTTCCGGATTATGTTTGACGCTATCCGTCGCCGCTTCAGCCCCGATTGTTGCTAATCGCGACCGGCATGTCTACTACATATTGAGTTTTCCACAACATTTTGTAGATGGCTATCACTCGGTACATACCTTGGACTGTCCGGACTCGGCGACAAGGCCGCAGCGAGCCGCGGGAACAGGCATTTCGCCGTCCTGTTCCGCCTCGTAATAGAAGAGATGCGAGCCAATCAGTGGTCCAGGCTCAAACTCCGCCGCCCAGGCGGGGCTGGCGCCCAGGCGGTGGAAACGCACGGCGCCGCCAGTAGGATCTCGCAACGCGCCATTTATGGCACGACCCGCGATCGGTCTGCACGACGCAAAAACGGGATCCTGCAATGACGGCGGCTGCACGTCGCGCTGCCCATCTCGATCAAGGCAGGAGACGAACAGCAGGGCGCGCGCGGGGCCCGCGTCGACGCCGCGCACCGCGCCAGCTTCGATGGCCAGCCGCCTCCACTTCCGCACTTGATTGGCGACCGCAGAGGCCAATGCTTCCCGGACACGAACCGACTCTTCAGCTGCCTCGTCCCATAGAAAAAGCGCCAGCAGAAAAGTCGCATCGGCTATACTTATTTCCCCCTGCCCGCAGGTATTGTCAGCACGCACCGCGTTTCTCCCAGAAGTCCTCGTTCGTGAAAGCATGGGCATCGCCGCGCAACGCCCTAACGTCACCCTCACGGGTCGAAGGCGTCGTCGACGCGCAGCAGGCTGCCTGCCCCAGGGCGCCAAATCTGCTGCGGGTTACAAATCGCTGTCTCAACACGTGGGAGCCGTACCGGCTCGTCCGCGAGGCAGCCCGCCACGGCGTCCAAGCCATCATCACGGCCCCGCCCGCCCGGACGCCACTCCCGCATTTCCTCAACGAATGGCGTGTCCCAAACACTGCGATGCGCCGCCAAACGGCCCGCGGCCAACACCGCGTCAAATGCATCAAGGATGCGCAACTCCTTGTTGCGCGTTGATACTTTCTCCCAAACGGCACAGCGCATCCCGGCGAGTTGCAGTTCGCGGCGCAGAAGGCTGGGCAGAAATCGGCCGATCCGTTGGTCTCCAGCGTGATCGCCGGCAGATACAGCTCGCGCGCGAAGCTCGCGACCTGCCGGCACAGCTGCGTCGCCTCGTCTATCTCCTCCACGCGCGCCGGATCGTGTTTGAGATAGCGGATGCCTTGCAGCCAGTAGCCGCCCTCGGCATCGGTGAACACCGCTGCAACAACACTGGCGTCACCGGCCCCGGCGCGCCGTATGATGGATCCCACCAGCATGAGGCAGACACCAGGCGCCGCCCGGCCAGGCTGAGCGTTGCCTCGTTATTGCCCTCGGTGTAGACCAACTCGTCGCCGTAGCTGCGCAGCCGATCGGGGTCGAGGCGGCCCTCGACGATGTTTCTCGGCCGCAGCAGCATCTGACTTTCGAATTTCGCCGGCCCTGCGCGCTGACGGATCGCCTCGATACGTTGCGCCGAAAAACGTTCTGGCCAACGGCTACGGCCCAGGCTGTCCAGAAGCGGCAATTCCATCCGCTGGAAGCCGGCGAGCTGCGCCTGCGTCTCGCCCAGCTCGGCGCGAGCCGTGTCAGCATAGATCGAGTAATAGGTGTGGGGAGTGCCGACGAACAACTGCGTCCCGCCCGGTACCAGGACATAGTCAAGCTCATGCAGACGCGAACGCAGATCCATTCGCTTCGGCGCGGTGTCGCAGGTGTTAGGAACCTCGACATCATCGCAGATCACCACGTCGGCACGCAGGCCAGTGATGTTTGCTGCCACGCCTTTCGCCAACATCGACGGGTCGCGAAGCTCAGCTGAACGCCGGACGGTGAACTGATCGGACGCCCACTGATCGGCGCGCTGCGGCTTCAGCCGCTTCGTCAAGGGATGACGTTCGATGATCCGCTTGACGTTACGTACCATCTTCTTCGCCAGGGCGAAGTCGCCGGCAAGGACGAGAATGCGCAGATCAGGATTTTGGAACAGCAGCCAGGCGCAGAACAGTCCGACAAGCGTCGATTTGCCGGAACTGCGAAAGGCGAGCAGCAGAAGTTCGCGGTCTCCCTTCTCCCAGCGCTCGGCGAGCCAGCGTGCAATCAGCAAATGCAGCTGCGGGGTCGGCTGACCCTGCCGGTTGTTCCAAATCCAAACGAAGGCAGCGAAACCGGCGTTGAGCTTGGTGACCATGACGTGCGAATGCGCCCCTTCCGCATCACTGCTCAACAGCTTCAGATGTAAGTCCGCCATCGTCCTGCCCGCCAAATTGTTCCCCTGGCGGCGCGGAATCCGGCCGTGCCAGCCGCGCTTGTGATTCCATTACTGGCAACTGCATCGCAATGGCCGAAGGCGGTACGAGACCGGCGCCACGCGCCCTCCGCACCATCAGCTCGGAAAGAAATGCGCCGAACTGCGGACAGTCGCGCAGCAGGCCATCGACCCAGCTTGACCCCAGGCGGCCGTCGGTGGCGGCGGCGCTGATTGTTGCCGGTGTCAGCAGCGGGCTGTAGCAGCGAGCAGCGCGCACGCGCTGGCGCTCGATGTCTGCCTGCACCAACGTCTCGAGCTTGTATTGCTCGGCAACACCCACGACGAGCTCCGAGCCACGGCGTGCCCGTTCGACGTAAGTGCAGCCCGCCAACAGCGGCAGCGCCGCAATCAAGCCGAGCGCGAGCGGATACAGGCGGGGAGTGCGAGATGCTGGCAACGATGACGATGCCGCACCTCCGCCCCGCAGCAGCGAGGAGGTCATCATTCGGATCCTTAGGAGAAGTTTAAGGAGGGGAGTTGATCAGTCGCAGGCGCTAAAGTCGGGCGCGACCCGTCAATCTTCGATCGGCTCGCTGTTCAGCGCCGCTTCCGCCTCGCGAACGAGAAGGTCGAGTTGCTCGCACTCCCGGTCCGCCGCCTGCTCGTCATAGGCGGCGCGCGCCCAGTGCGCCAACCTGACCAGCAGGTGGATGTGGGTTAATGCCGCGCGACAACCCGTCTGATAAGCGACGAAGCCCTTGCTGTCTTCCGGCGGCGTTTCGGTAGCAAAGCGTCCATAAGTGCTTATCGCACGATCCAGCAACCCGGGCAGATTGTTAAGGAGGTCGCGTCGGAGTTCTTCAAGACCGTCGGCAGCGGATCGGCCGTCTCCCCACGAGTGATCTTGCGGACCAGCCATTTCATCCCTCTCCGGGCGCGGCATAGGATTGACGCCGCTCAGAGTCCCGTTCACCTGACAGCAAGGGTGACCATGCATCCATTTGTCCGACGGCCCCATCATCGACATGATCAGTTGCTACCGGCCCCAGGCTGAGGCTTTTCTTCGCCATAACCCGGCCTGCCATGCCAGCGATTATCCCTGCGAACTCGGCGCCTTGGTAAATAATGCCAAGAGCGGTATCGGTATCGATGTCCGCAATGCCTAGGTTTCGCAGCGAGAACAGCAGAGCTGTCACCAACGGCCCGACGAAACCTTTGGAGAGGTACCAGGGCTTAGTTTGCTGGTTCATTCGAGCTTCCTGTTCTTTGATGCGTCGAGGCCGGAGGGAAGCTGGTTAGTCGTCGAGCAGCGGCACCGATCGCAGACTGCGCTGCATCAACGAGAAGGCGGAGCGATAGCGCGGCGATGACGCGTCGAGCAGGTTTCGCCTTTTCTGCCAATCAAGTTGATCATCGATGCGATTGATGCGCATGGTTCCAACGCTGGACGCCTCCTGCTCATCACGGGCGGCTTCCGCCTCCAGGCCGCCCAGCGCCGCCTCTGCCGAACCACCGCCAGCGGCGATGCCCTGTGCACCGAAGCGAGCGCGCTGGGTTGCCAACGCACGGCGCAGCTGATCACGCCGCTCGCGTGATTGCACCTCCTGCTGCTGCTGAATCTGTTGCGTCTGCGCCCGCGCGTCGGCCTTCGCCTCGGCTTGCGACGCATTTTGCTGTGCCATATCCATCCCGAACTGCAGGGCACTCATCGCGGCCGTTGGCAGCATGCCTCCCATCGGTCCAACTCCTTCTTGCAATTGTCGACGACCTGCCGGTTTAGCCGGTGACGCTGAGTTCCGTAGAGACCGAAAGCAACGTGAGGGGCAAAGGCGTGTTCTGCTCGACCCGCCACAATGGATCGATACCAGAGTCACGCCAGCCAAGCGTCCGAACGGTGACATCTCCGCTATAGGCCTGGGGCGGCATGTCCAGACAATTCTCGCCGAACCTCCTGAAGGGCACGAACATCCAGCCGCGACAACTGGCCAGGTAGAGTGCCTTTGTCTCCAGAACCCGCAGGGTCAGCGAAATTGGGCGGAAACGTCCTCCCGCACCACCTGAGAGACCGTGCGCCGGCGGCAGCGGCTCGATCTCCAGGGTGAATGGCAAACCGAGCTGAACGGAAAGTGCCGGATCGTCAAGCACGACCGAACCGCCCTGCACCTCCCGATCGCTTACTACGGCTCCATCGGCGAGCATCTTTACCGTACGGCCCTCGAGGTGTTCCGCCCCAGACCATACGATCTTCGGCATCGTCGCCGTGCCGGCCAGCCCGCAGTCGAGGTATAAGGTTTCATCGAACACCTCGATGAATACCGTGCCCTCCCGCTCGATCAGCAGCCAGGTAGCTTCACCCACATTGGCGACGGCAAGGATGCGACCATCGGTACGCTGCTGCGTCCAGCCGCTGACCTCTTCGTCACGATAAACAGTAAGCGTCGCCATCGAGCCATCCGTCATCACCAAATGTAACAGACGTCGAGACTCGTCGTATGACATGTCCACCGGACGGTCGACCAAATGGTGCGCCAGCATAGCCAAATCAGTGGCCTGGTAGGCCTGCTCGGTATCGGAGAACAGAAACTCGCGAAGCTGCGGGCCAGCGCGCGGAACAAATAGTGTCGCCCCATCGACGTCCTGGGGGGGAATTGTCCGATCGATGCGCGAGCCGATGCGGGTCTGCCGAAACAACTGAATGCTTGTCGGGGTCAGTGGATCGCCGGTAACCATCCATTCTGCACCAGATGTAAACACCTGCAGATGGCGGCCGGAGAACACGTGGCGGATAGCGTTGACCTGGTCGGAAAGGATTGAAAACTCGATAGCCTCGTCATCGAGCCCTTCCCCAAGGTCGAAGTTGAATAAATCGGCCGATTTTGACAGCCATAACCTGTTTGGCAGATCGCGCGAACCACCGATAACCAGCCTGTCCTGATGAAAGCAGACACTTACAGGCCACCCATGAGCATCGGAAAACGTCTGTTCGCTCCAATCTTCGGTCGCAGCGATGCCCGTCAGCGTCTCCTTGACGCTCGCCTGCGCCAGCACCGTAGAGAATACCAGTGTGACTTCCACTTCTTTGCCATCGATGCGCAAGCGCGAACCGATGTGCGACGCGTTGAACACCGGTGCCGATGCGGACAACTGAATGGTGCCGGTCGTGGCGCTCGGCCGCAGTGTCACCGCCGGAGCAGCGAACTTGAAGTGCGGTGAAAGCACCCGACTGTTCTTTGACTGGAAATTCCAGTTGGTCAGCAGCCAGGTATTTGCGGCAGTGCGGGTGATTTTGCACGGTGCCACATCCGGGTGAACCACCAGCAACGTGTCGGCACTCTGAGTCCAGTTGATCTGGCTCAGCTGCTGCACTGTCCACGGTGCCCCAAGGACAGCGACGCGCGAGCCCTCGCGATAGACGTCGATGCGCCGGTCCGTGAATACCAGCAGGTAGACCTGTTCTGTGTTGAACTCGAATGCGATCAGTCGCCCCGGCCCGGCCGCCGTATCAACAAAGCGCAGCCCGTGTCTGCGAGTGACCCCCCCGGTTGGATGGATGAAAACGTTGCGCAGCCGGCGAGCGCCATTGTCATAAGCGCGGAGGTCGCCGCGTCCAAGCAGTTGCGGGGCGATCTCACCACCGGCAAAGCTTGTCTTTGAAATGCGCGCGCGCGGCATCAGATACGCCCTCCAGAAGGGAGAAATCCTCGATGGCCGGTGGCGTGTCCTCCTGCGCATCGATCAACTTGGCCCGCCGCAACTCCGCTTCCGCCAGCTTCTGCAGCATTTCCCAGCGACTGGTGCTGTCCGTGAGCGGAATGCAGAATTCGGCCGCCAGCTGGGCGATTAACGCCATATCGAAGAACGGCGGATAATCCAGTTCGTCGGGTCGCGACACGTACGTCAGCACAACCTCGTCGACATCGGTGAGGACGCGCCGCTGGGCAATCTTGTAGACCGCCCCTTGGCCGCGCCCCCCGGTTCCAGCGGAGAGGACCCGGATGCAGTCGGACGGCAACTGGAAAGCGTTCGCGAAATCGGCGATCGGCGGGACCGACAGCTTCGGCAAAGTCATCTGCGCAGTGGCAAAATTCCAAGGATGCGCCGACAGAACGGAGTCGCGGACGGTGGGATAGAGACTGGCCGCCACCTCCGCCTCGGCAGTCCCCTCGTCGAAGGAGGCTATGGTATGCGCGCCGACCTTCAATAACGCACGAGAACACAGGTCGATTTGGGATAGTGCCATACCGAGCTCCTAGCGGCGGTCGATCCCAGACGTCGTCGGGAACGAGACAAATGACGAGGGGGTGGCCGATGCGCCCTCCGCGCCACCGGCGTGGAGGGCCTTCATCGCGAGTGGACCGCTGCTAGTCCGTATCGGTGGCGCCGACCGAAGTGAGGTTGGCGACGTCGACCACGCCGGCAGCGTTGGCATTGACCAGAAAGATTCCGGCACCCGGGGTCGCTGAGGTGGCGACGTTGGCGAAGATCATGTCGCCCACTCGCAGCATATCCGCAGCGCCGTTGAAGTAGCCGGTCGTGTCGACAACAGCGCCATCGTCGGGGCTGGTGTAATGCCAGAGTGTGAAGCCGTTGGCGTAGGCGAGCACGCTCAGATTGTGGGGGCTATATGCCATTGTCGGTATCCTCAGCTCTCGAGGCAAGGCAGGGTGACGACGCCCGACGGATCAATCAGGCAGGCGCCCTGGCTCATCATGTTGTTGACGAAATGCGCGGCGCGATCGCCGTGCCAGGTGATATCGGTCTTGACCTTGGCGCCAATCGCGTGGCCAACCGCAGTCTTGTGGTACCAGAAACACTTGCGGACGTTTCCTGTCTTTGGCAGGCCTGAATGCGGCAGCCAGAGAGCACCCAGCCAACGCTTCGCCTGGGTTCCCTTCCACGGCAGATCGTCCTCGCCGACATAGTCAGAGTTGGCAAACTCCTCGATGTTCAGCAGCTCGCTCCACTGCTTCCAGCCGACGACGCCGAAGCGCTGACCGTCGTCTGGAACGTCGATCTCGCCGAGGATTTCAAAGGCATCCAGCACTTTTGCCTTGGTCAGTCCATCGGTACCGGCACCGGCGAGCTTGGTGGCAGTGGCCAACTGGTTGATGATCAGCTCGTCCGTCTTGCGACCGAGCGCAAAAGCTCCTGCTTTGGCGACAACCTGCTGCTCATTGATGTTTGTCTTCAGCTCGTCGAGCTGATCGACCCAATCACCAGCGTAGTAGTCCAGCAAGGTGCACTCGATCGGCGTGTGGTCGACATTCATGACCGGCACCTTGCCGTGCCGCGCCTTCGTAGCAGCAGTGCCTTTGCCTACTTTCTGAAATACCGTTGTGGCACCGGTGACGTTGTTCTTGCTGCGAACGGTGTTCCGCAACTTCGAACCCATCTGCTGGTACTGCAGATGGACCTCTGCTTCGAAGTTCTTGACGAACGATAACTCCACGGATGTTGACATTTGTAGAGATCTCCTATCGCACGACGGCGAACCGAGTGTGAGGAACTGCCGGTTGTGGTGGAGACCGCCGGCGGCCAGCCAAACGCATACGGGCCTCCGCCAAGTAAGGGCGGCGGGTTATCCATTCGGGTCGGCAGGCGACTGAGGGATTTAGTGCAGGCGAAACCAGCTAGTAGCGGCGCGCTGCAGGTGGCTAACGCGTCAGCCTGGCACGATGCGTCGCTGGCAAGCCAAGGCTTGAGCCCGGCTCACGCCTTGTCCTGATACAACCGGCGAAAGCCCTCACGGACTTTTTCGACGATGGCTGGATCCTGGTGCTTCCAGTAGCGCGGATCGCGCATCAGCTGCTTCAGAGCCGTCTCGTCAGCGCCGGTTTCGCTGGCGCCCGCATCGCG
Organism: Rhodospirillales bacterium; assembly: GCA_016712375.1. Classification (GTDB taxonomy): domain Bacteria; phylum Pseudomonadota; class Alphaproteobacteria; order Rhodospirillales; family Defluviicoccaceae; genus Defluviicoccus. The sequence continues at coordinate 114,492 of JADJRE010000002.1, forward strand.
AAGCAGGCCGGGTTCTTCACCATCCATCATCCGGTGCATGGCGACAACCCCTTCGAACGTCGTCGAAAGAGCCTCGAACACACGCTGCGGCAGGCGGGCGCGGCCCCAGGCGTCGATCTGTCGGGCAGTCTCACGCCAGCGTTCCTCACCCCCGAACTGCTGGGTAAGCCGTTCGATCTGAGCGTCCGCTTCGAACATTGCCGCCAGTTCGCTGATCATCGGCATCAGCCGCTCACACGCCAGATCGTAGACGAGTTGCGCCTGTTCCTGTGTGAAGCCAGCCGAGTGCAGGCGACGATTGATGTCGGCGTCGGTGGTCAAGAGGTCGTTCTTGACGACGAGCCGGTACTGATCGGGTCCGGCTGGAACGTCGCGAACAGGCTGCGAGCCCAGCTTGCGCTCGAGTTCAGCATACGACTTGATCAGCGCGTCCAGGCGTACCTGGTTACTACGCTCGTCCCAAAACTTGTCGGGCAGGCCGGTCGGACGCTCGGAACGGTCGCCGGCGACAACGGGCGCGACGGCGACGGCCCCGGTGTTACCGGACAGGCCGGCATCGAGCAAATTCTCTGTCATCGGACGACTCTCCCTGATGTCGGGGTTGAACAAAAGCTAACGATTGCAGCCTCATACGCCTTGCTCTCCCTGCGCTATCAGCATCAGGACCTGGGCGACAAGCTGGCGCTGACCCTCAAGATGGCGAAGGTGAGCGTCCGTCACCGACGGGCCGAGTGTGCGCTCCAATGTGCAGCTGCGCAGGTGCTGAAGCACCCGCCGACCCTCGCCTGTCGAGAAGCAGCGGGCAAATGCGATGGCCAGGCTCGCCTCTTCCGACACGTCTCCTGCAGCATTTTCGGCGGCGGTCGCCGTCGCGAACCACTGCCATCCCTTGTTGTCGGTCATCGCTTCACCCCTGGCTGCCGTCTTTTGGCAAGGCCTCAGCGAGATCGTCGAGCAGGTTCAGTCCGGAAGCGCTTGCTAGCCCGATTTGCGCTTCGGTACGCATGAGATCGCCCGGAACACCCAAGGTACGGCCGAGCCACCGGGCGGCGGCCGCCTGATCAACGGCAGCCAGTGCCTCGGGCCCGAGCGCACGCACTGCATCGAGCCAGACCAGGGTGTTCTGGACGTCCTGCTGTGCTTGGTATCGCGCCTGCGGCGACTTGTATTCCAGGGTGACGAGGCGATGATCGAGCGGCGTATCGGGAATCTCACCGCGACGGGCGAGGATGCCGCGGGCACGCGTCGCGAGCGGCGACAGCAATTCCGACTGCAGTCTTCCATACGTGGCGCCCAGAATTCGCGCCATCTCGGCGGAGCGCTCCAGTACTTCTGTCGCCGTCATCCGAGGCCCATTAACCTGGCCAAGCTGGTCGACGAACAACGCCTTGCGGATGCCCTCGCGCAACTGATCCAGCACCAGCTCGGAGACATCGAAGCGGCCTGGAGTTTCCAGAGGCGTCAGCCCCGCGGAACCCACAGCTTTCGGGATGATGGTGCCAGGCACGAGCTTGATGGTTGCCGGGTTGATCACCCCATCGTCGTCTGCTTGCCAGATTCCGGTGACCGCGATCGACGCGTTCTTCAACACCAGCTCGACCACCTTGTTGGCCGTCTTGATGTCGGGAAGCGCCTTCATCACCGGCGAGCGGCCGTACGCTTCTCCCGGGGCCTTCAGCCAGCGGAAGTTGATGAACGGCGATACAGCGAACCGACCCTCGGCCAGGATGGTTTCGCCGGCAATCTCCAAGGCGTCAGTCTCAACCACGGCGAGGTATCCGTAGGCATTGCCATCGGGAACCACGGCCTCGACTACGGGAATCCGAAGTTCGGCGTCACCTGCACGCTCGGCAAGGCGCAGCCGCTGCATGCCACGCGCAGAGGGAAATCGCGCCAGGAGCTGTGCCGCGGTGAGCTCGTGGCGACGGAAGGTCACATCCAAACGGCCTGTGGGTCCTTCCTCCAATACCACCTGGACCAGCGGCACGGCGGTAAAACGGAACGCCGAAGACTCGCCGGCCGGCATCTCCTCAAAAAGCAGGCAGGAAGTGCCGGCAGTCACCAGGTCAAGATAACACTGATGCATTTCGACGGCGAAGTTGGAGCGATCGAAGTGCGACTGCATGACCGTGCTGGCACGCTCTAGCTCGCCGGCAACCTGCGAGCGTTCGTCCTCGTCGATGTCGGGACCCGGGGCAAAACCCATCCAGCGGGTCCAAGGCGGGGTCAGTTGCGCCATCAAGCTTGCAGCGAGCTGATCAACGGCGTCGGGAGCTGTACCATCGAAAATTCGATCCCAGCGCCGAGGTCCGGCCGAGGTGGCGCGGACAGCGGTATCGCGGCTCGGCAAGGCGAAGTCATAGCATTCCTGCCACAACCCTTCCCAAGCGGAGCGGCGCTCTTTGGCACGTCGAAATCGAGCGAGCACCGTGTCCGGCGACAATGCGGCCATATTTACTCTCCGAGCAGCGACTTGCGCGTCGGCAGCCAATCGGCAGCCGTCAATAAGCCTCGCGAGGAAGTGGCAATGGTTCCGGCTCGGCCAGCACGCACCCGCGTCAGCGCCTCCTGCCGATGCTGGCGCTCAGTCGCCTCTGTAACCGCGGCAGCGGCCGCCGCGGTCTGCGGTTGTGCCTGTTGCTGTGGTGCAGCCTGGTTCTGCGAAGACTTCGGTGAAGACGGCGCGATGGCCTTTAACATCCCGCCCATCCGGGAGTCCTCCAGCTGTGGTTTCGGGGAGAAGTGCAGACGCACCTGCGGCGTTCGCTGAAAGGAAAATAAACCTATCTGAGGTCGCTTGTCAAGCGCTGTTGTGTCTCGCTCCGACACAATCGCCGGTAAAGCTGCCAGGGGGTAAGAGTCCAAGGCGCGTGCATGCCCAGCACCCGCTTTACCGCCTCAACGCAGGTGTAAGGACGAATGGGAGCAGGTCGCAGCGGCGCTGACAGAACGTGGGTTTGCACCACTCTGAGACCATGGCCGCGATACCAATCGGCCAGCTCACGAGTGGTGAAGTCACCGACGACGATGAGGTCAGTGCGGTGGGACAATGGGTCGCAGATCACCCAGCTGGAGCCTGAGCGGACGGCAACAAAGCAATGGCGATAACCACGGCGCAGCCATTGCAACCATTTCAGGCCGCACTGGTCGACGAACACCACCAGCGCCTCGCCACATTCTTCCGACGCCATCTCTACGAAGCCGCGGTGCGGCGCGCCGATTGGCAGACCACCGCCGCACATCTAAGCGACGATGCCTTTAGCGCGTAGGATGGTGGACAGCCGATCCAGCGCTTCTGCCCATAGCCTCGCTGCCGTTGCTTCGTCGGCGCAGCGCGCATCCGGAGGACGGCCGATGAGTCCGAAAGTGCCAAGTACCGTAAGATGTGTACCACCGACGATGCCGCGCTGGTGGAGTCCGATAATAGCCCGGTAGATGTCGTCCGGATCGCACGGGCGTGCGAACGCACCGCCGCCGCCCAATTGAGCTCCCTCGCAGCGGACTTGCTGGCAGCGGACGAACCAGAACCATGCTTCCTCGGCCGACTGAAAGGCGTTGACGGGAACCTCAGCAATAACACGCGGAACGTAGCGGAGCGTTGACACTGGCCTCGCCTTCAAACGTTGACGTCTGATGGCATCGTGTATCAGATTTTATTCCTGTGTCAAGGCAACATAGCATCATGTTCCTAGTGCAATAGGACAATGCATGGAAGACAATGTTCCCATGCTCAGGCATTCTGACATCTGGAGCGCAATTGACCGGTTGGCTCGGGATCGCGGGTTGTCGCCATCGGGTCTCGCCAAGAAGGCAGGGCTGGATCCGACAACGTTCAACAAGAGCAAGCGGAAGACCCGCGACGGTAAGGAACGCTGGCCGAGCACCGAGAGCATTTCCAAAGTGCTGCAGGCAAGTAGCGCATCGCTGAGCGAGTTTGTCGCGTTCATCGGCGGCGTGGGCACGGCCGCGTATCAAAACATCCCGGTGATCGGCTTCGCACAGGCAGGTACTGCCGGCTACTTTGATGATGCGGGCTATCCATCGGGTGGCGGGTGGGATGAAATTCCGTTCCTTAACGTCGGCGATCCGCATGCCTATGCGCTGGAAGTCAGCGGGGACAGCATGGAACCGGTGTATCGCGACGGCGATGTGATCATCGTCTCACCCGCCGCCGAAACGCGGCGTGGCGACCGCGTCGTCCTCAAAAGCCGGGACGGCGAGGTAATGGCCAAGATCTTGCGGCGGAAGACGTCCTACAAGTTCGAACTGAGTTCCCTGAATGCGGAGCATCCGGACCGCTGGCTCGCCGCTGCGGATGGCGAGTGGATTGCCCGGATCGTCTGGGCGAGCCAGTAGGCGCTACCGCCGCCGCTTAGCTGTCGGCCGTTACCGCCGCCAGATCTTGCCCGGATCGCGCTCTGTCAATCAGCGCGATGGTCTCTGACCGGCCGTACAGTGCAATGAACGATCCCATGCGCGGACCTTCAGATTGACCGAGCAGGATCTGGTATAACGCCTGGAACCAGGCCTTCAGGTCGATGAAGCAAGCGTGTCGCTTGCCGACTTCGTAGACCAGGGTCTGCAATGTCTCGGCATCGGCGCCATCGGGCGCGGCTGACAATTCACGTGCCAGATCGGCCAGTGCCGCGCTTTCGTCCGGCGTCGGGTGGCGATAATTCTGCTGCGGCTTAACGAAGTCGCGATAATAGGCGATCGCGTGCTCGATCAATCTTGCCATGATCGGCGCTGTCACCGGGGTGACATCTGGCCAGCACCGCGAAACAAAATGCCAGATAGTCTCCGCATTCTCGCTGTGACATACGCCCACCAGATTAAGAAGGGCAGTGAAGCTCACTTCCGGCCCTGCGCGTGGCGGTTCGCCGCCGTGGATGTGCCAGACTGGGTTGTCGAGTTGTACGGCTGGTTTCTGCGAGGGATAACGGCGCAACAGGTCGAGCCACTCGTCCGTGGTCTTCGGAATGACGCCGAAATGCAGCCGTTTGGCTGTCTTTGGCTTTTGAAACATGAACAGCGACAGGCTTTCCGCGGGCGCGTACATCAGCCAGTCATCGACGGCGAGGCCGTTACCTTTCGATTTTGAAATTTTTTCGCCGCGGTCGTCGAGAAAGAGTTCATAGATAAAGCTCTGCGGCGGCCGTCCGCCCATTGCCTGGCAAATACGGCTCGACAGCCGCACCGAATCAATCAGGTCTTTGCCAGCCATTTCGTAGTCAACGCCGAGCGCCACCCAGCGCATCGCCCAGTCAGCCTTCCATTGCAGCTTGCACCGACCGCCAGTCACAGGTGTCTCAACGCGCGTGCCATCCTCCTCCTCGTACACGATGGTACCGGCATCGGCGTCGTGATGAACGACCGGCACCTGCAACACTCGGCCGCTCCGCGTCGAGACCGGCAAGAAGGGGCTATACGTTGCTCTCCGCTCCGACCCGAGCGTCGGCAATATGATGCGGGTGATATCGTCGTAATGGCGCAGCGCCAGCAGTAGTGCTTCGTCGAGCCGTCCGCTGCGGTAGCAGTCGGTGGCGCTGACGAACTCGTACTCGAAACCGAAGCGGTCGAGAAAGGCGCGCAGCCGGGCGTTGTTGTGCGCGCCGAAGCTGGAGTGCGTGCCGAACGGATCAGGGATGTCGGTGAGCGGCTGGCCTAGATGCGCCCGCAGCATCTCCTGTTCTGGCACGTTGTCAGGAACCTTCCGCAGCCCGTCCATATCATCAGAAAAGGCAAACAGCTTCGTCGGCACATCGCTAAGCAGCGAGAAGGCACGGCGCACCATCGTCGTCCGCGCCACCTCGCCAAATGTGCCAATGTGTGGCAGGCCGGACGGCCCGTAGCCCGTCTCGAACAGGACGTACCCCTTGGCAGGAGGTGCGCTACGGACGCGCTCGGCAAGTTCACGTGCCTCGATGAACGGCCAAGCACGGCTTTCGCCCGCAAGCGTGCGCAGATCGGCATCGAGGTCGGCTGTCTCATTCATCGTTCGGGCTCATTCCACAGAAGCGGCAGCGGCTTAGCGTCACTTCCATATCGACCGGCCGCTCCCCGGCAGACCACACGCGTCCCACTTGCGGGTGACGAGATCGACGATGTCGTCAGTCATCCGGATCTTGCGTCCCCACTCGCGTGTCGTCTCGGGCGGCCCCTTCGCCGTTGCATCGATGCCGAGCTTGCTGCCGAGCCCAGAAACTGGCGAGGCAAAGTCCAGGTAGTCGATCGGCGTGTTCTCGATCACCGTGATGTCGCGCGCCGGATCGACGTTGGTGGAAAGCGCCCAGATGACGTCATTCCAGTCGCGCGCCGAGACGTCCGCGTCGACGACGATGACGAACTTGGTATACATGAATTGCCGCAGGTAAGACCAGATCGCCAGCATGACCCGCTTGGCATGGCCGGGATAAGCCTTCTTCATGGCAACCACCGCCACGCGGTATGAGCAGGCCTCGGGCGGCAACCAGAAGTCGACGATTTCCGGGAACTGCTGGGTGAGCAGCGGCACGAACACGTCGTTCAGCGCCTCGCCTAAGACCGAAGGTTCGTCGGGCGGTCTTCCGGTGAACGTTGAGAGGTAGATCGGCTTGCGGCGCATCGTCATCGCCGTCACTCGGAACACCGGAAACGGTTCGACGGCGTTGTAGTAGCCGGTGTGGTCGCCGTAGGGCCCTTCGTCGCCGTAGTCGTCGAGCGAGACCAGCCCCTCCAGCACGATCTCGGCTTCCGCCGGCACCTTCAGCGGTACCGTCTTGCAGTCAACCAGTTCGACCTTGTTGCCGCGCAGCAGGCCGGCGAACTGATACTCCGACAGCGTGTCGGGAACCGGCGTCACCGCAGCGAGGATCGTGCCGGGATCAGCACCGATGACGGCGGCGGCGGGCAGCGGTTCGGTACGGCTGTCCTTCCAGCGGGCATGGTGCTGCGCACCGCCGCGGTGTTTCAACCAGCGCATGTAGGTACTGTCGCGCCCTGTGACCTGCATCCGGTATATGCCGAGGTTGGCGACGTCGCGCTTGTCGCTGCCCGTCCTCCCGCTCCCGCCCTGACCCGACGACGGGCCCTGGGTGACCACCAGCGGCCAGGTGATCAGCGGCGCCGGCTCGCCCGGCCAGCAGGACTGGATCGGCAGGCGCCCGAGGTCGATGTCGTCACCCGTCAGCACCACCTCCTGGCACGGCGCCGAACCCACTGTCTTCGGCCGCATCGCCATCACCGTGCGCAAGAGCGGCAACATGTCCAGCGCCTCGCGCCAACCACCCGGCGGCTCCGGCTGACGCAGGAAGGCCAGTGTCTCGCCAACTTCTCGTAAGCCTGCTGGCTCCCGATTCATGCCCCAGGCAACCCGCTCGACCGTACCGAACAGGTTTACCAAAACCGGCATGCCATATGAGGAGCCGTCGGCGCGGACCACATTCTCAAACAGCACCGCGGGCCCTCGCTCGGCCAGCAGCCGCGTCTGGATCTCCGTCATCTCCAGCACAGGCGAGACCGGCTCCCGAACCCGGACCAGCCGCCCCGCCTTCTCCAAACGAGCGATGAAGTCACGCAGGGACCGGTAGGACATGGGGCATTCTCTCGCTGGCGCCGGGCAATCCGCATCCGAGCGCACCGCCGGACGAACGTCAAGCGCGGTCGGTGCGGCGAAGGACATGACGCCACAGCAAAGGCGCCTCTGCTCCGGTAACCATCGAGTCATACCAAGTGCGTCGCTTCCTCGGATCGGAAGGCAGACAGGTGGGCCGAAAGGACGAAGGCGACTCGGCGGCGCCCTCCGCACTATTGTCCTTCCGCGGCGGCGGCATCGGCCCTCGCGGGCTGCTCAGCTCGAACGTTAAGCATCACAAGGAGGCACTGTGCAACTTCGCCGAGCGCCCCTGCCCCTTTGACTCCCGACCTCGCGCCGCTATAGTGCGCAACCTCACTCCTGGGAACGCGGGCGTGCGCGGTTGCGTGCGTCCCGCCCGTCAGGGCTTACCGGGACAACAACAGTAACGACGGAAAGTGTCATGACCAAACGCGTGGAAGCGAAGTACAAGATCAACCGGCGCCTCGGCGTCAACCTGTGGGGACGGGCGAAGAGCCCGATCAACACCAAGGAATACGGGCCGGGCGATCACGGTCAGCGGCGCAAGAAGCCGACCGACTACGGCATTCAGCTGATGGCGAAGCAGAAGCTGAAGGGTTACTACGGCAACATCGGCGAGAAGCAGTTCCACCGGTACTATGAAGAGGCGATTCGTCGGCGTGGCGACACCTCCGAGAATCTGATCGGTCTGCTCGAGCGCCGGCTGGATGCAGTGGTCTACCGGCTGAAGTTCGTGCCAACACCGTTTGCCGCCCGCCAGTTCATCAGCCATGGCCACATCAAGGTGAACGGACGACGGGTGACGATTGCGTCCTACCTGGTGAAGGAAGGCGACATCATCGAAGTCAAAGAGAAGTCACGCGACCTGATCATCGTGCTGGAGGCGGTGCAGTCGCCGGAGCGCGACGTGCCGGAGTATCTGGCAGTCGAGTCCAACCGGATGCGCGGCACCTTCCTGCGCACGCCGAAACTGCAGGACGTGCCCTACCCGGTGCAAATGGAACCGAACCTGGTGATCGAGTACTACTCGCGCTGAGCCGCGGAAGCGCCGAGACCGAGAGGAGAAAGGCGCCGACCGCGGTCGGCGCCTAGTCGGCTTTAGAGCCGGATGCCCACTCCAGCCAAGCCACCGAAGATCGGCCCCATAATGCTGTTCAGCGCATTATCCAAGCCGGCGATCCCGCCCGTCTGGAGGCTGGTCTCCAGCGTGGATCGGGTCTGCCAGTAACCCGGCGCGATGTTGCGCATCAAGGTAGAATAATAGTTCCAGGCTGCCGGATCGTTTCGAAACTGACGCTCGGCCAGTCCGATATTGTAGTTCGTCGCATACCAGTCGGATCCGAAGCCGTTGTAGGGCTGAAATACATAATAGTTGTTCCATACACCGTTGGCGTCCTGCAGTTCCGGAGAAACATCCGAGCCAACGCTTTCCGCCGACGGTAGAGCTAGCGGCGGCTCCACTGCCGGATTCCGCAGGTCTTTGACGCCCGCCGCAGTATGGTCGGGACGCGCTCCAGCGAACATCTTCGCCATGTCTGAAGGCGCGGTACGCGCACTAGCCGCGCCGGGTGGGCAAGCCGCCGGACACGTCAGTACTTCACGATGCTCATATCTAGTGATGCGCGCCCAGGCGTTTCGGCCCAGCGGCCAATTCGACCCATTGTAGGTGGCGGATCCGGTGGCGGAGGCCGGTCGGGACGCGCCCGACAGGGTGATGGAATACGCGTTGCTCGAGGCGTCCGTAATCTCCTTGGTTTCCTTGAACGACGTGCTGCCGGCGATGGCAGCCAGACGGGCCGACACCGCTCCGGTGCCGTAGTAGTAGCAGGTGCTGATGTTGTTGGGGTTCCCGCAATTCCCGTACAAGTACACTCCTATCGTGGTCGAGGCACTGGCAAGCGTCTTCCGCGCGACCGTAAGAGCCGCCGGCGGTTGTGTATAGCCGGTCGCGGAATCCAGGACCTCGACGACGCCGTTCGGATAGACGCGTGCGACGGCCATCGTTACCACGGCGATCGGTTTGAACGTCGAGGCGCGCATTCCGTAGATCACCGTGAAGGTGCAGTCGCTGGTGACAGCGGGCGCAGTGGGACACGTTGTCCACGCGGATTCGACTGTACTGCCGAGATTAGCGTAACTCTGCGTTTCGGCAAGCGCCTCGCTACTTGCCCATAACCATGAAAGCATCATCGTCGATGATGCCACTATGTAATGAACTACCCGACGGTTGTTCCTTGCATCCCTTCTACTCATCATCGCCCTCCGGTACTCGCCGAGGACGACAGGACCGCGCAGGCAAACTGGGCGAAAATCACCATCGATTTAGTTTATTGCGGCCCCCGCCCCCAGCTCTGTTGTTAAGTTAGACGGCGCGTTATCGCGCGTCAACGCGAACAGCTTCCCGCGCATCTCCACTTATGGCTGGGATGCAAAATCGTTACAGTACTTGTATAGAAAGGAAGCTGCAGAGCACGCTGTTGCCGGCAGCAGTTCCCGACCTGTGAAGCGGCAGCCTGGGGCCGGCCCTTGATCAGCGCTTCTCCCAGACTTCCACTTCCTCGACCGTCAACACGCCATCCTTGTTACGGTCGGCCTCGTCAAATTGAATCATCCGGTAGGCGACGAATTCGTTCACGGTGAGCGTACCGCTACCGTCGCGGTCGGCCGCCTTGAAAGCTTTCTCGTCCAAAGGCTCGATAGCAACAATCTCCTCGATTGTCACCACGCCGTCCTTGTTCCTGTCAGCGAAGTAGAACACCTCGACCATCCGCCGTTGATATTCAGCGCGATCAATCTTGCCGTTCTTGTCCAGATCGCTGGTCGAAAACGAACCACTTGCGGCTTGAGCGGCGGCTTGGGAAGGGGCCCCCGGCGTCAGCAAGCAGCCCACGGCAACGGAGGCTAGAAACAGCGACACGTCACGGCGCATGATTTTCGTCCTTGTCAGAGCGAGAGGGATCAGCTGACGATCTGCCAGGAGCCGTCCGGCTGCCGGCAGGCGGTGCCGTAGCTCTTCTGCGGCTTGCCGCCGATGGTCACCGTCTGCTCAAATTCACGGCAATACTGCCCGGTGGCAGTCTGATAGGTGCGCACTGGAGTTACCGACCCGGAATTGCCCGAATCGGGATTGCGCCACGCTGTGGTGGTGCCTGACGGTTGGTCGTTCAGCGCCTTCTGCGTTGTCGCAGCGGCAGCGCGTTTATCCTGATCGTCGAGCAAGCTGCCGGTGGCACCGCCGACCAGGCCGCCGAGCAGTACGCCGGCGGCGATTCCGGTGGCCCCGCCACCCGCCGCCGCGCCCAGCAAGCCACCGCCGGCCGCACCGAGCGCGGCGCCGATGCCGGTTTTTGGGCCGAAGCTGGAACTGCCGTCCTGCTGGCAGCCGCTCGCCATCACCGAAACCATGAGAAGCACGGCGGGAGCAACACCACCTTGCGCACCATTGAAATCATCCTGGATCGCCCCCGCGGGAAATGTTGACAAGATAATCAATGACGAACGCTAAGCCATTTGACTCGCGTTCTCAAGCCACTGATCGCCCCACTCAGCGGGCGTACTCGACACCCTTCTGCTCGAACAACTGCTGCAGCTCCCCTGAAGCGTACATCTCACGGACGATATCGCAGCCACCAACAAATTCGCCGCCGACGTAGAGCTGCGGAATGGTCGGCCAGTTGGAGAACTGCTTGATGCCTTCGCGCAAGCCGGGGTCGGTGAGCACGTCGATGCCCTTGAACTTGACCCAGGGTAGACAGCGCCTGCACCACCGCCGCGGAAAAACCGCACTGCGGAAACATCGGCGTGCCCTTCATGAACAGCACCACCTCATTGTCGGTGATCTCTTGACGTATGCGGGTGAACACGGGGTTGTCGTTCATGTGCTAATCCTCTTGGAAGACTACAGTTCGGCACCTGGCTCGGCAGTAGTCAGTGCCAGCGCGTGTAACGCCGTTCCCATCCTGCCTTGTAGCGCGGCGTAAACGAGTTGGTGCTGCTGCACTCGGCTCTTGCCGACAAACGCGCTCGAAACTACCTGCGCCGCATAGTGGTCGCCATCTCCCCGCAGATCAGCGATTGTCACCTGCGCGTCCGGCAGCTGTTCCTTGATCAGCCGCTCGATTTCCGCCGCGTCCATTGCCATCGGTCATCTCGCTCCTCTACTCATCCCGCCATGTAATGCGGTAACCAGCGCTGATGGGCGTGGCGCAGCTCGTCGATTGATATGGCGTCAACGCCATCGACGGTCAATTGACTACCCCCGACACTCCCAATGCGCCGAACCGGCACGTCAGCGCGCCGAGCCTCGGCTTCGATTTCCGTCACGTCGCTTCCGGCGACGGCGATCAGCCATCGGCCCTGGTCCTCCCCAAAGAGCCACCCGTGCCGGAGCCCAGCCTCTGGAATGTGAATGTCCGCGCCAATCCCGCCGGCAATTACCATCTCTGCGGCACACACCAACAGGCCGCCATCGGCAACATCGTGGCAGGTGCGGATGCGCAGGTTTTCGATGAGCCGGCGCAATAGCGCTCCGGTACGGCGATGCGCTTGTAAATCGACCGGTGGCGGTGCGCCATCCTCGCGACCCTCGATCTCTCGCAGGTAGAGCGACTGGCCGAGCCAGCCATCGCCCGTGTTGCCGCCGCCCAGCAGCAGCAGCGCCTCGTCGCCTGCCTTCAACGCGATTGTCGCCATGCGGTCGACGTCCGCGAGCAGGCCCACACCACCAATTGTCGGCGTCGGTGGAATGGCCACCCCGTTCGTTTCGTTGTAGAGCGAGACGTTGCCGGAAACGACGGGGAAGTCGAGCGCCCGGCAGGCTTCTGCCATACCTTCGATGCAGCCGGCGAGCTGCCCCATGATCTCAGGTTTCTCGGGGTTACCGAAGTTCAGGCAGTTGGTAATCGCGAGCGGACTGGCCCCGACGGAGATCAGGTTGCGCCAGGCTTCTGCCACCGCCTGCCGGCCGCCTTCGCGGGGATCGGCGAAGCAGTAGCGGGGCGTGCAATCCGACGTGACGGCAAGCCCCTTCGGCGTGCCGAGCAGCCTGAGCACGGCGGCGTCGCCGCCTGGTCGCTGCACCGTCGACGCCATCACCATGTGGTCGTACTGCTCCCAGATCCAGCGCTTGTCGGCCAGGTCGGGACACCCCAGCAGGCGAACCAGAACCGCGATCGGATCGTTCGGCATCGTCAGGCCCGCCGCGTCCAGCACCGGTTGCGGCGGCGTCGGCAGGTGCGGCCGGTCATAGTCGGGCGCGGCGGCGACGAGTGGGGCTACCGGCACGTCCACCACCACCTCGCCATCGCGGCGCACCACCATGTGACGGCTGTCCGTGATCGTGCCGACGATGGCGAAATCCAGCTCCCATTTCTCGAAAACGGCGCGCGCCTCGGCTTCGCGCCCCGGCCGCAGCACCATCAGCATCCGCTCCTGGCTTTCCGAGAGCAGAATCTCGTAGGCAGTCATGCCGGCCTCGCGCATCGGCACCCGGTCGAGGTCGAGCTCGACGCCAACACCTCCCTTCGAGGCCATCTCGAACGACGACGAGGTCAGTCCGGCTGCGCCCATGTCCTGGATGGCGACAATGGCGTCAGTCGCCATCAGCTCCAGGCAGGCCTCGATCAGCAGCTTCTCGGTGAAGGGATCGCCGATCTGCACCGTCGGTCGCTTTGCTTCCGTCTCCTCGCTGAACTCGGCTGACGCCATGGTGGCGCCGTGGATGCCGTCACGCCCGGTCTTCGAACCGACATAGACGATCGGATTGCCCGGTCCGGCCGCCGCCGAATAGAAGATGCGGTCGGCGGACGCGAGGCCCACGGTCATCGCGTTGACCAGGATGTTGCCGTCGTAGCCACGATGAAAGGTGCACTCACCGCCGACCGTCGGCACGCCGACGCAGTTGCCGTAGCCGCCGATGCCGCCTACGACGCCGGCAACAAGATGCCGCGTCTTTGGGTGCGACGGATCACCGAAGCGCAGCGAGTTCAGGTTGGCGATCGGCCGCGCCCCCATGGTGAAGACGTCGCGCAGGATCCCGCCCACCCCGGTCGCCGCCCCTGGTAAGGCTCGATGAAGGACGGATGGTTGTGGCTCTCCATCTTGAATATCACCGCCTGGCCGTCGCCGATATCGACAACGCCGGCATTCTCGCCGGGTCCGCAGATCACCCAGGGCGCTTCCGTCGGCAGCCGCTTCAGCCAACGCTTCGAGGATTTGTACGAGCAGTGCTCGCTCCACATCACCGAGAACACGCCAAGCTCGGTGAAGCTCGGCGGGCGGCCCAGCACATCCAGGATCCGCGCGTACTCCTCGGGGCTGATCCCGTGTTGGGCGACGATTTCGGGCGTGATTTCAGTCATGGCATGGGGCGAGAAGAGCGTGGTTGGGCAGGCCGCGGCTCTTCTTAACAGACGAGGGGCGCTTGGCAAGCCGGCGTCTGGGCGGCTCGGTCCCCGCCGGCTTCAGGGATGACCATAAGCGCCTCTCGCTTCCGGCTTTGGAAAAACCGGCTCTCTCCTGCGAGCCCGGTAAATCTACGCCCGGTCAATCTACGAACGGGTCGTGGACCATGATGGTGTCGTCCCGCTCCGGACTGGTGGACAGCAGGTGCACTGGAGCTTCGATCATCTCCTCGATGCGGCGGATGTATTTGACCGCGGTGGCCGGCAGGTCGGCCCAGGAGCGGGCGCCGCGAGTGCTGTCGGTCCAGCCCTGCATCACTTCATAGATCGGCTCGACACGCATCTGGCGAACGCTGGAAGCCGGCAGATGGTCGAGCGTGTTGCCGTCCAGCCGATAGCCGGTGCAGACCCGTATCTGCGGAAAGCCGTCGAGCACGTCGAGCTTGGTCAAAGCGATGCCGTTGATGCCGTTGACCTTAACCGCCTGACGCACCAGCACCGCGTCGAACCAGCCGCACCGACGTGCCCGGCCGGTGACGGTGCCGAATTCGCGGCCGCGTTCGCCCAGCAGCCGGCCAGTCTCGTCGTTCAGCTCGGTCGGAAAGGGACCAGAGCCGACGCGCGTTGTGTACGCCTTGGTAATGCCCAGCACGTAATTAAGTGCACCCGGACCGAGGCCGGAGCCGGCCGCCGCCTGCCCTGCCAGCGTATTCGAGGAGGTAACGAACGGATAGGTCCCGTGATCGATGTCGAGCATCGTCCCCTGCGCCCCCTCGAACAGGATGCGCTTGCCGGCACGACGGACTTCGTCCAGCGTTTTCCAGACGGTGTCGGCGTAGGGCAGCGCCTTCGGAGCTACTTCCAGCAGCTCGGATAGCACCGCCGCACGGTCGATCTTCGGCATTTCCATGCCGCGAAGCAGTGCGTCATGGTGCAGCAGCAGCGTGTCGAGCTTGGCTTCGACAACGGCAGGGTCAGCCAGGTCGCCCAGCCTGATCGCCCGGCGCGCCACCTTGTCCTCGTAGGCCGGACCGATTCCCCGGCCAGTCGTGCCGATCCGCGCGTTGCCAAGCGCCTTCTCGCGGGCGGCATCGAGGTTGCGATGCAACGGCAGGATAAGCGGCACGTTCTCTGCGACCCGGACGTTGTCCGGCCCGACGTGAACTCCCTGGCCTCGGAGCGCATCGATCTCGGCCAGCAACGCCCACGGATCGAGGACCACACCGTTACCAATGATCGACATCCGGCCCGGCCGCACCACGCCCGATGGCAGCAGGCTGAGCTTGTAGGTTGTGCCGTCGATGACCAGGGTGTGCCCCGCGTTGTGGCCCCCCTGAAAGCGGACGACGACATGCGCCCGCTCAGACAACCAGTCGACAATCTTTCCTTTGCCCTCGTCGCCCCACTGGGCGCCGACGACGACGACGTTGGCCATGGACTTTAGCCTTCTCCGGACTGGCGGGCAGGGGAATGCAGCGGCTGTGGCTTGCCGTCGATGAGCACGTGCGTGCAGCCGAGCCTGGTCGCTTCTGCGATCGGATCGATGCTGGTCATCAGCGCCCCCACCGCGATCCAACCTTCCCGACGCAACCTTTGCACGATCTCCGGCAGCGTCTCGGCGGGAACCAACAGGCGCGGCTCCGCCGCAGGCCGAGGCAGCGCGCGCAGGACCGCGTCGATGAACAGTGTAACGCCTGTCGAGGCTTCGCCCGTCTGCGTGCGATAGCGGCCGCCTCGGCCTATCTCGTCCGGCGCCGCGGCGGCGAACAGCGCAAAGGTGACGCCGGTATGATACTCGAAGCCGCGGTTCTCGACCGCGTCGATGGTGAGTGTCAGCGTTGGCGACTCGCGGTGCAACTGTTCATACACGCTCTTCAGCCGGGCTCGCTCTGCTGCGGCAGCGGGTGGAAGTTCCAGCGAGTTGAGGACCGTCAGCGCGGTTTCAGCAGGTCCGGTACTGGCCACCAACCGTGCCAGCATCGCCGCGTTGGCGTCTCCGAGCACCGGCGCCAGGGTCGTGATGGCTGCAATATCCTTGCGGTCGAGCGCCAGACGCAACCGGTCGCCGGTGCTCAGGTCGATCGGGAGTTCGGCAAGAATTGCCGGAACCAGGGTCGGCAAGCTGAGATCGACGGTCAGTCCCGCGACGCCGAGCGCCGCGAGCGCCGACGTCGCCATAGCAATGACCTCGACATCGGCGGCGGGAGCGTCAGTTCCGACGATCTCTGCGCCGACCTCGCCGAATTGGCGCTCCGGTCGCAACTGCGTACCTCGCACGCGCACCACTTGCCCGGCGTAGCCCAGGCGAAGCGGCCGCGGTTGATGTGCCAGTCGGCTGCAGGCAATGCGCGCCACCTGCATCGTCATGTCCGGTCGCAACGCCAGCATCCGCTGGGAGATCGGGTCCATCAGCCGAAACGTCTCGGCGCCAAGCGGCGCAGCAGATCCGGCCAGCATCGTCTCTTCGAATTCCATCAGGGGCGGTTTGACGCGCTCATAGCCGAAGCTGGCGAAGTGCCGCATCAGCCGCTCGACAGTCTGCGCTTCAAAGGCAGCGGCGCGCGGCAGTACATCCATCAAACCGGCCGGCAGAAGGGCGGCAGCGAGGGTTTGCATCGAGTATCCGTAATCCAAACTCGAAACGGTGGGGCTTGGAGCGACCCCGGAGCGCGGCCGTCCGGCGTCCGGTTCGGGCGGGGTTGTAGACGGAACGACCAGGCAAGGCGAAGAGAAATCGTCCCGCAATCAACTCGCCAGCGCAATCCGCAGGGCTAGAACGCTCATGGTGGCCCCCATTGGCCGCTCGTTGGTCTCGCACGCACAACAATGACGCAAGGAACCTTTGCGAAAACCTCGCTTGACGCTGACGCGCTGCGGGTGGGCTTATATCTTCGCTGGCGTTCGCCGGCCAATTGAATCACCGGTAACAGGCAAGGGAGGCGATCGACGCCATGCCGCTCGTCGTGCATTTCAAACGTCCCGCGGGCTGGGGGCCCACCGTCAACATTCACTTCTGGGACGCCTTGCCGGCAGAGCCGCCTACTACTTGGCCGGGTGTGCCGATGCGGGCCGAGGCAAACGACTGGCTCATCTACACGTTCGCCACGGCGCAGGCCGCCAGCATTGTTTTCAACGACGGCGCCGGCAGGCAGAGCGGCAACCAGCGCCGCGACAGCGATGGCTGGTTCTACACTGACAGCCGCTGGTACGCGCAGAACCCGGAACGGCCGGTGGTTCCGGTCGTTACCGCCACCCCAGCGCCCCGCACCTACGGGTCCGCCCGCGAAGTGACGCTGGGCAGCA
This sequence comes from Rhodospirillales bacterium, assembly GCA_016712375.1. Lineage (GTDB taxonomy): Bacteria > Pseudomonadota > Alphaproteobacteria > Rhodospirillales > Defluviicoccaceae > Defluviicoccus. The sequence continues at coordinate 131,790 of JADJRE010000002.1, forward strand.
GCAACCGCGACGATGTCATCCATTTCACCGCCGACGGCTCGACGCCCTCGACCGTCTCCGGCCGCTACGAAACGCCTATCGCAGTCGCTCGGACGACCACCATCCGGGCGCTGGCGATCAACTCGGAAGGCGTGGCCGGCGCCGTCGCCTCCTTCGCCTATACCATCGACCCAAGCCTAGACGAAGTGCCGCCTACCATCGCTGCCAGCGTTGCCGAAGGAAGCTACGTTGAACCGATCAGCGTCGTGCTGACGATCACCGACGATCGGCCAGCGGTGACTGCCGCGTACTTCACCACCGACGGCTCAGAGCCCACCCCTGCGTCTTCCGTCTATGTCCGCGGCGACGCCTCGCGCGGTCTCGCCGGACCGGCAATTACGGTCGACCGGCCGACGCGGCTGAAGGTTCTGGCAGTCGATGCCGCCGGCAACGAGGCACGGGCTGACTTCGGCTGGAACATCGGCCCGATCATGCCCACTGGCGACTTCCGCGAGGAGACCATCTATTTCCTGATCACCACCCGGTTCTACGACGGTGATCCTTCGAACAACTTCTTCTGCCGCGACCGGATCAAGTTCAACGCCGCCGGTCAGCCGGAGGACCCGCACTGGCGCGGCGATTTCAAAGGCCTGATCCAGCGCCTGGATTACATTCGCGATCTCGGCTTCACCGCGATCTGGATCACGCCGCCGGTAGAAAACCGCTCCGGCCTCGACTACCACGGCTACCACGCCTACGACTGGAACCGCGTCGATCCACGGCTGGAATCGCCGGATGCCACCTATCAGGACCTGATCAACGAGGCGCATCGGCGTGGCATCAAGATCATTCAGGACGTCGTAATCAACCACTCCTGCCAGTACGGCATCCGCGGCGTCGTCCACATCGACCACCTGCCGATCAAGTACTACGTGCCGCAAGGCGCGCAGCAGGGGCAGCAGAACAACGGCCCCTACCAGGGGACCCTCGGCAATTACGCCTGGCCGAACCGCGACGACATCGACAATCCGGTTGCGCCCGACTGGTACCGGGAGCGGCACGCCCGCGATCCCGAGGGCGTGGAGCCGCTGGTCGATCCGCTGACCGGCGCGACCGTCCCCAGCCCCGGCTACAACCCCGGCCGGTTTTTCGGCGTCGATGCCGGCACGCTGGATCCGAACTGGTACCACCAGGACGGCTTCATCATGGGCGGCGACTGGGAGAGTGCCTGGCCGCTGCAGCAGAAGCACATCGCGGGCGACTGCATCGACCTCGCCACCGAGCGGCAGAACGTCAAGGATTACCTGATCGACGCGGTCAACCGCTATCTCGACATGGGCGTCGACGCCATCCGTCTGGACACGGTCAAGCACGTCGAGCGCGGCAACCTGCTCGAATACGTCAACGCCTGGAAGGCGCACAAGCCGGGCGTGTTCGTCTTCGGCGAGAACCTGGTCAAGGGCTACGGCTGGGGCGACATGGGCGGCGGCGACAACGGCCCCAGCCCAATCCGCCCGTGGTGGTACACGCGGCTGGGCAACGATCCGCGCGATCCCAACTCCGGCGGCGATAGCGGCTTCGCGGTGCTCGACTTCGGGCTGTTCTCGTCGTTCCGCGACAACGTCAGCCGCGGCCACTACCAGGGCATCGCCCAGGCGATGTCGATGGACTGGATCTACGGTGATCCAACGACCTTGATCACCTTCCTGCAAAACCACGACGTGGGCCCCGACAACGACTTCCGCGACCGCTTCCGCGGCGAGGACTGGATGGCTGCGGCCGCCTACAACGTGCTGTGGACGGTGCGGGGCATCCCCTGTCTCTCCTACGGCGAGGAGATCGCCTTCATGCGCGGCGCACCACAGGACGTCGTCGGCGCCAACGACACGCTGGACAGCACGGGTCGCGCCTACTTCGGCGACCACATCACCGACGAGCGGATCGGGCAGACCCAGGCGCATCCGCTCTACCGCCACATCAAGCGCCTCAACCAGGTCCGCCAAGCCGTGCCCGCACTGCAGAAGGGCCGCACCGATCACTTCTCGGAATGGGGCTCAGGCATGAGCTTCGTGCGGGACTGGAACAACGGCGAGAGCTACGCCGTCGTCGGCCTCGCCATCGGCTCCGACCAGGGCGCCAATGTCGGCGGCATCCGCAACGGCCGCTACGTCGACGCCATCACCGGCGGGGTCATAGACGTCGGAAACGGCTCGATCTCCTTCGGCGTCCGCGCTGGATCTGCCGGCATCTGGGTGCTGAACGGCCCTGGCAAGATTGGTGAAGACGGAGAGTGGCTGCGTTGAGGTCTGGGTGTGGCGGTGGAGCGGCGCTGATGGGGTGGCCGCCAGCGTCGTAACCTTGCCGGTCGCGCTTATCTCTGAGGCCACTGGCGCCCGAGCTGCAATGGGTCGCTGGCAAACGCACCGCACACGCCCGCGACGCGCTGATCACTGATGGCAACATCAAATCCGTCAGGTCGGGAGCTTGGTGTCCTCGCCATGCCGCCACCATCTTGCCAGCAGCGGAACCACACCCTCTCGAAGACATTTCCAGTTTATCACCAACTTTCTTCGGTCACGGAGAAGGAGCATGCTAAAGCTTGCAGCTGTCGCCTATCTTCCCACCGCCGCCGCCCTGTTCGGCGTGTTCGTTCTCGCAATCATCTTTATTTTCGGTCGTGTGCACGATTTCGAGCTCGGCGCGACGCTTTACTATGGCGCCGCCGGACTCAGCCTACTGCTCGCAGCGCCTGTCGCATGGCTGGTGGCGCGCCGGATGCTGACGAGACGCGAAAAGCGGTTGCTCGACGCCCATGTCGGCATGGGGCGCTGATGGTAGCCGGGAGTTAATCGGGCTGGTCTACCCTGCCTTCAGCTGCATCTCGAACGCCGCCGCCATCAGGGTGCGGGTGTAAGGATCACGAGGCCGTTCGAAGATCTCTTCGGCCGGGCCTTGTTCGACTGCCTTGCCCGCCTGCATTACCAGCACGTCGTGGGCCAGCGCGCGTATTACCTTCAAGTCGTGGCTGATGAACAGGTATGCCAAGCCGTGCGCCCGCTGCAGGTCGCGCAGCAGCTCGACAATTTGCGCCTGCACCGACATATCCAGCGCGCTGGTCGGCTCGTCGAGGACGATGAAGTCGGGTTTTAGCACCAGCGCCCGGGCGATGGCGATGCGCTGCCGCTGACCGCCCGAGAACTCGTGCGGGTAGCGATCGTGTACCTCCGGATCGAGGCCAACTTCGCGCAATACTTCCGCGACACGCAAGCGCTGCTCATCCCTGCTGCCCTGCCGATGGATTTCCAGGCCCTCTCCAATAATGCGGCCGATGGTCATGCGCGGGCTCAGGCTGCCGTATGGGTCCTGGAAAACGATCTGCATACGCCGTCGCAAGGGTCGGATCTCGCCCCAGGAGAGCCCCTGCAATTCGCGGTCGGCGAACACGATGGAGCCGCGGCTGGGCGTCAGCCGTAGCAGCGCCCTGCCCAACGTACTCTTGCCCGAACCGCTCTCGCCGACCACGCCAAGCGTGTGCCCAGCCTTCAGCCGCAGCGAGATGCCGTCGACCGCCTTGACGTGACCGACGGTGCGTTTCAGGAGGCCACGCTTGATTGGGAACCACACACGGCTGTCGTGGGCGCGCAACAACTCCGCCGCCGCCGCCGGCCCTGGCTCCGGACGCCCTTTCGGCTCTGCCTCCAGCAGGCGGCGAGTGTAGGGGTGCTGCGGTCGGGCGAAAACGTCGGCCACCCGCCCCTGCTCAACGATCAGCCCCTCGGTCATCACGCAGACGCGCTCCGCCATCTTGCGGACGATGCCGAGATCATGGGTGATCAGCAGCAGCGCCATGCGCATGCGAGCCTGCAAGTCCTTCAGAAGAGCCAGGATCTGCGCCTGGATGGTGACATCGAGCGCGGTGGTCGGCTCGTCTGCGATCAACAGGTCGGGCTCGTTGGCGAGCGCGATGGCGATCATCACCCGCTGCTGCTGGCCGCCGGAAAAGGTGTGCGGCAGGTCGCCCATCCGGGCCTCCGCCTCACCGAGGCCAACCAGGTGCAGCAGCTCGACGACGCGCGCCCGCGCCTTCGCCGCGCTCATCTTCTTGTGCACGAACAGCACTTCGGTGATCTGCCTGCCGATCGAGTGCAGCGGATTAAGCGAGGTGAGCGGCTCCTGGAAGACAATCGCCATGCGGTCGCCGCGCATCGCGCGCATGCGTAAGGCGGAGGCCGTCAACACATCCTCGCCTGCGAAGCGGATGGCTCCGCTGGGGTGCCAGGCGTTTGGGTAGGGCAGCAGCCGCAGCGCGCTGAGTGCCGTAACCGACTTGCCCGAGCCACTCTCGCCGACCAGGGCCACCGTCTCCGCCTCGCCCACGTCGAACGAGACGCCGCGCACGGCTCGAACCTCCCGCTCGCCCCGGCCGAACGAGACGCGGAGGTCCCGGACGGATAGCAACGGGGTGGTTAACATGTCCTTCATTCTGCCGGCCGAGGGGGCTGGTGTGCCGGCTCGACGATGCCGGCGGACATGCCTGGTGTCGGTGGGCTTGCGGCGATCGCCTTCCGCGGATCGAAGGCGTCGCGCACCGCTTCCCCGATAAAGATCAGCAGCGAGAGAATCAGCGCGATGACGACAAAGCCGGTGATCCCGAGCCATGGTGCCTGCAGGTTCGCCTTGCCCTGCGCGAGCAACTCCCCCAACGACGGGGAGCCGGGCGGCAGACCGATGCCGAGGAAGTCGAGGCCGGTAAGCGCCGTGACCGAGCCGGCAAGGATAAATGGCAGGAATGTCATTGTCGCCACCACCGCGTTCGGCAGCACGTGGCGGACGATGATCACCGGATCAGAGGCACCCAGCGCCCGGGCAGCGCGCACATAGTCGAAGTTGCGCGCGCGCAGAAATTCCGCACGGACGACGCCGACGAAACCCATCCACGAGAACAGCAGCAGGATCCCCAGCAGCCACCAGAACGTCGGCTCGACGATGCTGGTGAGGATGATCAGCACGTAAAGCGTCGGCACCGACGACCACACCTCCATGAAGCGCTGGAAGGCGAGGTCGATCCAGCCGCCGAAGTAGCCTTGCACCGCACCCGCGGCGACGCCGACGACCGCCGAGACGATGGTCAGCGTGAAGCCGAACAGCACCGAAAGCCGGAAACCGTAGATGGTCCGCGCTAGCACGTCGCGCGCCTGATCGTCGGTGCCGAGCCAGTGCTGCGCGTCCGGCGGCGAGGGCGCCGGTACCGGCAGGTCCCAGGCGACGGTGCGATAGCTATAGGGGATCGGCGGCGTCAGCATCCAGCCCTTCGCACCAATCAGCCTGCGCACCTCCGGGTCGCCGTAATCAGCTTCGGTCGGGAACTGGCCGCCGAACGTGGTTTCGGGGTAGGCCCTCAGGAAAGGTGCGTAAAGGCCGCCATCGTACCAGACGAGGATCGGCCGGTCGTTAGCGACGACCTCGGCGAACAGGCTGACAACGAACAACACCAGGAAAATCGCCAGCGACCAGACGCCGCGCCGGTTCGCCTTGAACGCCTCGATCCGCCGCCGGGTCAGCGGGGTGATCGCAAAGCCGAGGAAGCGGTCCGGCGCAGCGTTCATCGCCTCGTCACTCTCACGCTCGCCGCGACTCGAAATCGATACGCGGATCCACGATGGTGTACATCAGGTCCCCGACCAGATTCAGCACCAGGCCGACCAGCGAAAAGAACCACAGCGTGCCGAACATCAGTGGATAGTCGCGCTGGAACGCGGCCTCGAAACCGAGCAGGCCAAGCCCGTCCAGGGAGAAGATGATCTCGATGAATACCGTGCCGGTGAACAGGATGCCGACGAAGGCGGCGGGGAAACCCGCGATGACGATCAGCATGGCGTTGCGGAACACGTGCCCCCAGAGGACGCGGCGCTCGCTAAGCCCCTTGGCGCGAGCGGTCAGCACATACTGCTGGTTGATCTGGTCGAGGAACGAGTTCTTGGTCAGCATCGTCAGCGTGGCGAAGCCGCCGATCACCATCGCCGTGATCGGCAGCACGAGATGCCAGAAATAGTCGCCGATGCGCGCCGGCCACGACAGCATCTCCCAGTTGTCTGATGTCAGGCCGCGCAGCGGAAACCACTGCACGTAGCTGCCCCCGGCGAACAGCACCAGCAGCAGCACGGCGAACAGGAACGCCGGGATGGCGTTGCCGATTACAACGACGATGGAACTCGCCACGTCGAAGCGCGACCCGTCGCGCACCGCCTTCATGATGCCGAGCGGGATTGAGATCAGATAGGTCAGCAGCGTCGTCCACAATCCGAGCGAGATCGAGACCGGCATCTTCTCCAGCACCAGATCGACCACCCGCCGATTCCGGAAGTAGCTCTCGCCGAAGTCGAATAAGACGTAGTTCTTCAACATCATGACGAAGCGCTCGTACAGCGGCTTGTCGAATCCGAACTGCTTGTTCAGCGAGGCAACGAACTCAGGATCGAGACCCTGGGCGCCCCGATACTTACTGCCGCTTTCGGCACCGCCACCCCGGCCGGCGCCGCCGGCGATTTCGCCACCGCCACCCCGCGCCACCCGCTCGGTGATCGCCGCCCCCTGGCCGCTGAGGTTGGCGATGATCTGCTCCACCGGCCCACCGGGAGCCACCTGGATGATCAGAAAATTGATCAGCATGATAGCGAGCAGCGTGGGCACGATGAGCAGCAACCGGCGGAAGATGTAGGCGATCATCGCTGCGCCTGTGCGTCGCTGCCGCCTCGTCCCATCTCCGCCTCCAGCTTCGCTGCCTTCGCCTCGTCAAACCACCAGGTATCGACCTGCACGCCGCGCGCCGGCGAGACCGCCGGGTAGGAAAACTTGTTCCAGTACAACACCCGATCGATGCTCGAGTACCAGGCGGAATCACGTAGAAGCCCCACAGCAGCACGCGGTCGAGCGCCCGCGTCCGCGCGATCAGACTTTCGCGGTCAGGCGCGGCGATGATGCTCTCGATCAACTCATCGATCACGGGATCGCTGACCCCCAGATAGTTGTTCGATCCCGGAGCCTTCGCCGCCGCGGAGCTCCAGAAGTCGCGCTGCTCGTTCCCGGGGGAATCTGACTGGCCCCACGCCAGCATCGCCATGTCGAAATCGAAGGCACGCAGGCGGTTGACGTACTGGGACTGGTCAACCAGCCGAATGCTTGCCTCGATGCCGATGCGCTTCAAGTTACGCACGAGCGGCAGCATGATGCGTTCAAAGGTCGGCGTGCTGATCAGAATCTCAAAGCGCATCGGCTCGCCGGTCTGCTCGTTCACCAGGCGCATGTCGCGAACCACCCAGCCCGCCTGGCGGAGCAGATCAAGAGCCTTTAGCAGGTTACCACGCGGCCAGCCGGAACCGTCGGTTACCGGAACGGGATAGGCGCTGCCGAATACCTCCTCCGGGACGCGCCCGCGGTACTTTTCCAGGATCGCCAACTCCTGGCCCTCGGGCGAACCGCGCGAAGCCATCTCCGAATTGTTGAAGTAATTGGTGGCGCGCCGGTACTGGCCGAAGAACAGCACGCGGTTGGTCCATTCGAAATCGAACGCCCAGCCCAGTGCCTCGCGCACCCGCCGGTCGGCGAACATCGGTCGGCGGGTGTTGAAGGCGAACGCCTGCAGGCCGGCCGGCCGCTCGTGCGGGAACTCCACCTTCTGCAGCCAGCCGCGGCGCACCGCCGGGATGTCGTAGTCGAGCGCCCACGCCTTCGCCTGATTTTCGACGCGGAAATCGAGGACGCCTGCCTTCAGCGCCTGGCGCAACACCGTTTCGTCGCGGAAATACTCAAAGCGTTTGGTGTCGAAGTTGTTCTCGCCAACGTTAACCGGCAGGTTGCGGCCCCAATAGTCGGCCACCCGCTCCAGTAGCACGTAGCGGCCCGCCTCGAAGGCCGCGATCCGGTAAGGACCCGACGCCAGCGGCGGCTCCAGCGTCGTCCGCTCAAAGTCGCGGCTTTCCCACCAGTGCTTCGGCAGGATCGGCATGTCGCCCGCGATCAGCGGCAGCTCTCGGTTGCCGGCTTCCTTGAAAACGAACTTCACGCGCCGCTCGCCGACCCGCTCAGCGCGGTCGATCGAACCGTAATAGAAGCGGTAGAATGGCTCGCCCTTTGTCTTCAGCGTCTCCAGCGAGAAGATGACGTCGTCGACCGTGATCGGCCGGCCATCATGCCAACGCGCTTCCGGCCGCAGCGTGAACGTCACCCACGATCGGTCTTCCGGCCATTCGATCCACTCGGCAATCAGGCCATACTTGGTAAACGGCTCGTCCGCGGACGCTGTCATCAGCGATTCGGCGCCAATACCGGCTGCTGCGTTGCCCTTGATGATGTACGGATTGAAGCTGTCGAAGGTACCGGCGGCGCCCAGTCGAAGTGAACCGCCTTTCGGTGCTTCTGGATTGACGTAATCGAAATGCTTGAAGTCAGGCCCGTACTTCGGCTCGCCGTACATGGCAATGGCGTGGCCGGAATGGATCTTCTGGTCGGCGGCGAATATCGGCGCCGACCAGAACAGGCAAAGCAGTAGGACGCAGAAGTGCCGGGCCGCCTTCACCGCGCCTGTCTCCAGAAACTATAACGGTCTACACGAAGGACCTGCCGAACGCTGACCCCGCCCCTGGTCATGCGTCGGTGAGAGCCGAGCGCGCCTTCAGGTGCAAGGCCGCATCACCAGCGGCCAGGACCCGGCCGTCGGAGGCGAGGCCAAGCGGCTGGCCCTGCCAATCGGTGATGACGCCGCCGGCACCCTGGATCACTGGGACAACGGCGCAATAGTCGTAGGGCTGCAAGGACGCTTCACAGACCAGATCCACCCGTCCGGATGCCAGCAGGCCATAGGCATAGAGATCGGCGCCCCAAACCGCCGCATAACAACCGCCGCGCAGCCGCTCGAAGGCGCTGACCTCAGTGCCGCGGAACATCTGCGGCGAGGTGGCGTAGAGCCAAGCACGGTCCAGGCTTCCGCACGACCGAACGCAAACCGGCGTGCCATTGAAGGTAGTCGGCCGGCCTTCGATGCCAAGCCAGCGCTCGCCGAGCGCCGGCATGTCGATGCAACCGACAATCGGCCTGCCGTCCCGCAACAGAGCGATCAGCGTGCCGAACAGCGGCTTGCCGGTGACGAACGATTTGGTACCGTCGATCGGATCAAGCACCCAGACAAAGCGTGCGGCAAGGCGCTCGGCGCCATGCTCTTCGCCAAGGATACCATGCTCGGGAAATGCATCGCCAATGATTGACCGCATTGCCGCCTCTGCCTCGCGGTCGGCGACGGTGACCGGACTCGCGTCGGCCTTGACGTCGTATTCGACGCCGGTACGAAAGTACCTCAACGTGATCGGCCGCGCGGCGTCGGCAAGCCGCTCCGCCAGCAACGCGAGTGCCGCGACGTCGGTCATGGCAGCGGCAGCGGTGAATCGCTTCGGGTGCGCAGGAAGGCGATAACCGCGGCGCGGTCCTCAGGTTTACTGAGGCCGGCAAAAGTCATCTTGGTACCCGGAGCCCATGCCTTCGGCGAAGTCAGGTAGACGTTAAGCTCGTCGTAGGTCCACTTCTCGCCGCTCTTGCCAGCCAGCGCCGCCGAATACGGGAAGCCGTCGTGATGCGCCACCGGCGCGCCGACGACGTTCCACAAGTTCGGACCGACCTGGTTGGCGCCCCCCTTCTCGGCGTTATGGCACGCCTTGCACTTACCGAATACCTTCTCGCCCGAAGCCGGATCTGCTGCTGCCAGCAGCTGCTTGAAGTCGGCAGGTGGTGCCGCGGGCGCAGTCTCTGCGCTCGCAGAAGCGGCAGGGGCGGTGGCGGCAGAAGCAGCAGCTGGTGCCGCCTTCGGCGCAGGCGCGGGCAGCGGCGGCGGGTTTGCGGTGTTCGCCCTCAGGAAGGTGATTACATTGGCCCGGTCTTCCGGATCCTTCAGCCCGGCAAAGCTCATCTTCGTACCCGGGATGTAGTCCTTGGGGCTGGTCAGGAAGGCATTAAGGTTCTCGTACGTCCACTTCTCGCCATGACGGTCGGCCAGCCCGGCGGAGTAGGCAAAGCCCTCCATGTGTGCCTTCGGGCCTCCGACCACGTTCCACATGTTGGGGCCAACGCCGTTCTTGCCGCCCTGCTCGATGGTGTGACACGCCTTACACTTGCCGAATACCTTCTCGCCTTTCTCCGGCGTTGCCGCCGCCAGCAATGTGCCAAGGTCGGTCTCGACAGTCGGGGCCGCGGCCGGCGCTGCATCGTGCGTGGCGGCAGCGTGCATTGCAGATTCATGCTCTCGCACATGCACCAAGGTGCCCCCCAAAAAGTTGGCGCCGTAGATCAGCCAAGCGCAAAGCAGCGCTGACGCGCCGAGCTTTTCAAATAGCGAGAAATGCATTTCTTGTTCCTTCCGGTGCCCCGGCTTTCATCGTCCGGCGCGGCACAATAGTCCCAATCGGCGTGGGGCTTCAATGGGCTGACTCGGCGAAACCGCCGTGCTTTCGCGGCATCGGCCACCGGCCGCGTGTAGCCTTCTCTCGCAGTTGCAAAAGAGCCGCTATCGCAATGCGACGCCGCTTCATGGGGTTTGCTTCAATGCCTGTTGCGCTGCACTTTAGAGGGCCGCGCCGGTGTGGCGCCTGAGGCGCATCCATGCTATCTGCGGTCGAATGAGCCTGTCTTACGGTAATCCAGTCGTTCTCGTACCCGCGCGCATGGCGTCAACGCGCTTGCCCGGAAAGCCCCTCGCCGACATCGGCGACAGCCCGATGATCGTCCAGGTCTGGCGCCGCGCGATGGAAGCGGACATCGGCCCGGTGGTGGTCGCCTGCGCCGAGCCCCAGATCGCCGCGGCTGTTGAACGCGCTGGTGGACGGGCGTTGCTCACCCGTCCGGATCACCCATCGGGATCTGACCGGATCTTTGAAGCGCTCAGCCTGTTCGATCCGCAGCGACGTCACGATGTCGTTGTCAATCTGCAAGGTGACCTGCCGACGCTCGACCCGGCGCTGGTCCGCGCCTCGCTGGAACCGCTCGTCGATCCGCAGTGCGACATTGCGACGCTCGCTGCGCCAATCGCGGAGGAGAGCGAAAGGCACGATCCGAATGTTGTCAAGGTAGCGCTGTCGCTGACTGAGGGAGCCACAACTGGCCGCGCCCTTTATTTCAGCCGCGCAGCAATTCCCTGGGGCGATGGCCCGCTCTGGCATCACATTGGGCTCTATGCCTATCGCCGCGCCGCACTCGAGCGATTCGTGGCACTTCCGCCCGGGGTGCTGGAGCGGCGCGAGCGGCTGGAGCAGCTGCGGGCACTGGAGAACGGCATGCGCATCGACGCCGCGGTCGTCGCAACCGTGCCCCTGGGCGTCGATACTCCGGCCGATCTGGAACGGGCGCGGGCAATCCTGGCGGCAAGTCAATGAGCGGGAATCCGGCAGTCGCCGGCGAGACGCTGGCAGACCCAGGCCGCATTATCGCTTTCCAGGGCGCACCCGGCGCATACTCCGATCTCGCCTGCCGAACAGCCCGGCCGGAGCTGGCGACCCTACCTTGTCGTTCCTTTGAAGACGCCTTTGCCGCGGTCCGCAACGAGCTGGCGGGCCTGGCAATGATCCCGATTGAGAACTCGGTTGCCGGCCGCGTTGCCGACATCCATCACCTGTTGCCGAACTCCGGTCTGCACATCATCGGCGAACACTATCAGCGGGTGAACCATCACCTGCTGGGATTAGCCGGAGCGCGCATTGAGGCTCTGACGCACGTTCACAGCCACATCCACGCGCTCAACCAATGCCGGGCAATGATTCGCGAGCTGGGCCTGGAAGCGGTGGTGCGCTTGGACACCGCTGGCGCCGCCGCCGAGGTCGCCGAGGCCGGCGATCCCACGCAAGCGGTCATTGCCTCGGAGCTGGCCGGCGACATCTACGGCTTGGTCAGTCTTCGCGGCAACATTGAAGACGCACAGCACAACACCACCCGCTTCCTGCTCATGGCGAAAGCGCCGCTACTTCCGCATCGCAAAGCGGGCCCGTGCATGACCAGCCTCGTCTTCCGCATCCGCAACGTGCCCGCCGCGCTTTACAAGGCACTGGGCGGCTTCGCCACCAACGGTGTCAACATGACCAAGCTGGAAAGCTACCTGGTCGGAGGCCGCTTCAACGCCGCGCAGTTCTATGCCGAGGTCGAAGGCCACCCTGAAAACCGCGGGCTGCGCACCGCGCTCGAAGAACTCGACTTCTTCTCCCATGAGGTCCGAATCCTAGGGGTCTACCCGCAGCATCCCTACCGTTGGCAGCGCAGCAGCGAAGACAGCGAGTAACGCCGAGCGTCGCACCCGCGGAGCCGGAAACGGGTGCGTCAGCAGGCTTCGCGGATCGGTCAGCCATCGAGGGGTCGTAGAACCGGCTCTTCGTCGCGGATCAGCTGCGGGTGGGATAGCCGCCGCACCAGAGGAAGGTTCGGCGGCCTTCGTCGAAGATCCAGGTCTCACGGTTCACGGCGCAGTATTCACGAATCGCCAGCTGATTGTGGCGGCTGTCGAAGTTATGGCCGAAGAGACGTTGGAATCCACCTGCGAGCGTCGCCACCCAGGCTGGCTCGGCCCTGCCGTCGTTGTTGCCGACGTTGGGCGGCGCGGTACCGCGCGGTGCCTTCGAGCGTGCCGCCCGCGCACTCGCCATCTGCATAGAGCGCGCGTCCTTCCGCAACTGCGCGAGCAGGGCTGCATCGAGTTCGGCACCCGCAGGCCGGCCGCTGCGCCGCTGCCATGCTGCGAGCGCGCGCTCGGTGCGTTGACCAAATACGCCGTCGGCTGGACCCGGCGTATGGCCGAGCTGCGTTAACAGCCGTTGAGCTTCGGCTACTTGACTCCGCTCGGGCGCCGGTACCGCTTGCGCCGGTGTGGCCGCTGTCTCCGGTGTGTCCTGTGGCTCCGGCCTGGCCTCGGCGGCAGCGGGCATCGACGGTTCACGGGCCGCGATCCACCCAAGCAGGTCGCGAGTCAGTCGGGTCCGATCTTCAAGCGGCAGAGAGGGGGCTGTTCCGTCAAGCCTGCCGGACGCGTCGGCCCCGTTAGACCCCTCTCCCCGACGATGTTGCCGGTTCGCAGCTCCGTACCAGCGTCAAACCAGCGGACCGCCAGCAGGCCCGCCAGAACGATCTCAAGCAAGACGAGAAAACGTACCACAACCGTGGATCCCTATACGGAGGCGCCCAACGTGCTGTTTCGTTTTATGTAGCGCGCCAGCTGACTGGGTCGAATCGTTTTGCTCTACCTCCTTAGGGTGACGAGGTGCCGGCGGGCGCCGTGTTGCAAGAGATCCACAGGATGCTCGCCACAGCGTCCCCCTGGAAGCAACAAAAAAGCCGTGCAGACGTCAGCCACGGATCATGAAGCAGCGCCGCGCCGGCGCCTGCATGAAGCTCCCGCGATCCGCTGTTCAAGTGCCAGCGCTAGCCCAACAGCGAGGCAGCGTAAATCGCCGCGTTGCCAGCTACCGTGGTCCGGTGCATGCGGCGGACGAAACGCCCCGTATCGAACGGCGTCCCCTTGTGGTTGACGGCGAGGTTGTCCCAAAAAAGTACGTCGCCGTTGCGCCAGGCGTGTGCGTAGACAAATTCCTCGCGGGTAGCATGATCACACAGATCGCGGAGCAGCCGCGCCCCCGTTGCACCCGGCATCTCCCTGATACCTGTCGCGTAGCCGGGGTTAACGTAGAGCGCCTTACGACCGGTCCGCGGGTTACGGCGAACGAGCGGGTGGATGACGTCGGGATAAAGGGCGCGTCGCGTGTCCGTGAGTTCCGGCTGCGTCGGATCGCGTTCACGCAGCGCTTCGTAGTATTCCGAGAAGCTGTGCACCGCATGCAGCCGTTCGATGTGTGCCCGCATCTGCGGCGGCAAGGCGTCGTAGGCGGCATACATATTAGCGAACAGCGTTGCCGCTCCCTCCGGTGGACATTGCACACCGTAAAGCAGCGAGCCGATGGCTGGATGCGGTAGAAAAGACTGATCGGAATGCCACAAGCGACCGACGCTGGGATCGCCAATCGGCCGACCATTCTCCTCCACGTTGCCAATGACGTAGATTAGCGGCTGGCCCTCGAGCTGATACTGCTTCTGCGCGACTTCTTGAAGCACTCCAAACCGGCGACTGAAGGTGATATGCGCCTCTGCATTCAGCCGTTGCCCGCGGAACAGCAGCACGCCGTGTTGATCGAGCGTCGCCCGCAACGCTTCTATCACCGCGTCTGACACGGGTCGCGAGATATCAAGGGCGATTACTTCGGCGCCGAGCGCCGGAGACAATCGCCGGACATCCACTACTGACTCAGCGTGGACGGCGGCTTGCAAATCGACGGTCATCTGTGTTGCTCGTGACTGTTCGAAGGACGCCAATCAAGGCTGTAACAAAATATGGCACCCCGCGCCAGCACAGGCAGGCGTTTGCAATCCAATGTCACAATTTGTGATGCGACAGCAAGGTCGCGACCGCGGCGACAGCTACAGCAGAACGACCGCGACGCGGTGTTAGTTCAGCACGCGCTCGATTGACCGGTCAGGCAGCATATCGATCCCAGGGAATACATCAATGCCAAGAGCCCGTTTGCCGACATACAGGACCGAGGCCAAGGCTACCGCGAACAACAGCACGAAGGCGGCGGTGACGACAACGTTGGCCGCTGTCCAGAGCGGCCGGAACAGCCGCTCCAGAAGGCCGCGGTCGGAGGAGCGACGTTCGCGCCCGGCCAGCAGCACGACGTACCAGGCCCGTCTACCGAGTGGCAGGGAAAAGCGCAGGTCGACGGTATGAATGCTTGGCGAGCGGGCGCCGAATGCGCGCTTCACTGCGTCGAGTTGTGCCGGAGAAAAAGAGCGGGCGACATCTTTACCAATGCGCGAGAAGAAAAGAGCGTGGAACGGGTCTTCAATTTCTCCGCTCACAGATCGCCTCCTGATGCCGGGACGTCACGCGCCTTGCAGGCGTGATGAGCCATTGTGATCGGCGATCGTTAATTTTCCGTGCCAGCAGATCGCTGGCGCGGGTGCAATGACCTCGCCTGGACCCGAAGAACATCCAACGGTGCCGAATGCGAAGAGGCCGGAAGGATTCTCCTTCCGGCCTCTGGCTTTCGCGGTCGACGGGGAGAGCGGAGCCGTTCTGCTGCCGCGCAAGCCCGATGCTATCGAAGTTAGTGGACAGTTTCTCCGTGCAGGCTGAGGTCGAGGCCCGCCACTTCCTGTTCCTCGCTCACTCTAAGTCCGATGATCAGATCAATGATCTTCAGTAACACGAAGGAGACGACGGCACAGAACACGATCGTGACGATGACACCCTCGACCTGCGTCCATACCTGACCTGGATTGCCGTAGAGGAGACCGGCGATCGGGTTGCCGGCCGCGTCGTTACCGCCGATCGCAGGATCGGCGTAGACGCCCGTAAGGATAGCGCCGACGATACCGCCTACTCCATGCACGCCGAAGACGTCGAGCGAGTCATCGTACTTCAGCGCGTTCTTCAGCCACACCGAAGCGGCGAAGCAGATGAAGCCGGCGGCGATGCCGATAAACAGAGCGCCGGTTGGATTGACGAAGCCGGATGCCGGCGTCACCGCCACCAAGCCAGCGACCGCGCCGGAGATAATACCGAGAATGCTGGGCTTACCGCGGGTCAGCCACTCTGTGAACAGCCAGGACAGCGCGGCGGCCGCGGTGGCGATCTGGGTGACGGTCATCGCCATACCGGCGCGGGGGCCAGCGGTAACCGCTGAACCGGCATTGAAGCCGAACCAGCCCACCCAAAGCAGCGAGGCGCCGATCAGACTGAGCGTCAGGTTGTGCGGTGCCATGTTCTCGGTGCCGTAGCCCTTGCGCCGGCCAATGACGATGCAAGTAACGAGGCCAGCGATACCGGCATTGATGTGCACCACCGTGCCGCCAGCGAAATCAAGCACGCCCTGGCCACCGAGAAAACCGCCACCCCACACCCAGTGCGCGATCGGCACGTAGACGAGCAACGACCAAAGCCCGAGAAACCACAGCAGAGCGGAGAACTTCATCCGGTCGGCGAAGGCGCCCGTGATCAGCGCCGGGGTAATGATGGCAAAGGTCATCTGGAACATCATAAACACCGACTCCGGGATGGTCGCCGCGAGCGGGTGCGTCGCGTCGATTGCCATTCCAGATAGGAAGGCGCGTTCCAAACCGCCGATATAGGCTTGTAGCTCGCCACCATCGGTGAATGCCAGGCTGTACCCCACAAACATCCATAGGATGGTGACGAGACAGCAGCAGGCAAAGCTCTGCATCGCCATCGCCAGCACATCCTTCTTGCGGACCATGCCGCAATAGAACAATGCCAGGCCAGGGATGGTCATCAGCAGGACAAGCGCCGTCGACACCAACATCCAGGCTGTATCACCGGAGTCGATGGTCGGCTGGGAAGCGATAACAGCCGCCTCTTCCACGATAGTCGCCTCCTGGGCGAAAGCTCCGCCAGTCAGGGCCAGAAGCGCAATCGCAGCCAGCCCGCCAGGCCCGAGAAGTTTCAAAAGGAAACGCATTGATCGGCTCTCCTAGAAGTCGGTGTTGTAGTTTTCAGGCCGCACAGGGCCTGCTTCGCCAACGGCGCCCCTGGTTTTCCATACCGCGGGGCGTTTCTCAAACCTCGTGCCAGTCTCAACCGCGGCATCTAAGCCGCTGCCTTAACGCGCGTTTCTCGTGCCAGCCGAGCCGCCGTGCTGCTGCAGGCTCATCTCTGTCCCGCACAAAGAAAGGGCAGCAACGGTTGTTGTGGGCAAATAGTGAGCAACGCGGTGGACTTCGCGCCGGAAACCGGTAGCCGAGCGAGGGCAGGCCGGCCGCGCCGAACCAACTGTTGCGCGCGCGCCCTGACCCATAGCGAACGACATGGCGAGTTGCGACAACATGTTCACAAAGCGTCGGCGTCGGTATCGCCGGTGCGGATGCGGAACGCCCGCTCGATGTCGTAGATGAAGATCTTGCCGTCGCCGATCTTTTCTGTACGCGCGGCGGCTTGAACCGCCTCGACAACACGCTCGGCCATGTCGTCGGGAACAACGACCTCGATCTTCACCTTTGGGAGAAACTGAACCGTATATTCAGCTCCGCGATAGATCTCCGTCTGCCCTTTCTGGCGGCCGAAGCCTTTTACTTCGGTGACGGTCATGCCCTGCACGCCGAGCGACGTTAGTGCTTGCCGGACATCATCGAGCTTGAACGGCTTAATAATGGCGATGATCATTTTCATGGTCATGGATCCTTCGTCCTGAGCGTCGTCTGATCGTCGACCGCCGCGGCCGACTTCCGCTCGCCGCTGTTGCGGAAAACCTTTCGCTCCGTGGAGGAATTGTTACCAGTCGATATCACGCGCCATCCGTTTTCACGAACCGTGCCAGTTCGAAAGCGACGGAGAAAGCGCTTGCAAGTCAGTCCACTACCACCGATTTTTGCCAACGGGTGAAGAGGAGCGGTCCTTACCGCGCCTGCCTGTCCCGTAGGCATTGATCAATCTCTAATCAGAGACTCCTGCGCTTTGCACGTGAGTTTGCTGTCGGAGAGGGCAGAATGACTGGACGCCGGAAGATGCCGGACACTCCGATGCGCAGCCTCTCGGCAGATGTCGTCATTGTCGGCGGCGGCTTCGTTGGCCTGGCGCTGGCATGCGCGCTGGCAGAACACGGCCTGCGCCCTACCGTCGTCGAGACCAGTGATCCCGACGCGGCGCTGGCTCGCGGTTTCGATGGCCGAGCCTCTGCGATCGCGTTGACCTCGCGCCGCCTACTTGAGCGCATCGGCGTCTGGGAGAAGCTTGCTGAAGAAGCGGCTCCGATGCTCGACATCCGCGTTTCGGAGGGCGGCTCGGGACTGTTTCTGCACTATGATCACCGCGAAGTGGGTGACCAGCCGTTTGGTCACATGCTGGAAAACCGCGTGCTGCGCCGGGCATTGCTCGAGCGGCTGCGAGAGTTGCCGGCGGCGACCCTGCTCGCGCCGGCGCGCCTGGGTTCGTTGGACCGCCATGTTGATCATGTCCGTGCAGTGGTCGTGAATGGCGAAAGCATCAAGGCCCCGCTTGCCATTGCCGCCGACGGCCGCGGCTCCCGAGTGCGCGACGATGCGGGCATTCGAACCACCCGCTGGAGCTATGGGCAGACGGCGATTGTCACCACTGTCGAGCACGAGCGATCCCACGGCTTCGTCGCCAATGAGCACTTTCTGCCGGCCGGACCATTCGCCATCCTGCCGCTTCTCCCGGAGACCCGCTCCTCGATCGTTTGGACCGAACGATCCGCCATCGCGCCGGCGATCATGGCCCTTGACGATGATGCATTCAGGCGCGAGCTGTGGCGCCGGTTTGGCGACTTCCTGGGAAACGTCCGGCCTGTTGGACCGCGCTTCTCCTATCCGCTGTCGCTGCAATACGCCGCGGCAGCAACGGCTCCACGGCTGGCGCTGCTTGGCGACGCCCTTCACGCAATGCATCCGATCGCAGGGCAAGGACTGAATATGGGCCTGCGCGATGTCGCGGCGCTTTTCGACGTGCTGCTGGAAGCCCGGGCGAGCGGCCAGGATCTCGGCTCGCGCGCGGTACTCGCCCGCTACCAACGTTGGCGGCGGTTCGATAATACCTTGATGCTGGCAATGACCGACGGTCTTAACCGCCTGTTTTCCAATGCCGTCCCGCCGCTACGCCTCGCCCGCGAGCTGGGCCTCGCGGTGGTCCACCGGATGCCGTTGATGAAGCGGGTTTTTATGCGGCACGCGATGGGAATGGTCGGCGAGCTGCCGCAGTTGATGCGCGGTTAAGATGGCTTGCGCGATCGCTCATCCGGCGGGCTTTTTGCCCTTTCCGGCTGGCGCAAGGGCGGCCGTTGGTTCTCGGCTGAGGCCGCGTTCAGCCAGCGCTTCCAGGTAAGCCTGCCATATCTGCTCCTGGTCGGCACCCAGACGATACAGCCAGTCCCAGGTGTAGAGGCCGGTATCGTGGCCGTCATCGAAGCGGATCCGCAAAGCGTAGCTGCCGACCGGTTCGACACTGACAATGCCGACGTGGCGACGGCCCGCTACGGTCGTTTTCTGCGACGCGCTGTGCCCTTGCACTTCGGCGGAGGGGCTCTCGACTCGCAGCAGCTCCGCGGGCAGACGAAATCCAACTCCGTCGTCGAAATCAATTTCCAGCGCCTTTTCCTCGCGCTTCACGCGGATTTCCACCGGATGTCGGCGGTTGCCGTACACACTATTCATCGTGGTAATCACTCATGATCAGGAGGCTCGCCTGGAACGGGTGCGTCATCCAGCGGCCGTGCTTCGTCGGCCAGCATGATCGGTATGCCGTCGCGGATCGGATAGGCCAGTCCCGCCGCGTCGCTGATCAGCTCCTGCGCCTCCGCATCGTAGCGCAAGGGTCGCTTAGTCAGCGGACATACAAGAATTTCCAACAGCTTGGGGTCGATACGATGCCGTGTCGTCGACATGCCGTCGTCCTTTGCGCTTAATGACGGGTGACAGCGGGTGGCCCGTCGGCGGCCAGCATCGCCATCTCGAACAAGGAGATCAACAGCTGGCAGCGCTTCGCAAGATCGTCGGATTCCAGCAGCGCCTGCTTCTCCTCCGGCTCGAACGGACAGCTCATCGCCAGCGAGGTGACGAGCGCCTGTGCCGACGCTGATTCCGCAGCCTGCCAGTCGCATGCGATGTTCTTCAACAGCAGGAAAGCACGCGCTGCCAAAAGCAGCCGGGCGCGATCGATGCCCTCCTCCGAGGCCGGTTCCAGATCGTTGCGAAAGGCGAGGTAATCGGGCACGACCCGGCGAAAGCCCCGAAAGAGGGGCAACTCCTTGGTCACCCGGAAGCGGCACACACCCTTCAGTGTAATCAAAAAGCGGCCATCATCGGTTTCGGAGAAAGAAGCAATACGGCCTGCACAGCCAATCTCGAAAATCTCCACGTGATCAGGCAGCGGCTGTGGATGCAGGACTCTCGGCTGCACCATCCCCAGCATGCGGCTGTTTCCCAGCGCTTCCTCGATCATATTCCGGTACCGCGGCTCGAAGATATGCAGCGGTAGCTGACCATGCGGCAGCAGCAAGGCGCCCTCGAGAGGAAACACAGCAAGGGTCTGCGGCAGCAGGCGGATCAGATCGTCGGCGGGGATGTCGGTCATGAGAACAGGATCGACGATAGACGTCGGCAGGACGCAATGGTCAGCGGATGAGTCGGACCTAATGCATCAAAGATACGCACCAGCTGCTTCCGCGCCGCATCGTCTTTCCAAGCCCGCTCAGCACGAATGATCGCCAGCAACTCGTCGATCGCGCCCTCGGCCAGGCCCTGAGCGAACAGCGCGACCGACAGATCAAATCTCGTGTCGTTATCCTCCGGCTGCGCCTGTAGTTTGCGCCGCAAATCTGCAACATTGCCGGAAGCCTTGCGGCTCTGCTCGACAAGATCCACCGCAGAGACAGCGGCAGCAATGTCGGCATTGGTTGCAAGATCAGCCGGGAGCCCTTGGGTCATCGACCGAGCCCCCTTCAGATCGCCGCTGGCCAGCCTGCAGCGGATCAGCCCGGCCAGTGCTTTGGGATGCCGCGGGTCCTGCTGCAAGACCTGGCCATACAGTTCGGTTGCAGTACCCGTTTCACCTTCAGCTACCGCTTGTTGCGCAAGGTCCAGCGCTTCGTCGATCGGCGAAGCTCCGGCCGTCCGGGTCAGACGCTCAATGAAAGCGCGAACCTTGCTTTCCGGCTGGGCACCAACGAACGCATCGGTGGGCCGGCCGCCGACGAATGCGTAGACGGTCGGCACCGACTGGATGCGCAATTGCGCCGCCAAGTCCTGATTCTTGTCGATGTCAATCTTAACCAGTCGAACACGGCCGCCAGCCTGCTGGACCAGCCGTTCCAGCAGTGGAGTCAGCGTTTTGCACGGCCCGCACCAAGTCGCCCAGAAGTCAACCACCACCGGAACCGTCATTGACGCCTTGATCA
Organism: Rhodospirillales bacterium; assembly: GCA_016712375.1. Classification (GTDB taxonomy): domain Bacteria; phylum Pseudomonadota; class Alphaproteobacteria; order Rhodospirillales; family Defluviicoccaceae; genus Defluviicoccus. The sequence goes on from JADJRE010000002.1 coordinate 152,768, forward strand.
CGTCATTGACGAAACTGGCGGTATCTCCATCCTTAACGGCGCCGGGCGACGCTGCAGCAGGGGCGGTCGCTTTTCCGGGATTGATGATCATATGTGCATTCGCCGGACGTCGTTGCGGAAATGGGTTCAGCCAGATACATGGCAGCAACCGGGGAATGGCTCAAGAGCCTTCACCGTCGAACAAAGCGTCAGGTGTTCCCGACGTCTCGATCGCGAGCTAAAGAGCAACGATGGCGGGTTCCCTGCCGCAAGAACGGATGAAGGCAAGCAGCCCTTGCGCGGTGATGGCGGTGGTCGCGGTATTGACCAAAGGGTGGAAGTTGAGCACTGGAGCGTCCATCATCTCGGCGTCTAGAATTACGCGCACTGCCGCCTCGCTGTCGTTGATGAGAGCGAATGGCGTCACCGATCCGGGTTCCACGCCAAGTCGCTCACGCAGCGTAGCGGCGCCAGCAAAAGAGAGTGGGGCTGCGCCGATTTTATACCGCAGGTTCTTCAGATCAATTGCCCTGTCTTCCAGGGCAACCACGAGCCATAGCACCCCCTTTTTGTCCTTGAGGAACAGGTTCTTGGTGTGCGCGCCGTCCAGGCCGCCACGCAACGCCTTTGCCTCGGCGACAGTGAACACCGGCGGATGCCGGTGTGTCTCGACGTGTACGCCGAGCGCTTCCAGGTGAGCGAACAGGTCTGCTTCAGTTGCGGGCATCGCCTCGACGATAGCCGGCGCCACCGCCGTGCTCAAGTCCAGGTGGGCAGCGGGTTGGTGGGTCAATGACCCACTACCGGGCAGCGTCGGTCCCTAGCCTTCCAGAGCGCGGATCTCGGCGGTAGCGGCACACAACCGGGCCGATAACTCACGCCCGAGGTTGAACAACAGTTTGCCGCGGACGTCCGGGAAATCTTCAACCATCGTCTTCAAGCGTTCGGTGGGTAAGCGATAGCAGAAGGAGGGTTCGTCGGCGACCACATCAGCTGAGCGGATACCTCCCTCGTACAGCGCCGTCTCGCCAAAGCACACGCCAGGAGCAAATGCCGCCAGCCGCTTCGTGCGTTTGCCGCCGTCCAGCGCCAACTGCACGCTGACTCCGCCAGCTCCCAGGATATAGAGGCAGTCAGCGGCCTCGCCCTCTCGGATGATCAGCTCGCCTGCCTGGTATCTTGCTTCCTCAGTGATCGCCGCCAGAGCCGCAAGCTCGGCTTCGGTCAGCCGGGTTACAAGGTCGAGCGCTTGGAAGGGTATCGGTCCCGCCTTCCTCCCCGTGGCCGGAATGTGCGCTGCGATAAGCCGGTTCTCGCACCATTCCAGCGCCCGGTCGACGTCGGCGAAGCCACTGTCTTCTGGCCATGCCTCGTCTGCCGGTGCCTTTAGCAGCTCTTCCACAGACGGCGGAAATCCCGCCAGAAGCAGCCGCTTGCCGCTAGTCGCCAGCATCTCGCGCATCAGCGACAGCAGGCGCCGGGCCGAGCCGTCGATCCGCCCAACCCGCTTGCCGTCGAGGATCAGATAGCACAATCCCTCAAGGTCGACTTCCAGATCGCGCAGCAGGCGCTCCATCGCCGCGAAGTATAGATCGCCTTGCAGCTCGTAGACAGTGACGCCGGCACCGAAACGATCGAGAACGGCCCGCTCGGCGGGACTGCGGAGACGCTTGGAACGCACGCTCTCCGCTTGGTAACGCTGCCGGACCACGGCCAGCGGAGACGGCTGCACCGCGAAGACATGCAGGTTGAACCGCTCCGAGAGCTCCTCGCAGACCTTGATGCCGCGGCAGCTGTTGCCGCGATCGTCGAGTGGCGGCGAGAAGGTGCCGATGCCGAACTGACCAGGCAAGACGGCGATGATACCACCGCCAACGCCACTTTTCGCCGGAAGTCCGACGCTGAAGCTCCAGGCGCCGGTATAGTCATACATGCCGCAGCTGTGCATCACGCTCAGGACGTCACGGACGTGCTCGGGGGCGAGCACCCGATCCCCGGTCAGCGGGTTGACGCCGGAATTCGCCAGGGTTGCCGCCATCACCGCTAGATCGCAGGCCGTCACCAGGATCGAGCACTGGTTGAAGTAGAGGTCGAGATGTTCGTCGATCCGCTCGTCGATCATCCCGAAATTGCGTTCCAACCAAGCGATGGCACGATTGCGATGGCCGGTCTCTTTCTCCGACAGGAACACCGCCTCGTCGATCTCGAGGCGACGACCGGCGAAGTCGCTGAAAAAGCCGAGCACTCGTGAGAGCCGTTCCTCAAGCCCGTTACCGCGAATCAGGGCGGCGGTCGCGATAGCGCCGGCGTTGACCATCGGATTGAATGGCCGGTTGCTGCGCTCGTCGAAGACAATCGAGTTGAATGCGTCGCCGGTTGGCTCGACACCGACTTTGCTATGAACGAATGCTCGACCATGGTCCGCAAGCGCCATACCGTGCACAAACGGCTTGGAGATCGACTGGATGGTGAAGGGATGCCGGGCATCTCCCACTTCGTAGATGTGACCGTCCGCAGTGGCGAGGCTGATGCCGAAAAGCGACGGGTCAGCCCTCGCCAGTTCTGGAATATATGTCGCAACAGAGCCGCTATCGTTTTGGCGGTAGGTGCGGTGGACGTCGTGCAGCGCCGCCAGTATCGGTGAGGCCAGCAATCTCTCCTCAGTCTTCGCCTTTTGCGGCTGGCACTGCATGGCCTTCGGGCCCTTCATCTCCGTTCACCTCCCTCATCGTAAGGTCATTAACCGCTCGATCCGAAAGCAGTGTGCATCGCCGATAGGCAGACGGGCATTGCTCTCTGCCTCGGTCGCGATGCGGCGGTGTTTGCCAGCGACCCGCCACTGGCAGGCGTCACGACTTCATATTCAACAGCTCCCACGTTGCTGATGCAGCAAGCGCCAGCCCTTGGTCGGCTGACAGCCTTGCAATGCGTTAGCCAACTCGTAATATGCGTTCCGGCCTCCATTGCTGGAGTGGGCGGGCGTAGCTCAGGGGTAGAGCACAACCTTGCCAAGGTTGGGGTCGAGGGTTCGAATCCCTTCGCCCGCTCCATTCAAGCCGGATCGCAGACGCGGCGGGGTCAGCGACCGGAAGGCTGGCACATCGACGGCAATGCGGCGTCGCCGCTCGGAGCAGGACGGCTGCAACCGTCGCGTTGACCGGGTGACCAAGCTATGCCGCGCGCCGATGAGACTTACCGCAACGAACTCCTCCAGCGCATTGAGGATAGTGCTCGCTGGCGCCTCGGAGACGAGGCGAGCCTCCCAGTGATCTCATTCCTTCGCCCCTATTGGGCGCGGGTGGCGCTGGAGGATATCGAAGGGTGGACTGCTGACAGCCTGTTCGGCGCCGCATTCGCCCACTGGCGTCTGGCCGAACGGCGCCCTGAAGCGACGCCGCTGGTGCGCGTCTACAACCCAACGCTCGATGAACATGGCTGGCACAGCGGGCATACCACCGTCGAAGTGGTGACCGACGACATGCCGTTTCTAGTCGATTCGGTCACGGCGGAATTGAATCGACGCGATCTTGCTGTCCATCTGGTGGTCCACCCCGTCCTCCGCGTTCGCCGGGATTTCACCGGTCGTCTGCTCGCCGTGGCCGCACCTGAAGACGCCGCAGAAGAAGTTCGCCCCGAGTCCTTCATGCGATATCGAAGTCACCCTCGACCTGCGGCAGCGCGGGGGAGATGGAAGTCGGAATCAATGCTGTATTGGCGGATGTCCGCGCAGCCTGCACCGACTGGTTCGCCGCGCGCGGCCGGCTCGACGACGTTATTGCAACGTTCCCGGCAGGTGAGGGCAATGGAGACAGGGAAGAAGCTCGCGATTTTCTGGAATGGCTGCGGGAGAACAATTTCACGTTTCTTGGATACCGCTCCTACGACTTCCCCGAGATCAATGGCGATCGAATTGCCAGAATCGTCGATGGTTCTGGACTTGGCTTGCTGCGCAACCCGGAAACGACCGTGTTCGACGAACTTCGTGCGAATGAAATCATACCGCCGGCGCTAGCCCGTTTTCTCGACCGCCAAGAGTTCCTATCCGTCACAAAGTCGCAGCGGCGTTCGACGGTACATCGGGCAGTGCCGATCGACTGTGTCCTCGTTCAGCGGCCGCCGCAGGACAACCGGCTGAGCACCGTGGGTTTTTTCATCGGCCTGTTCTCGGCAGCGACCTACAATCGCAGTGCTCGCAACATTCCTTTATTGCGGCGCAAGCTTGAACGCGTAATGGCCAGCGCCGGTTTCGAGCCGCGCAGTCACGACGGTCGTGCGCTCGCCAATATCGTTGAGACCTTCCCGCGCGACGAGCTGTTTCAGGTGACGGATGAGCAATTGCTCGATGTGGCGCTCGGAATTCTGCGGCTGCAGCATCGCCAAAGAGTCGCCGTGTTCGTCCGTCGCGACGATTTCGACCGATTCATCAGTTGCCTCGTGTTCGTTCCGCGAGACCGCTACACCACACAATTGCGGCTCGCCATTCAAGGCATCCTGGAGCGGGCATTCGCCGGCAATGTTAGCGCCCACTACCTGCAGGTCGGCGACGCCCCGCTGGCCCGGCTGCTTGTTATCGTGCAAACGACACCAGGCCAAATCCCGCCATTCGACGTCGACGATCTCGAACGGGAAATCGTGGCAGCAAGTCGCGCATGGTCGGATCGGCTGTTCGACGCGTTGCAAGCCGTGCACGGCGAGGAAGAGGCGCGACGACGACACAATCAGTACAAAGAGGCCTTTCCGCTGGGCTACCGGGAGCGCTTCAGTACGGAGCAAGCGGCTGGCGATATTGACGCAATCGAACGGTCGCTTGCCGACGGCAATGTCGGGCTGACACTGTGGCGCCCCTTCGCCGCAACGCATATGCAATTCCGCTTCAAGGTTTATCAGCCCGATCAGCGGCTGGTGCTGTCTCACGTACTGCCTGTGCTGGAGCACATGGGGTTGCGTGTTGTTGATGAAGTGCCGCACGCAGTGCGCGTTCGCGCCGGCGTTCAACGAACGGTGATGATCCACGACTTTGGCCTGGAGACCCGCGATGGGCGGGCGATCGACATCGGGGATGTCGCCGAACGTTTTCGCGAGGTCTTTCTTGGAGTTTGGGAAGGCCGCATTGAAAGCGACAGCTTGAACGCACTCGTGTTGTCCGCCGGGCTCGACGCCGATCGGGTCCGAGTCTTGCGGACCTATGCGAAGTACCTGCGGCAGGCCGGCATTCCGTTCACTCAAATGTATCTTGAACGGGTGCTTACCGCCCATCCTGAGATTGCCGCTGCCATTGTGCGGCTTTTCCTGGCGCTGTTTGATCCAGATGCAGAGGGTGAAGCCGAGACACGTGCCGCGCCGATCCGCGCCGGTATTGCGGCCGCCTTGGATGCCGTGGTCAGCGCCAGCGATGACCGCATTCTCCGCCGCTTCCTCAACCTGGTCGAGGCAACGCTGCGAACGACGTGGTACCAAACGGACGCTGAGGGGCGGAGCAAGCAATACCTGGCGATCAAGCTCGACAGCCGCAGCATCGACGATCTGCCGCTACCGCGACCAATGGTCGAGATCTTCGTCTACAGCCCTCGTGTCGAGGGCATCCATCTGCGCGGTGGCCGCGTCGCACGTGGCGGTATCCGCTGGTCGGACAGGCGCGAAGATTTTCGCACCGAGATCCTCGGCCTGATGAAGGCGCAAACGGTTAAGAACGCCGTCATCGTCCCTGTCGGCGCCAAGGGCGGCTTCGTTGTCAAACAGCTTCTTGATGCATCCGATCGGGAAAAGTGGCAGGCGGAAGGGATTGCGTGCTACCGAACACTCATTCGAGGCGTGCTTGACCTGACCGATAATCGAGCAAGTGGCGGCATTGTCCCGCCGCCACGTGTTGTCCGTCGATGGCGACGATCCCTATCTCGTTGTCGCAGCGGACAAAGGGCACCGCTTCGTTTTCCGACATCGCCAATGCGATTGCTGCCGAATACGGGTTCTGGCTCGGAGACGCCTTCGCATCCGGCGGCAGCCGCGGATACGACCACAAGGCAATGGGTATCACCGCACGCGGCGCCTGGGAGGGGGTAAAGCGGCACTTTCGGGAACTCGGTCGCGATATCCAGCGAGAGGATTTTACCGTCGTCGGCATCGGTGACATGTCCGGCGATGTCTTCGGCAACGGAATGTTGCTATCACCGCATATTCTTCTACTCGCCGCAATTGATCATCGGCACATCTTCATCGATCCCAATCCCGATCCGACTGTGAGTTTTGCCGAGCGGCGCCGCCTTTTCGCCCTGCCGCGCTCGTCCTGGGCTGATTATGATGTGACGTTACTTTCTCCGGGCGGCGGCGTGTTCGATCGCAGCCTGAAGATGATTACGATCACCCCTGAAATCCGCACGCGTTTTGCGATCGAATCAGAAAAGCTGACGCCCGCGGAGCTGATTTCGATCCTGCTGCGGGCCGACATCGATTTGCTTTGGTTCGGCGGGATCGGCACCTTCGTAAAGGCAGAGCATGAGACCCACGCCGAAGTCGGCGACCGGACGAACGATGCAACGCGGGTGGATGCGCGGACCCTCCGCTGCCGCGTGATCGGCGAGGGAGCCAATCTTGGTATCACTCAGCTTGGTCGCATCGAATATGCGCGCGGGGGAGGGCGCATAAACACCGATTTCATTGACAACTCCGCCGGCGTCGATTGCTCGGATCACGAGGTAAACATCAAGATCCTGCTCGACGCTTCCGTGGCGGATGGCGAACTAACGAACAAGCAGCGCGACCGGCTGCTTGTCCAGATGACCTCCGAGGTGGCCGATCTGGTGTTGCGCGATAATTATCTGCAAACCCAGGCGATTTCCATGATCGAGGCGGAGGGTTTTGCGGGTCTCGATCCCTCAGCCCGGCAAATCCGCGCGCTGGAACGGCAAGGCAGGCTAAACCGCGCCGTCGAGTTCCTGCCGGACGAAGACGCGCTTGCCGACCGAGCGGCGCAACGGCAGGGGCTGAGCCGACCCGAAATAGCGGTGCTGTTTTCCTGCTGCAAGATCCGCGCTGAACGAAGAAATCCTTGGCTCGGATCTGCCGGACGATCCTTATCTCGCCGAAGACGTGGTTCAATATTTTCCCACCGCCCTGCGCGATCGATTCCGCGCCGACATTGCCCGCCATCGATTGCGCCGCGAGCTTATTGCAACGTCCATCACCAACAGCCTGATCAATCGGATGGGCGCCACCTTCGTCTCCGATATTGGCGAGAAAACAGGTCTGCCTGGCGCCGACGTCGCACGAGCGTATGTTGTCGCCCGGGACGTGTTCGCGGTGCGCACGCTATGGAAGGGCATTGAGGGCCTGGATGGCGCCGTGCCGGCAGCGACACAGATCGTCCTTCATCGGGAGGTGAAGCGGCTGATCGAGCGCGGTGTGATGTGGTTTCTCCGCAACGGCGGTGGTCTGCTTGAGCTGGCAAAGTGTGTTCGGCCGATTCGCCCAGCCGATCGGTGTTCTCAGCGAAGAGGTTGAGACGATGTTGCCGCAACGCGAGTCCGTCCGGCTGCAGCAGCGCGCCTCCCGTTGGCAGGCTGATGGTGTTCCAGATGGGCTGGCCCGCCATCTGGCTCGGCTGATCGTGCTGCCTTCCGCGTGCGATATCGTCCGCGCCAGCGAAGTGAGCGAGGTTGATACCGCCACAGCGGGTAGACTGTACTTCATCGTCGGCGAGCAACTGGGGTTTGGCTGGCTGCGCGAACAGGCCGAGGCTTTGAACGCGGCTGGCTACTGGCAGCGCCTTGCCATCTCGGCTGTGATCGAGGAACTGTACGCGCACCAGAGGGAAGTGACACAGCAGACTCTCGCCGCCTTCACTCCCGGCATGGCTCCTGAGGAGGCCTACGAAGCGTGGCGCGGCAATAAGCGACCGGCCGTAGAGCGTAGTCGCTCTTTGCTCACCGAACTCGAAGCGGCGACGGAGATCGACTTGCCGATGCTGGCAGTAGCCAGCCGGCAATTGCGGGCGCTTGCCGAAAGCTGAGGCATGATGGTGGGGCAGACGTTCTCTCGAAACGTTATCAGCTTAAATCTGGAAGGCAACCGAATGCGCGCAATCGGCGACTCGAGGCCGCAGCCGATACCGGTCGGGCGGATGGGACAGCTCGCCTGGTGCAGCTATGATTGGGCGAATTCTGCCTTCCCGACGGTGATCGTGACTTTCGTCTTCGCGGCTTACTTCGCAAAAGGGGTAGCGACGGACGAAATCACCGGCACAAGCCAGTTGTCGTTCGCGATCAGCCTGTCAATGCTTGCCACTGCGTTGCTCAGTCCACTCCTCGGCGCTGTCGCCGACCATGCGGGGCGGCGCAAGCCATGGATCGCGGCATTCACTCTGCTGATGATCACTGCAACCGCGCTGCTTTGGTTTGCCCTTCCGAAAGCAACCGACGTCTTCTGGATCCTCGTCTGCTTCGCCCTCGCAAACTTTGCCTTCGAGACGGCGACGGTGTTCTACAACGCGATGCTGCCGGCGATTGCCTCGCCGTCTACGATCGGCCGTTTGTCTGGTTGGGGATGGGGTTTAGGCTACTTGGGTGGCCTTGCCTGCCTGATAACAGCGCTGGTGCTACTGATCCGCCCCGATCCACCCTTTTTCGGACTAGATGCGGCATTGGCCGAGCCGGTCAGGGCCACGGCACTGCTCGTGTCGGGCTGGATGGCACTGTTCGCTCTACCGTTCTTCCTGCTGACACCCGACCGGCCGGGAAGCGGCTTATCGGTAGCCGAAGCAATGCGTCGGGGCTTTGCGACCTTGCGCGGGACCGTAACGCAGCTACGCCGCTTCCGGCAGATCGCGCTCTTCCTGCTCGCGCACATGATCTATGCGGACGGGCTGAACACGCTGTTCTCCGTCGGCGGAATCTACGCTGCCGTCACCTTTGGCATGAACTTCGAAGAGCTGCTGCTGTTCGGCATTGCCCTTAACGTCACCGCTGGCGCCGGTGCTTTCGCCTTTGGCTGGGTCGACGACGCTATCGGGCCGAAACACACGATCCTCATCGCACTTGCTGCCATCGGCGTGCTGGGCGCGGCAACCCTTGTGGTCGATACGAAACTGCTGTTCTGGGCGTTTGCGCTGCCGATGGGCATCTTCCTTGGCCCGGCACAATCCGCCAGCCGTTCGTTGATGGCGCGAATCGCACCACCTGAGGTCACCACCGAAATGTTTGGCCTCTATGCACTCTCCGGCAAGGCCACCGCCTTCATCGGTCCGGCAATTTTTGGCTGGGTAACCGCGCTCTCCGGCAGCCAGCGCATTGGCTTGGCGACGATTCTTACATTTCTGGCGCTGGGTGCCGCCCTCCTGTGGCCAGTGCAGGTGAAGCGATGATGAGCGAAAAGGAACGTATGCTGGCAGGGGAGCTTTATCTTGCCTCAGATCCGGAATTGCTGGCGGCGCGGCTCCGGGCTCGCAAGCTGCTGCAGGCTTATAACGCCAGCGCTCCTGATGAGATCGACCGCCGCCGGGCCCTGCTGTCGGAGCTCCTTGGCCGGCTCGACGGCCGTATCGAAATCGAGCCGCCGTTCTTCTGCGACTACGGCTGGAACATCAAGGCGGGCGACAATCTGTACATGAACTTTGGTTGCATCGTGCTTGACTGCGCCTCCGTCCAGATCGGCGCCAACGTGCTGTTCGGACCCGGCGTGCATATCTATGCCGCCACTCATCCGACGGAGCCGGAGGTGCGTCGAAGCGGTCGTGAGCTGGCCGCACCGGTAATCATCGGCGATGACGTGTGGATCGGAGGAGGAGTGATTATTTGCCCCGGCGTGACCGTCGGCGCGGGATCCACCGTTGCTGCCGGCAGCGTCGTTACGCGCGATGTTCCGCCACATGTAATCGCCGCCGGTAATCCATGCCGGGTCTTTCGAGCCCTCGGCGGAACATCGGTGTAACGGCGGCGCCTCAGCTGTTCATCGCCTCAAAGAAGTCACTGTTTGCCTTCGAGCTCTTCAGCTTGTCGATGAGAAACTCCATTGCGTCGGTGACACCCATGGGCATCAACACCCGGCGCAGCACCCACATCTTTGACAACGTTCCTTTATCAACAAGCAGTTCCTCCTTGCGGGTGCCGGACTTCGTGATGTCGATAGAAGGCCACGTGCGTTTATCAGCCAGCTTCCGATCGAGGATGATCTCGGAATTACCGGTTCCCTTAAACTCTTCGAAGATCACCTCGTCCATCCGCGAGCCAGTGTCGATCAGCGCCGTCGAGATGATCGTCAGCGAGCCACCTTCCTCGATATAACGGGCAGCACCAAAGAACCGCTTCGGTCGCTGCAAAGCGTTGGCATCAACACCACCCGTGAGCACCTTGCCCGATGACGGTACGACGGTGTTGTAAGCGCGCGCCAGCCGGGTAATCGAATCCAGCAGGATGACAACGTCGCGCTTATGCTCGACCAGCCGCTTCGCCTTTTCGATGACCATTTCGGCGACTTGCACGTGTCGTGCCGCCGGCTCATCGAACGTGGAACTCACGACCTCGCCCTTCACCGAGCGCGCCATGTCGGTGACTTCTTCCGGCCGCTCGTCGATGAGCAGTACGATGAGGTAGCACTCAGGGTGATTCGCCGCGATCGAATGCGCGATGTTTTGCAGCATCACCGTCTTGCCGGTGCGCGGGGGCGCTACGATCAGCGCCCTCTGCCCTTTGCCGATCGGCGTAATCCAGGTCAATCACCCTCGAGGTGATGTCCTTGATGCCCGTTATTTCCATTACCAGGCGCCGCTGCGGATAGAGGGCGTCAGATTATCGAAGTTGATGCGGTGACGAACTTCGATCGGATCGGCGAAGTTGATGGTGGTAACGCGTAACAGCGCGAAATACCGCTCACCGTCTTTCGGCGAACGAATTTCGCCCTCTACTGTGTCACCAGTGCGCAAGCCGAAACGCCGAACCTGGCTGGGGCTTACATAAATATCATCGGGGCCGGGGAGGTAGTTTGCCTCCGGCGAACGCAAGAAGCCAAAGCCGTCCTGCAGCACCTCCAGCACACCATCGCCGAAGATCGGCTGGTCGTTCTCCGCCAGCTGCTTGAGGATCGCGAACATCATCTCCTGCTTGCGCAGCGAGCTGGCGTTTTCGATCCGCAGATCCTCGGCGTAATTGAGCAACTCAGCCGGAGGCTTTGCCTTCAGTTCCTTGAGATTCATCGTGAAGTCGTGACTCCGCAGTGACTTCGCGGTTCAGATGCCGGATGCGGCAGGGGGTCCGGAGGATGCGGCCTGATCATCCAAGCTGTCACTTGATTCGCCGACGTGCTTGGCCGGCGCTAGGCGACGCTCTCTGGACGTGCGAAGAACAGAGATGGGATATTGGCGTGAATTGTTGCATCCACAATGACGTGAATCAATCAGCGTTGTCAAATGCCGATTTCATATCGAAGCTTGGGAGTCAAAAAGGCTGCACGACCGCTAAGATGACGATGCCGATCATCAGCACTGTCGGCACCTCATTCATCACGCGGTAAAATCCAGATGAGTGCTGATTACGATCAAGCTCAAAGTCCCGCCGCCATTTCGCCATCAATCCGTGCATCACTGCGAGCACCAAGACGAGAGCGAGCTTGGCGTGCAGCCAACCCAATGACCAAGCCCCTGAACCCAATTCCCAGATAAGCCAGAACCCCAGCGCAAACGACACGATCATCGCCGGATTCATGATATAACGCAGCAGCTTGCGTTCCATCACCTTGAATGTCTCGGATGCTTCCGAGCCCGGTGCCTGGGCACAATGATAGACGTAGAGCCGCGGCAGATAGAGCAGGCCAGCCATCCACGAGATCACCGCCACCAAGTGCAGGGCCTTTAACCAGGGATAGAGATCCACGCCGTTTGCCTTCTCATGTGACTGGCTGAACGTCGATTGGCGGACAACAACAACCATTAAACCCAGCAGGACAGCGGCGTCCGCCCTCGGCGGAGATGATACCTCCCTCCTGCCGCGCTTCCTCCACCAGTTCCGCTAATCCTGCAATGAATTCGCCTGCGGTACCCACGGTGGGAACACGCAAATAACCGGGTACGCCCACTTCCTGGGCGCGATTTCGATACTCGACGTCAAGTTCGACGAGCGTCTCCGAGTGTTCGGAGACGAAAACTATCGGTACCACCACGACCGGCACACCGTCTACCGCAGCTTCCTGCAAAGCCTCGTCGATCGATGGACCGATCCACTTCAACGGTCCCACACGGCTCTGATAGCAGATGACGTGATCCTGAAATTCACCGCCGATCGCCTCGAGGACAGCAGCACAGGTTCGCTCAACCTGCCATTGGTAAGGATCACCGCGCGCGATTACCCGTTCAGGCAAACCATGAGCCGAGAACAGAATTCTATACCCCTCCGATAGCGAGGCTTGTTCAACTTCGTTGCGCAGTCGCCTGGCGACAGCTGCGATAAACCCCGGCTGCGTCGGATAACAGCAGACGGTCGACGTAGAGGCCGTCAATCCAGCAGCTACGGCCGCCCGGTGCCAATCGGCCAACGAAGAATCCGTCGTCGTGGTCGAAAACTGCGGATAAAGAGGCAACAGAACAATCCGATCTGGCGCGAAAGCCCGAACCTCCTCAGCAACCGCATCGCTCATTGGATGCCAGTAGCGCATACAGACGAAGACGCGTACCTCGGAACCACGATCTCGCAGACGGCTCTCCAGCGCATATGCCTGCTCTCTAGTCAGCGGTAGCAGCGGTGATGCACCACCGAGCTGCCCGTAAATCTCCCGCGCAACTGGCGCCCGACGACGTGCCAGAGTTTTGGCCAACAGATATCGTATCGGACCAGGAAGCCCGATTATTGCCTTATCATTGAATAGATTGAACAGGAACGGCTGTACTGCCTCAAGAGAGTCTGGTCCTCCAAGATTGAAAAGAACAACAGCGAGACGCTCCGTCACGCTCACTTACTCCTCTCCGCCGGCATGCAGACGCTGGGCGACGCGTTCAACATGCTCTGGCGGCGTGTTGGGCAGAATTCCATGGCCAAGATTGAATACAAAAGGGCCTTTGCCCAGAACATCGATCAACCGGTTGGTAGCCCGATCCATCTCTGCGCCGCCCACCTTCAGCAGATAGTTGTCTAGGTTACCTTGTACCGCGCATTTATTTTGCAATGTTGACGCCGCCCATTCAATCGGCACCGCCGCATCGAGCCCGACTGCGTCAACATCCGTTGCTTCGGCATACTCGGCATATAAAATTCCAGCACCCCGTGGAAAACCAATAACCGGCACCTCCGGATACCGTGCATGAAGTTGTCGAACAATCTCGCCGGTGGGAGCGATCACCCCGCGTCGGAATTCGTCGGCCGCTAAAAGCCCTGCCCAACTATCGAAGAGCTGCACCGCTTCGGCACCATGGTCGATCTGCGCAGCGAGATGCCGGACCGTCGCTTCTACCAGCACATCCATCAGGGCCGAAAACTCATGCGGCTCAGTGTAGGCCCAGCTTCGCGCCCGGGCGCCCTCAGTGCCACCGCGCCCTTCGATCATGTACAAGGCAACCGTCCAAGGCGCACCGGCAAACCCGATCAGCGCCACATCCTGGGGAGAACGTCGGCGATTCGGCGCACTACCTGGTACACCGGTGCCAGATGCTCCTCGACCTGCACCACCGAAAGTCCCCGGATGGCAGCACCATCTGACAAGGGCTCCAGTACCGGGCCATGGCCCTCCATAAATCGCACGTTGCGATTGAGCGCGTCGGCCACAACCAGGATATCGCTGAACAGGATCGCCGCATCCGGCCGGAAGCGCCGCAATGGCTGTAACGTAGCCTCGACCGCCAGATCGGGCGTGTAGCAAAAGCGCAAAAAGTCCGGTTCCATACGCCGAAGCTGTTGATATTCAGGCAGATACCGCCCGGCCTGGCGCATGAACCAGAAAGGTGGCCGATCCGTTGATCGACCGCGCAAAGCTTGCAAAAGACGCTTTTCCATCGATCGTCGCGGGACCTCGGTTACGCGGTTGTGAACGAACTTATGCTCTCCCCCTTCTACAGAAAGCAAAGATTCTTGGATTGTAGTGGTTGTAGTTGTGGGCGGGAAAATGGGGATTGTCCGCCGTCCACTGCCGGCGCTCACATTCAGGAGATGAAAGTCGCGTTTTCACCGAGTCGCTGATCTCTGTGGACAACAGAGGTCGAGGGCGATTATCCCCTCGACAAGGCTGACTTTAGTGTTCCATGGCAAAGCGTGAGAACGATGCTGATCGATATGTCGTTCGGCAATCTGCCCAACATCTTTTCCACCGGTGCTCTAATGCGTCCTCAGGCTTCGGCGATGTTGATGGAACGGAAGAAGGGAGCCACCTGCCTCTGCGGCCCCGATTCATCCAACCTTTTTCCCGCACTTTTCCCGAGGTTCAGCAGACGGCCGAGCTTTCAGGGTGGGACAACGTGAGGTCAAGCGAAACTGGGGTTCGTATCGTCCTTGCGTCGGCTAGCGAAACTCGTGCTCGCGTTCTCGCTGCCGCTGGAATCCCGTTTGAACAAGATGCCGCGGATATCGACGAGGGCATCATCAAACGCGACTGTCGCCAGCGTGGTACGTCCGCCGAACAGGCGGCGCTCGCTCTGGCAGAGAGTAAGGCTCAAACCGTCGTGGCGAGGCATCCCGGTGCTCTCGTGATTGGTGCCGATCAATTGCTCGTCAGCGGGTCGGACTGGCTCGATAAGCCGGCGACCCCCGAGCAGGCGCGGCAAACTCTGCGCAAGCTCCGGGCCAGGCGGCACCAGCTGGTTAGCGGCATGGTTGTCGTGCGTGACTCATCCTCCCTCTGCCGTCATGTGGAGGTGGCGGAACTGACGATGCGCGATTACAGTGATCGCTTCATCGATTGGTACATCGAAACGGCGGCAGATGCCGACCTGCAGGTGGTCGGTGCGTCCCGATTGGACGGTCTGGGCGCACAAGCGTTCGCCGAGATCCAGGGCGATTACTTCACGATTCTCGGCTTACCCTTGCTCCGATTGCTGGACGTGTTGAGACGAGAGGCGGTGCTGATTGACTGACAATGATGATGCAACGCCGATGGGCGCCGATACCGCGGCTCTCGAACCTCCCTTAAAAAGTCTTCCGACCATATCTGGCGCGGCGCGCTTAGCCGGAGTGATTGGCTGGCCGATTGCGCACTCCTTATCACCCCGCCTGCACAATACGTGGCTTCGACATTACGGCATCGACGGGGTTTATGTACCCCTCGAGATACGGCCGGAAAACTTCGCCGATGCACTGGTGGCTTTGCCTAAACTGGGATTTCGCGGCGTCAACGTAACCTTTCCTTACAAGGAGACGGCCCTCGCGCTCGTACAGAAGGCGACACCGGCGGCACGGCGCATTGGCGCGGTGAACACCATCGTTGTCGCTCTCGATGGTTCGTTGATTGGGAGCAATACCGACGCCTTTGGCTTTCTCGAAAACCTCCGGGACGCGAAGCCGAGCTGGAGGGCCGACAGCGGACGGGTGGTTGTGCTTGGAGCGGGCGGTGCGGCGCGTGCCATCATCGTGGCACTCTGCGACGAGGGAGCTGCCGAGATCCGGCTGCTCAATCGGACGCACGCAAGGGCGCTTAATTTGGCAGCGGACGTGCATGGGCCCATCTGCACGTTGCCCTGGAAGGACCGCCACCAGGCTCTGGCGGGCGCGGAGCTGGTGGTCAACACAACGTCATTGGGAATGCGTCATCAGCCGCCGCTCGACCTTGATCTATCGCTGCTTCCGCCGGGCGCCATCGTCTGCGACATCGTCTATGTTCCAACGGTAACGCCGTTGCTGGCCGCCGCCCGGGCGCGAGGGAACCCCTGTGTCGGAGGTCTGGGAATGCTGATTCATCAGGCACGACCGGGTTTCGCCGCGTGGTTTGGAAGGATGCCGGAGGTTTCCGACGATCTCGTGCGCCAGGTCTTGGGCGACCAGTTCGACGAATGCTCGTCATTGGTCTGACGGGATCAATTGCCATGGGCAAGAGCACGGCAGCCGGCATGTTCCGGCAGCTGGGCATACCGGTCCACGATGCAGATTCGACCGTCCACGCCCTGTTGGCAAAGGGTGGCGCTGCTGTTGCGGCGATCAATCGTGCTTTTCCGGGGGTAGTGAGCGATGGGGCTGTCGATCGCAAACAACTCGCTGCCCGCGTTTTCGAAGACCCCATGGCGTTGAGGCGCTTGGAGAGCATTCTGCATCCGTTGGTGACAGAAAAACGCGATATATTTTTAGCCATTGCTGCGCGGCAGAAACGACCCTTGGTTGTGCTCGATATTCCTTTATTGTTTGAGGTTAAAGCCGAGAAGAGTTGCGACGTCGTGATGGTCGTTACTGCGCCGCGATTTTTACAGGTGGCACGCCTGATGCGCCGGCCCGGCATGGATCGCGCTCGGATCGAGGCTATCGTAGCCCGACAAATGCCGGACGCGGAAAAGCGCAAGCGTGCGGATTTCATCGTGCACAGTGGCCTTGGTCGTGGACTTACGTTCGCCGAAATTCGGCGATGTGTCGAGGAACTGCGCGGAAGGCGGATGCTTCCAAAGACGAGTTTACCCCCTAGATATTGCTAGTTGACGATAGCAACCACAAAATGTAGATAATGGAGGATGCGCGAAGTCGTTGTAGATACGGAGACGACCGGCCTTGATCCAGCTAGCGGACACCGGATCGTCGAGATCGGTGCGATAGAGCTCTTCAACCACGTCGCAACCGGCAGGTTCTTTCACTGTTATCTCGACCCGCAGCGTGATGTGCCTGCCGAGGCTTTCGCGGTGCACGGGCTTTCCGCGGCGTTTCTCAATGGCAAGCCCCTGTTTGCCGATGTTGCGGACGCGATGCTGCAGTTCTTCGGTGACTCGCCGCTTGTCATCCACAACGCTGCCTTTGATCTGGGATTTCTCAACAAAGAGCTTGAGAGGATCAGCGGTGGAGCGATCGCCCGCGAACGATGCGTAGATACTCTAGAACTGGCCCGGCGGAAGTTCCCCGGCGCTCCAGCCAACCTGGATGCCCTGTGCCGACGCTATCAGATCGATATCAGCGATCGTTCCGTGCATGGCGCCTTAAAGGACGCCAAACTGCTGGCGCGCGTATATTTGGAACTACGCGGAGGTCGCGAACCGGGACTAGCCTTCGTCCCGACGCAAACGCGACGCCTCACCGGCATCGATGCGTCGGCGTGGATACCGAAGCTTGTGCCTCCAACGGCTGCGGAGTGCGAGGCTCACCACAAGTTTATAGATTCCATCAACGACGCACTGTGGAAGCGGATCGAAGATACGGCTGATCAGGCTTTGGCATGATGAGGCTAGGCCGTTGCCGAAGCCTGTCAGCTCAGGCGAGAAGGATCGGTTGTGGCGATCCCGCGTCATCCTCGCTCTGAGCATGTCTATTATATAGCGCCGCGAAGTCGACCGGACCCAGCATTAGCGGAAGGAAACCGCCACTTAGTGTCGTCGAGGCTAGAATTTGCCGGGCGAAGGGGAATAGCATGCGCGGGCACTCAATGAGCAGCATTTGACGTACATCTTCAGGGGCTACATTGAGTGTGAATACCCCAGCATAAGAAAGCTCCAAAATAAAAGCGACGGACTCACCGGTTTTGCAGTCAGCACGAGTGTCTAAAACTACTTCATAGACATTGCCTTCTAAGCCACGGGCTTGAACATCTACCTTGATTGAGATTTCCGGCGGCCGTTGCTGTAATTGTGCAAAAATACCAGGCGCGCCCGGAACCTCAAACGACAAATCCTTGACGTACTGGGCATTGATCGCCAGTGCCGGCCGCTGCTCGGTGTCGCCACCGTTCCCGCTTGCCGGCTGCTCGGTGTTCAGAGGCTCGCTCATCGCGGTTGGTTCCGTTCGGATTGTTTGGCAATTCGCGGGACTATCACGGATTGGGTGGCCGGACAACCATCGCCAGGTTCTGGCTGTCAGGGAGAATGCTAGGCTCCGCCGTTACGGCCCGCCTTCGGTGGCTTTATGTCTATCCGATTCGGCATCTCATTGACCGGGTAGTATTCTCCTTCGATCACGGGACCAGCGGAGGCTGAGGGCCCCAGCCCCGCCGATCCGGGAACGAACACTTCAAGCCGTCCGAAGCGACGAGCGAGGCTACTGATCACCGGGAGCAGCAACCCGCGCACCGGGGGCGTCAATAACAACAGACCCAGTGCGTCTGAAAGGAACCCCGGGAGCATCAGTAACGCGCCGCCGATCAGAACGCACACCCCGTCAAAAACCTCCCGTGCCGGGAGGCGCCGGGATTGCAGCGTTGCGCGAGCTTGTCTAGCGATGGCGAAGCCTTGCGTGCGAACAAGAATGCTGCCCAAGATGACGGACAGAATCACGGCCCCAACCGTCGGCCACACGCCAATGCGATTACCCACGGCAATCAACGACGCGATGTCCAGGACCGGAAGGGTTAGGGCCGTGAGGAAGAAGACATACCGCATGCTTGCTGTGCGCCCTTTTGTATCTTACATCGCAGGTATATCGTTCGCCGATCGGCGAAACCCAACTAGACCGTCCGATTGGCAACCGTTAGCTTGAGTTTTCGGCCGCGGCCAGCCGGCGGCGGTCACCGCTAGACAAGCGCGAACCAGAGGTTATGGGCGAAAGCTTTCAGTTCATCGACATCATTCTTTTCGCTTTGGTGGCCGGATTTCTGATCCTCCGCCTGCGAAGCGTTCTGGGTCGTCGCGATGGACATCAGGGACGCGCGCCGGATCCGTTCACGCCGCAGCCGAAGGCGGAACCAGCCAATGAAAAGGTAGTCCATCTTCCTGATCGTGGCGATCGACCGATAGAACCCGGGACCCCGACAAAGGCAGAGGGATCACTGGCGGCGGATGCTGCCAAGAGCCCGCTTGAGATCGGTCTTACTCAGATCGCCATTGCCGATGCCAGCTTTGATCCAGATGGATTTCTCTCCGGTGCCCGCATAGCATTCGAGTTGGTGCTCAACGCGTTCGCCGCGGGAGATACTGAGGCGCTGAAAGCGCTGTTGAGCCCAGAGGTTTACGGGAATTTTGTTGAGTCGATAGAGCAGCGGCAGGCGGCCGGTCAGCGGCTGGAGACCAAGCTCGTGGCCATTAAGTCGAGCGAACTTGTTGAAGCTTACATGGCCGGACGCACCGCTCATGTGACCGTTGGCTTCGTGAGCCAACAGATATCTGCGGTTTACGATGCTGGCGCTAACGTCGTTGAGGGCGACGCCACGCAGGTGATCGAAGTCGTAGACACGTGGACGTTCGCCCGTGACACGCGCTCCAGTGACCCGAACTGGGCCTTGGTGGCTACCGGCACCACTGACTGACGCGCCGCGAATCGTCTTTCTTGCCATGCCTCGCTGTCGGCGACGTTACGCTGACGGAGCAATGTGTTGACAACGGGCTGCGGGCCGCGCTGGACACTGCCTGGCCCTGACGCTTGCTCTTCCGATCGGCGTTGTCCGACCAGGGGTATGAGCATGGCGCCGTTGTTCCGGCCGCAAGTTATGAGCCGCGGTTTGTTCTGCGCGGTCTGTTCCACGCTTGCGCTCATCTTGAGTGCTTGCTCCTCGGAAACGGCTCATAGACCATACTCTCCGCCAGCATCCCCACCCTCGATGCCTTCGTTGCCAGCCGGACCCGCGACCTTGAGTCTCCTTCCGGTGCGATATGCGGATCTGCCGGGATGGTCGTCCGATGGGCATGCGGATGCCCTGGCGGCCGTGCTGCGTTCGTGTGCGAAGCTGACCCGGCGAGATGCCAGATTGTCACTTGGTATCAGCCCCCAATTTGGAAGGGTGGGTGATTGGCAGCAGATCTGCGCAGCCGGGTATATAGTGAGACCCGACGACCGTTCGGCGCGGCGGTTCTTCGAGGAGTGGTTTGTTCCCTACCTGGCGCGCAACGGCCTCTCGGAGCAAGGTCTTTTCACTGGCTATTACGAGCCGGTCCTGCGCGGGTCGTGGCAGCCGACGGCTCGGCATCGAGTACCGATCTATCGCCCGCCGCCGGGAGCAACTGGCACGGTTGGCCGCGGCGTCAATCTGCCAAGCCGAGCCCAGATCGATGCTGGTGCCCTTGCCGGCCGGGGGCTGGAGCTGTTGTGGATCGATGATCCAATCGATGCATTTTTTCTCCACATCCAGGGTTCAGGCCAAGTGGAGATGACCGATGGCACCCGCGTGCGCATCGGGTTCGCTGGCAAGAATGGCCACTCATACTTCCCAATTGGCGCCGAATTGATCCGTCGTGGGGAAGTTACGCCGGACCAGATGTCGATGCAGGCGATTAGATCCTGGCTGGTAACGCATCCGCAGCAAGCCCCAAGCCTAATGGCGATGAACGGGTCCTACGTCTTCTTCCGACTGATCGATGGAGACGGACCGATCGGCGCGCAAGGCGTCGCGCTAACCCCCGGCCGCAGCATAGCCGTGGATCCGTCGTTCGTTCCATATGGGGTGCCGGTATGGCTGGATACGACGGATCCCATTTCGGCGGGCGCCCCGCTTCGACGTCTCGTGGTCGCGCAGGATACCGGCGGGGCAATCAAGGGGCCCGTCCGGGGCGACCTGTTCTGGGGCTCCGATGCCATGGCAGCCGAAGGCGCTGGGTTGATGAAGCAAGGCGGCCGCTGGTTCCTGCTGCTGCCTCGCGCCGCCGCTGCAACGAGCTAGCTGACTGCTATTCGGTTTTGCATCGCCGCCGCCCGAGGTGCCAATCCGCTTGGCCTGCTGCCGGTAACGGCGGACAAGGGTCGCCCTTGCGCAGCCGATTGGTGGTGGGGCAGGATGCAGGACCCCGCAGGGGTGGATGCGGCACAAGGCGCGCTGTACGTTCTTTCACGTGTTGCTGTTCAATGGATAGTTTGCGCACGAGAAAAGGCCTCGCGGTCGGTCCGCGAAAGCATCGGGCGCCCAGCCAGGCCGAAACGGAGCTTTGGCGCCGTGCCGTGGCTGATGTAGAGCCGCTTGTTCGTATCGATAACAAGCCGTCTGCTGCGTCACCCGCGCCGCCTGAGCAGGATATGCTATCGGCGGCCTCTGCCAACGAAGGGAGCGCGGTCGTTCGACCGCAGCGTCTGGCTGCCTCTTCTCCTGCAAAGCCAGGATCGCCATCGCCGGGGCCGAGTGATCTGGTTCATGGAATGGCCTCCGGCATCGATAAGCGAACCCTCGGGCGGCTCCGCCGTGGCTTGATCGCTCCGGAGGCATGCCTGGACTTGCACAACCTCCGCCAGGAAGAGGCGCATCGGGCACTGACAGGACTGCTGGCGACCAGCCAAGCGGCCGGCAGGCGCTGCATTCTCGTCATCACCGGCAAGGGCTATGGCGCGGATGGCGCCATTGGCGTGCTGAAGACAATGGTGCCTCGCTGGCTGGTCGAGCCACCCAACCGCGGCCGCGTCTTAGCCTTTTTGCCACGCGGCGCGTGGTCACGGCGGGGAAGGAGCTTTGTACGTGCTGCTCCGTCGCTGCCGCGCTGAGTCCGGTAGCTGAAGCCTCGTAGAAAGCGGCTCGCGGCTGGGCGTCAGTCGATGCGCTCGACGTGTACCGGCGCTCGGCCAACACGATGCAAGCCGATCTCGCGGGCGGCGGCTGGCGTCATATCGATGCCGCAGCGGCCGCAGCGGTCGGTGATGCGGACTACTACCGAGCGGCTGCCTCGGGTCACCTTCACCAGAGCATCGCACGGGTGGCGATTGGAAGCGGCAGTCAAGCCGTCGCTGTCATAACGGTCGCCGCACGCGGTACGCCGTCCTTCAAACTTGGAATGATAGAACGAGCCGGAGACGACCGATGGAACAGCCGGGGCGGCGAGAACCGGGACGGCCGCAAGCGCCAGCAAGGCGGCGACGGCAGAGGTGAAAAAAGCGCGCATGCGCTCCTCCTTTGGCTTCAAGCGCAGCGGGCCGAACACAGCGAACGACCGGCGTGTGGACCGCCGGATAAATCACGTGAAGCGGAGCGCTGCCGTTGGCGGGACGAACTCGCGACGTGCCTGCGAGCCCGGGGAGGTAAAGGGAAGTGGTCGTTGATGCACTGCGAGTGTCCCCGGAATCCTCAGATCCGGCCAAGTCCTGCCGCCCAGTGGCTGGCTTCATTACCCCAGCCGGCGGCAGCGCGGGAGCATCTATCCCCATAATGGTGGTTAGTTAGAGGACTTCTAAACATCTTGTCCAGCGAAAGCGTGCTGCGCCCGTTCATCGTGGCGCTGCTGGCAATGTTGCAAGCTGCAAAAAAGGCGGCGGGTGGCATCAGTCGAGCGACGGTTTCGGCGTCTTCGATGTCAGCTTTTCCGCGATCACGGCGGCGGCGCCGATCCCAGTGTTCTCTCCCCATGGGCGGACGCACTCAGCCATGAAGCGGGCAGGCCGGTCAGCTTCGTTTGAGCACTCCGCGTTCATTGGCACCCACGCCAGTCGCAGCACTTCACCATGCCGTCGCATTCGAAATAGTGCTCCGTCGATCTCTACCTGTACCGGGACGTCCGCCATTACTTCGATCGTCTCTTCAGATGCAGCCACGGCAGGCTCGAAGACGTAAGGGTCCCAGGCGTCCGGACCCAGACGGATGAACCTGCCAAGGACCCGTGCCAAGAAGCCTTTCTTCGTCTTGGCGTTCGGATCCAGCACGTCGCGGGCGTCGATGCGCTCAATGGTCATGTTTGCGCCCCGAACGTAGAGAGTGGCCTCAGCAAATGCCGTCCCAGGGAACGGAGCCTGGACCACGCTCTACAGAATAAACTTCGTCAGATCGGCGTTCTTCGCCAGTTCGCCGACGCGGGTGCGGACATCTTGCGCCGAAATGAGGATCGTTTCGCCTGATCGTTCGGAAGCGGTGAAGCTGATGTCCTCGACCAGCTTCTCCATGACGGTCTGCAACCGCCGGGCGCCGATGTTTTCGACGCCGGAGTTGATGTCGGCCGCCAGCGTCGCGATTTCCTCGATTGCCTCCGGGCTAAAGTCGAGCGTCACTTCCTCGGTCGCCAGCAGCGCCTTGTACTGCTTGATCAGGCTGGCCTCGGGCTCGGTCAGGATGCGCACGAAGTCCTCGCGGGTCAGCGCGCGCAGCTCGACCCGGATCGGCAGGCGGCCCTGCAACTCCGGCAGCATGTCCGATGGCTTCGCGACATGGAAGGCGCCGGACGCGATGAACAGGATGGTCGGTCTTCACGTTGCCGCGCTTCGTCGAGACGATCGTCCCCTCGATCAGCGGCAGCAGATCGCGCTGAACGCCCTCGCGGCTCACGTCGGCGCCCATCCGTTCGGAGCGAGCAGTGATCTTGTCGATCTCGTCGAGGAAGACGATGCCCTGGTTCTCTACTGCCTCGATCGCCTCGCGGACCACACGCTCCTCGTCCAGCAGCTTGTCCGCCTCTTCGGCCACCAGCACGCCGTGCGACTGGGCGACCGTCATCTTCTTGGACTTTTTGGGAGGGCCGCCAAACGCCTTCGAAAACATTTCAGACAGGTTGAGCATGCCCATCTGCGCGCCCGGCACGCCCGGTATATCGAAGGTCGGCAACTGCATGCCCGCGCTCTCCGATACCTGGATCTCGATTTCCTTGTCATCGAGATCACCGTTGCGAAGCATCCGGCGAAACTTTTCCCGCGTCTCGGCTCCAGCGTTGTCGCCAACGAGAGCCGAGATCACCCGCTCTTCCGCCGCCAATTCGGCCTTCGCAGTTACCTGCTTGCGCATGTTCTCGCGAGTCGCGTGAATGGCAATCCGACCAGATCGCGTATGATCTGTTCCACATCGCGGCCGACATAACCGATCTCAGTGAACTTCGTCGCCTCGACTTTCAGGAACGGCGCCTGCGCCAGGTTGGCAAGTCGCCGCGCGATCTCGGTCTTGCCGACCCCGGTCGGGCCGATCATCAGAATGTTCTTCGGCAGCACCTCCTGGCGCATGCCATCCTCCAGCTGCTGCCGGCGCCATCGGTTGCGTAGCGCTATCGCCACCGCTTTCTTGGCGTCGTTCTGGCCGACGATGTGGCGGTCGAGTTCAGAGACGATCTCGCGCGGCGTAAAGCTGGTCATAAGCTCTCAACGAGAATGTTGCGGTTGGTGAACACACAGATGTCAGCCGCGATTTCCAGCGCCCGGCGGGCGACGGCCTCGGCGTCCATGTCGCTTCGATCCATCATCGCACGGGCCGCGGCTAGCGCGAACGAGCCGCCTGAGCCGATGCCGATCAATCCATCCTCCGGCTCAAGCACGTCGCCCGAGCCAGTGAGAACAAGCGAGACCGACCGGTCGGCCACCGCCATCATCGCTTCCAGCCGCCGCAGGTAGCGATCGGTGCGCCAATCCTTTGCCAGTTCGACGCAAGCGCGAGTGAGCTGTCGCGGATACTGTTCCAGCTTCGCTTCCAGCCGCTCGAACAGGGTAAATGCGTCGGCTGTGGCGCCCGCAAATCCGGCGATAACGCCGCCGTCGCCGAGCCTGCGCACCTTGCGGGCGTTAGCCTTGATGACGGTGTTGCCAAGACTTACCTGGCCGTCGCCGGCGAGGACAACCCGATCGCCTTTGCGCACGGCGAGGATGGTCGTGCCGTGCCATTGCTGCCCGAATTCGCTGGTCATGGTCCCGACGTTGTTGGGAGGCTTCATAGCGATACCGCCGGAGCGGTAACCTGGCTCGATTTAGGCTTGCCGTACCGCCGGGTCAAGCCGATGCCAGGTACGCGCGATAGCACTAGGCCAACCTTCTTGCTATAAGCCGACGCTTGCGGGAGCTGTAGAATGCGCCAGGCGACGATCGAACGGCGGACCAACGAGACCGAAGTGACGGCAAGCGTGATGCTCGACGGCAGCGGTCGCTGCAACGTCGCTACGGGGATCGGGTTTCTCGACCACATGCTGGGGCAGTTCGCTCGCCACAGCCTGATCGACCTCGACCTGAAAACAGCGGGCGACTTGCATATCGACGGCCATCATACCACTGAAGACACCGCGATCGTGCTCGGTCAGGCGATCAGCCAGGCACTCGGCGAGCGGCGGGGAATCCGCCGTTTTGGCGAGGCGCTGTCGGCGATGGACGAGACGCTGACCCGGGTCGCGATCGACGTCTCCGGGCGGCCGTACCTGGTGTGGCGGGTGGGTTTCACCCAACCCCGTCTGGGTGCGCTTGATACGGAGCTGGTTGGCCACTGGTTCCATGCGTTTTCGTCCAATGCCGCGCTGACATTGCACGTCGAGACGCTGTACGGCGACAACAACCATCACATTTGCGAGTCGTGCTTCAAGGGTCTAGCGAGAGCGCTGCGCCAGGCAATCGAAATCGATCCCCGCAAGGGCGATGCCGTGCCGTCGACCAAAGGTGTGCTGGGGGGCTCGTTGTGACTCGCAGGGAGAAACCTCGTGGCCGTTAGACAATAGCGATGCGCATGTACTCCGTGCACCTTCGACGGCCGCTTCTGAATCCGGACCGCGACATCTGCCTGGTAAAGGAAGGATTTAGTTGGCCCGCCTTTTTCTTTTCCGTCCTATGGGCGCTGTGGTGCCGGTTGTGGCTTGCGGCCGCCGGCATCTTCGCGGCCGAGATAGCGCTGAGTGGGGTGATGTCGCTGCTAGGCGCCGACGAAATGACTCAGGCGGCCATCTCCGTTGGTTTCGCCGTGTTGTTGGGCGTCGTGGCTAATGACATCAAACGCTGGTCGCTGTTCCGCCGCGGCTTCCTGCAGGTGGCGGTGGTCACCGGCGAGGATTCCGACGCGGCCGAACGGCGGTTCTGGGACCAGCGGCCCAGCTTGGCGGCGGACCTTGTAGGGTGAGCGTCGTCATTGTCGACTATGGTTCCGGCAACCTGCGCTCCGCGGCCAAGGCGTTTGAGCGCGCGGTATCGGAAAGCGGTCTCGGCTTCCCCGTCATCATCAGTAGCGACCCGAAGGTGGTAGCCGCGGCCGGGCACATCGTGCTGCCCGGCGTCGGCGCTTTCGCCGATTGCCGATGCGGCCTTGATGCCCTGCCCGGCATGGTCGAGGCATTGGTTCGGACCGTGATCGAGAACGGCCGTCCGTTCCTGGGTATCTGCGTCGGCATGCAATTGATGGCGCGCCTCGGCCGTGAACATGGTGAGCACAACGGCCTGGGCTGGATTGACGGCGAGGTGGTGCTGATGCCCGCCGCCTCGGCTGGCCTGAAGGTCCCGCACATGGGCTGGAACGACCTGCAGATCAAGGTACCGGCGCATCCGCTGCTCACCGGCATTCCGGCGGGCCAGCATGCCTACTTTGTTCACTCGTACAGCTTTCGTCCGGCTGATCCCGGCGTGATCCTGGCCACAGTTGATTATGGCGGCGAAGTCGTCGCTGTTATTGGACAGGACAATCTGGTCGGCACGCAATTCCATCCCGAGAAAAGCCAGGCTACCGGGCTGCGGCTGCTCGGCAATTTCCTGAGGTGGCGGCCGTGATATTTTTTCCGGCGATTGACTTGAAAGAGGGACGCTGCGTCCGTCTCCGGCGAGGAGACATGGCAACGGCAACGGTGTTCAACCAGCACCCGGCCGATCAGGCGCGGGTATTTGAGCAAGCCGGCTGTTCCTGGCTACACGTCGTTGATCTCGATGGCGCCTTCGCAGGCCATCCGGTGAACGGCGAGGCAGTTGATGCAATCCTGGAGGCGGTGGATCTGCCGGTGCAGCTCGGTGGTGGCATCCGCACGCTCGCTACTGCGGCGGACTGGCTCGGTCGCGGCGTGCGCCGGGTGATCCTCGGCACTGCCGCGCTGCGCTATCCAGATCTGGTGCGCGCCGCCTGCGCCGATTTCCCTGGCCGCATTGCGGTCGGCATCGATGCCCGCGACGGACGGGTTGCGGTACAGGGCTGGGCAGAGCAATCAGACATCGCCGCCCTCGACTTGGCGCGGCGCTTCGAGGACGTCGGCGTCGCTGCCATCGTGTTCACCGACATTGGCAGAGACGGCGTGCTCGCTGGCCCGAACGTCGACGCAACAGTGGAACTGGCGCGCGCAGTCAGCGTTCCGGTGATCCTCTCCGGCGGTGTTTCAACACTGGACGATCTGCGGACAGCGAAAGCGGCGGGCGACGGCATCATCGCAGGAGTTGTTTGCGGCCGCGCGCTGTATGACGGTCGTATCGACGTCGCTCGTGCCGTTGAGATTGTGAAGCGCACGCCGATCGGCGGAATATGAGCCGATGCTGAAGGTTCGGATTATTCCCTGTCTCGATGTTGATGCTGGCCGCGTCGTCAAGGGGGTCCGCTTCGTGGACCTGATGGACGCTGGCGACCCGGTCGAGCAGGCAAAAATCTACGATGCCGCCGGTGCCGACGAGTTGTGCTTCTTGGACATCACCGCGAGCCACGAGAATCGCGACACCATCTACGATGTTGTTGCCCGCACCGCCGAACAGTGCTTCATGCCGCTCACGGTAGGCGGCGGCGTTCGGGGGCTCGACGACATCCGCAAGCTGCTGCTGGCCGGCGCCGATAAGGTATCGATCAACACCGCCGCGGTCGCCCGTCCGGAGTTTGTTGGCGAAGCGGCGGAAAAGTTCGGCAGCCAATGCATCGTTGTTGCCATCGACGCAAAAGCCGTCGCCATCGAACGGTTTGAGGTGTTTACCCATGGCGGCCGGAAACCGACCGGCCTTGACGCTATCGGCTGGGCAAGGCGGATGATGGAACTAGGCGCGGGCGAGATATTGCTGACCTCGATGGATCGCGATGGCACCAAGGTTGGCTTTGACTTGCCGCTGACCCGGGCGATCGCCGATGCGGTGTCGGTGCCGGTCATTGCCTCCGGCGGCGTCGGTACGCTGGACCATCTGGTCGAGGGTGTCACCGAAGGCCATGCGTCGGCAGTGCTTGCTGCCTCGATCTTTCATTTCGGTACATTCACCATCGCGCAGGCGAAGGAGCATATGCGGCGCGCGGGGGTTCCCATCCGCAACGACGCTGGGGAAAGGTCAGGTGCATGAACGGGAACAATCTCGATGCACGTATTCTGGAAAAACTGTTCGCGATAATCGAAAGTCGCCGCGGCGCCGATCCGGCCAGTTCGTACACGGCCCGCCTGCTGAACAAGGGTCGAGCCAAGATCGCCAAGAAAACGGGTGAGGAGGCGGTCGAGGTTGTAGTGGCCGCTCTAGCCGAGGGGCGTGGGGAGTTGGCGGCGGAAAGCGCCGACCTGCTTTATCATCTGCTCGTGCTGTGGGCCTCGGTAGGCATCAAGCCAAGCGACGTCTGGGCGCAGATTGCCAAGCGAGAAGGCGTCTCCGGGCTGCTGGAGAAGGCGATGCGGCAAAATGAGCCATAGCGAGGGACGAAAAAGCATGGCCTATGATGACGGCAATATCTTCGCGAAGATCTCTGCGCGGCGAAATTCCGTGCAAGGCCGTGTACGAGGACGAATACGCGCTCGCGTTCCACGACATCCGCCCGTTGTCTCCGGTGCACGTGCTGGTAATTCCGAAGGGTCCGTATGTGTCGCTGGATGACATGTGTGCCGAGGCGTCGCCGGTCTTCATCGGCGGCTTCTTTCGTGCTGTTGCGGAGACCGCTCGCGTGCTTGGCGTAACTCACGCAGGGTATCGGATCCTCGCCAATATCGGGGCCGACGCGAACCAGGAAGTGATGCATTTCCATGTGCACATCTTTGCAGGCCGTCCCCTTGGTGGCATGCTCAAGCGCGCGGACTGAGGGGCGGGCCGGACGCGGAAAACCGAGGAACCGCCAGCCGCGATTTTCTGGAAGCATCTGGCAAAGCAGCGTCGTTCCGCACGCGCGGCCTCAGACTCAAGAACGCATGCCGCGAGAGGGCCCTCCAGGTTATAATTATAGGTTCGAGCAGTGAGACGACGAACGCGTGCAGCGAGGTCGGTCCCGCCATCGCGGCGACCGGCGAAACCCAAGGAGAACGCGCATGCAGGTTCCCTTAAAGATCGACTTCCACGGCCTGGAGCCCTCTGGGTTCATTGAGCAGCGCATCCGCGAGCGAGCGGCGAAGCTGCCGCGCTTCTACGAGCGGATCGTCAGTTGCCGCGTGACAGTGGAAGCGCCGCATCATCACCATCGGCAGGGCAATCTGTATGCTGTCCGTATCGCTCTCGGCGTTCCCGGCGGCACCTTGATCGTCAACCGGGATGGCGGACAGGATCGGGCGCACGCTGATGTCTATGTCGCCATCCGTGATGCTTTCGATGCTGCCGAGCGTCGCCTGGAAGAGCGCAGCCCCTACGGTGGCCGCAGACAGCGAGGGAGCCTGACGGCGTAGCGGCGGTCGGTCAAAGAGCCCGCACAGGCTTTTCCGCTCCGCATAAGCGGCGTATCCGGGAGAGATAGGCCGCGGCAGCCGGGCTGCGCCATAGGCGCGCGCGGGTGCTCAGTATCAATCATCGGCGCCGGAGTCGGCGGGAGGAAAAAGTGGTCGCCGGAACTGGCCTGCTTTCGAACAAGCCGATACCCGCCGACGAGCGGCTGATCCTAGCGCTCGACGTGCCGAGCCCGGAGGATGCCTGGCGGCTGGTGATGCGGCTTGGCCCGCGCGTGCGCTTCTCTAAGCTCGGCCTGAGCTGTTCATGGCCGGCGGCTATTTTGAGCTGATCGCGGCTCTGCGCGATCGGGGCATCCGCGTGTTCGTCGACCTGAAGTTCTTCGACGTGCCGCAGACGGTTGCCTCGGCGGTTCGCCAGTTGGCGGCGCGCGGTGCCGACTTCTGCACCGTGCACGGGAACGACGCGATCATGCAGGCGGCGTGCGCGGAAAAAGGGGAATTGCGGGTCCTGGCCGTCACGGTTCTTACCAGCCTCGACCAGGCCGACATGGACGCTCTGGGGTTTCAGACGGACATTCCATCGCTCGTGCTGAGCCGAGCGCAGCGCGCCTTGGCGTTGGGCTGTGACGGCGTTGTTTCGTCTGGCTTGGAGGCGGCGAGGTTACGCTGCGACCTGGGCGAGCGGCTGCTGATCGTTGTTCCCGGCATCCGCCCGGCGCTAAACCGGCCGGCGGATGACCTGAAGCGGACAATGGACGTCGAAGATGCCTTTCGCGCCGGCGCCGATCTCATCGTGGTCGGGCGGCCTATTCACGCCGCGGCCGATCCCTGTGCCGCCGCGGATGACATCCAGCAGCGGATCGCCTTGCTCTTCGGCGGCTGAGCGCCGCATCGCCCTCAGCGCGGGGTCAACCGAAAGCGCGCGCGACGGTCGGGCTGGGTAGTGACGACCGCCACTGGCAACACCGGAAAATCGTCGGCCGGCTGCAGCCGGAAGCGACTGACGAGTCCGGCGATGACCAGCGTTGCTTCGGCCATGGCCAGCGACGCGCCGATGCACACCCTCGGCCCGGCACCGAACGGCAGATAAGCGAAGCGGTCAGGGGGCGGGGCTTCCGGCAGCAAGCGACGCGGATCAAACGCGTCAGCGTCGTCCCACAGCCGGCGATGACGGTGCAACACCCAAGGAGCAATCATGATCACTGCACCAGCCGGAACCTCTCGTCCAGCCAGCCGATCGGCAGCCCGCGCCTGGCGGACAATGACAAATGCCGGAGGATAAAGGCGCATTGCCTCCCGCACGACGGCCCGTGTGACGTTGAGCTTCTGCAATGCCGCAGCCGCGCCTTCCGGGCTAAGGTCGAGAGAGGCTGCTTCCTCGGCAACCCGATCCTGCCAAGCCGGCGACTGCGCCAATAGGCGAGCGGTCCAGAAAAGAGCGACAGCAGTGGTTTCGTGCCCGGCGACAACGAACGTGGCCACCTGCCCGCGTAGCGTCGCGGCATCGAATGGTGCGCCGGTCTCCGGATGCCGTGCCTCGATCAGCAGGTCGAACAGATCCCTTTCGCCACCCGGAGCAATGGCTCTTCTTTCATTGATAAGATCGTCGATGAGCCGGAACCAGCGGTGCTTGAACCACAATCGCCCCAAGTCGCGGGTATTGGGAAGCCATAGGGGTAGAAGAAAATCCAACAGGTCGGGCTGGCCGAAGCGCCGGCCATAGCTGTCGAGCAGCCGGCGCATGTGCGGCCCCAGCGTGCTCATTGGCAGGGAGAACAGAGCCCGGCCGGCGACATCCAACGCCAGTTCCTGAAACCATCCCAGCAGATCGATGCCGCTGGAATCGTTCTCGTCGAGCCCTGACAGCGCGTCCGTGAATGCCGCGGCGGCCTGGGTCGCGAAGCGGGAAGTTGATTTTGGAGCGAAGCCGGGCGCGGTTGCCCGACGTTGATGACGCCATTCCTCACCTTCTGCGAGGAACAAGCCACTCCCGAGGATGGGCCCGATAATTCGGATGGTCGGTCGGGTCCGACCATAGTTGGCAGCGTTGTCCACCAGAACGCGGCGGATGTCGTCCGAGCGGTTGACCAGGATCGTC
The DNA here is from genome assembly GCA_016712375.1 of Rhodospirillales bacterium. Classification (GTDB taxonomy): domain Bacteria; phylum Pseudomonadota; class Alphaproteobacteria; order Rhodospirillales; family Defluviicoccaceae; genus Defluviicoccus. The sequence continues at coordinate 184,087 of JADJRE010000002.1, forward strand.
CTACGCCCGAACATCGAGCGGACAAAAACATCGTCCTCGTATGCGGCGACCGGCCAGGCACATAAAGCATTGTTACGGTAATGCCACAGCAGGCGGCGCGACGACGGCGTCGTGCTTTCTGGCTGCGGTATGGGCGGCACCAGCCGTTCGCCTACGCCGTTCAGCACTGATTTAACCCCAGTCTATCTCAGGTGCCTAAACCGTCGTCTCGATCTTCTGACGCCATCGGCTCACGAGCGGAGGCTGTGTTTAAGAACCTATGACCTGCTTTTCGCCGATCAACCGCCGCAAAATCTGCAGGCCCGCCTGATGGTCGACATGTCCGGAGACAGATGCGCAGGCGTGAGCCAGGACGACCGGCTCGATGCCAGCCTGGAACAGATCGACGGCACTCATCAATATGCTGCTGTCTGTCCCGATGCCACAAAGGTGCACCCGCGCGATACCTTCACGGCGCAGCCGATCGATAAAACCTTCGTTCACACAGCTGTAAGTAGATTTGTCGATAATCTTGGCGGCCGGGTCAGGAACGAAAGCAAGCTGTGTATCGGCGGATCCCAAAGAGAAATCCGCCCATCCGATCAGTTTGCGGTAAAGTGACTTCTGCGGATTGTACAGGCGCGTGACCAGAACCTGATCAAAACTTTCTTGTAACGAAGCGACGCGCGTCGGCACGTGCGCCGTCCATTCGTTGATAAAGCCGGTCTGCACGTCGATGATGAGCAGCTGGCTCGCCGTCATGGGGCCTCAAGAAACCGTGCGTGGGCTCTGTGCCTGTCTATATACAGGGCCAAGGATTAGCGGAGAGCCATGTACCGCATTCACAACCGTCGCGCCATCGTCAATCGCAAAGCGCTGATCAGCGAGCTGGAGGAACAGACCCGCTGGGGGCCAGAAAGTCCGCGCGGCCGCGCCAATGCGCTGCAGATTTTCAAGGCGGCATTGTACCGCGGGGTCGGCGAAATCCGAGGCCGTTTTGAGGCTGAATCGATCACCGGTGCCGAGGTGGTCCAGGCCAACTCCTTTCTTGTCGATCAACTCGTCCGCTGTATCTACGACTTCGCAGACAACCGAGTCTACCCGACCGACGATGCGGACGAGGAGCGAATGTCGGTGGCTGCGACCGGTGGTTACGGGCGGGGTGAGCTGGCGCCGTTCTCCGATATCGACGTGATGTTCCTCCTGCCAGGCAGGCAGACAACGCGCCTGGAACAGATCGTCGAATACGTCCTCTACATGTTGTGGGATTCAGGGCTGCAGGTTGGTCACGCCACCCGGAGCGTCGATGACTGCATCCGGCTGTCAAAGGGCGATCTGACGATTCGGACGAGTCTGCTCGAGGCGCGCTGGCTTTGGGGGGACAAGTCGCTCTTCACGACATTTGAGCAACGCTTCGGCAATGACGTAGTAGCTGGCTCCGGAGCATCCTTCGTCGAGCAGAAACTCAGCGAACGCGACGGTCGCCACGAGCGCATGGGCGATTCCCGCTACGTCTTGGAGCCGCACATCAAGGAAGGTAAGGGCGGACTGCGGGATCTACAGACGCTCTTCTGGATTGCCAAGTACCTCTACCAGGTAAAGGACGTGGGTGATCTGGTGGAGCGCGGGGTATTCACCGGCGCCGACGTCAGACATTTCCGGCGTGCTGAGAACTTTCTGTGGACCGTGCGGTGCCATCTCCATTATGTCGCCGGCCGCCCCGAGGAGCGGCTGACGTTCAACGTACAAGAAGTGATCGCACATCGCCTGGGCTACGCCGATCGGCCGTCGGGGCGCGGCGTCGAACGCTTCATGAAGCATTACTACCGCGTCACCAAGACCGTTGGTGACCTGACTCGCGTCCTGTGCGCGGTGCTCGAAGACCAGCACAAGAAAACACGGTTGAAATTCCGTCTGCCGTCGCTTTCCCGGGCGCTATTTCGCCGCCCGCCACCGGGCCTCAAGTTGGATGGCGACCGGCTGACGCTGGAAAGTGCCGACTCGCTGCAATGGGATCCGGTGTTGATGCTGCGGCTGTTTCATCAGGCACAGCGGCTTGGTCTGGATATCCATCCGCAGGCGCTGCGTTTGGTGCAGCAAAACCTGCGATTGGTCGATGCGCGCCTCCGCCTGGATCCTGAAGCCAACCGGCTCTTTGTTGAGATGCTGACGCACGAGGGCGACCCGGAGCTGGCGCTGAAACGGCTCGCTGATGCCGGAGTTTTCGGGCGCTTCATCCCCGAATTCGGGCGCGTGGTGTCGCAGATGCAGTACGACATGTACCATGTCTACACCGTCGACGAACACACGATCCGCGCCATCGGCATACTCAGTCGCATCGAGCGCGGTGAGTTAAAGGAGCAACACCCTGCCGCGGCGACGGCACTGGGAGAGATACGCTCTCGCCGGGCGCTTTATCTCGCTGTGATGCTGCACGACATCGCCAAGGGTCGCGGCGGCGACCATTCCGAGATTGGTGCAGACATTGCCATGAGTCTGGCGCCGCGATTGGGGCTGGACGATTGGGAAAGCGAGACGGTTTCCTGGCTGGTCCGCCATCACTTGTTGATGAGTCGCACGGCGTTCAAGCGGGACATCGATGACTGGAAGACCGTCTGTGACTTCACTGACCGCGTCCAGTCGCCAGAACGGCTGCGGATGCTGCTGATTCTGACCAACGTCGATATCCGCGCCGTCGGCCCGAACATTTGGAACGCCTGGAAGTGCGGGCTGCTCGAGGAGTTGTACTATCGGGCGCTTGAAGAGATGGAAATGGCTGCTGGCCAGCCGGCTGAGCGGCGCACAATGCGGGTCGAGCGCGCAAAGGCGAAACTCCGCGCCCGGCTCGTCGACTGGGACGATGCGACGCGCGAGAGCTACATCACCAGAGGTTATTCCGACTACTGGCTGGCGTTTGGCACCGAAGAGCACTTACGCCATTTTGAACTGATGCGTCGTGCCGACGTCGCCGGCAAACATCTTCATGTTGAAGTACGCACCCATCCCTCGCGTGATGTCACCGAGATCACCATTTACGCTCCCGACCATCCCGGCTTGTTCGCACAGATCGCCGGAGCAATGTCGCTGTCTGGCGCCTCGATCGTCGGTGCCAAGGTGGTCACGCTTGCAAACAGCATGGCTCTCGACGTCTTTCACATTCAAGACCTGAGCGGCGGGCCTTTTGACAGCGAAGACCGGCTGCTCCGGCTGAATCGGCGGATCGAAGCCGCGGTGGTTGGCAACATCCAGCCGGCGCGCGAACTGCAGGCAATGCGCGTGCGGGCGCTTCCGAGCCGTACGCGGGTCTTCAAGGTGCCGCCGCGAGTAATTTTCGACAACAAGGCTTCGGCCAGCAATACCGTGATCGAGGTGAACGGCCGCGATCGACCTGGCTTTCTGCACGACGTCACCTCGACCCTGACCGCGCACGGCCTGCAGATCGTCAGCGCTCATATCTCAACCTATGGGGAGCGGGTGGTAGACGTCTTCTACGTCAGGGACGTGTTCGGCTTGAAGATCGAGCAGCCGGCGAAACTGCAGAAACTTGAAAGCCGCCTGCTCGAGGCGATTGCCCCGGCCGAAGAACGCCCGCCCTATGTCCCGGAAAATGCAGAGGAAAGCTCGGCGGCGGAGTAGCCTGCCGCTTTTCCCTTTCCTCGGGCAATGGTGAGCCGCTAGTACTAGCTCATTGACGGCTGGCACACATGCTGCCTTGGTGTCTGCTCTTGACCCTCGGGCACCCATCGCGAGAGGCAGTAGTCAGCCGTCTGGCCTGACGACAATTCCGGCGCTGCATGTCGCTTCTTCGCTCCATCGCGACCATTGGCGGGCTGACCATGGTCAGCCGGGTTCTAGGCTTTGCCCGGGACACGCTGATGGCCGCGTTGCTGGGCGCTGGCCCGGTGGCCGATGCGTTCTTCGTGGCGCTTCGCTTTCCGAATCTCTTTCGATCACTTTTCGCCGAGGGGGCCTTTTCGGCGGCGTTCGTACCGATTTTCGTCGGCACGCTGACGGCGGAGGGACGCACGAAGGCGATTGTCTTCGCCGAGCAGGCCTTGGCGGTGTTGACGGCGGCGTTGCTAGCGTTCGTCTTGCTGGTCGAGATCTTCATGCCGGCGTTCATCACCCTGCTGGCGCCGGGGTTTATCGGGACGGAAACCTTTGGGCTCGCGGTCCAGTTCTCGCGGCTCACCTTTCCCTATCTCCTTTTCATTTCGCTGACAGCGCTCCAGGGCGGCGTCCTGAACGCGTTCGGGCGGTTCGCCGCACCTGCGGCGACGCCCATCCTGCTCAATATCTCCCTGATTACCGCCTTGCTCGGCACGGGACCGATGATGCCGACGATGGGCCACGCCCTCTCATGGGGCGTCGTCGTCGGCGGGGTCATCCAGTTCCTGTGGCTGCTGCGGAGCTGTGGCCGTGAAGGCGTATGGCTGAGGCTGCCGTGGCCACGGCTTACAGCGGATGTCCGCCGCATGCTCCTGCGAGCCCTGCCCGTGGCGTTCGGCGCCGGTGTCTACCAGGTCAACGTCATGGCCGGGACTGTACTCGCCTCGCTACTGCCGGTGGGCTCGGTCTCGTACCTGTTCTACGCCGATCGGCTAAATCAGCTGCCCTACGGCATCATCGGGGTCGCAGTCAGTACCGCGCTGCTTCCTCTGCTCTCTCGCCAGGTGCGGGCCGGCGAGGTGGATGCCGCCCTGGCAAGCCAGAACCGGGCGCTGGAGTTCGCCATTTTCTTCATGCTGCCGGCGGCCGCCTCGCTGATTGTGCTGGCAGCGCCAATCATCGACGTGCTCTTCCGTCGCGGTGCCTTCGGCCCGGTCGAGGTGAACGAGACGGCGCATGCGCTGTCGGCGTTCGCCGCCGGACTACCGGCCCTGATGCTGGTGAAGTCGCTGACCCCGGGTTTTTTCGCCCGTGAAGACACCTGGACACCGGTCAAGATCGCAATTGTCTGTGCAATCATCAACGTTGCGCTCGCCGCTCTGCTGATGCTGCCGCTGCGGCATGTGGGGATTGCGCTGGCCGCGTCAGTCGCCAACTGGCTGAACGCCGTGCTGCTGGCAATTGTCCTTTACCGCCGCGGGTTCTTGCAGGCGGACGCGCGGCTAAAGTCGCGCCTTCCCCGCACGATGCTGGCAACAGCCGCGATGTCAGCCGCTCTCCTTGGGGTGCTGCCGCTTGCCGAAGCCTGGCTTAGCGGGCCCTTCATCCAGCGGGCCAGCGCGTTGGCGTGCCTGATTACCTTGGGCGCCGTCGTTTTCATGGTATCCGCGACCATCCTCGGCGCGGCGCGCGCCGCCGAGGTGCGAGCGCTGTTCCACCGCCGCCGTTGACCATTCGAAGAAACGTCCAGGGCACGGGTGAGGGTGATAGCTGGATAGCCTCGCTGGTGGCTCAGAAACTGCTCGCCCACCGCCCGCGTCCGCTTCCCGATCCCCGGAACGGTCGCGGCTGGCGATTTCCTCCGCTTTACGCCACGATATCGGCGGCGGCAATCCACCAGCCGGGATGCTGATCGGCGAGCACGCCCGCCGCTGCCTGCGCCGCCGGCAGGTCGGCGCAGAGGCCGAAGCAGGTGGCGCCGCTGCCGCTCATTCTGGCGAGCAGCACGCCTGGTGTCGTGGACAGCGCGTCCAGGACCGTTGCCACTTCCGGAACGAGAGCAATGGCGGCGGCGGTGAGGTCGTTGCCGCGTCGGGCGAGCAGCTCCGCCAGCGCCGCCGCGTCCCGCGGTGTTGCTTCAAAGCGGCCCGAAGCGGAGAAGGGGCCGGTGCGGCCGCGGAAGACCTGGGGTGTCGGCAGCGGTATGCGCGGATTGGCCAGCACCAGAGCGCACGCAGGGAGCGCCGGTGCTTCCGCGATATCTTCGCCGATGCCGCCGACGAAGACCGGGCGGCCGTGCAGGCACATCGGCACGTCGGCGCCCAGACCCAGCGCGATGCCGGCGAGCTCGCCGTCGGCAAGCGAAACGTTCCACAGCTTCACCAGCGCCCGCAGTACCGCCGCCGCGTCGGCCGAGCCGCCGCCGATCCCAGAGGCTACCGGCAGCTGCTTTTCCAGGCGGATCGCCCCGCGGGCCGGCTGACCAGTTGCCGCGGCAAGGGCACGGGCGGCGCGCAAAACCAGATTATCTTCCCCGGCTGGAACGTCCGCGCCGAAGGGTCCGCTGACGGCGAGCCGCAGATCCTCGGCCGCCGCCGCCTCGACCCGGTCGCCCTCGCCGGCGAACACCACCAGGCTGTCGAGCAGATGATAGCCATCGGCGCGGCGGCCCAGCACATGCAGGTAGAGATTGACCTTCGCCGGCGCCCGCGCGGCGATGACGTCCGCAAGCTCGGCTTGCGTCATGAACACCTCGCCGGATCTCATGGCTTCTCGGCGCTTGCCGCCCGCAGTGGGCGCTCCGCCAGTTTGCGTTCGATCGCCGTCTTCAACTCCGCTTCGGGATCGTTGTCGAGCGCCGCCTGCCATTGAAAACGAGCCTCGCGCTGGCGGCCGACCGCCCAGTAGGCATCGCCGAGGTGATCGTTGATCGCGGCATCTTCCGGTCGCAGTTCCACCGCGCGCTCCAGATGCACCACAGCCTCATCGTTGCGGCCGAGCCGGAACATCACCCAGCCGAGGCTGTCGACGATGTAACCGTCGTGCGGCTGCAATTCGACCGCTTTGCGGATCATCGCTTCGGCTTTCTCCAGGTTCTGCCCCTGTTCTACCCAGGAGTAGCCCAGATAGTTGAGTACGAACGGCTGGTCAGGCTCGAACTCCAGCGCCTTGAGAAAGTCCGCCTCGGCGCGCGGCCATTGCTTTGAGCGCTCCAACGCGATGCCGCGTGCGTACAGAAGCCGCCAGTGGCGGGGCTGCAGGGTACCGATGCGTGCAACCGCCTGATCGTAGGCTTCCACCGCCTCGGCGAAGCGCTCGTGCCGCCGCAGCATGTCGCCCAGCTCACTGAACGGCTCGAAGTCGGTCGGTCGTTCCGCCCCGAGTTGCCGCAGCATCGCCTGCGCCTCGTCGAAGCGGTCGAGCCGGTCGAGATTTCGGGCAATGCCAAGACGCGCCGTCGCCGCCAGCGGATCGTTGCGGTCGATCGATTGATAGACGCGGTTGGCTTCGGACCAGCGATCGCTGTTCTCCAGCATGTCGCCGACGAGGATCTGCAACGGCGGAAAATCCGGGCGCAGGTAAAGGCCGAGTTGGCCGAGCGCGAGAGCGGTATCGCGATTGTTCTGCCGGCCGACAATACCCGAGGCGTCGAACAGTGCCTCCGCAGCGCCGGAGCGAGCATCATTGATATCCCGCGCAGGCGGCTTGCCTGCCGACCGGAGCTGGAGCAGAAGCGGCTCCAGCAATTGCGAACCGGCGTGGCGTTCCTCGTAAGCTTCGTATACGGCCTGCGCCTCGTCCTTCAGGCCGGCCCGCTGAAAGATACCTCCAGAGAGCACGGCCAGCCGCAGCCAGGGCTCCGATTGCGCCTTAACGGCAGCCCGTGCGTGGGTCAGAGCGGCCTGCCGATCACCGGCAAAATCGGTCAGCCAAGCCGCATGCACGTCGTAGAGCGGCGTTGTCGAGGGCGTCGCCTTAAGCTTTTCCAAGCTCGCCATCGCCTTGTCGCGGTGCCCGGCGCCGAGCTCGGCCCAGGCTTGCAGTACAGGAAGGAGAAATGCCGATAGAGGGCTTTGCGGCATTTTGGCCAGTCGCTCGGCCGCCGGAGCGAACCGGCCGGCATGAATATCGCCGACAGCCACGACGATATGCGCAAGCGCGGAGCTATCGTCCACCTTGAGATAGCGTTGCGCGACATCAACCGCCTCGGCCACCCGGCCATCGAGCGTCAGCACCAGCCAGGTGCGTCCGAGCAGGACTGGATCGTCGGGCGACTTCTGAAGCGCCGCCAGCAGAAATGTGGCGGCGTCAGTTTCCGCTCCCTCGACACGAGCATGCCGGGCGGCAAGGTAGTTGCCGGTCACGGTAGAACCAGGAACGACCGGCGGCGTCGCGGTTGCCACCGCATCGTCGCAGCCGGCAAGCGCGAGCAGGAGCGCGAAGGTGCTAAGCTTCCGCAGAACGCTTTCTCGTCGGTTGCCCGCGTTCATCGGCAAGCATCACATGTTGGGATAGTTCGGGCCACCGCCGCCCTCCGGCACCACCCAGTTGATGTTCTGCGTCGGATCCTTGATGTCGCAGGTCTTGCAGTGGACGCAGTTGGCGGCGTTGATCTGCAAGCGTTTGCCGCCATTCTCCTCAACGAATTCGTACACTCCCGCCGGGCAGTAGCGCGCCTCTGGTCCGTCGTAGCGGGCGAGATTGATCGCCACCGGCACCGACGCGTCTTTCAGCGTCAGGTGCACCGGCTGATCTCTTCATGGTTAGTGGCGGAAATGAAGACCGACGACAGCTTGTCGAAACTGACGACACCGTCCGGCTTCGGATATTGGATTTTTGGGGAGGCGTCGGCCGGTTTCAGCCGGTCATGGTCAGCGTGATTCTTGAATGTCCATGGTGCCCGGCCGCGGAAGAGGTAGGTGTCGAGGGCCGAGTAGGCAATGCCAAGCCACAGTCCGGCGTGGAAGGAGGGGCGGACGTTGCGCACTTTATAAAGCTCATCCCACACCCAGCTCGCCTTCAAGGCCTCCGGATAGGCTTCTACCACTGGCGGCGGCGCTTCGGCTGCGAGGGCCTCGAAGATGGCCTCGGCGCAGACGATGCCCGATTTCATCGCCGTGTGGGTGCCCTTGATCTTGGGGACGTTGAGGAAGCCCGCAGTATCGCCGATCAGCGCGCCGCCCGGAAACACCAGGCGCGGCACTGACTGATAGCCCCCCTCCGCCAGCGCCCGCGCGCCGTAGGCGATGCGCCGGCCACCTTCGAACGTCGGGCGGATCGCCGGGTGCGTCTTGAACCGCTGGAACTCGTCGAATGGGCTGAGATGTGGGTTCTGGTAGTCCAGCCCGATGACAAAGCCGACCGCGACCTGATTGTCCTCCAAATGGTAGAGAAACGAGCCGCCATAGGTGTGGCGATCCATCGGCCAGCCGACCGTGTGGACGACGTGGCCGGGCTTATGCTGCGCCGGATCCACCTCCCACAATTCCTTTATGCCAATCCCAAACGTCTGCGGATCGACCCCTTCGCGCAGGTTGAAGCGCTCCATTAATTGTTTGGACAACGAGCCCCGGCAGCCTTCGGCGAAGATCGTATAGGTTGCGTGCAGCTCCACACCCGGCTGAAAATTCTCACCAGGTTTGCCGTCGCGCTCCACTCCCATGTCACCGGTGGCGACCCCCATCACCCGGCCGTTCTCGTCGTACAGCACTTCAGCGGCGGCAAACCCCGGGTAAATCTCGACACCCAGTTCCTCGGCCTGCGTCGCCAGCCAGCGGCAGACGTTGCCGAGGCTGACGATGTAGTTGCCGTGGTTGTGCATCTGCGGCGGTGTCGGCAGCCGGAAGGCTTTCTTTTCGGTCAGGAACAGGAACATGTCGTCGCCGGCCGGTGTCAGCAGCGGCGCGCCACGTTCCCGCCAGTCGGGAATGAACTCGTCCAGCGCGCGTGTTTCGATCACCGCGCCCGAAAGGATATGCGCGCCGATCTCCGCGCCTTTTTCCACGACGCAGACGCCGATCTCCCGATTGTGCTGCTGCGCCAGCTGCTTCAGTCTTATGGCCGCACTGAGCCCTGAAGGCCCGCCGCCGACAATCACCGCGTCGAATTGCATCGAATCGCGGGCCATAGCATCTCCCCGCATTACAGCCGCTCCTTCACCAGGCGCGGTTTATACCATAGGGTTCCGGAAAGGGGCCGCAAATTCGATGCCAAAATAAGCACTGGGAGTACCGCCGCCGCCGATGACCGAGCGCACGATCATAGACGCCGAAGCGCTGCTGCGCTGGTATTTGGAAGCTGGCGTGGACGAAGCTATCGGCGAGGCTGCGGTCAATCGATTCGAGAAAAGCGAATCGATCGGCGATTTTTCGGTTTCGAGAACCCGCGCGGAGCAGGCGCTGCCATCACCACAGGCACCGCGATCGCCCCCGTCATCGACAGCAGAGGTGCGGCTACCCATCGCCGACGCAGCGGTTTCCACAACCGGTGGACCTGCGGCGGTAGAAAGTGCGGTGGCGCTGGCCCAGCGGGCGACCACTCTCGAAGAAGTGCGGACCGCACTTGCTGGATTCGACGGCTGTCCCCTGTCGCAGACGGCGACCAACCTGGTTTTTGGTGACGGTTTTTCGCAAGCGAGGGTGGTGCTGATCGGCGAGGCGCCAGGTGCCGAAGAGGATCGGCGCGGCGTGCCGTTCGTTGGGCCGAGTGGCAGGCTGCTCGACAAGATGCTCGCCTCGATTTGCCTCGATCGATCCAAGGTATTCATAACGAACACGATATTCTGGCGTCCGCCGGGCAACCGCAGTCCGATGTCGAGTGAAGTTGCCGCCTGCATGACCTTCGTTTAGCGCATCATTGAGCTGATCGATCCGCATCTACTGGTTGCACTCGGTGGTCCGGCGGCGGGAGCGCTCCTCGGTCATCAAGAGAGCGTCGGGCGTCTCCGCGGCCGATGGTTCACCTATCAGACGGCGCGGATGCCGCGGCCGATCGCGGCCACGGCGCTCTTTCATCCGGCCTATCTGCTGCGCTCTCCGGCGCAGAAGCGGCTTGCATGGCGGGACCTTTTGGCAATCAAGAATAGAATTGCCGAGCATTGATTCGGCTTTGGTCCGCTGCATTTCCCAAGGAACTGTGATTAATTGAGAACACGCCAGACATTTTTGCTTGCCAGCCGATCCGAACCGTTGTTAGAACGAATCGGGGAAAGCACTCTGGGAAAGAATATTGCCACGTCTCGCAACGATCATCGGGTTGCTCTCGTATTGTCTGGTGTTGGCGGCACTGCCGGCGTCAGCGGATGTACAAGTGCCGCCACTCTCGACCCCGCAATACTCATATTTACCTGAGCGGACTGGGTCGATCGGCGAATCAGTGCTCGATGATTTCGTCGGGCGGGAGCCGGCGGCGGCCGCGTATCTGCAAACCCGCGTCAGCTATGGGACGTCTTCCGGCAGGAGTGGACGGCAATCGGTCGATGCCGCCTGGTCGGCCGGCCTCGCTGCCTGGCGGTCGGGCGATTATGGTGCCGCGGCGGAGTTGTTCGAGGCCGTGGCGGAGAACGGCCGCTCGGAGTGGTTCGCCGCCGGCGGCGCTTTTTGGGCCGCGCGAGCGCATCTGTTTGCTCATCAGCCGCAAGCGGTCACGCGGTGGCTTTCAGTGGCCGCCGAAGCACCCGAAACCTTTTACGGCCTGCTGGCGCGCCGCATCCTTGGCCTGCCGATGCCGTTTCAGTGGGACCTGACAGAAGCCGACGTCGCGGCTCTCGCCGCCATAGACGAGTCGGCCGAGGGGCAACGCGCGCTGGCGCTGATCAACAGCGGCGATTACGAGCGCGCCGAAAGGCTGCTGCGCGGCCTTGCCGCGAGCGGCCGCACGGACCTCGGGCATGGGGCAATGATCGTTGCCGAGCGCGCCGGCATGGCCGATCTGGCGTTTCGGCTGCAGCGCATGTTGGCGCCCTACGGGATCGAGTTTGATCGAGCCGCCTATCCGCTGCCCCGCTGGCGGCCGGAGGGCGGTTTCAGCACCGACCGGGCGCTGGTTTATGCGCTGATGCGTCAGGAATCGAACTTCAATCCGGGAGCCGTCAGCGCGGCCGGGGCACGCGGCGTGATGCAACTTATGCCAGCGACGGCGCGGTTCGTCGCCCGAGCCTCGGGCTTCCCCGGCGGCGCGGCGCAGTTCCGCCGTCCTGAGGTGAACATCGCACTCGGCGAGCGGTATCTGGAAATGCTGCTGGCCGACGACTCGGTTGGTCCCGACCTGTTCCTGCTGACCGCCGCCTGGAACGGCGGCCCGGCGAACGTCGAGCGCTGGCGGCGCGATGTGCAGACGCTCGACGATCCGCTGTTGTTCATTGAGACCATTCCGTTCGGTGAAACGCGTGCCTTCATCGAACATGTGCTCGCCAACCTATGGATCTATCGTCACCGTCTAGGCATCGACTCGCCATCGCTGGACTCGCTGGCGGCTGGTCGCTGGCCGAACTGGGATGTTCCGGAACAAACCGCAGTCGAGATTGCCGAGCATGAATAAGGTTGCAGACCGGCAGTTCATGCCGGTGAACATCGCCATTCTCACTGTCTCCGATAGTCGGACAATCGCCACCGATGCCTCCGGCAATGTGCTCGCCGAGCGTATCGCCGCGGCCGGCCATCACCTGGTCGAGCGCAAGCTTGTCGCTGACGACATCGACGCGATCGTCACCGCGCTGCGTGCCTGGGCCGCCGAGCCCGGTGTCGACGTGGTGATCACCACCGGTGGAACGGGCGTTACCGGCCGCGACATGACCCCCGAAGCGGTGCGGGTTGTGTGCGACAAGGAGATTCCGGGTTTCGGCGAGTTGTTCCGCTGGCTCAGCTACGCTCGTATCGGTACCTCGACGGTGCAGAGCCGGGCGCTGGCTGTTGTCGCAAACGGCACCTACATTTTCGCGCTGCCCGGATCTCCCGGTGCCTGCAAGGATGCCTGGGACGACATCCTGGTGCATCAGCTGGATGTGCGGCACCTGCCCTGCAACTTCGTCGAGCTGCTGCCGCGGCTCAAGGAACACCTCGGCCAGTCCTGAGCACCGGCCGGCGCAGCAGTAGCGTTCGCCAACCCTCGAGGTCGATCCGCTCCACCAGGCGAAGACCGAATGACCGGTGCGCTGCCAGCACGTCTGCTCCGTCGGCGACGAGCAGACCGGCGAGCACGGCCACGCCGCCGGGCGCGATGTGGCGGGCCAGATCACCCGCGAGCCGCTTCAGTGGCCGGGCAAGGATGTTGCACAAAACAAGGTCGTAGGGTGCGCCGCCGGCGATCAAGGATGCTTGCCATCCGTCGGCTTCAGCCACGCGTACCAGCCTCGCGACGCCGTTGAGCCTGGCGTTGGCGCGGGTAACGGCGACCGCTGCCGGATCGACGTCGCACGCAACGACCGGCACCCGCCAGAGCTTTGCCGCGGCGATGGCCAATATCCCCGACCCGCAACCAACGTCGATCGGATGGGCGACCGGACGACGCGCGAGACCCGACATCGCCCGCAGGCAACCTTCCGTTGAGCCGTGGCGCCCCGAGCCAAATGCCGTTGCGGCCTCGATCCGCAGGTCGATCAGGCCGGGCGGGCATGGCATCGGATCGTCCGGCTCGCGGATGCGGAAACGGCCGATGCGGAACGCCGCGAACCGCTCCCGGTTCTCAGCCAGCCAGTCGCGCTCGGGCAAAGCCTCGATCGCCACCGCCGGCGGATCGATGCCGGCGGCGGCCGCGGCAAGTGATACAGCCAGATCGAGCGCCCGCACGTCGAGCGCGTCCTCGCCGAGGCCCTCGATACGGCAGCGGCCGCCTACTTCCACGGAACGACTTATCGCGTCGGCGTAGGGAGCGAGTGCGGCCTCGACATGGTCCGCCGCATCGGCGGGCAATTCGATGAAGACGCGCAACATCGCCATTGCCAGTAGTCCGAAAGGTGTTCCCGAATGCTTCAGTGGTGCATGTGATCTTCATCCGAACGAGGTTTCGGCGTTTCGGAAAGCCAGCCCTCCGATGCCAGAACTTTAAACGCCAGCCGGATTTGCCGATGCGAGAACTGTCGCTTTCGCTCTCCCCACGCATATACGTGAGGGATGACGTCGCTCCCGGACGTTGAGATTTTCTCTTGTCGTGACCCAGTGAACAGTCGAGAGTAACTCTAAACCGAAAGGTGTCTCGAAGCCTTTAACGAGATTGGCGACGCGATCGAAACAAGCGCGGGTGTCCGAATGATCTTCGAGAAATCTACTCGCGTCCGCCACGGCGCCCGGCACCAGTTCCAGCTGTTTGTCCGGAGCATCACCGCCATCTCCATAGCCGGAGATTAGGTGACCCTCAATGGCCGTAAGAACATGGCGGAGGTTCTCGGCGTAGGGCCCATAGACCGCCGGCTTGTACTGTAACCTTAACGGTGAACCAGCTTCCTGCATGAAGTACAAAAGCTTATGCACTTCAAGCAGGCTGACGAAGGGATCCATCAGACCGCCCACGTACCGATGCATCAGCCCGACCAGTGCCGCACGGCCGGCGGTCATCGCGGGTACGTCGCGGGACTTGGGCATAGCCTTGGCGTCAGGAGAGCCCTTCGGTTCAAAGACGACGACCTTTGTCTCTGGCAGAACGCGTACGGCGGCTTCGATACGTGGCCGCACCTCGGACCAATCGAGCCCACCCAAGCCGCTACCGAGCGGCGGGATCGCAATGGAGCGAATATTGCGCGTTTCAATTTCGACCACCAAAGCCGCCAGCCCGGCCTCAATATCCGACAGCCGGCTCTTGCCGCGCCAGTGGCGCTTCGTCGGAAAGTTGACGATGTACTTTGGGTTGGTGAGCTGCCTGGTAGCGAAGACGAACATCCGTCCCGGCTGTAGCTCATCTCGATCGCATGCGGCTTGGTAAGCTTTGAAGTTTTCAGGGAACGCATTTTTAAACTGCAGCGCGATGCCGCGCCCCATGATGCCGACACAGTTGACTGTGTTGACGAGGGCTTCCACGTCTTCAACGAGGATGTCTCCTGCCTTGAACTCGATCATCGCGACGCCTCCCCGCTTCAATAGTACCAGTCAGGTCTTATATCGATCTTAGGTTGATACTGCGCTACCCGAATTCCTTCTGCAACCTGCAGCCGCGTTTGCATCGACTTCACGCCGATCCTGGAAATCAGGTTCCAAGGGAAGCTCTCATGCAACAGGAATTCGGCCTGCTTGCACCTCTGCGGCGCGCCAGTCGGTCGCTGCCACGGCCTGCCAGTCTAGTTCGTCGAGTTGGCTGAGACGGTTACGGAATTGCGCGTAGGCGGCACCGGCATTGGCCAGACTGAAGGCCCAGCGCCGGCCGATTCCTTGCGCCCAGGCGACAACGTCGTAGAGGTCCGCTTCCAAGTGCACGATCGGCTCCTGTCCGCCCCGATACGCAAGCTCGGCATGATTGGCTTGGTGTATCACGTAAAGCATTATCGATCGAGAACAGAAATAGAACGGAACGTAGTCTCCGACATAGTCTCCGCCGTGGCAATGCACCGATAGAGACAGGCGACGCTGCTTGATGCTGCCCATGCCGATCGTCGTTCCTGCCATCTGCCGTTGGCTAATCACCGCGTCACACCACAAGCAGCCATCGTCAACGATTGATGGAAGCTTATCGACATGGACGATGTGATAAATCTTCGGCCGGGCGGGTGGTGTGCTCACGCCGTCTCGACGAAGCTGTGAATGACCGTCTTGTTGCCGGCCTTTTCGAAGTCGATCTCCAGGCGGTCACCGTCCACCCGGCGCACAGCGCCGTAGCCGAACTTCTGGTGGAAGACGCGCTGACCGGTGGTGAACGGGTGCGATGGCTCTGGCCGGGCGGCGACGCGTTCGGCACGACCCTCGATCAGCGGCGGCGTCGGTCGACGGATGGGCCATCGTGGCGCCCCTGATGTATCGGCGGCAGCGAGATGAACCGGCTCCGCCATCGGCCACGCGCCGTCCGCCGGCGCACGGCTGGGAGTGGCGCGAAACAGGCCGGTGGGCGCCGTGTGGTCGATGTCGATCGCCGGTAACTCCTTGACGAAGCGGGACGGCAACGCATTCTGCCAGGTGCCGAAAACCATGCGGCTGGCGGCGTAGGTGACGATCGCACGCCGACGGGCGCGGGTCAGGCCGACGTAGGCCAGCCGTCGCTCCTCTTCGAGCGACGCCTCGCCTCCCTCGTCCAGCGCCCGCTGGTTGGGGAAGATCCCCTCTTCCCAGCCGGGCAGGAAGACGGTGTCGAATTCCAGGCCTTTCGCCGCGTGCAGCGTCATCAGCCCGACCTTGTCGTCGCCGGCGGCTTCGTCATTGTCCATAACTAGGCTGACGTGCTCGAGAAAGGCCGGCAGACTTTCGAACTCGGCCAGCGCCACCACCAGCTCCTTCAGGTTGTCCAGCCGGCCCTCGGCTTCCGGGCTGCGGTCGGCCTGCCACATCGCGGTGTAGCCCGATTCATCGAGGAGGGCGCGGGCGACTTCCGGATGCGGCAGCCGCGTCAGCATCTCGCGCCAGCGGCCGATGTCGGCGAGCAGCCGGCCGAGCGAGCCGCGCGCCTGCGGCTTGAGCTCATCGCTCTCGACCAGCCGGGCAGCGGCGATCGACAGCGGCAGACCGTCGCCGCGGGCGAGCTGATGCACGGCGCGCAGCGTGGCTGCGCCGAGCCCGCGTTTCGGCGTGTTGACGATGCGCTCGAAGGCGAGGTCATCGTCGCCGCGAACGACGATGCGGAAGTAGCCGATGGCGTCGCGGATTTCCTGCCGTTCGTAGAAGCGCGCGCCACCGATCACCCGATAGGGAATGCCGAGGATGATCAGCCGTTCTTCGAACTCGCGTGTTTGGAAGCCGGCGCGAACCAGTACCGCAATCTCACCCAGAGCATGGCCGCTAGCGCGACGCGACTCGATCTCGCCGCAGACGACGCGCGCTTCGTCCTCGCCGTCCCAGGTGGCGCGCACGCACACCTTCTCGCCGCCGGCCGCGGTCGTCCACAGCGTTTTGCCGAGCCGGCCACGGTTGTGCGCGATCAGCCCAGAGGCGGCGGCCAGGATATGCGACGTCGAGCGGTAGTTGCATTCCAGTCGGATCACCTTGGCGCCGGGGAAGTCGCGCTCGAAGCGCAGGATGTTGCCGACCTCGGCGCCGCGCCAGGAGTAGATCGACTGGTCGTCGTCGCCGACGCAGCAGAGGTTGTGGTGCCCCTGCGCCAGCGCGCGCAGCCACAGGTACTGGGCGACGTTGGTGTCCTGGTACTCGTCGACCAGCAGATAGCGGAACTGGTTCCGGTAGCGCTCGGCCACGTCCGGATGATCACGGAACAGCGTCAGCGCGTGCAGCAGGAGATCGCCGAAGTCGCAGGCATTGAGCGCGCTGAGCCGCTCCTGGTAGTCGCGATAGAGCGGCAGAGCGAGACCATCCACCGCGTCCGCCCCTTCCGCCTCGGTCACCCGCTCCGGGGTCAGGCCGCGGTCCTTCCAGCGCTGCATGACGGACGAGAACAGCCGCGGTGGCAGTTTCTTCGCGTCGATGTTGCGGGCCTCGATCAGTTGCTTGAGCAGGCGGAGCTGGTCATCGGTATCGAGAATGCCGAAGCTCGGCTTCAGGCCAACCCGCTCGGCATGGCCGCGTAGCATCCGGGCGCACGCGGCGTGGAATGTCCCGACCCACCAGCCCTCGACCGAGCAGTCGAGCAGCCTCGCGACCCGCTCGCGCATCTCGCGCGCCGCCTTGTTGGTGAAGGTGACCGCCAGCACCTGCCACGGCCGCGCCCGCCCCGAGGCGAGGATGTGGGCGAGGCGGGTCGTCAGCACCCGCGTCTTGCCGGTCCCGGCGCCGGCCAGCACCAGCACCGGACCCTCGGTGGCACGCACCGCCTCGGCCTGCGTCTCGTTAAGCCCGTCGAGCAGCGAGGGCGGGGGCCGTGTGCTCAAGCCATCGATGGGTTTGAGGGAGTCAGTCATCAACCGCATATAGCACAGATCGGCGACCTGTTCCCTATAGCGGGTCCAAGCCGGGAAGCAACGGCAAAGCCGCTTCGGCAGGTTGCTCGCGATAGGTTTTCCATGTCGGGCGCCAGCCGTCGCGGGCCTGGTCACCCCACGTCGCCCAGCCCGGCCGGACGCCGCGGGCGAAGAGTTCCAGATAAGGGCCGGGGCTGCAGCTCTCGATCAGCGCGTACTGCTCGTCGGGCTTGCGCGAGTGCTCGCGCTTGCGACTGCCGATGTAGTTGACCTGACGGCGGCCGGCGGCGAGCGTCCGGGCGTTGCGGCCGCGCACGCCGAACAGCAGCAGTTCGGTGACGTTGCGGAAGTAGAAGCCGACGCCGCGGCCGTCGGAACCACCGTCCGCCCGCAGCTTGTGCCAGACGACGTTGCTCTTGTAGTTGAACCCCCACGCGCGCATCACGTGAAGCCCGTCCGGCACTAGCGCGTTTGCAACCCACAGGTAGAGGTGGGCGGTGGGCGCCGCCAGCGACTCGACCGGCAGGGCGGAGATGCCATCGAGCGTGAGCGTCTGGTAGCGCAACAGGCGCCGGTGCTCGGGCGCCATCTTGCCGGTGCGGTTCCCGAACCGCCAGGGCGGATCAGCGAGGATTGTCGCGAACTGCCGACCCCCGGCGAACGACAGCAGCGATTGCGCTGCTGACAACACGCTCCCTGACGCTTCCGACACATCGGTCATGCCGCTCGATCCTCTTCCGCCGTGCTGCGCACAAGACCATGCGCAGCCTACCGCCGTTGCGGAAAAAGCTAGGATCTTCGAGCCTCAAACCTCAAGCTTATTGAGCAGGTTCGTTGCGAAGGGTTCAGGCTGGCGGCCTCACCCCCCGCCGTTGTCGACGTCGAGCGCATAGCCGGTGCCGCGGACGGTGCGGATGACGTCCTCGTCGCCGTGCGCCCCGAGCGCCTTGCGCAG
The DNA here is from genome assembly GCA_016712375.1 of Rhodospirillales bacterium. Taxonomy (GTDB): domain Bacteria; phylum Pseudomonadota; class Alphaproteobacteria; order Rhodospirillales; family Defluviicoccaceae; genus Defluviicoccus. The sequence goes on from JADJRE010000002.1 coordinate 202,614, forward strand.
TCGGCGGATATGGACGTCAACGGTCCGCAGCTCGACGTGGATGTCGCGTCCCCAGACCTTGTCGAGGAGCTGTTCGCGGGTGAAGACCCGATAGGGCCGCTCCATGAACAGCCGCAGCAGGCGGAACTCGATCGGGCCGAGATGGACGTGTTTGCCGCCGCGGCTGACCCGGTGGGTCGCCAGATCCATGACGATCTCGCCACACACCAGCCGCTCCTCGCTCAATGACGGACGTGTCCGCCGCAGCACGGCGCGCACCCGGGCCACCAGTTCGCTCGGTAGGAACGGCTTGACGACGTAGTCGTCGGCACCCGACTCAAGCCCTCGGACGCGGTCGCCCTCCTCGCCGCGCGCCGTCAGCATGATGATAGGTACCGCGCGGGTTTCCGGCCGCGACCGCAGCCGCTGGCAGACGGTGATGCCGGACGTGCCGGGCAGCATCCAGTCGAGTAGGATCAGGTCGGGTTGCTGTTCCTCGACCGCGAGCATTGCCTCTTCGCCGTCGACCGCCACCGCCACCTCGAAACCCTCGCGGTCGAAATTGTAGCGGAGAACCTCCGCTTGTGCGTCTTCGTCCTCGACGATCAGCACCCTCGGCTTCGAGGTCATCGCGGTCACCTGCATGGGGGAGCCCTCGCTCAGGATTGCACAACGGTAAAGCTCGACACGTCCTCCTTCGGCCGCTGATCAGTAGCGTTTCGGCCGTACACCAGGAAACCCACCACCTCAGCGATGTTCGTCGCATGGTCGCCGATGCGCTCGATGTTCTTGGCGATGAACAGGAGGTGCGTACACGCGGTGATGCTGCGCGGGTCCTCCATCATATAGGTGAGCAGTTCCCGGAAGATGCTGGTGTAGAGCGCGTCGAGCTCCTTGTCGCGCTGGCGGACGAGATCGGCCTTGTCGGCGTCGCGGGCGATGTAGGCGTCGAGCACGTCCTTGATCATTTCCTGCGCCAGAATGCCCAGCCGCAGCACCGTCTGCGCCGAAGGCACCGGCTGCATCTCGACCAGCGCCGCCGTTCGCTTAGCGACGTTCTTGGCATAGTCGCCGATCCGCTCCAGCATGCTCGCGGCCTTCAGTGCGCCGACGATCTCCCGCAGGTCCTTGGCCATGGGCTGGCGCAGCGCCAGCAGCGCGATGGCTTCCTGATCGACCAGCGCTTCAAGATCATCGATGCGCTGATCGGAGGCGGTAACGTCGGCGGCGCGTTCGAGATCGCGTTTCCCCATCGCCTCGATGGCGCCGGCGAGTTGCACCTCGGCCAGGCCGCCCATCTCTGCGATCAGGTTTTCCAGACGCTTCAATTGGTCGTCGAACGATTTGACGATGTGATCGGAGGCCATGTTCGGTCCTCTCCTGCAACTTGTCGGGAGCCAACTCAGCCGAAGCGGCCGGTGATGTAATCCTGCGTTCGCTGATCGACGGGATTGGTGAAGATCTGCTCGGTTGCCCCGGTCTCCACCAGATTGCCGAGGTGGAAGAAGCCGGTCCGCTGGGAGACGCGTGCCGCCTGCTGCATCGAATGGGTGACGATGACGATGGTGTAGTTCTGCCGAAGCTCGTCGATCAGCTCCTCGATCCGGGCGGTGGCGATCGGGTCGAGCGCCGAGCAGGGCTCGTCCATCAAAATCACCTCCGGCTGCACGGCGATAGCGCGAGCGATGCACAGCCGCTGCTGCTGCCCGCCGGAAAGTCCGGTGCCGGGTTGATGCAGACGGTCGTTCACTTCCTTCCACAGGCCGGCTTTCTCGAGGCTGGTCTGCACGATCGTTTCCAGCTCGTGCTTGTCCCTGGCCAGCCCGTGGATGCGTGGACCGTAGGAAACGTTCTCGAAGATCGACTTCGGAAACGGATTGGGCTTCTGGAACACCATGCCCACCCGCGCCCGCAGGTGCACCGGGTCCATGTCCTTGCTGTAGATGTCGTCCCCGTCGAGCAGGAAAGAGCCTTCGACGCGGCAATCCGTGATGGTGTCGTTCATCCGGTTCAGGCACCGCAGATAGGTCGACTTGCCACAGCCGGACGGGCCGATCAGCGCCGTCACCTGATTCTGGAAGATATCGAGGCGGACGTCCTTCAGTGCCTGCTTGACGCCATAGAAAACGCAAACCTTGTCGGTCTTGAATTTCGCCAAGTCATTGCTCGACATGGTCACGCGTTCCGATCGTACCGCCAGAGTTTGTTCCTGAATCATTGCCATTGTCCACTCTCCCCGGGCGCCTTCGTTTTCGGACGGTCGCCGGTGCTTACCATTTTCGTTCAAAGCGCTTGCGCAGCATGACCGCAATCAAGTTCATCAGGATGAGGAAACCCAGCAGAATGACGATCGCCGCCGACGAGCGTTCGACGAAGGCTCGTTCCGGCGCGTCGGCCCACAGATAGATCTGGACGGGCATCACGGTCGCTGGATCGAGCGGCCCGCCGGGGATATCGACGATAAAGGCGACCATGCCGATCATCAGCAGCGGCGCCGTCTCGCCAAGCGCATGCGCCATGCCGAGGATGGCGCCGGTGAGCATGCCGGGCATCGCCAGCGGCACCACGTGATGGAACACGGTCTGCACCTGCGAGGCGCCGACGCCGAGCGCCGCCTCGCGGATCGACGGCGGCACCGCCTTCAACGCGGCGCGGCTGGCGATGATGATGATCGGCAGCGTCATCAGCGCCAGCACCAGACCGCCGACCAGCGGCGCCGAGCGCGGCAGCCCGAAGAAGTTGAGGAACACCGCGAGGCCGAGAAGCCCGAAGACGATCGAGGGAACGGCGGCGAGATTGTTGATGTTGACCTCGATCATCGCCGTCCAGCGGTTCTTCGGCGCGAATTCTTCCAGGTAGATGGCGGCCCCGATGGCGAGCGGAAAGGCGATCGCCATGGTGATCAGCATGGTCCAGAAGGTGCCGACCAGCGATCCCCAGATGCCGGCGAGTTCTGGCGAGCGTGAATCGCCGGCGGTGAACAGCGTCGTGTTGAAGGCCTGACGGACCAGGCCGCGCTGCTCGAGCCGCTGGAACCACTCGATCTGCTTGTCGGTAACGCGCCGTGTCGCAGTCTCGGACTCCGCGTCGATCCGACCCTTGGCAAGCTGGTCAAGGTCGTCGGAGAACGGAACATCGATGATCACCCGCTGGCCGATCAACGACGGATCCGCCATCACCTTCGCGCGCAGCAGGTCCGTAGCGCCGGGACTGAGCAGGGCCATCAACTCGCGCCGCTCCCGCCGGTCGGTGACATCGGGAAACAGGTCGTCGAGCGCATCGCGGATCAGCTTCTGGTAGTCAGCGGTAGAGATTGCTTGCGGATCACGCTTTCCCGCCGGATCAATTTCCTGCGGATAGAGCGTCACGTCGAGCTGGATCATCGTCTGGGTGAAAGCCGGCGCGGCCGTCCGGAAGATCGTGAACAGCAGCAGCGCGAGGCAAAGATGGCGAAGCAGATCGCCGCGAGGCCATAGGAGCGGAATCGCCGCTCCGCGGCGTAGCGGCTTTCAGGCTCGCCTCGACGCGATCGGCGACGCTGTTCCGCCCGCCCGCGACCGGGCTGGCGGTGGTTGCGACGTTGTTACTCATATTGCTCTCGATACTTGGTGACGATGCGCAGCGCGATGATGTTGAGGACGAGCGTGACGCAGAACAGGACCAGGCCCAAGGCGAAGGCGGCGAGCGTCTTCGGGCTGTCGAATTCCTGGTCGCCGACCAGCAGCGTTGCGATCTGTACCGTTACCGTCGTTACCGCTTCGAACGGATTGGCGGTCAGGTTGGCGGCCAGCCCAGCGGCCATCACCACGATCATCGTTTCGCCGATAGCCCGCGAGATCGCGAGCAGAAAACCGCCGATGATGCCCGGCAGCGCTGCCGGAATGATCACCCGGCGAATTGTTTCCGACTGCGTCGCGCCGAGGCCATAAGATCCTTCGCGCATCGACTGCGGTACGGCGGTGATGACGTCGTCGGATAGCGAAGAGACGAATGGGATGATCATGATGCCCATCACCACTCCCGCGGCGAGGGCGCTCTCCGAGGAAATGCTAAGCCCCAGTTCAGCGCCGGTGTTGCGGAAGAATGGCGCGACGGTGAGCGCGGCGAAGAAGCCGTAGACGACAGTCGGGATGCCGGCGAGGATTTCCAGCAGCGGCTTGGCCACGGCGCGGAACTTCGGATGCGCATATTCGGCCATGTAGATGGCAGAGAGCAGGCCGACCGGCATCGCCACGCACATCGCGATGAAGGCGATGAGCAGCGTGCCGACGAAGAGCGGCACTGCGCCGAATGCGCCGGCGGCACCCACCTGATCGCTGCGAAGAGCCATCTGCGGGCTCCACTGCAGACCGAAGAGGAAGTCGCCCAGCGGGACGCGGACGAAGAAACGGGCCGCCTCGAACACCAACGACAGCACGATGCCGACGGTGGTGAGGATGGCGACGATCGAACTCGCGATCAGGAAAACGGTGATCACCTGTTCGACGCGGTTGCGGGCGCGGAAGCGCGGAGCGACGCGTGAACGTGCCCATAGCAGGCCGCCGATCGCCAGCGCCAGGACCGCCGCGAACAGCGCCCAGCGGCTGATCCGCAGCGTCCCAATGTAGCGTTCGGCTGCCGCCTGCAGCTCCGGATCGGCGGCGCGGCTGAGCACGTTGCCCGATGCCAGGCTGCGGACGTCGTTCAGCAGCAGGCTGAGCCGTTCCGGCGGCAACTCGCGGGCGGACTGCGGCAGGCTATCGATCAAAATGGCGCGCAGGATTTCAGGCTCGAAGGCGAGCCAACCGACAAACACGAGCAGCGCCGGCAGGGCACACCAAAGCGCGACGTACCAGCCGTAGTAGCCGGGGGAGCGAATGCAGTGCCCGGTCCGTCCCGCTGACGTGGCGACGGCGCGCGATCGCCCGAGGTAGAAGCCGATGACGCTGAGTACGATCAGCGTGAGGACGAGAATGAGAAGCTGCATGGGTGCACTAGCATCAATTCACAGAGGACGTGCCGGAAGGGGCGGCACCATCGTCGGTGCCCATCGCCGGCCGCATCGAGGGTTCTCCTCGAGGCGGCCGGACGACCGGCGGAATTACATGCCGACGTTGTTGGCGAGGGTCATCGCCTGCTCGCGCCATTTGGCACGTTCGGCGTCGGGTAAGGCGATCAAGCCCTTGGCTGCCAAATACCCATCGGGTACCCAGGCCTTATCAGCCGTGTACTCGGCGATAAACTCCTTCATTCCCGGAATGACCCCGACGTGCGCCTTCTTCACGTAGATGAAGAGTGAGCGCGAGATCGGGTACTTGCCCGAAGAGATGTTGTCGTAATCGTCTTCGACCCCGTTGATCAGGCTGCTCTGGATCTTGTCGCGGTTCTGGTCGAGGAAGCTGTAGCCGAAGATGCCGTAGGCGTCTTTATTGGCCTCCAGCTTGCGGATGATCAGGACGTCGTTCTCACCGGCCTCGACGAAGACGCCGTCTTCGCGGACGCCCTGGCAGATCGCCTTGTGCTTCTTCTCGTCGGTCTTCTTCAGCTCGGCCATCGCCGGAATCTTGTTGCAGCCGCCCTCCATGGCCAGTTCGTTGAAGGCGTCGCGGGTGCCGGAGGTCGGCGGCGGTCCGAGCACTTCAATCTTCTTCGCCGGCAGCGAAGGATCGATCTCGCTCCACATCTTATGGGGATTGGGGATGAAACCGCCCTTACCGTCGGGCACGTCCTTGGCGAGCGCGAGGAAGAGCTGCTCCAGAGTGACGCTGAGCCGCGGCGCCGCCTTCGAGTTGGCGAGCACGATGCCGTCGTAGCCGATCTTGATCTCGGTGATCTCGGTCACGCCATTCTTCGCGCAGGTCTCGACCTCGGACTTTTTGATGGCGCGCGAGGCGTTGGTGATGTCGGCGGTGTCGATGCCGACACCATCGCAGAACAGCTTGAAACCGCCGCCCGTACCGGTGCTCTCGATGACCGGGGTCTTGAAACTGGTGGTGCGGCCGAATTCCTCGGCAACCCGGGTGGTGAACGGAAACACCGTCGACGAACCGACGATGCGTATTTGGTCGCGTGCTTCGGCTGCGGCCGTTGTTACGACGGTCGCAAGGACCGCCAAGGCCAGAGACTTCCTGATCATCGGATTCTCCCGGTTCTTCCGAACTTGTGCGGGACGGGCACGCCGATACAGCAACGCGTACCCGTGTACCCGTTCGCAAATCAGTCTAGGCCGCAATGACTGCCGTTATATGACGGTGAGATTACAGTTTTGTGACACCCAGCGGGTCAGGCCTGCTATCGCCGTCATCGTCGTCGCCATTCGGCGAAGCGATGGGCCGCGGCAGCGCCGGAAGAAAGACGTTAAAGGTGCTGCCTTCACCAACGATACTATCGATGCTCAGACGGCCACGGTGACGGTTGACGATATGCTTGACGATCGCGAGGCCGAGGCCGGTTCCGCCCAGCCGCCGAGAGCGCCCCTCGTCGGCACGATAGAAACGCTCGGTCAGCCGCGGCAGATGGATTGCGGGGATGCCCTCGCCGGCATCGGTGACGCTGATCTTAACCCCGGCGGCCTGCGTGCTCGGCAGCCGCTCGACCGGCCTCGCGGTAATGCGGATCTGCGTGCCGGCACGCGCGTACTTCACGGCATTGTCGATGAGGTTGTGAAAAACCTGAGTCAACTGGTCAGTCTCGCCGATCACCGGCGGCAGGTCGTCGGGACAGTCGAGTGCGATCGTCATCTGCCGCTTCTCGGCGCGCACGACCAGGGTTTCGGTGACGCCGATCAGTACGTCAGCGAGATCGACGCGGTGCCGCGGCGGGACGTGCTCGTTGATCTCCACCCGCGTCAACGACATGAGGTCCTCAACAAGACGCGCCATCCGCTGCGCCTCAGCGTGCATTACCCCAAGGAAGCGGTCGCGCGCAATCGCATCATCGCTGGCCGGTCCACGCAGCGTTTCGATGAAGCCGATCAAGGCTGATAAAGGCGAGCGGAGTTCGTGGCTAGCGTTGGCGACGAAGTCGGCGCGGCTCTGTTCTGCCCGCCTGGCGCGGGTCTCGTCGCGCAGAACGAGAACGACGCAGGGCAACTGCGGATCGGTCGCCGTCGGCACTCCGTCCCTATGAAGCGTTCCCGCGTGCAAGGTGAAGGTGCGGGGTATCGGCATCGGCAGGGTGATTTCCTCGGTGACCGAGGGCAGGCCGGAAGCCACTGTTTCCACTGCCGCCAGCACGTCGGGATGGCGAAGCGACAACGCCAGATCGCGGCCGAGCAGGCCGATCCCGAGCGTCTCCCGGGCGGCACGGTTTACCGCGACGATCTCGCGCGCGACATTGAGCACGATCACCGGGTCTGGAAGCCGCTCCAGAAACTCTTGCGGCACCGCCGCCGAAGCCGGCTGTGCGGGATCGACCGAAGCCGCCCGCTGCTTGGTGAGCGCGAAGCCGGCGAGCGACCCCATGCAGCCGATATGCACCGCGGCGATAAGAAGCTGCTCCCAGTTTGACCTGCCCCGTCGCCGTCAAAACGGCGAGCAACACCAGGACGACGGCGACCAAGATGGTTGGAAGGCGGGCGGATTTCGGCAGCATGGGCTCTGCCATTCAATGCCGCGGTGGCGATGGACCGCAAACCCGACGACTTTGCCTCGCCGGTTCAGCCCGGCTCCGCCAGCGCCTTGCTGCGCGGCTGCGGCACGATGGCGCCATGAATGTCCTCCGCCGCGACGACGCGGTTGCGGCCCGACCACTTCGCGGCATAGAGCGCCTGATCGGCGCGTTCGATAAAGGACGCCGCAGGCTCCGGGGACGTGTATTCGGCGGCGCCGATGGAGACACTGATCGTTCCCAGCTGTTGGCCGGTTTTGCGGTTGTATAGCTTCTTTCCGGCGATGTTCCGGCGAATGGTATCGGCAAGCTTGCAGGCGTCGCAACCTCTGGTCCGCGGCAGCACTACCACGAATTCCTCCCCGCCGTAGCGGCACGCGGTGTCCTGTCCCTTGACATTTTCGCGTAACACCAACGCCAGCAGCTTTAGGACGTTGTCACCGACGACGTGGCCGAAGTCGTCGTTGAATTTCTTGAAGTGGTCGATGTCGAGCATCAGCAGCGACAGCGAGGTACCGCTATCCTCCGCCTCAGCAATGGCTTTGCGCAACGCGTGCTCAAACATCTTGCGATTGGCGAGACCGGTGAGCGCATCGGTCTGCGCCTCGCGGCGGGCTCCTTCCAGTTCCGCTTTCAGGTTGCCGATCTCCGTCGACGAGGCCAGCAGCTGCTTTTCCAGCTCGCGGCTTTGCAAGGCCATGACGCGGGTCTGGGACATCAAGCGGCCGAGAATCTGGTAAACCTCCGGCCTACGGTCGTCATGTGCCACCTCGCCCGCAGCGGAGCGAAGTGTCAGTCCGTATTCGTGGGCGCTGCGCCCGGCCTGTTGCAAGGCGCTCAGCACCATGGCCAACTCGGTTTCGATCCGCTCGGCGATGAGATGCGCTGGCAGTGCCTCGGACAGTCCGCAGAACTTGCGGTAGATTGCGGCGTTGCGCTCCTCGTCAAGTTGGCCGCCATGGGCCACCAGAGCATCGAGCGCTTCGTTCAGGTCCGGAATTTCGCGGGAAGAGTAGCAGTACCAGATCGTGAAGTTGATTGGATGCGGCGGGATGCCGTGCTTGAGCATCAGCGCGAGCGCAGACTCCGCGTACGCTTCCGCTTGTTCGGTCGTATGCAAACTATCCATTGAGCGAGCAATGCAGCAGGAGGATAGCGGCCAGGCTACACCGCCACCTCTTAACTTTTGCTGAAGCTCCCCCGATCACGATCCGCTCGAATGAGAGGCACTGCCCGCCCGCTGCGCTCGGGCGGGGGAAATCCGCCTCGTCGGCGACGGCGCGGCGCAGCATCGCGGCGACGGCGTCGGGCCATCGCCGCGCGTCAGGCCGAGATCGACGTGCACGCACAGCACTTCATTGCTGGCGACGACCCGCGCCGGCGGTGGACACATCATCTCGTGAAACATCACCAGTCGTTTTTCGTCCGTCGCCAGCAGCCGGGTGGCGACGTGCAGTTCGTCGCCAGCCACGACCTCCCGCAGGTAGTTGACATGCATTTCGCCGACGAACACCGAACATCCGCTGTCGAGCCGATACGCCTCGCCAATCCCGAGCTGGTCAAGCGTCGCGTCGGTGGCGTGGTCGAACACCAGCACGTAATAGGCGACGTTCATGTGGCCGTTGTAGTCCACCCATTCCGGGCGCACCGATTCCCGATGCACGAACCGCGGCTTGAAGTGTTCACTCGAATGCATCGCGTCCCCCTAGGGCACTGGTTGGAAGTTGCTGAGAACGCGTCCCTTGACACCAGCCACCGAGGCGCCTAGCTCTTTGGCACTCAGCGGGCATGAGTGCTAACAAGCCCCGTTTACAGGTTTGCATCCCAGGTCTCAAGGAGAACAGCGATGAATTTCCGACCGCTGCACGATCGCGTCGTCGTCAAACGCGTCGAGCAGGAAGAAAAGACGAAAGGTGGCATTATCATCCCCGACACTGCGAAAGAGAAGCCGCAGGAAGGCGAGGTCATCGCCGTCGGTCCGGGCGCGCGCAACGAGGGCGGCGAGCTCATCGCCCTGGATGTTAAGGCGGGCGATCGGGTGCTGTTCGGCAAGTGGTCGGGCACGGAGGTCAAGATCGACGGAGAGGATCTGTTGATCATGAAGGAGTCGGACCTCCTTGGCGTGATCGTAAAGTAAGCGAAACCTTCAGCACTGCGGAGATCGACGAAAATGGCTGCTAAAGACGTAAAATTCGGTTCCGACGCCCGCCAGCGCATGCTGCACGGCGTCGACGTACTCGCTAATGCGGTGAAGGTGACGCTGGGGCCGAAGGGCCGCAACGTCGTGCTGGACAAGAGCTTCGGCGCGCCGCGCATCACCAAGGACGGCGTGACCGTCGCCAAGGAGATCGAGCTCGCCGATAAGTTCGAGAACATGGGCGCGCAGATGCTGCGCGAGGTTGCCTCGAAGACCTCCGACGAGGCTGGCGACGGCACCACGACGGCGACCGTGCTGGCGCAGTCGATCGTCCGCGAGGGCATCAAGGCGGTGGCCGCCGGGATGAACCCGATGGACCTGAAGCGCGGCATCGACGTGGCCGTCGAAGCGGTGATCAAGGACCTGAAGTCCCGCTCGCGCGAGGTTTCCACCAACGCCGAGATCGCCCAGGTCGGCACCATCTCGGCCAACGGTGAGAAAGAGATTGGCGACATGCTCGCCCGCGCCATGGAGAAGGTCGGCAAGGAAGGCGTGATTACCGCCGAGGAGGCGAAGAGCCTCACGAGCGAGCTGGAAGTGGTCGAGGGCATGCAGTTCGACCGCGGCTACACCTCGCCGTACTTCATCACCAACGCCGAGAAGATGAACTGCGAGCTGGAGAGCCCGTTCATCCTCATCCACGAGAAGAAGCTGTCCGGCCTGCAGCCGCTGCTGCCGGTGCTGGAGTCCGTGGTACAGTCCGGCCGGCCGTTGCTGATCATCGCCGAGGACGTGGAAGGCGAGGCGCTGGCGACCCTGGTCGTCAACAAGCTCCGCGGTGGCCTGAAGGTCGCGGCGGTGAAGGCGCCGGGCTTCGGTGATCGCCGTAAGGCGATGCTGGAAGACATCGCCATCCTCACGTCCGGCCAGGTGATCTCCGAGGACGTCGGCATCAAGCTCGAGAATGTCACCGTCGAAATGCTCGGCACGGCGAAGCGGGTGGTCATCACCAAGGAAGAGACGACGATCATCGAAGGGGCCGGCAAGCACGACGACATCAAGGGCCGCTGCAACCAGATCCGGGCGCAGATCGAGGACACCACCTCGGACTACGACCGTGAGAAGCTGCAGGAGCGCCTCGCGAAGCTGGCCGGCGGGGTCGCCGTGCTACGCGTCGGCGGAGCCACCGAGACCGAGGTGAAGGAGAAGAAGGACCGGGTCGAGGACGCGATGCACGCGACCCGCGCCGCGGTCGAGGAAGGCGTGGTTCCGGGCGGCGGCGTCGCCCTGCTCTACGCTGGGGCCGCGCTGGACAGCGTCGCGACCGAGAACGACGACCAGAAGCACGGGCTCGAGATCGTCCGCCGGGCGCTGCAGGCCCCCTGCCGGCAGATCGCCGAGAACGCCGGCGTCGATGGCGCCGTGGTTGCCGGCAAGCTGCTGGAGAAGGGCGATTTGAGCCTCGGCTTCGACGCGCAGAGCGAAGAGTACGTCGACATGTTCAAGGCCGGCATCATCGACCCGACCAAGGTCGTGCGCACCGCCCTGCAGGATGCGGCGTCGGTCGCCTCGCTGCTGATCACCACCGAGGCGATGGTCGCCGAGAAGCCGGAGAAGAAGACGCCGGCGATGCCGGGCGGCGGCGGCATGGGCGGCATGGGCGGCATGGGCGACATGGACTTCTAGTCCACCCCGCCAAGCTGCGAACCAGGGGCCGCGGCCAACCAGCCGCGGCCCTTTTTGCGTCCAGATCAGTGCCGATTTGGATCCGAAAGAGACTCGACCGGAGCCGAAAAAGTACCCTAACTCGTTGAATTAACTACATTCAGCTTCCAAAAGGCAGCGAAACCGTCGTCAAACTTTTGTCGTCAAAATCGCCGACCTGATGGTACAGCCCGCGTCGCTGCCAATCCGCCTCCCACGCTTCTCATGCGATGAAACGCAACCACGTCCTGCGCGTCTCAAGACGTTGCCGCTGATTGCCTGATCAGATGTTTGATCTCGTCATAGAAGGGATCTTCGGTGATGTCGCCGATCCAGCGGGTGGCTTCAGCCTGCCGCTCTTGTTCGAGGTTCCGGCGCATCTCCACCTTCAGTTCTCTCACGCTGCCTCGCAGCAGCTCGAACTTGGCCCCGGGAGGCCCGCTCAGGGCTTCGCGAATGGCCTCCAGGAAGATCGAATCCATGCCTCTTCTCACGAACAGCGGCGCAAAGATCACGCGCTGCGGATGGTCGAACAGCGCGCCGTCCGCCTCACCACGCAGCCGCTCGCCATTGGCCTGGTCGGCAATCACCGATACACCCCACTTCTCAAGATGTGTTTGGTATTCGGCCGCGGCGACCGGGCGAATTTTTGATACCTCGTTGATCATCCGCTCGACGAGATCGAGCACCGCTCCGACCGAGCGCGCCACATTGTTCTCATAGGCGAGGAGATTGGCGGCGGCTTGCTTCGCCCGGATGTCCCGGATTACGGCGGCACGGTCCTTGCGAAACCCGAAGTTCTGGTTCCGCCACGCGAGGAGCGCCGAGAACGCCGCGACTGCCGCTGACAGGATGGCGACACCGACAGGAAGCCAGGTTTTCAAAGGATCCGGCTGCGGAGTCTGCACATTGACCGTCGGCGGGCTCGCCGCCGGCACGACGATCTGCGGCGAAAAGATGATCGGCGGCTGACGATCGGCAGAGGGTGGGCCGGCCGGAGCCGGTGCCGCGAGAGCGATCCGAAACGCCAAGAGGAGCGCCATCGCGAGCCCGAACGGGGCTAGCCGACCGCGGAGGTTACAACGGCGTCCTGATAACATGCCGTATGTCAAGGCTGTCGCCGCAACACATTGAGCATCGCGAGCAAACCGCGACGGCTGAATGTCTTATTCCTCTAGGTCAGCCGCGTATTGTGCGTTGGCGAGAATATTGTGATTGACGCTGGAGGTAGAGTGGAACTCGTATTTCTTGACGAATTCATCGAATCCAAGCGAGCGGACGCTGGGGCCGACAAAGCCACGGATGAAAGACGATGTAACGACCGGTGAGGTGATGCGAACGATAACGCCCTGATCCTCACGATCGATCTCGTCCAGACCAAGCCTGGCCCGCTCCTTCTGCCCTTCCGCCGCACCTGAAAGAACGCCGTCGCCAACTTCCAAAATGCGCCGCTCATCCATCACTGCCATCGTCTTACGCCTGTCCGGCAACAACGCGGAACGGCTGGCATCGCCAGCGATTCCAACGGTAATATCGCATCCGCCCGACCCGCCGGCAAGCTTACCGCGCCAGCCCATCATCCTAAGCGGGTCCTGCCGTTCTCATGTCACCCTGGCAAGCACCCTGGGAAGTCGATCCACCTCGTTCCGCAGTGCCGGTTTCCTAAAATCGGTTGAGGATAGACGCAGATAACTTATAATTGAAGATCGGAGCCGTAGAAGAGCGGATTTGCCCACTGCGGGAGTGGGACGATGAGCGGGCTTCTCAAATCAGCCGCTGCCCTGGAAACCGGGTCGTTCGCCAAAGGGCCAGTCTCGATCGCATCGGTGCGCCAGAAGCGGAGAACAGGAGCGGTCATCGCCGCTCTGCTGTTCATTGCCGCAACCGCGCTCTTATCGCCGCCAGCGCTAGCGCAAGCAACACCGACCATCGGACTGATCGGCGACAGTCTGCTGGCAGCCACCAATTCCGCCGACATGTGTGGCGCCCGAATCGAGCTCCCCGCATGCCTGGACCAGAAGCTCGGCTTCCACGATTACGCCTGGAGCCACGGCGGAGGGTCGCCCTCGTGGTCGATCGCGGCCCGGCTCGGATACACGCCGGCGCAGTCGGTCAACCTCGCTGAGGACGGAGCGCGCTGGGAAGACGCTCTCGGCCAGGCTCTCCGCCTGAACCCGGCGGCGACGCGGACGGTGTTCCTCAACATGGGGGCGAACGACGTGTGCCGCGGCTTTGGCCACGACTACACCTTCGACTTGAAGAGGATTGCCGGCCACATCGACCAGACGCTTGCGTATCTGCTCTCGATCCTGCCCACCGGCGGCCGGATCTACTGGTCGGGTGTTCCCGATCTGGTCGCCTTCCGCAACGTCATGGCGTCCCAGCGGCACAGCTACATGTTCCGCAGCTGCCAGGCCTTGTGGGACCTTGACGGCGACGAGGTCACCGAGGAGGCGGCGGCGAGCTTCTGCCACGCCGCCGGCCTCAGCGCCACCGTCTGCCAGACGCTTGGCGGCTTGCAGGATTTCCGCCGGCTGCTGATCGACCGGTTGCTGGCCTACTACCGTGATCGCTACGGGCTTGCCGAGGGCCCCTGCGGCCGCATCCTCAACAGTGCCAACACGCCCGATGATTTGCTGAAGGCGCGACAGTTCAATCGCGCGCTCAATGACCTACTGGCGCGCAAGGCTGCGCAGTACGATGGCCGCAACGGCGTCAGGGTGATCTTCCGCAACATCCTCTACCGGACGCCGATCCAGCCCAACTACGTCTCGCGGCTCGACTGCTTCCACCCCAACCGCGCCGGGCAGATGAAGATGGCGCAAGTCCTGTGGGAGGCCTTCGCCCCCGCCCGCGCCGGGCGCTACGCGGTCTGGTACGACGCCTTCGATGATCCGAACCCCTGCACCCAGCAGTTCGGCCTGCCGTGGGCGTCGTGCTGGTACGACACCGGCGACAGCGGCTTCGACATCAAAGTCGACGAAGATGGCTGGCTCAAGGTGCAGAAGGACACCAGCCAGCAGCGCCGCCACTTCGTCGTCCGGCACTTGGGCAACCTCGCCGGCATGACCAATGCCTGGATGTCGTTCAACCACAAGCGGGAGAATCTGGACGACGGCGGCGACGCGGTCATCTTCAAGGTCTACAAGAACGGCGTCTGGTATTCGCTCGACCGCTTCCAGGGCGGCGGTAACGACCTCGGGGAGCACGCCGGCCAGGACTACGACCTGACGCCCTACCTCTCTTCCGATCTCCGCATCCTGTTCGAAACCGAGAACCAGGGCTCCATGCGCGACGGCGACCGGGTGAAGTTCGACAACATCAACATCTTTGCCTGGGGGGACGTGGGTCGGTAGGGGGTGAGGCGCAAGCGCGTGCGCCAGCAGCGCCCCGAGCGACGCCATAGCCTCGCCGCTAGGATTTCAAAATGCCTTGAGCAAATCCCCGAACGCGCATAGATTGAAAGCGGGTGGGGCGCAGGATCGCTATATGCGAGGCTGTGCGATTGGGGGAGTGCGTCTGCATTGATAGTGAACTTGCGGAGTAAAGTGTGGGCAGCAACGATGAGGCAGCCCCGCACCTGGAGTGAGGCAGAACGCGCGATCCTAGCGCTGACGGGTGCCGCCGCCGTTGTTCTCGCGGCGAGGTACGGTATTCATACCAAAGCCACCGTGTTTGCTCTGTTCATCGTTGTCGCCGCAATCTCGCTTTATTACGCCTACCAATTCCGCGCATCGGACCGCATCGCAAACCTTTTCGTCATCGCGGGGACCTGCAGCTTATGCCTCGCCGCCTTCGAGGGCGGTACGGCGGTGATGCTGTATCGCAGTCCGGCCGGCGTAACCGGCCGGGCGAACTCACCTTTTCCCAGAGGCTACATCGCAGCACACCCGACGTTGGGCTACGCATCCGCCGCGCCTGGATCTTTTCATACAGTCAAGAGAGTTGGCGATCGCGTCATTTATGAAACCGACTACACGATCACGCATGCCCTCTATCGCGACACGCCGCAATCGTCGCCCTCAGGCCCCACGACCGTCTTTTTTGGCTGCTCCTTCACCTTTGGCGAAGGGCTCGCCGATAACGAGACGCTCCCCTACCACTACCGCGCTTTGATCGAGGGCGATCACCGCGTCATCAACCTGGGCTTCCACGGTTACGGCCCACACCACATGCTTAAGGCATTGGAGGATGGGACCTATGCCGCAGCAATCGGCAGAAACGTCAAGGCGGTGGTCCTGCAAACTGCCGCCTTCCACATCAGTCGCGTCGCCGGCATCGACGGGCACCCCAGCAACCCGCGGTTCAAGCTTGCGGGCGGCGGCGCGGTTTTCGCGGGACCGATGTATTCGCTGAGCGATCGCTTGCTGCAAAAGATGTTGAACCAGGGATTTGCCACGAGCCGATTTATCAAGCCAATTTTCTTTCACGTGATGGTGACGGCTGAGGATGTCAGCCTCTACGTTGCCATTCTCAAAAAGGCCAACGAGATCATCCGCGCCCAGTATGGCATTCCCCTGACCGTTCTCTACCTGGACGGCTACGACGAGGACGTGTCAGGCATCGGCCTCAATGATGCGAAGATTCGAGGGTTGGTGGAAGCGGAGGGCCTCAAGGTGATCGAGGCCGGACTTCGTGAAAGCCCCCCGTCGCTTCTTCGAATTCCGGGTGACGGTCATCCGACATCTCTAGCCAATGAGTTGCGGGCAGAAATTTTATACGCTGCGCTGAACCGGCGGTAGAAAGCATGGGACGATAAAAACGCCTGCTTCTAGACAATGAAGTTATGTCGAGAGGTGATCATGACGACTCACGAGACGTTGGTTGAGCACTCCCCGATGAGGACCAGCTCCGACCGCGCCTTCGGTTTCACCGTAGGCGGTATCCTGGCGGCGATCGGCTGCGTGAGATGGGTGCTCGCCGGCCGCCTCGCGCCCGAGGTATGGACTATCGCAATGCTCGCCATCGGCGGCTGCCTTTTCATTCTCGCGCTGATCTCCCCCGACTCTAGCCCCGCTGAACCGGGCCTGGATGAAGCTCGGCCTTTTAATGTTCAAGTTCGTCAGTCCCATCGTCCTCTTCCTCATTTTCGCACTTTCAGTGGTTCCGACAGCGATAGTCATGCGGGCTCTCGGACACGACCCGTTACGCCTGCGCAGAGACGTTCAAGCATCAACCTACTGGATCCAGAGAACACCTCCCGGTCCGGCACCCGAGGCAATGCGGAATCAGTTCTGAGGAGGCTTCAATGGAATTCATTACGGAACTTGTCCGCTTTATGGGGGAGAGGAAAAAATACTGGCTTATACCAATTCTGCTTACCGTCGCTTTGTTCGGATTTTTGATCGTGATTACACAAGGCACGGCGATCGCACCATTCATCTATACCCTATTCTAGCAAGTATGCCAGAGGCATAACATGCGTATACTCGGTATTTCCGCCTTTTATCACGATAGCGCGGCCGCCCTTGTCGAGGACGGCCGCATTGTCGCGGCGGCACAGGAAGAACGCTTCACGCGCAGGAAGCATGACGCCGGCTTTCCGCGCCGCGCCTCACAGTTTTGTTTGGGCGAGGCCGGCACGAACTTGAGCGGCGTCGACCTTGTCGTTTTCTATGATAAGCCGTTCATTAAGTTCGAGCGCCTGCTTGAAACCTATCTTGCCGTGGCGCCCAGGGGCTTCGCCTCCTTCCGGATGGCGATGCCAGTGTGGCTTAAGGAGAAGCTGTTCCAGAAGAACCTGCTGCGGCGTGAACTGAGGCAAATGCCGGGCGGCGACGAATGGAATGCCAAGCTTTGGTTTACAGAGCATCACCAGAGCCACGCCGCATCGGCGTTTTTTGCCTCACCCTTCGAGGAAGCCGCTATCCTGACCATGGATGGCGCCGGTGAATGGTGTACCACTAGCTTTGGCATGGGACGGGGTAACACGCTGGAAATTGTGAAGGAAATTCACTTTCCGCACTCTCTCGGGCTGTTGTACTCGGCGTTCACCTACTACACTGGGTTCAAAGTAAATTCCGGAGAATACAAGGTAATGGGGTTAGCGCCCTACGGCGAACCGAATTACGTGCAAACGATCCTCGAGAATATCGTGGATATGAAAGCGGATGGAACCTTCCGCCTGGATCAATCGTACTTCGACTACTGCACCGGCTTGACGATGACGAGCGGCAAGTTCGATTCACTGTTTGGCGGGCCGCCCCGTCGCCCGGAGCAACCTTTGACGCAGCGTGAGATGGACTTGGCGGCCTCGATCCAGGTGGTAACCGAAGAGGCGGTTTCGCGACTTGCGCGATCCATCGCTCGCGAAACCGGCCAGCGTAACCTCTGCCTCGCAGGCGGGGTCGCGCTCAACTGTGTCGCCAACGGCAAACTCGTGCGAGAGCGCATTTTTAATAAGATTTGGATCCAGCCTGCGGCAGGCGACGCCGGTGGCGCCGTCGGCGCCGCTTTAGCCGCCTACTACCAGGGTTGCGGTGGCGCGCGGCTGCCTCTGAACGGGCACCTCGACCATATGCAGGGCGCCTATCTGGGGCCGGAGTTCACGCAGGCCGTAATCGAACGCGATCTTCGTGAGGCGGGCGCGATATTCGAGGTGCTCGACGAACACGAGGTGATTGAACGAAGTGCGGAGTCGCTGGCCGACAGCAAGGCGGTCGGCTGGATGCAGGGCCGAATGGAGTTCGGTCCCCGGGCGCTGGGAGCGCGGTCTATCCTTGCCGACGCCCGCTCGCCGACGATGCAGAGGATGCTGAACCTCAAGGTGAAATATCGGGAGAGTTTTCGGCCGTTCGCCCCATCAATATTGCGGGAGGACGTCGCCGAGTGGTTCGAGATAGACGAGGACAGCCCCTACATGCTGCTCGTTGCTGACGTCACGGAGCAGCATCGGCGTCAGATGGCGGCAGCCGAGGTGAACATGTTTGGTATTGAAAAGTTGAACGTCCTGCGCTCCGATATTCCGGCGGTGACGCATGTCGATTACTCGGCCCGCGTGCAGACGGTCCACCGCGAGACAAACCCGCGCTATCACGCGCTGATCAGTGCCTTCAAGGCGCGGACCGGCTGCCCGACGATCGTCAACACGAGCTTCAACGTTCGGGGCGAGCCCATCGTGTGTGATGCACGCGATGCATTTCGCTGCTTCATGGGTACCGAGATTGAAGTCCTGGTGGCCGGCAACTGCTTTCTCCGCAAGGAACAGCAGAATCAAAATCTGAAGCTCGACTACAAATCAAAGTTTGAACTCGACTGATCTCGCGTTATTCCCGCGATGTGTCCGCAAGCAGCAGGAAGATTGCTTCGGCGTAGGCTTCGCTACGATCCGAGACGCGCACCATACCGCGGCGCCTGTCTTCCTGATCAGCAGGAGCCCCCGCTTCAGTCAGGGCGCTTCTCCCGCATCGTCACGAATTCCTCGGCGGCCGTGGGGTGGATGCCGATGGTGGCGTTGAACTGCGCCTTGGTGGCGCCGCACTGTAGCGCAATCGCCAGGCCCTGGATGATCTCCGGAGCGTCCGCGCCGACCATGTGGCAGCCGAGCACGCGGTCGGTGTCGGCGCAGACGACGAGCTTCATCAGCGTGCTCTCGTCGCGGCCGGAAATCGTGTGGCGCATCGGCCGGAAGCGGGTGAGGTAGACGTCAATGGGGCCGCGCAGCAGCGCTTGCGTCTCGGTCAGGCCGACGACGCCGACTGGCGGCGCGCTGAACACCGCCGACGGGATGTTCTCGTAGGCGAGGCAGGTGGGATTGCCGTTGAAGTTGGTCTCGGCGAACGCCTGGCCCTCGGCGATGGCGACCGGCGTCAGGTTGATGCGGTCGGTGCAGTCGCCGACAGCAAAGATGTTGGGAACCGAAGTTCGGCTCCATTCATCGACGATGACGGCGCCGTTCAACGCCAGTTCCACGCCCGCCTCCTCCAGGCCAATGCCCCGCGTGTTCGGCGAGCGGCCGGTGGCAAACATCACCGCGTCCGCCGTCATCGCATCACCGTCCGACAACGTCGCCACGATGCCTTCATTGGTCTTCACCAGCCCGCGCACCACTGCCTCCCGGCGCACGGTAATGTCACGCTTGACCATCTGGCTGCCGAGAAAGATGCGGACGTCTTCGTCGAAGCCGCGCAGCACCTCGCTGCCGCGGATCACGAGCGTAACGGCGCTACCAGCGGCGCGGAAGATGCCGGCGAACTCGACGGCGATATAGCCGCCGCCGACGATGATGACGCGGGACGGCAACTCTCCCAGGTCGAGCGCTTCATTTGAGGTGATCGCATACTCGATGCCTGGGATGTTCGGCACGGTCGGCCAGCCACCGCAGGCGATCAGAATCTTCTCGGCGGTGAAGTGCTGGCCGGCGACTTCAACGGTGTGCGCGTCCGCCAGCACCGCCTTGCCGTCGATCAGCTGGACGTTGTTGCGCCGGAGGATACCGCCGTAGACACCTTCCAACCGGTCCAGTTCGCGGTTCTTCGCCTCGATCAGCGCTGCCCAGTCGAGCCGGGCGCCATCTACCGTCCAGCCGTAGCCTGGCGCATCCTCCAGCGCCTCGCCGAACTGCGCGCCGTAGATCAGCAGTTTCTTCGGCACGCAGCCACGCATCACGCAGGTGCCGCCGACCCGGCTCTTCTCGACGACGGCGACGCGCTTGCCCCAGCCGCCCGCCAGCCGCGACGCGCGCACTCCGCCGGAGCCGGCGCCGATGGTGATCAGGTCGAAGTCATAGGATCGCATTCAGACCGCCGGGGCAACCCCTTGCTTCTCCTTGCCCCTTTCTAGAACGAATTCCGACAGACGGCTACTGCCGTGGCACCTCAGGCCGACTGCGGGGTAATCGTGCAGATCGCCTTCGGGTCGTCGAGCCGCAGAACGACGCTCTCGGAAAGATACAGTTCGTAGTGTATGCCGTCCTGGTTGATAAAGCCGGCCTCCATGTCCTGGCCGACGATCAGCGGCCCGACGCGGGGATCGACGACGACGCCGCCCTCGATCGAGGCCTTGTGCACGCCGCGGTCGAACAGCCGGCGCAGGTGCTCGAGCTGCAGCAGGTTGGAGCCCGGATAGCGGCGGAAGAGCCCGTTGTACAGCGCCGGTGCCAGCACCAGCGCGTACGGCCCGCGCAGTCCGGTGTCGTCCAGCTTGGTGACGGCGGCGACGACGTCGGCCAGCACCTGGTCGAGATCGGACCAGTTGCCGCCATCGACGTGGCTGCGGCCCCTCGCGGTGAGAAGACCCTCCAGCCCGAAATCCGGCTGGCCCCGGTAGATGATCTCCTCTTCACGGGCGGCGACTGCTTCGGCGGCATCCTCCACCGGTGCCAGATCGAACGGCATGCCGTTGTCCAGATAGGCGGCGAGGCGGCGAACGCTCAGCTTGAAGCTCTTGCGGACCATCGGCACTGAGATGGCACGGCCGACCACCGCACCGGCCTCGTCTGGCCCCGGCTGCCGGCAATAGCCATCATTGCCGACCTCGATCGTCGTCAGACCCGAACCGTATGGGCCGTCCACGTCGAGATAGCGGCGCGCGGTCAGGCGATCGCGGGCGGCATTTACCGCGGCATTGTCGATCAAGTCCCAGACCGCCTCGCCGAACGGCGCCTGTGTTCTATTGAGAAAACCCATCGCCCTTCTCCTAGCCCTTCAGATCGCCGACGGTGAACTTCGGCTTCCGCTTTACCGGCGGCGCCTCGCCGCTACCCGACTCGCTCCCGCCGCCGTTCTCGGCCTCTTCTTCAACCTCGGTGATGGGCGCGGTGCTGTACAGGTAGGTATCGAACTGCTCCGACCATTCGGGAACGTTGCGACGCAGCCATTCCAGGATCATGGCGGCGTGCTCCATCTCCTCCCGCATGTTGTGCAGCAGGATCTCCTTGAGCGCTGCGTCCTCGCAGTCGTCCGCCCGCTGGCGGTACCAGTCCGCCGCCTCCAGTTCTTCCATCAGCGAGACGACCGCCTGATGGTGGGTGATCGTTGTCCGCGACAACCGATCGCGGGGCGCGTGCAGAGATTCACTGGACATAAGGTCACCTGCCGGTCGTGGAAAACAACGTCGACTTTGCTTTTGGCCGCGCACCGGCCGCTGTCGTTTCGGGAGATATAGGAACGACTTTCCAGTTTGCCGTCTTTCTGTCGCTTTCTGGCCTTCTGGCTTAATGCCGGAAGTGGCGCAGGCCGGTGAACAGCATGGCCATGCCCCGCTCGTTGGCGGAGGCGATGACCTCTTCGTCCCGCACCGAGCCGCCAGGCTGGATTGCCGCCACCGCGCCCGCGTCGGCGCAAACCAGCAGACCGTCGGCGAACGGGAAGAAGGCGTCGGACGCGACCACCGCGCCCTTTGTGCGCGGCTCCGCCTCGCCGGCCGCCTTGCGCGCGTCCTCCGCCTTCCAGGCGGCGATGCGGGCGGAATCGACGCGGCTCATCTGGCCGGCGCCGATGCCGACGGTGGCACCATCCTTGACGAAGACGATGGCGTTCGACTTGACGTGCTTGCAGACGGTGAATGCGAAATCGAGATCGATGCGCTCGCTGTTGCCGGGAGCCCGCTGGGTGACCACCTTCGTCTCCGCCGGCAGTGTAAGCGCGTCGCGCTGCTGCGCCAGCATCCCGCCAGCCAGCGAGCGAAAGGTGAGACCAGGGGCGCGCGGATCAGGCAGCCCGCCCGCCGTCAGCACCCGCAGGTTCTTCTTCGCGGACAGCACGGCCCGTGCTTCGTCGTCCAAGGCCGGCGCGATGATGACTTCCAGGAACAACGCTGCCATGCCGCGCGCCGTCGCTCCATCGAGCGGCCGGTTGACGGCGACGATGCCGCCAAAGGCGCTGACCGGATCGCACGCCAGCGCCTTGTTCCAGGCATCGGCCAGCGTGGCGCCGATGGCAACGCCGCACGGGTTGGCGTGCTTGATGATGGCGACCGCCGGCGGTGCGAACTCAGCCACCAGCTCGAAAGCGGCATCGGTATCGGCGAGGTTGTTGTAGCTGAGCTCCTTGCCCTGCAACTGCGTGGCGGTGGCGACGCCCGGGCGGGCATCGCCACCGGCGTAGAATGCCGCCGCCTGGTGCGGGTTCTCGCCGTAGCGCATGGTCTGCCGCAGCGAGGCCGCCAGCGTCAGGCGCTGCGGGAAGGTCTCTCCCTCCACCCGCGCGAACCAGGCGGCGATCGCCGCGTCGTAGGCGCCGGTGTGCGCGTAGGCCTTGGCAGCCAGCTTGCGGCGCAGCTCCGGCCCGGTGGCACCGTCGCCGGCTTCCATCGCCTCGCGCAGCGCTCCATAGTCGGTGGGATCGACGATGACGGTGACGAACGCATGGTTCTTCGCCGCGGCGCGGATCAGCGCCGGGCCGCCGATATCGATGTTCTCGATGCAGTCGTCGAACGCCGCCCCCTTGGCCACTGTTCCATGATCTCCGGAAAACCGGTATAGTCGGCGACCTCGATCACCGGCACGCCAGCGTCTGCCAGCGCCTTCGCCGAGCCGCCGGTGGACAGCACCTCGACGCCACGTCCGGCGAGGAAGCGGCCGAGTTCGGCCAGCCCCACCTTGTCAGAGACGGAGACGAGGGCGCGGCGGATCGGATCGGACATGGTGGGAAGCCTCTGGCGTGGGGAGAAGACCGGGGAGCGGACGATAGCGCGCCACCGGAGCCCGGTCGAGCCGGAGATGCGGGCCCGGCATCGTTGACGTCCTTTCCGTCACGACCGCTGCCGCCTAAGATCGCGGCCTCGCGCAAGGGCGGCTTTGCACCATGGAACGTGATGCAGCATTTGGCGTAATACTCGCCGACGCCGTCGATCATCTCACGGCGGCCGACCCTGTGCTGGCTGGGATGATCGACCGCGTGGGCGCGTGCGGGCTGAGTCCGTTCTGGTCGCGATCGCCTTTCGAGAGTCTGGTACGCTCCGTCGCCTATCAGCAGTTGCAGGGCCGCGCGGCGGCGGTGATCCTCGGCCGCTTTCTGGCATTGTTCGACGCGCCGTTTCCGTCGCCGTCCGACATTGCCCGTCTTGATGATGAGACCATGCGCGCCGTGGGGTTCTCGCGCAGCAAGGTCGCCGCTATCCGCGACATCGCGGTGCACGCGGAGAAAGGCGTCGTTCCGGACCGCGTAACCGCTGAGACGATGGACGACACCGAGCTGATCGCCCGGCTGACGGCGATCCGCGGAGTCGGGCCATGGACGGTGCAGATGCTGCTGATCTTCACCCTCGGACGACTGGACGTGCTGCCGGTCGATGATTTCGGGGTGCGCAACGGTATCCGCCTCGCCTACGGCCTCGACGCCCCGCCGTCACGCAACGACGTTCTCAGCCGCGGCGAAGACTGGCGCCCCTACCGCTCGGTCGCGAGCTGGTACCTGTGGCGTGCCGCCCAGGGCAAGCAGGCGCGGGGACAGGATGTGCCGGTGGGGTAGGTCCGCAACAGGCCCCTGATCAGAAATAACCATTCCCATCATCATGCGGGGGACTTTTTCGGCAAATAGACGAGCAATCCATCGTCGTTGTTGGCCGTGCCTGATACGGTCGTGCCGAGCGGGCGTGGCAACCGGTTTCTCAGGGCGCAGCGCAATCTGGATCGATTGCCGGCGCTCGCGATGAGGGGCTCTTTGAAGGGGCGTGCCGCCCCAAATACCACGCGATCGTCTTGGCGAGACCGCTGTCCAGGGACTCTGACGGCGACCAGCCGAGCTCGCGGTTGATCTTCCCGGTGTCCATCGCATAGCGCCAGTCGTGGCCGGGGCGGTCGGTGACGTACTGGATCAGCCGGGTGTGGGGCGCGCCCTCGGGCGCCGCCTGGTCAAGCATGGCGCAAATGCGCCCGGCCAGGTCGATGTTGGAGAGTTCGGTGTTGCCGCCGATGTTGTAGCTCTCGCCCGGCCGGCCGCGGCGCAGCACCAGGTCGATCGCACGGCAGTGGTCAGCGACGAAGAGCCAGTCGCGGACGTTGCCGCCGTTCCCGTAGACGGGGATGGCGTGGCCTCCCAGGGCCGAGCGGATGATCGTCGGGATGAACTTCTCGGCGTGCTGCCGGGGGCCGTAGTTGTTCGAGCAGTTGGTCAGTACCACGGGGAGCCCGAAGGTGTGGCAGTAGGCGCGCACCAGATGGTCCGAGCCCGCCTTGGTCGCCGAATAGGGCGAGCGCGGGTCGTACGGCGTCGTTTCGGTGAATGCCGGATCGAGGGCGCCGAGCGAGCCGAACACCTCGTCGGTGGAGACGTGGCAGAAGCGGCAGCGGGCATCGTCCAGCTTGCGCTCCTCCAGCCAGACGCGGCGCGCTGCTTCCAGCAGCGTATAGGTGCCGACGACATTGGTGGAGACGAACACCGCCGGCCCGCTGATCGACCGGTCGACGTGGCTCTCCGCCGCCAGGTGCACGATCGTGTCGATGTCGTGCTCCCGCAGCAGCCGCTCGACCAGCGGGGCGTCGCAGATATCGCCGTGCACCAGACGGTGGCGCTCCGGCGCGGCGAGGCCTTCGAGGTTGGCGAGCGACGCGGCATAGGTGAGCGCGTCGAGGTCGACGATCATTGCTACGTCGGTCGCGGACAGCAGGTGATGCACGAGGTTGCTGCCGATGAAACCGGCCCCGCCGGTCAGCAGCACGTTCCGGGGGCTGAATGTGCTCATGATCCCTTCGCGTAGACCGGCAGCCGCTCCGGGGGAAATCTTGGCCAAGATCGGGTATTCCCCGTCCTTTGCGGATAGAATCGGTGTCATCGCCGGCCAGTCGATCGCCAGATCCGGATCGCTCCACAACACGCCGGCCTCGTCTTCCGGGCGATAGACGTCGGTGCACTTGTAGAAAACGTCGGCGCTCTCCGACATCGCGCAGAAGCCGTGAGCTAAACCGGGCGGAATGAAGAGCTGCCGGTGGTCGGCCGCGTTCAGGACGCAGCCATACCACCGGCCGAAGGTCGGCGAGCCGCGGCGGATGTCGACCGCGACGTCATACACCTCGCCGGTGATCACCGTTACCAGCTTACCCTGCGGATGCTCGATCTGATAGTGCAGGCCCCGCAAAACCCCGCGCGACGATCGCGAGTGGTTGTCCTGCACGAAGCTGAGGTCAACCCCCGCCTCGCCGTACCGTTGTTGCCGATAGAGCTCGAGGAAGAAGCCGCGATCGTCACCGAACACCTTCGGCTCGATCAACAGGACGCCCGGCAGCGGCGTGCGTACGACGTTCACAACGAAGTCCCCGTGCCCCAGCGGCCGGTCGCCAGGCGCTGCAGGTAGCGACCGTAGTCGTTGCCGCCGTAGCGGGCGGCGAGCCCGGCGAGCTGGTCGCGATCGATGTAGCCGAGATGAAAGGCGATCTCCTCCGGACAGCCGATCATCAGCTGCTGCCGGTGCTCCATCACCTGCACGAAGTGTGACGCCTCCAGCAGCGAGTCGTAGGTGCCGGTATCCAGCCAGGCGAAGCCGCGTCCCAGGATCTCCACCCCGAGTTCGCCGCGTCGCAGGTAGACGTTGTTGAGGTCGGTGATCTCCAGCTCACCCCGCGCCGACGGTCGCAACCCCTTCGCAATCTCGACCACCGTGTTATCGTAAAAGTAGAGGCCGGTCACGGCATAGTCGGAGCGCGGCTGCTGCGGCTTTTCTTGGATGCTGACGGCCTTTCCCCGCTCGTCGAACTCGATCACGCCATATCGTTCCGGATTGCGCACGGGAGCAGCAAAAACGACGGCGCCCTGCACCGTCTGCGCGGCCTTGTGCAGCAACGGCGGCAGGCCGTGGCCGAAGAAGAGATTGTCTCCCAGGATCAGGCACGTTGGCTCGCCAGCAATGAAATCCTCGCCGATGATGAACGCCTGCGCCAGCCCCTCCGGACGGGGTTGCGCCGCATAGGAAATGTCCAATCCCCATTGGCTGCCGTCCCCTAAAAGATTTTCGAATAAATGCATATCTTCCGGCCGGCAGATTACTAATATCGTTTTGATGCTTGCAAGCATCAGTACGGACAAAGAGTAGAAAATCATCGGCTTATTATATATCGGCATCAATTGTTTGCTGACCGAAACGGTCAATGGACATAAACGAGTGCCCGATCCGCCGGCCAATATAATCCCTTTCATGGAGGCTCCCAAAAAACCTACGTACGAACGATGATGATGTTCGCGTCTAGCGAAGGCGGATAATCGTCTAGGTGAACGCCATTGGGTGCGTCAACGACCAGCAGCGGACCAGCCGGCCCGTGGGCGGGCAGACGGCCCGCCGGGAACCGGCAAGAGACCGCCTCGCCGCTCCCCGGCGAGCTGCGGCTCCGCTCTTCACGGTGCGGTTGGAATCGCTGCTCAGCAGGTTCTTCGGCGGAACGGCGGGCAAGTCGCGGCTGCTGTTCGACCAAATCACGCAGGCCCGCGGCGTCTACCTGCTCGACGAGTTCGACGCGATCGGCGCACGCCGAGGCGATCCGAACGAAGTCGGCGAGATCGGTCGCGTGCTCAATCGGTGCTTGCCTTCATGAAGGAGCCGAACGCCACCGGCAGCCTCGTTCTGGCGGCCATAAACCACGTCGAGATCCTGGACGAGGCGCTGGCGGGCCATGCTGCAACGGGCGGCAACCTTGCGGCGCAAGTTCAGCCGGCTTCCACTCGCCGCCATCCGGCGGCGGTCCCCCTCATCCGGGGGAATTCGTGCTGTGCTGCCCATGCCGTAGCCACCCGTGACAAGCCCACCATCGTTCCGAACATGAACCAAAAATTTCCAGCATAGTAGAAGAACGAGGCGACCGCATCGAGGAATAGACAAACGAGCAGAGACAACATCACCCCGAACGTCGCCGCGCGCAAGAAACGACCGGTAGCCCTCTCCTCGTCGCCGAGGCCGGGCGCTCCCAGTCCGGTGCCAACCCGTCCTATGGCATTCCAGGCCTGAAGAACGCCGAACAGCACGAACAAGATGAATAAGGAAAAGCCGAACAGACCCACGCTGGACAGAAACTTGAAGATCAGGTCGTTGACCATCGCCATGTCCGACCCGCCTTTGAACCAACCCCAGCCATGCCCGAAAAAAGGCGCTTCGGTTAACGCCCGGTAGCCATACAGCATTGACGACATGCGGATGTCGAAAGATCCTGAGTCCTCCTTCTCAAGGGTCACCGACGAAACAATGTCTGCCAGCTTCGGTGAAGCGAGCAGCAGCATTATGCCAGACAAGGTCATCAAAACGATGTCGCGCAGGAACGCGCGTGTATAAAATATAAGTGTCACACTGAATACGATGACCAGACCGAGCAGTCCCGTGGAAGACGTGGTGAGGGCAATCACCCCGGATATCACGTAGATGTACAACCGCCCGAATGGCACCCGACCTATACCCTCACCGATCATTACGATAGCTATCATCAGGACCGAAATGAGGAAGCGTGCAACGCTTGACGGTTCGGACGCCACCGAACTGACGCGGTAGACGAGATACGTCGTCTGTTTCAGCGTCTGGTCGAAATTCGCGGCAGCCTCGCTGATACTGTTGTTGAAAATTTCCGCCGGATAACTGAACCCAAAGTTCAGGCAGCTCCATTGGAAAACGCCCCACAGGGCCGTAAAAAGCCCACCCCAGAGATAGACGACGATCAGCCGGTTGGCGATTTCGGCGGTGTTGATGCGCTCCGCGATGGCCCACGACACAAGGAACCCTAGCATCAGGATAGCGCTCTGTAAGATTACCGTCAGACCAATACCACGCGTGAGAGCGAGGTCGAAAGATGACGCCAGCATCATGGCCGCGAACGCCACCATCCAGAAGAATGGTGACCCCATATTCAGCTGTTTACTTGTAATCTCACTCGATGTCCAGCGCAGCATCCCTAGTCCAACGAGCAGGCCACCAAATATATGGTAAGGCGTTGCGCTGAACGTCATTGCGGGGATGTTGAAAATCGCGGTTGATGCGAAAGGTAAAAAGAATGCCAATAAGTAAAGAAGTGCATTCTCAACACGTATTATTGCTATAACAGCGATAACTAGGATGGCAGCTCCGGTTGGAGTTAGCTCCATGTGACACTCCACTCGTGGAAGTTCGTGGCTATCGTCCTAGCAGACTGTAGTGCCTTGGTGGTCGTCAGCACTCTTCTACGAGGCGGTGAATGCGAATCGCATGGCTCTTGCACTCACTCATAAACGGTTCCGCTAGCTGACTTTCATCGTACGGCGGCGAGAACCAGTTCTTCAGGCGCCGCGTGATCTTCGGCACGATGCTCGGGGCCCCACCCCGCCTTGATCAACCAGCGGACGCGGTCTGCCATCGCAGGTCGAGCGCCTATTTCAGACTTGTCAGCCGCCGAGAAGACGGATGTCACTGCAATTGGAGCACGGCGGGCGTCCGGCGTCCTAGACGCGCACCGTCTTGATGGTCTGCCGTTTCAGCCGGCGAAGTTCAGGTCGGCGCTCCTGGCTTTCTGCAGGAATGTAGTCGATGCCGCCTCGTTGGTCGACATCCGCAGCTCATTTGTTGAAACGCGCAAGCCCACTGGCTTACCCAGATCATCGCTCATTTCGACGGCGCCTGCAGATTGGGCAGAAGCCGCGGCGGCTCTTGCTGTTGGCGTGGCTGACGTTGTTGCCGCTCAGCATACTCTGGCCGGTGATCGGACAGCGCCGGGCCATAGCTTCATCTCCAAAACTGTACGGACGGGGCAAGAGCCGCCCCGTCAATATCGGATCGAATTTAGAGAAGTGCCGCCCGGGCGTCAAGCGCACCCGGCGCCAGAGTATCCTTGCGCGGCAAGGCCCAGTTTGACGCGGATGCTTCTTTTGTGGGTAGCGCCGGGCGTGATAGAGCCGATGTAGAAGGGGTTTGGCGGGAAGCCGGCTTGCCGGCCTCCTCGCGCGCGGCCTCAATCAGGGCGATGCCGTCAGGCCAAGCCACTGCGGATGGTTCTCGCGCAGCCAGGCGATGTCGCCGACGATGCATCGCAATCATCCTCCCGCGAACCAGAGGACCGTGATAGATTTACGCCTTTAGCCCTTGTCGCCCGAATCAACCCGGCGGGATGCGGCACAGCTTCCGTTTGCCGGAACAAAGTAATAAGCCTTACCATGTATACCCCAGCTTCTTAAGGAGACCTCCATGTTCTTGATCGAAATAGTCTTTAACCCGCGGCGTAAAATGCTTCTGCCATTGTCCAGGTTGTGGACTTCTGATGTGCTTAACAGTGCCCTGGCGGCGCCGTGCAGAATACCGGTCGACTAAATACATCCCGATCGTTCTCTCTAATTTGTTAAATTCATAGAATGAGAACAGTCGATCAAATATTTCTCTTTCGTTGCCGATGATATCTTCATATCGAATAGTCAATATGTTGTCGCGTTCTGGCCATTGTGCCATGCCGACGAAGTGTTTTTTGCGGAAATCAATTTCTCCTATAATACCATCTTCTATGTCGACACTCTGGAGATATTCTGCGTACGATTGTCCGTTAGAAAGTTGTTGTGGTATGTTGCCGTTTACAACTTCCCAGTCGAGCTCCTTTGGATTTGCAATCTTGCACCAAGGCTCCGCAGCGCGCTTGTGATAAAAGTATCCTGAAATCACAAGATCTCTCGGATCTCGAATAAATCTAGTAAGGCGTAGGGTTTGATCATCGTATCTGGAAAGATCAATACAGTGATTGTTTACGCTGGCGATCTTGTACTTCTTTTGCTCACTATAAAATCGATTTACGAGGCTATTGAAATGCGTATAGCCCCCGCTCAATGGCAAGCAGAGGTTGAATAGTCGAGACATCACTTTGTAATAATATGAGGTTAAGCATTTATGATATGAACAATGAATCAGCGTAAGCGCCATAATAGGGTATCTCCCACATGCACCGGGAACTGAAATAGCCCGTTCGAACGGTTAAGGTTATGGGGTGGAATTTGGTTTATGAGCGTACGGCCAATGGAAGCCGTAACCCCCAAATGATCGATTAATGCTACCCTGCCACTCCCTTTCCTGTCAAGGTTGAGGCCGCTGGCAATTGCACCATCCGCGCCGCCTGCCCGTCCTATTCTCCCCGCCACGTCTGGTCTCGTGGCAGGAAATCATAAACTCGCCGGCCTGGGAATCTCCTCAGCGTCGGCAACCACCGAATTTTCTAGGACAGCGCCCCCTCCATTTCATCGCCATAGACGATCCCAGCGTAACTCACCTGTTCGGCAGCTAAATCGGAGAAATCCCGGATTAAGATCCTGCAAGGGTAGCGGCACGCACGGGGAAATGCCATAAACCGCAATCGACTTGACCCGGACCTGTTCCCCCCGCCTCTCCAATGCCACGCCCGCATAAGCAACTGGCCACGGAGCAACCGCAGATGCGGAGCCTAGCGTGCGGACGGGCCGATCGGACGCCACAAAGCGAGCAGCCGGGATGAACGACAGCAGCGAGCATGACCGCGCCGACGTGAACCCGCTGCCCGCGAAGCGCGGGAAGCTGCGAGCGGCCGGGCGTTTCGGCGGACGCGCGGTAGCCAGTATCGGCGATCAGGGATGCACCGCTGCCACCAACTTTCTGACTAGTCTGTTTATCGGACGGATGCTGGGGCCAGAGATCCTAGGCATCTACGCGATGACCGATGTCATCGTGCGTGTTCTCCGCGCTTTGACCCTGAGCTCTATGATTGAGCCGCTGTCGATCTACGCGCCCCGTCGGTCGGGTGACGAACGCGGCGCTTATCTGGCATTTCTGGTCATCTCGCAACTGACATTGCTGGGCGGTCTGACCATCTTGCTGGCGCTGCTAAGCATGCTTTGGGCTGCGGCCGGACGTCTCGACTGGAGCGTCGTCCCGGCCGTTGTCGCGGCGCTGTTCTATGCCAACCTCATCTTGTTCCAGGCGCTGCTCCGCCGCCAATTCTACATCGAGGGCCAGCCGACGAAGGCACTCCTTCAGTCGATTTCCAATCTTCTGCTGGTAATTCTCGGCTTCCTCGCCTTCTGGTATTGGGGAGGAGCCGATCTTGTCAGCATCTACATTATGCTGGCCTTCGCGGGGATCATCGTCTGCGTTGTGCAGGGATGGCGTCTCTTTCACCGTTTACGGCGGCCAACGCGACAGCAGCGCCGGTCCTTCGGCCGCGAGACGTGGCGCTACGCCCGTTGGAACGTGCTGTCGGCGCCAATCCACCAAATGAGCATCAGCGGCGTGATTCTACTTGCGGGCATCATGCTGCCGATCGAGGGCGCGGGGTACCTGAAGGTCGGCGAAACGATCCTCGCGCCATTTCTACAAGTTGTCGTGGGGCTCAACCTGTTGATGCTGCCGATGGTCTCGAAGCGGCTCGATACGATGTCGTTGCCGCAGAAGCGGCGTCAGATCGTCCGGTTGTCGCTGGCGACGTTGGCCGTTGCCGTTCCTTACGCTGCGGCGATGATCCTGCTCGGGCCATGGCTTATTCGCACTGGCTTCGGCCCCGACCTGATGTCGGCCGTTCCCCTGCTGCCGATCTTCGCTGCAATTCCGATCTTCGACAGCCTCAAGAACCAGCCCGCCGTCTTTCTTTCTGCGGAAGGCCGATCTGATTTGAAGCTGATCGTCGAATGCGTGCGGGCCGTGCTGACCCTCGCTGTGGGTATTCCCCTGATCTGGGGCTTTGGCGTAACCGGCGCGGCATGGGCTCGCGCCATCGCTGCCGGCGCCGGCGCGCTGATGAGTTGGAGCTGCGTTCTCTGGCTGTGGCGCCAGCAATCGCGCCAGCAGTCGCGGCCAACAGCCTGACATTGCCTTCGCCGATGCGAGACTGACTACAGCCTGGCTGCTAAACCGGCAGCCGCACGCATACCCTCAATCCTCCTTGCGGCGAGTCATCAAGGAGGATGTCGCCGCCGTGGCCGCGGACAACATCGCGGGCGATGGTCAGCCCGAGGCCGACGCCGCCGGTCGCCGGGTTGCGCGATGCTTCCAGGCGAAAAAACGGCTTGAACACCTCTTCACGCTGATCGGCGGGAACCCCCGGTCCGTCATCGTCTATCGTAACCTCAATCGCTCCTCCCATGCGCCGAGCGCGCACCGCTACGCGGCTGGCGAAGCGTAGTGCGTTGTCGACGAGGTTGGTGAAGGAGCGGCGTATGGCGTTGGGCCGCAAAGGCAGACGCAAGTCGCCCTCGGTCGACAGATCGACCATTGCGCCGCCGCGACGGGCCAGGTTGACAACCTCGCCGAGCAGCACGCCAAGATCGCGCGGATGCGCCTTCTCGACGCCTTCGCCGCGCGCGAATGCCAGGTAGCCCTCCAGCATTCGTTCCATGTCGTGCACATCCTCGCGAAGCGCCGCCGCCGCATCGTCTTCCGGCATCATCTCGAGCTGGAGCTTCATCCGCGTGAGCGGCGTCCGCAGGTCGTGTGAGACACCCGCCAGCATCGCCGTCCGCTGCGCGATCTGGCGCTGAATGCGGCTCTTCATGGCGAGAAAGGCCAGGCCGACCAGCTTTACTTCACGCGCACCCTCCGGCTTGAAATTCTCTACCTCGCGTCCCTTGCCGAAGGAATCAGCGACGCGGGCCAGTCGCCGCACCGGCCGAATTTGATTGCGCATGAAGATCGTTGCCACGCCAAGCAGAATCAGCGTCGTGCCGATCGTCCACAGAACGAAAGCGTACGTCGTCCAGCTGTACAACCGGTGCCGCGGGATCTCGAGGTGCAGGACGCCGTCCGCGAGTTGCACCAGTACCACCACCCTGTCGTTGCCGGTCTGCTCGTCAACGCGCATGGGTTTGGTGATCTGCTTGCGGAGCAGGGCACGACGAAGCTCGCCTTCCAAGGCGGTTTGCCTGACCGGGGCATTCGGCAGGATCGCTTCCGACTGCAGCGTCGCCGAAATCTCCATGCGCTGCGCCGCCTCACGGAATAGCCAGTCCCTACTGGCGCTGTCCGGCATGCCGGTGAGAGAGTCCACGAGGACAGCAATATCGCCTGCCAGCCCCTGCGACAGCCGCTTGCTCACCTGATCCCAATGACTGTTGTAGAAGACGTAGGCCGAGAGCAACTGCATCAGGATCAACGGCCCAACGGCTATCAGCAGTGCTCGGGCCAGCAGGCCGCGAGGCAGGAAGCGATTGAACAAGTCCTCCATGCGGCGTCAGTCCGGCTTCAGCACGTAACCGCGTCCGCGCACCGTTTGCAGGTAGCGAGGTTCGCGCGGATCGGTCTCGATCTTGCGACGCAGCCGCGTCACCTGCACGTCAACTGCCCGATCGCCCCCGGCCGCCCCGGTCAGCTCGATAAGCTCCTCGCGGCTGAGCGCCAATCCCGGCCTTCGCGCAAGCGCGGTCATCAAGGCGGTTTCTACAGAGGTCAGCTTCACCGGTACATCGGCACGGCGCAATTCTTCCCGATCAAT
This sequence comes from Rhodospirillales bacterium, assembly GCA_016712375.1. Lineage (GTDB taxonomy): Bacteria > Pseudomonadota > Alphaproteobacteria > Rhodospirillales > Defluviicoccaceae > Defluviicoccus. The sequence continues at coordinate 236,336 of JADJRE010000002.1, forward strand.
CAGGAAAACCATATCCCCCATGCGAACCTCGCTCGGCTGCACGTCGGGTTGCGGTGTGCGGCGGAGGATGTTGCTGATCCGCAGCAAGAGTTCGCGCGGCTCGAACGGCTTTACCATGTAGTCGTCGGCCCCGCCCTCGAGCCCGGCGATCAGATCTTCGGGCTCACCCATCGCCGTAAGCATCAGGATCGGCACGCCGGAGCGCTTGCGGAGATCGGCGGCGAACGATAGCCCGCTCTCGCCCGGCATCATCAGATCGAGGACAATCAGATCAAAGGCGAAGCTGCCGAGCTTGCTGCGCGCATCTTCGGCATTTTCGGCAGTGGCAACCAGAAAGCCGTGCTCGACCAGATATCGTGCGAGCAGCCGGCGTAGCCGCGCGTCGTCGTCGACCACCAGGATATGCGGCGCTTCCAGGCTCATGGCTGATTATAGACGCGACCGCTCCATGCCGTACACCGTCACCGGCCAGTCGACGAATGGAACGAGCGGTCGGCATCATCGATATCGATCATCGCCCGCAGCACCTCGCGGAACCCATCCGCCGCCGGTTCGCCGGCGGAATTCCACGCCGCGGCGAGGCGGGCGGCCTGGCGTTCGGTCAGGGTGCGCTCGAGTTCCTCTGCCTCGGCGGTGAGGTAGAGGCGCCGTCGCCGGCGGTCGCCCGCATCGATACGCTGCACGACGAACCCCTCGCGCATCAGCTGGCCGAGGACTCGCGCCAAGCTCTGCTTGGTGATACGCAGGAGCGTCAGCAGTTCGCCGACGCTGATTCCCGGCCGGCGCCCCACAAGTAGATCACCCGGTGGTGGGCGCGGCCAAAACCCCATCTCGCGAGCAGTGAATCGGCATCGCCGGTGAAGTCGCGGTAGGCGAAGAACAGCAATTCAATCGCTTGGCGCAGCGCCGGATCGTCGGCAAACGCTCCGCCGGGCTGCGGCAGGGCGGTTGCCGCCGACGGGTTCTCGTCCAGGCATAACGTCGATCTCCGTCACCTGGTCCTCCGAATGCGATCGCCGTCATGGATTAAGGCAGCGATGTTGACATATATGACGCGGGATGCTACGGCTGGCAATAATCAAAGCATTGCCTGAGCGCTCGAACGCGTATTGCGCCCAAAGGCTTGTCCGGGAAAGGTTCACACCCATGGGCACACGTCCCTACCACGATCGCGACGGCTTTATCTGGTACGATGGAGCGCTGGTGCCATGGCGTGACGCCAATCTGCATGTTCTCAGCCACGGCCTGCATTACGCCTCGGCCGTCTTCGAAGGGGAGCGCGCCTATGGCGGCCGTATCTTCAAGCTGACCGAGCATACGGAGCGGCTCGCCGGCTCGGCGCGGATGCTGGGATTCGATCTGCCGTACTCGGTCGACGAAGTCGATCGAGCTTGCGCCGAGGTGCTACGCGCCAATGCCATCACCGATGGCTATGTGCGGCCAATAGCCTGGCGAGGCAGTGAGATGATGGGGGTTTCGGCCCAGAGCTCGAAGATTCATTTAGCGATCGCTGCCTGGGAGTGGGGTTCGTACTTCAGCGAGGAGGCCCGGCAAAAGGGTATCCGCATGCGTACCTCGTCATGGCGCCGCCCGTCGCCGCAGTGCGCGCCCGTGCATGCGAAGGCGACCGGGCTGTACATGATCTGCACGCTGTCCAAGCATCAGGCGGAGGCCGAAGGCTGGCACGACGCGCTGATGCTCGACTGGCGCGGCCAGGTGGCGGAGGCGACCGGCGCCAACATCTTCCTCGTCATGCCGGATGGCCGGCTGCATACGCCCACCCCTGATTGCTTCCTTGACGGTATTACCCGGCGGACGGTGATTGATCTGGCGCGATCGCGCGGAATAGAGGTGGTCGAGCGCGCGATCCTGCCCGATGAACTGGGCCAGGCGCGCGAAGTGTTTCTCACCGGTACCGCCGCCGAGGTAACTCCGGTCGGCGAGATCGACCAGTACCGCTTCATCCCCGGAGAGATTACCAGCTTGCTCACGGAGGATTACCGGCTCATCACCGGCCAGCGGCAGACGCAGACGGCCGCTGCATAGACCGCGGGTTGCCTGTCGCTCGCGCGGCACCCGTCGTTCACGACGCGCTGTCCAGCGCCTCAATCTCGTGGGCTCGCCCATAGCGGGCAAGCAGATCCGCAAATTCTGGGTAGGCTCTCGCAATCCGCCGCTGGTGATCGCGCAACCCGTGGAGCAGAGCGCCGTGGCGTTGCAGCAGTGCATCCGCCAGCCGAAGCATAAGAGCGTTTGGCCAACTGCGGGGCCGCACGCGCATCAGCTCGGCGAAAACCTCAGCTTCGCGTCCGGGATTATGTTGTGCCATCAGGATGACGGCGGTTGCCGTCGAGCGCGAAACCCCGGCGTGGCAATGAATCAGAAGCTGAGTCGCGGGCTCGCTAGCGATTTCCGACCCTAGCGCCAGAATCTCTTCGATGTGACGGCGGGTCGGCTCGACGTAGCCATTTCCGGTTTCGACAACGTCGTCGAACCGCCAGACCACACGTCGATGCGCCGTCCATTGCGCAAATTCCTCGGGATCAGGCCAGACCGGATCAAGAATCGAGACGACATGACTAAAGCCACGATCGCCATGTTCACACAGTTCTGACAAGCCACAGATGGTGATGCTATATGGAAGCAGTGGTGTAGCTATCTCAGTATGCATAGAGTCCGCCTAGTTTAGCGCGCTCCACACAGATGAGGGAGTTGCTGCGACAGGTCAACGGCCTCAGATCCTATTCTCCGTGACAAGTCGTTGATGGATTTCAGGCGGGAAAGCGGGGAACCTTCTTGGTCGTTGCTGGTTAAAGGCGAAACGGGGCGACGTTGGGCAGGGCTCCGGTCGGAACGCAAGTTGCTAAAGGGGATGACGATGGGAATCATCACGTGGATCGTTTTCGGATTAATCGCAGGATTGATCGCTAAATTCCTGATGCCGGGCAACGATCCTGGAGGGTTTTTCATCACCATCCTGATCGGCATCGTTGGCGCCGTGGTCGGAGGCTTCATTGCCACCTCACTCGGCTTTGGCGGCGTCGACGGCTTCAACTTCGGAAGCCTCGTTGTTGCCGTCCTGGGTTCGATCTTGTTGCTGCTCGGCTACCGGCTGGTGCGGCGCTGACGTGTGTCAGGCCGCGCTTGGCAGTTCCGTCAGATTCGCCACCTTGCCGCTAACCCCATCAATCTCGTCATCGGTCAGGTCCGCGAGTTGATCGAGCGTGCGGACCCACTCCGCCAGATCGTGCCATTGATGAGCTAGAACGACCCGCCGGACTTCTGCAATGTTCGCCATAATCGTGGCCCCCGTCACGCTGTGATCTCGTGAAGGCGCTCGAAACTTGCTGAGCAGCACCTTCACCGAGTGACGAACTAGCGTAGCGCTCTACAGTTTAGCAAAGGTTAACGTCGAACGATGTGGCGTGGATCACATCCGGACGCTAAAGATCACGTAAGCAGGGTCATGACGTCGGCATGGCTCGCTACACGATCTATCGGACCCAGCGTCGCTAAGGTGGGCAAGCCGCTAAAAAGTCGCTGAGCCGCACGGGCCACCGCCTGGCCATCAACAGCCTCGATCTTTGCAATGCTCTCGGCGACCGGCACGGCGCGGCCAAAGATCATTATCTGCCGTGCAAGCTGCTCGCAGCGCGACGATGTGCTCTCCAGCGCCATGAGCATTCCCGACTTCAGCTGCGCGCGGGCACGGGCGATTTCGGCTTCAGCGACGTCAAGGACAACTTTGCGAAGCTCCTCGCAGACCAACGGTATCAGTTGCTCGACCTCGTCTTGCCCGGTGCCGGCGTAGATGCCGAACAAGCCGGTATCACTATAAGATGAGGGGAAGGAATAGATGCTGTATACGAGCCCCCGCTTTTCGCGGGCCTCTTGAAACAGTCGCGACGACATGCCGCCGCCGAGCAGGGTCGACAGCACCGACAGCGGGTAGAAATCCGGATCGCGATAGCCAACGCCCTGGAACCCAAGCACCAGATGCACCTGCTCCAGATCGCGCTCCTCGCGAAAATCGCCGCCGCGGTAGGCCGCCGGCTCACGCTCCGCCGCCACCGTCGGCGGAAGGCGCTCAAAAGCCCGGTTGGCAAGATCAATCAGCGCCTCGTGCTCAACTCGGCCGGAGGCGGCGAGGATCATGCGCGGCGCACCGTAATGCTGGCTCATGTATCCGGCCAGGATCTCCCGGCTCATGGCGTCGATGCTCTCCGGTGCCCCTAGAACGGGGCGCCCAAGCGGCTGTGCCGGAAAAGCCGTCTCCTGAAAGCGGTCGAAGATGATATCGTCGGGCGTGTCCTGCGCCTGCATGATCTCCTGCATGATCACGGTGCGCTCGCGCCCCAGTTCCTCGCCGTCCAACGTTGCGTTCTGAAGGATGTCGGCGATGATATCGACGGCGAGGGCGACGTCCTCCTTCAGCACCTTGGCGTAGAAGGCAGTGTACTCGCGCGAGGTATGGGCGTTGAGATGGCCACCGACCGCCTCGATCTCCTCAGCGATGGCACGCGCATCACGCTTGCGGGTGCCCTTGAACACCATGTGCTCGAGAAAATGCGATACTCCGGACGCTGTTGCCGACTCGAAGCGGCTGCCGGCCTCGACCCATACGCCGACCGAAGCGGTTTCCACCGAATCCATCGGATCGGTTGCCACCCGCAGTCCATTGGCCAGGGTAGAGATTTGGATGCCGCTCATACGGTAACTCCTTTCGCGTCCAGCGTCGCGGCAATCGCCCGGCGCAGAACAGCCGGATCTGCCGGCAGCGATGAATAACGTTCCGGCCGATCCATGAGCGTGGCCAAGTGGGGTGGCAAGGTGGGGCGGACACCTGTCGCCGCTTCCACGGCATCCGGAAATTTCGCGGGATGCGCGGTGGCGATGCAGACCCTGTTAACGTCCGCCGGCAGGTCGGCTGAGCGGGCGGCAGCGATGCCGACTGCGGTATGCGGATCGATCAGCAGACCGTCCTCGTTGTAGATCGTGCTGATGGTCTGCTTTGTCAGTTCATCATCACAGCGCGCTGCAAGGAAGGTTCGGGTGGCTCGTGATAGACGGCCAGGTCCGACGTCGAAGGCGCCGGTATCGCGGAAGGCTTCCATCGTTGCCGCCACCGCAGCGGCATCTCGATCGTACAACTCGAAGAGATAGCGCTCGAAGTTGCTGGAAACCTGAATGTCCATACTTGGACTCAAGGTGCTGAAGATCGATCCGATTTCCATCCGGCCGCTGGCGAAGAACCGGGTAAGAATGTCATTGCGGTTGGAGGCGACGATCAAAGTCTCGATCGGTATGCCCATTTGCGCGGCTCCGTAAGCCGCGAAAACGTTGCCGAAGTTGCCGGTCGGAACGATGAACGCCAATCGTAGATCCGTCCCAAGGCTTACTGCAGCGTGCACGTAGTAGACGATTTGCGCTGCGATGCGGGCCCAGTTGATTGAATTGACGGCCGCCAGATGGAAACGCTCGCGAAACGGCGCGTCCAAAAACAAAGCCTTCACCAGGTCCTGGCAATCATCGAAGGTGCCATCAATGGCGATGTTGTGAACATTGTCGGAGAAGACGGTGGTCATCTGCCGCCGTTGCACCTCGGAGACTCGCCCTTTCGGGTGCAACACGAAGATGTCGAGGGAGTCGCGGTCGCGACACGCTTCGATCGCCGCCGAGCCGGTATCGCCGGATGTAGCTCCGAGGATGGTGATCCGCTGGCTGCGTCGCGCCAGCACTAGGTCGAACAGGCGGCCGAGGACCTGCAACGCGTAGTCCTTGAACGCCAGAGTGGGGCCGTGGAACAGCTCCATCAGGTGGATGCCGCAACTCAGCCGACGCAGCGGAGCCGGGTTGGGACGGACATCGAAGCCGCGATAAGCATCTTCGCAAAGCAACGCCAGTTCCGCTTCCGAGACCGCCGGCTCCGCGAACGGAGCTAGAACGCGAGCCGCAAGTTCGGGGTAAGAGAGACGGCCGAGCGAGCGCAGCGCATCAGCCGTCAACTGCGGCCAAATTTCCGGGACGTACAACCCGCCGTCACAAGCAAGACCGGCGAGCACCACATCGTCAAAGGCGAGGACCGGCGCCTGGCCGCGGGTGCTGATGTAGTTCAATGGAAAAAACTCAAGATTGTCGCGAGGGCAGCGCGGCTCTTAGCCTGAACTGACGAAGATCGACAAGTGGTAGCAAGTTTGCCAGTCATTCGCCAAAGTATCGTCGATAGAGATGTGCACGGAAGGCGGTCGTTTCCAGCGGCTTGCCTGTAGCTTCGATCAGCAGGTCGCGGGAGGAAGCAAGTGAGCCCTTGCCGTGCAGATGCACGCGCAGCCAGCCTAGCAATGTCGTGAAGTCGCCCCGCGCGATCTCGTCGAGGATTTGCGGCGCGGCCTTGATCGCGGCGGCGAAAATCTGTGCGGCTGCAATCGCTCCAAGCGTGTAGGTGGGGAAGTAGCCCCAAGCCCCGTCGTACCAGTGGATGTCCTGCAGACAGCCGCGACGGTCGTCGGGCGGGGCCAGGCCGAGCAGGCGACGCATCCCGTCCGCCCAGGCGCCGGGAAGATCGGCGGGCGCAAGATCGCCCCCGATCATTGCGCGCTCCAGCTCGTAGCGGAGGATGACGTGTGCCGGGTAGGTGACTTCATCGGCGTCGACGCGGATGAATCCTGGTTCGACGTGGGTGTAGTGGCGGTAAAGGTTATCCGCCTGCCAGGCCGGGCCGCTGCCGCCGAACGCTTCGCGCAGCATCGGCGCCGCGAATTCGAGAAAGGCCTTCGAGCGGCAGACCTGCATCTCGATCAACAGTGACTGGCTCTCGTGCAGCACCATGCCGCGTGCCTCGCCGACCGGCTGGCCACGCCAGTCGGCCGGAAGTCCGCGCTCGTACAAGGCGTGCCCCGTCTCGTGCAGCACGCCCATCAGCGCCGAGCGAAAATCATCCTCGTCGTAGCGGGTTGTGATGCGGACGTCGTCGGGCGTGCCGCCGCAGAAAGGATGCAGACTGACATCCAGCCGGCCGCGATCAAACTCGAAACCCAGCGATCGCATGAGCCGAAGCGCCGTCGCTTGCTGTGCCTCGATCGGGAAGGGGCCCTCGGGTTCGGCGGGCTTCGCGGCCTGTGCCTGCCGTTCAACAACGCTCGGCAAGAAATCCGGGAGGAATGAGGCGAGATCGGCGAACAGTGTGTCGATGTCCGCCGCCCGGCCATCCGGTTCGTACTCATCGAGCAGCGCATCGTACGGCGACAAGCCCAGCCGCTCGGCCTTCGCCTGTGCCGCCTCGCGAACCAGCTCGAGGAGCTTGGCAAAGTACGGCAAGACCCTGGGAAAATCGCTGTCAGCGCGAGCCTGCCGCCAAACGGCTTCGCAGTTCGTTGCCGCCCTCGACAGCGCTTCCACCTGCGGTTCGCGCAGCGCCGTCGCATGCGCCCACAGGCGGCGCATCTCGCGCACATTGGCCTGCTGCCACGGATCCAGTGTCACATCCTCGGTCGCCGCTTGCAGCCGCTCGCCCGTTTCGGTGGCCACCAACATGCCGTGGCGAAGCGATTTCAGCACGGCGAGCTGCTCGCCGCGCGCCTGCGCTCCGCCCTTCGGCATCATCGTCGCCAAGTCCCAGTGCAGCACCGCTTCGGCATCGCGCACAGCGCCGATGCGGCGAAACCGGTCGTGTAATGCCGCATAGGGGCTTTCGGCCATGTCGAGCGCCTTCGGGCCGGCGCTAGAGCGGCAGATGCGCCGCCAGTGCCCGGTCGAGCAGCAGCGCGGCGAAGATCAGGAACAAGTAGAGGATCGAAAAGAAGAACAAGGCTCGTGCTGTCCGCATTCCGTTGTCGCGATACACCTTCCAGGCGTGGCGAAGGAAAAGCCCACCGAGGATGGCGGCGGCGGCGGCGTAGAGCCAGGTCGAGGTGCCGACCACGGCCGGCAGCAAGGTCGCCAGCACCAGGATGCCGCTATAAACGAGGATCTGCGTCCGCGTGGACCGCTCACCAGCGACCACCGGCATCATCGGCACCCCGGCTCGGTCGTAGTCGCTCTTGCGGAACAGCGCCAGTGCCCACGAGTGTGGCGGCGTCCACAGGAATATGATGGCGAACATCGCGATCGCGCCCTAGCCGATGTCGCCGGTAGCGGCGGCCCAGCCGATGATCGGGGGCAGCGCGCCGGAGGCACCGCCGATGACGATGTTCTGCGGCGTCCGCCGCTTCAGCCACACCGTGTAGACGAACACGTAATAGATGATGGTGAGCGCCAGCAGAGCGGCGGCAACGGCATTGACCAGCGCCGCCATCGTCGCGACCGAGGCAGAGCCCAGGACGATGCCCAGCAGCAGTGCCGTGCGCGGCTTCAGCCGGCCGGCCGGCAGCGGGCGGTTCATTGTCCTTTGCATGACGCTGTCGATGTCGCGATCGTACCACATATTGATGGCGCCGGCGGCGCCTGCGCCGATCGCGATGCACACGATGGCAATGAGGCCGGTGAGTGGGTCGATCTGCGCCGGCGCCAGCATCAGCCCGACGAGAGCGGTGAAGACGACAAGCGACATCACCCGTGGCTTGAGCAGAATGGCGTAGTCGCGGAGATGGAAGCGCGGCTCCGGCGCAGCGGCGGCGTGGTTGGCAAGGATGACCGGAGCGGTGTCGGTGCGAACGGGGGTCACTTCCTCCTCCTTGGGACGTGGACGCGGAAGTCCGTCCCTCTTCTTCAACTGTTGTCTTCGTCGGTGCGCTGCTCTATCGGGACTTAGCCGTATCCGGGCTGCGCAGCAAGGCCGATCCGACGGTCCAGACGAACAGGATGCCGCCGATCACCGCAACCAGTCCGCCAAGGCCGTTCAATCCCATGCCGATCATCGCCGCGATGTCGGTGAGGCCCTGCGCTTCACCGGCGACTTTGCGCGGCGCGCCGTGTCCTCCAGCCAGGAAAAGGCCGAGGCAGGCGGCGAGTTGCCCCCACGCGAACAGATGCACGATCAGTCGCTGCCGCCGCGAACTGCCGGCTTGACGCCATAGCGCCGGTACAAGAGTGGTAAAGAACAGGCCGAAGAACGCCAGCGTCACGCCGGCGATCATCCCGTGGTAGTGCGCTGGTGTGCGGGTGTCGGTTCCGTCGACGAATAGTCCCAGTGTGCCGCCGACCGCGAACAGCAGCATCGACAACGCCAGCGCCAGGAACGCCGGTTCGCGCCAGGGCAGCGGCCGCCGCAGCCGCGTGGCCAAGGCGATGGCGACGATCGCCGAGGCCGGACCCAGCAGATACTGCAGCCAGGTGAAGGCCCGCGTCTGTTCGGGCGAAAACGGCGCCAGCAGCAGGTAGAACAGCGGTCCGGCCAGGGCGCCGAGCAGCAGCAGGGCGCTCGCCGCCGCCAGCGGCCGGGTCGGCGTACCACCAGACCAGGGAGAGGCCAATCGGGACCAGGCCACAAGTACCAACATCGTGTTGACGAACTGCAGGATGTGCCCGCCGCCCCACATCAGCGCTTCATTGAAATCAAAGCTCGGCCGGGATCCAGCCAGCGCCGCTAAAGCCATGGCGAAACAAAGCAGCGCCACCAGCATGGCCAAGGCAGCTGCCACGATGACGGCCGCGAGAGGGTCGCGACGCAACGCTTGCGGGCGGGCCGTCGCCAGCAGCCGCGCAGCGGCGAGAGCGATCGAAACCGCCAGGACGGCAATACCCGCATAGTACAGCGGGTCAATGATCACCGGCACATAGTTGTTGAGCGAAGGCTCGCCTCGTTCGAGCAGCGCCGGGACAAACAACATCGGCATCGCTGCGGCGGCACCGCCCAGGGAGACGAGACCAATCCCGGCGAGGGGCAGGGTGCCGCCGGCTAGTCTCGCCGCGGCGACGGCCGCCAGCGCTGCGAACACCGCGGCGAACCAGACAACGAAGGAAAAGACGACGTGGATGACCAGGCCCTTATGGAAGAAGTCGATTGGCCAGAACGCTACCCGCTCGATACCGGGAATGCGCGAGATGGCAAGCAGCAGGGCGAAGGCCCCCGCGATTGCCAGGGCACCGACTGCCACCGCTGACCAGCCCCAGAGTTCCCGACGCAGTGCCGCTGTGGTTCCAATCGTTGCGGGCCGCGCGGCGACGGCAGCGCCATCATCCGGCATCCGGACCTCCGACGTAGGGAAACATCTGAACCGCCAGGACATAGACAACAACGCCCGAAACGGCGACGTACATCCACAGCGGCCAGGTCCAGCGGGCAATCTTCTTGTGCCGGTCGAAGCGCTCGGCGAGCGCGCGAAATAGCGTGATCGGCACCAGCGCCGTGATCACCACCGCGCCAATGACGTGAGCGATCAGAATGCCGAAGTAGATCGGCCGCACGATCCCTTCGACACCAAACTTAGCCAGCCCCGAATTGAAGTGATAGATCAGGTAGCTGATCAGAAACAAACCGGATACGACGACGGCGGAGAGCATCATCGCCCGGTGCCGCCGTTTGTCGCCGCGCAGGATGTAGCGCAACCCCAGCGCAAGGAAGACAATGCTGAGTGCATTCAGGGCAGCATTCAGGTGCGGCAGATCGGCGACAGAGATCATCACACGCCTTCTTTTGCATCTTCTGGGAGCATTTGTATCGTCTACCAGGCGCGGGAGAGGATAATGACCACCTTGGCAGCAGGACAGGCGTCTACCGGTGCCGCACCGGTCATTGCATGCTGATCCTTATAAACACACTTGCGTACATGGCGATTGCCACTGCCGCCAGGATCAGACCGAGCAAGAGCTTGTTCGTCATCAACCCTTCTCAACCCTCTGCCGCCGATGTTTCGCACACATCTCTACGATAGGCGTTCACTTCGGAAAATCAATCACTTCCCGCACGTGCGGGAATGCGCTGGACGCAGTCGCGACCGGCCTCAAACTGATAAAGAAAGTACTTTTCATGCGGGTTTGCTCATGTTAGCAATCCGGCTGTCGATCCTCTCGGTAGCATCATCGCAAGAGGCTACAGCCGCCAAGGCGTAACGGGAGATCGTACCCGTATGAAAATAACGGCCGCCGCTATGACGACGGCAAAATCAAAGGGAAGGACGATGCCGATGTCCATCCGGGATATGATCCGGCGGCTGCAGCTTTCAATGCCGATCGTCTGCGCGGCGCTGATCGGGTTCGCCGGAACTGCGGCTGCCGAGGGCGCTCTGGGCGAAGCGCGACCCTGGCAAATGTACTACCAGGACGCATTTTCACCGGTGATGAAGGAAATTCACGAGTTCCACGCGCTTTTGCTGGTGATTATAACCGGTATTGTGCTGCTGGTCTTGGGAATTCTAGCCTACATCATCGTGCGCTTTAACTCGAGGCGAAATCCCGTGCCCTCGAAAACCGCGCACAACACGCTGCTTGAGGTCGCATGGACGATCGTGCCGGTGATCATCCTCGTCGTCATCGCCATCCCTTCGCTGAAGCTGCTGTATAACTCCGGCAGGACGCCGGCCTACGACATGACCCTGAAGGTCACCGGCCACCAGTGGTACTGGAGCTATAACTACCCCGACCACGGCGATATCACCTTCGACAGCATCCCGATCCCCGAAGCGGACTTGAAGCCCGGTCAGCCGCGCTTGCTTTCAGTTGACAACCCGGTGGTGGTGCCCGTCGGTGCGACAGTTCAGGTGCTGGTCAACTCCGATGATGTTATTCACAACTGGGCGGTGCCGTCGCTCGGCCTGAAAAAGGACGCGACGCCAGGGCGACTGAACGAAACGTGGTTTCGCGCCGACGTTCCCGGCGTTTTCTATGGCATGTGTTCAGAGCTGTGCGGCGTGAATCACTATTTCATGCCGATCGAAGTCCATGCGCTGTCCAAGACCGACTTTGACGCATGGGTGACAAAGGCAAAGGAACAGTTTGCGAGCAATAGCCGTTCGCCGGTAAATATGGCAACCAGCGGCGCAATCGCCGCTCGCTGAACGGGCCGGCAAACGGATCAGGGAGAAGACGAGCCATGGCATACGGTGCCGCCGCCGCGCACGATGAACACGAACACCATCCGACCGGATGGAAGCGCTGGGTGTATTCCACCAACCACAAGGACATCGGCACGATGTACATCGTGCTGTCGATGATTGCGGCGCTCGTGGGCGGACTGATGTCCTGGTACATCCGGCTCGAACTAGCTGATCCCGGTTTGCAATTCATCCATGACACCCAGTTCTACAACGTTCTGGTGACGGCGCATGGGTTCATCATGGTGTTCTTCGTGGTGATGCCGGCGATGATCGGCGGCTTCGGCAACTGGTTCGTGCCGCTGATGATCGGCGCACCGGATATGGCGTTTCCGCGGATGAACAACATCAGCTTCTGGCTGACCGCGGCGGGCTTCGTGCTGCTCATCCTCTCGGCGCTGGTTGGCGACGGACCGGGGACTGGGTGGACCGTCTACCCGCCGCTCTCTTCGATCGCCTATCATCCGGGACCATCAGTGGATTTCGGTATCCTGGCACTGCATGTCGCCGGCGCCGGCTCGATCTTGGGCGCCATCAACTTTATTGTTACGATCTTCAACATGCGTGCACCCGGCATGACCATGCACCGGATGCCGTTGTTCGTTTGGTCGATCCTGGTTACCGCGTTCCTGCTGCTGCTGGCGTTGCCGGTGCTGGCAGGCGCCCTGACCATGCTGCTTACCGACCGCAACTTCGGGACGCACTTCTATGAGGTGGCGGGCGGCGGCGATCCGCTGCTATGGCAGCATCTGTTCTGGTTCTTCGGCCACCCCGAGGTCTACATCATCATTCTGCCGGCGTTCGGCATCATCAGCCAGATTGTCTCGACCTTCTCGAAGAAGCCGATATTCGGCTACCTCGGCATGGCGTATGCGATGATGGCCATCGGCGTCGTTGGCTTCGTCGTCTGGGCACATCACATGTTCACCACCGGCATCGGCGTCAACACGCGCGCTTACTTCACGGTGGCGACCCTGATTATCGCCGTGCCGACCGGCATCAAGATCTTCAGCTGGCTGGCGACGATGTGGGGCGGCTCTATCGACTTCAAGGCGCCCATGCTCTACGCAATGGGCTTCATCTGGCTGTTCGTGCTCGGTGGCGTTACCGGCGTCGTGCTGGCGAATGCCGGCATCGACCTTTCCTTCCACGATACTTACTATGTCGTCGCCCACTTCCACTACGTCATGGCGATCGCCGCGATCTTCGCCATGTTTGGCGCGTGGTACTACTGGATTGGCAAAATGTCAGGACGGCAGTACCCGGAGGGGCTCGCGAAGCTGCAGTTCTGGGTGTTCTTCGTCGGCGTGAACGTACTGTTCTTCCCCCAGCACTTCCTCGGTCTGGCCGGCATGCCGCGACGCATACCTGATTATCCAGACGTCTACGCCGGCTGGAACATGGTGAGCTCGATTGGGGCGGCGATCACCATGGTAGGTACGCTGATGTTCTTCTACGTCGTCTTCCACACCCTCATGGCAGGCAAGAAGGCTGCGGCGAACCCGTGGGGAGCTGGTGCCACGACACTCGAGTGGACGGTGCCGTCGCCTGCGCCCTTCCATACGCATGAGGAAATGCCGGTTATTGGTGGCGGCGGGCATGCTCATGGCGGCCACGGCCAAGTCAAGCCGGCCGAGTGATCGGGAGGTTCCGAGAACGTGACACCGGCGGCGAAGAGGACCAGTCGATGAGTTCGCGCAGGCGGAACCTCAACGCGCTGGTGCTGTCAGGCGTTGCGGCGGCGATGCTCGGCGTTTCGTTCTGGTCCCCCACGCTGTACCGGCTCTTCTGCCAGGGCACAGGCTACGAGGGAACGCCAAAGACTGAAAACGTCGTGCATTCCACCCAAACCTCGGCGGCTCAGGTGACCGTTCGCTTCGACGCAAATGTCAATTCCGCGTTGCCGTGGCGCTTCCAACCGGCGCAGCGTGAAGTGCATTTGCGGCTCGGTGAAGAAACGCTGATCCATTACACTGCCGCCAATCTGTCGGACCAACCGATCACTGGAACCGCGACCTTCAACGTCGTTCCAGATAAGGCTGGAGTGTACTTCAGCAAGCTTGAGTGCTTCTGTTTCACGGAACAGACGCTGGCACCTGGTCAAGAAGTATCGATGCCGGTGGTCTTCTACGTCGATCCAGGTTTGGCCGAAGATCCAACCACCCGCGACGTCTCCACGATCACTTTGTCCTATACTTTCTATCGACCCGACATCGAGCCGAAGCAGCCGGACAATACAGCGGCAATAGCCGGCACACGCGCCGTCCAAGCAGGCGGTTAGAGGCGGCAGCAGCGACCGGCGGGGAAGGGAAGAAGAACATGGCGAGCCAAACAGCGACGAAATCACATCCCTATCACATGGTCGATCCCAGTCCGTGGCCGGCTCTGGGCACCGTTTCCGCGCTGTCGCTCGCGATTGGTGGCATCTGGTTCATGCACGGTGGGCCGCTATGGGCAATAGCGCCTGGTTTCATTCTCCTGTTCTCCACTTTTTTCTTCTGGTGGCGCGACGTCGTGCGCGAGTCGCGTGCCGGCGTCTTCCATACTGAAGCCGTCAATCATGGCCTGCGCGTCGGCTTTCTGCTGTTCATCGCCTCTGAGGTGATGTTCTTCTTTGCCTTCTTCTGGGCCTTCTTTAACGCCAGCTCGCCGCTCTTCAATCGTGTGGCGCACACAACGTGGCCGCCAGAAGGTATCGTCCCGTTTTACGCTTGGGGCTTGCCGTTCCTGAACACCCTGATCCTGCTCACTTCGGGCGCCACAGTCACGGTAGCGCACCACGCGTTCCGGCTGGGCGACCGGCCAAAGATGGTGTTTTGGACCGGCGTTACCGCCGCTCTTGGCATCATCTTCCTGTTGCTTCAAGCCTTCGAGTATAGTCACGCCGCCTTCGGCTTTCGCGACGGCATCTACCCGTCGACCTTCTTCATGGCAACGGGATTTCACGGCTTCCATGTCTTCGTCGGCACCTGTTTCCTGATTGTCTGCTACTTCCGGGCGCGGGCGGGCGATTTTACTTCCCAAAAGCATGTCGGGTTCGAGGCAGCCGCTTGGTATTGGCACTTTGTCGACGCCGTCTGGCTGTTCTTGTTCGTGGTTATCTATTGGTGGGGAAGCTTGGGCTTCACTGGGGTGTACTCTCATTGATCCCGGCACCAGGCGGCCGATCCCGCTAGATGGTGCATCCGGAACCGAGGGGCTGCTAGGCCTCTTGGGGTCCGGATTGCGCGGGCGATGTCCACGCTGCCGACGCGGACGGCTCTTTGACGGATTTCTGGCCGTTCGCGAAGTTTGCGACGTCTGCGGTCTTGGCCTTGCCGGCCACGACGCGGGTGACGGTCCGGCCGTGTTCGGCATTTTCATCCTCAGCTTCGGCGTCGTCGGTCTCGCAGGTTTCGTTGAGTATTTGTTCTCGCCACCCCTGTGGCTGCACGTCGTCCTCTGGACGCCGATAATCGCGGCTGGCGGATTGTTGCTGCTGCGGCCGCTGAAGGGGCTCACGGTGGCGATGCAGTATCGGTTTCGCGCAACTGACGAAAACGAGCATCCCGGCGCCACGTGAAGCCTTCACATTGGTTGACGCCGCTACAGCAGACCCGTAGATGAAGAAAAAAAGTCGGCTTACGGGAGAGCACGTCATGTCTTCATCCGACTCCGGTACCTACCAGTTGCCTGTCAGCATCCGCAGCCTGGGGGATATCGATCGCTCGGGTCATTGGCTAGGGCAGGGATGGCGCGATTTTATCAGAGCTCCGGGCGTCAGTCTGATGTACGGCGGCGTGTTCGTTGTCGTCGGGTTGGCGCTGACGATTGGCCTGATTTGGGGCGGCCTTGGTTCGTTGATCTTGCCGCTCGCCGGCGGCTTGATGATCCTCGCCCCAATCCTGATCGTCGGCTTATATGATGTCGCCCGTCGGCTCGAGGCGGGGCTGCCGGTTTCCATCGCCAACTGCTTTAGTGCTTTCGGCCGTAGCGCCGGGCAGTTGGCGGCGATGGGGATCGTTCTCTTGGTGTGCTACCTGTTCTGGGTGCGATCGGCGCTTCTCCTGTTTGCGCTTTTCTTCAACCAGGATCCGCCGCCTTTCGATCAGTTCCTGCAAGATGTGGTGCTGTCGTTGCAGGGGCGCGCCGCTGCTGCTTTTCGGCAGCATCATCGGAGCCGGGTTCGCCGCGATCGTCTTCAGCATCTCGGCAATCTCCATTCCGCTGATTTACGACCGGCCGGTCGACGTTCTGACGTCGATCGGCGTCAGCCTGTTGACCGTGCGCGAGAACTTCAAGGTGATGTTCGGGTGGGCGGCCCTCATCGTGCTGATCACGTTGATGGGCATCGTCACGGCATTTGTCGGCCTTGCCGTCGCGCTGCCTGTGCTGGCCTATGCGACGTGGCACGCTTATCGCGATCTCATTGCGGATGGGCCGGTGTATCCTGAAGATGCGGCAGAGTTGCCGCCTGCAAAAGGCAAGGCAGCCGACGTCTCTCTCTGAAGGCGCAAGCAATGAGCAGGTGAGGGTGCCGGAGAGCGTACAGCAGGCACTGGAGCGACAGCGAGCGTGGCTGGAAAAAGGGCGGCATGATGACCGGCCGAGCTTTGCCGAAGTGCCGCTGGCCGGTAGTGATCTGCGGGGCAGCCGGTTAAACCAGGCGGACCTGCGAGGCGTTGACCTCTCCGGTGCTGATCTCACCGGTGCCGATCTTGAAGGCGCCGATCTGCAAGGTGCCAATCTGCGAGGGGCCTGCGTTGCAGACGCGAACTTGCGGCGGTGCCGGTTGACCGACTGCTGCTTGAGGGATGTTCGCGGTCTCGGCAGTGCAGCGCTGCAAGACGCCGATCTTCAAGGCGCCACCGGTCTAGCCGGCCCGGAATTCGCTGGCGCCGACATTACCGGCGCCAAACTCCCGGACACCTTGTCCTTCCAGGGCCGGCTCAATTACATCGCCGAAACCAGCCAAAATGCCCGGCCGGCATTCTTGTCGATCATGTTGTCCTGCGTCTTCATCATTCTCACGGTGTTCTCGACGCCCGATGCCGCCCTCCTCTCCAACGCCTCCCTGGCGGTGCTACCGGATCTCGCCACCAATATTCCTGCAGCTTCGTTTTTCTGGGTGGCACCGGTCCTGCTGCTGAGCCTTTACGTCTATCTGCACCTGCAGATGCACGGGATCGGAGAAACGCTGGCCGATCTTCCGGCGGTATTTCCCGACGGCACCCCCTTGGAAAAGCGGGCCTATCCGTGGGTAGCGACGAACCTGCTGCGGATGCGCCAGGGATGGGGCGGATTGCGGTTCGAGGAGGTGTTGACGATCTTCCTGTTGTGGGGGACGGTACCGCTCACCCTGATGGCGATCTGGCTACGCTACCTGCCGCTGCGTGACTGGCTGGTAAGCGGACTGCACGTAGCGTTGATCGTCGCTTGTGCCTGGGGCGCCATCCGCCTGTTTGAGCAAACGGTATCGCGCTGTGCGGGGGGAGCCGTGAACGTCCGCTATCGGCGGCCGATCCTCGTCGCCCTGGCGCTGGTGCTGACGACGGCGACGGCGCTCGTCGGCTTATATCCGATGCTGTTCGGCGCCAATCCCAGGAAAGCGCCGGCTTTCGTTCTGGATCTGCGTGACGCCGATCTGTCACATACCGCCCTGCGCCGGAAAGACCTGCGCTTCGCCGCGGCGTCAAAGGTAAAGCTGATCGGCGCCGACCTCCGCGACTCCGACCTCAGCCGGGCGGACTGCCAGCGCGCCAACTTCGGCGGCGCCGATCTGGAAAGCGCCGTTCTGAAGGCGACGGATCTCGACTCGGCGAATTTTCGCAATGCGTGTCTGCGCAAAGTGGATATGCGAGATGCCGACATGGAGGATGCTGACTTCCGCCACGCCTATCTCGGCCGCACCGATCTGCGTTCGCCTTTTCTCACCCGCGCGGATTTCTCGTTCCCCAATCTGCACGGTGCCGATCTGCGGGGTGCCAATCTTTCTGGAGCCGATTTTCGCGGCGCCAGCCTTCGCTGCTTTATCTCGCACAAGAAGGAGCCAGCTCCGCACATCGATTGTGCCGACATGGAGGGTGCATCGCTTGGCGGCGCGCGGTTTGAAGGCGCTGACCTGGAACACGTTCGGGGCCTGACTCAGAGCAGTTAGCGGATGCTTGCGGAGATGCCGCAACTCGCCTGCCCGAAGGTCTTTCCGTGCTCACGTGTGCGCCGCGCGAGCAAGAAGACCCGTCTTTGCAAAAGCCCGATGGAGAAAATCCTTGCGCGCACGAACTGCGTGACGATCGCTGGCCGCAATGAAATCACACGGCCGTGCCGGCTTCCTGACGAAGCGCCCACTTAATCCGCGTGCCCTGCTTGTCAGTGGCGCCCGAGACGACGATCTGGCGAGACTTGCGGGGTTGGTCGGTGGCGCCGAGATAGGTGCTGTCTTCGATCGTCACCGTGCCACCCACCGCGAAAAAGCGCCAGGCAACGCCGGAGGAGGTGCGCAGTGTCACGGCGCTGTCATCAGGGGCCGATGCTGCTTCGATGTCCGGGTGCAGATGGAAGCGCAGTTGGAAGGTTCGCCCACGCCGGCCATCCAACGCGTCCTCGCCGCGCAGATCCGAACCACCATCCGCGAGGTACAGACGTCGGTGATGGACGACGCCCAATCGCCGACGGTAGCCGTCGTGTTGCCCTTCAAGCCAAACCGCTCCCCCTGTTTCTTGACGCAGAGAAGAGACGCGGATTGACCTTCGCCCAAACCAGGCGCTGTCGATCGCGTTAGCGTCTTCGACCACCAATGTCGAATGCGCCAGTGTTGAGCGCAAAGCCGCTCGCCAGCGCGCGTCGTCTCCACCGTAAGCGCCACAGTTGACGATTATCCGCTCGCGCCCGTGGCTCATTTCGAACGCCAGGGGAGCGCAGTGACCCCCGACCGGCGGTGTGCCCACATCGACCAGCACGAGGGTTCTGCCGGCGGCCAGTCGCTCGTATCCGGTATCAGGCGCGCTAGATAGCGCCGCTGCCCCAACCCGGCTGGCCGCGAGCAGCGAGTCGATCAACGCGCGATCAGATTCCTTCGCCCCCTGGAACAGCGCCAGTCGGCCATCGCCGTGACGCAGTGTGCGCAGCATCGGCGCCATGCGGTCGATTGCGCCCTGCAAGCTCGGCGGAGCCGTCTCCTGTGCGGCGGCAAGCGCTGCCCGGATGTCCAGGAGGTCGCGAAAGACGCGCAACTGCACCGACGGATCGCGGCTGATATGACCGCCGTCGGCGGCAATTTGACGGCCTATCTCACGATCCAGTCGATCGAGGCTCGGACCCGGGGGTACGGTGCCGAGACACAGCGCGCAGGCGACCTCGCCGCGGAGCGCGAGAAAAGCGCCGTCGCCGCTCGTCTTGCCGATCACGCGGGTCAGATGCCTGGCCTGACGGCCCGTCGCTTCCAGGAAGCGCGCGCGTTCGTCGCCGGTCGCGCCGTCGAGGAGAAAATCAGCGCAGGCGAGCCAGCTTGCCAGCCGTTCTCCAAGCACCGCCGGTGACCACGCAGGATCACTCCAGCGCCGATGAGTAAGGATCCAGCCGATCACCAGAGCGCGGGCACGCAACTTGGCCGCATCGGTGCCCATCGCCTTGAGGTCGGAGAGCCACGAGAATCCGTGAAGCGCCGCCGCCAGCGTTGCCCCAGGGGGAAGCACGGACCAAGGCATTGCTCCGAACGGGAAGCGTCGCCCGAAGAATACGAACTCGTTGCCGACGATCGCATCCGCCTGTGTACGGTCTCCGGGCGCGTGCCAGGGGAAGGTGCGATGAAGCTCGCGCGGCACAGGTCCATCGAGCGCCATCCGGCGATAGAGCTTTGAGCGGAAAACTCCGCCGGCGAGCGCCATCCGCAGGCTTTGCGTCGTCGACATGCGGCCGAGGTCCCGTTGTGCTCGCTGTCTAATGCCGCCTCAGGCGGGCAGCGTAGAAGCCGTCGATACCGCCTGCATCGCCGAGATGGCAAGGCAGAGTGCGCAGATCGCCCGCTGTTGTCAAAAAGTCCCCCGAGTCCCCTAATTCATTGGCGAGGATCGGCACCCGTTGAATTGGCAGACCTGCAGCAACTAGCGAATCGACCACGCCCACTCCCTCCTCCGGCTGCAAAGAACAGGCGCAGTAGACGAGCAACCCCCCCGGCTTCAGCATCTGAACAGCCGCCGTCAGCAACCGCGTCTGCACCTTGACCAGCGAAGCAACTTCCTCCGCCGATTTGAGATGGGCAATATCCGGATGGCGGCGGATCGTGCCGGTTGCGGAACACGGCACATCCAGCAGCACCGCGTCAGCCGGTGCTTCCGGCTTCAAACGCCCACGTCGGCTTCGATCGTTTCGGCGCGCAACGAGAGGCGCCGCAGATTCTCCTCCAGCCGGCGAAGACGGGCGGGGGAGCGGTCCACGGCGACGACATGGGCGCCTGCGGCGGCGAGTTGAGCTGTCTTGCCGCCAGGGGCGGCGCACAGATCGAAGACGAGCTTGCCGCGAACGCAGCCCAGGAGACGCGCAGGGATTGAGGCCGCCGTATCCTGTACCCACCAGTCGCCAGCGGCGAAACCTGGAAGATCGCTGATGGCGCCGGCTTGCGTCAGTCGCAAGCTGCCCGTCGGCATTTGGACGGCCCCCAGTCTTGCGGCCAATTGAGCTGCATCGACTTCCGGCTTCACGGTCAGATCGAGCGGAGGCTCCGCAAGATGAGCTGCGGCAATCGCATGGGTTTGCGCTTCCCCATAGGCTGCGATCCATGCCCACCACAGCCACTCGGGGGTATTGAGTTGCGATGCGTCCTGCGCCGCCAGCCGCGCCAAACCCTCCACGGCCAGCCGGCGCAGGATGGCATTGATCAACGGGGCTTGCCCGCCGCGGCCCACCTGCCGAGCGAGACTAACCGTGGTGTCCACGGCAGCGTGCGCTGGCGTCCCCAGGAATAGCAGTTGAGCGACGCCAAGCCGGATCAAGGCGCGATCCGATTCCAGTCGCGCCGGCAGGGGTGAGGCAAGGCAATCGTCGATCAGCGTGTTGATCTGTCCAAGCCGGCGCAGAACAGTTGTGGCTAGTTTGAACGCAAAGGCACGATCGCGGGTATCGAGAGAAGCCTTGGCGAAAGCCCGTTCCATCGCCTCGTCAAGCGGCCGACGGCTAGCGAGTACAGCCTCCACCGCCTGTAGCGCGGCGAAGCGCGCGGCCAAACCCTCACCCCTCAAGCGCCGCGGGGATCGTGCCGCGGACGGCGCGCTCCTAGTCGGCACGTTGACACGAAGTCGGCCGGCAGAGGGCGCCACTGCGGGAAGCGGTCAACCCCAAGGGCCACTGGTGCCGGTGCGGGCCGCCAGCTCCCGCAGCGCCCTTACCCGGTTTTCGGTCGATGGATGAGTCGTGAAAAGATTGTCGAACAAGCGTCCGTTCAACGGATTGACAATGAACAGGTGTGCCGTCGCCGGATTGGTCTCGGCCGACGGATTGTCAATCCGCCTCGCCGACGACTCGAGCTTCTGCAGCGCTGATCCGAGCCACATCGGATGGCCGCATATCTCGGCGCCGGAACGGTCGGCGGCATACTCGCGCGTTCGAGAAATCGCGAACTGCACCAGCATCGCTGCCATTGGTGCCAAGATCACGACCAGGATGTTGGCGATAAAGCCCGACTGGTTATCGCGATTGCCGCCGAAGAACAGGCCAAAATTGGCGAGCATGGAAAGGGCGCCGGCGATCGTTGCCGTTACCGTCATGATCAACGTGTCGCGGTTGCGGATATGGGCCAATTCGTGAGCGAGGACGCCGGCCAATTCCTGATGATTGAGGGTGCGCAGCAGCCCGGTCGTCGCAGCTACCGCCGCATGCTGCGGATCACGCCCGGTGGCGAAGGCATTCGGCTGCGGATTGTTGATGACGTAGACCCGCGGCATCGGCAATTGCGCCCGTGCCGCCAACTGCTCGACCAATCCATACAGTTCGGGGGCGGATCGGGCATCTACTTCATGCGCATCGTACATGCGCAGCACCATCTTATCCGAGTTCCAATAGGCGAAGACATTGGTGCCGATGGCAAATACGAGCGCGATCAGCATTCCGGCCTGTCCGCCGATGAGCCAACCGACGGCGAGAAAGAGGGCCGTCAGTCCAGCTAGCAACAACGATGTGCGCAGGAAACCCATGGCGATGTTGAACCCGTCCCGGAAGAAAAGCCTGGCGGCTTTGTTTTCGCCCATTGTAGTAGTGAGAGCGTGCCCTGAGCACAAGGGCGCGCCCCAGGAGAGCGCTATATGACCGAACCTTCTTCCCCTGTTAAGCCAGAGGCTCTGCCTCAGCTGGCCGTCGATGCGGAGCCACCTGCAGACGTGCCTTCTCCGTCCCCTGCTCAGCCGGAGGAAATAGGTGGACCGAAGGGGCCGGATCCGACGCGGTTCGGCGATTGGGAGCGCAAGGGTCGCTGTATCGACTTCTGATCGTCAAACCCAGCGCCTCCCGGCGCCTGCCGGTTCGGCTCGCGGACGATTTCTCTGTTTCGACCGCCGCGTCGAAAAAAAACGGGGCCTTGCGGCCCCGTCTATGACTTGACTGGTCGCGTGGAGATCAGGCGCTGGCCCGGTTCTCGATCAGATCGTTGACGACGGTCGGGTCGGCGAGCGTCGAGGTATCGCCGAGCGAGCCGGTGTCGTTTTCGGCGATCTTCCGCAAGATGCGGCGCATGATCTTTCCGGACCGGGTTTTCGGCAGGCCCGGCGCCCACTGGATGACGTCCGGCGAGGCAATCGGCCCAATTTCCTTGCGAACCCAGGCAACCAGTTCCTTACGCAACGCTTCGGTCGGGGCTTCCCCGGCATTCAGCGTGACGTAGGCGTAGATGCCCTGTCCCTTGATATCGTGCGGGAAACCGACGACGGCCGCCTCGGCCACCTTAGGATGCGCCACCAGGGCGCTCTCCACCTCGGCCGTGCCCATCCGGTGGCCCGGCACGTTGATGACGTCGTCCACCCGCCCGGTGATCCAATAATAGCCGTCCTCGTCCCGCCGGCAGCCGTCGCCGGTGAAGTACTTGCCATTGTAGGTTGAGAAATAGGTCTGCACGAAACGATCGTGGTCGCGATAGACGGTCCGCATCATGCCGGGCCAAGCGTCATCGATACACAGGTTGCCCGTGGTGGCGCCGTCCAGTACCTGGCCATCCGCATCAACGATGCTGGGTCGCACACCAAAGAACGGGCGGGTTGCAGAGCCCGGTTTTAGCGGCGTCGCTCCCGGCAGCGGCGTAATCAGGATGCCACCTGTTTCCGTCTGCCACCACGTATCAACGATCGGGCAACGCCCTCGCCGACGACGTTGTGATACCACATCCACGCTTCCGGATTGATCGGCTCGCCCACCGAGCCCAGGATGCGCAAAGACTTCCGCGACGTCTTCTTTACCGCACCCTCACCCTCCCGCATCAGCGCACGGATGGCGGTTGGCGCCGTATAGAAGATGTTGACCTTGTGCTTGTCCACCACCTGCCAGAAACGCGAAGCATCCGGATAATTTGGCACACCTTCGAACATCAGCGTCGTCGCGCCGTTGGCAAGCGGACCGTAGATGATGTAGCTGTGGCCGGTGACCCATCCAATGTCGGCGGTGCACCAGTAGATGTCGCCCTCATGATAGTCGAACACGTACTGGTGGGTCATCGAGGCGTAGAGAAGATAGCCGCCGGTGGTGTGCAGCACGCCCTTCGGTTTCCCCGTGGAACCGGACGTGTAGAGGATAAATAGCGGATCCTCGGCGCTCATTTCCGCGGGTGGGCAGTCGGAGGAAGCGCTGGCCATCAGTTCGTGCCACCAGACGTCACGGCCGGCCTTGATATCGCAAGCGCCACCCGTGTGCTTGACGACAACCACCTTCTGTACCGAAGGGCAGTTTACCAGTGCGTGATCGACGTTAGCCTTCAGGCCGACCTTGCGGCCACCGCGAAGGCCCTCGTCGGAGGTGACCACCAAATTCGAGTCGCAGTCCTGGACGCGGTTGGCGATAGAGTCCGGTGAAAAGCCGCCGAAGACGATGGAATGGATCGCGCCGATGCGGGTACATGTCAGCATAGCGATCGCCAGCTCGGGGATCATGGGCAAGTAAAGGGTTACCCGATCGCCTTTGCTGATCCCGAGTTGCTTCAGGACGTTAGCGAACTTGCAAACCTGCTCATGCAGCTCGCGATAGGTGATGGCCTTGGAAACTGACGGGTCATCTCCCTCGAACAGGATTGCCGTCTGATCGGCACGCTTTGCCAAGTGGCGATCCAGACAGTTCGCAGAGACGTTCAAGGTGCCGTCATAGAACCACTTTATGTGGACGTTCGGTGCCTGGAAACTAACGTCCTTCACCTTGGTGAACGGCTTGATCCAATCGATACGCTTGCCCTGCTCAGCCCAAAAGGCTTCGGGGTTCTCGATCGACTGTTTGTACCAAGCCAGATACTTTGTGTTGTCGATCCATGCCGCCTTGGCGATGGCCTCAGAAACTGGAAACACTTGCTCGTCGGACATGACCGGACCTCACCTCCCTGGTTAGTGCGAATGACAGTTTCATTCGTTCGTTCTTTGGGCGCCGAGCGTGCGCGACGAAGCCGGGCAACAATTCCACGAATTGGCGGCTTTATCGCAAAACCAACAGGTGACACGCGCCGGGGCATACGGGTAACCGCAATCGGTGCGAGCGTCAATCGACGATGACGTTGGCCCTCGTTGTCGAGGTGGCAGCGTAGCGGCGTCAGTGCGGCCCTGAGACAGGGACCCTTGATGCATCGCCCATCGTTGATGCGGAATAGCGCGCCATGCGTCGAACAGATGATATGCCGACGCTCCCGATCCAGAAAATGGCCCGGGCTGATGTCGAGCGGCGATCCCAAGTGCGGGCAGACATTGACGTAGCAATACACCCGCTCACCGCTCCGGATCGCCATCACCTCGAGCGGCTCGCCTTCCTCCGGCGCCGGCCAGGAGAAACCGGCCGAGCCGCCGTTCGGGATGTCGCTCAGCCGGCAGAGCCGCCGCCCGCTCACTCGGCGATCCCACCCATTGATGCGAGAAGTGCCCAGGACGCAGCGTCGATCGGCACCACCGATAGCCGCGACTGCCGCACGAGCGCTAGATGCTGGAGTCGAGGGTCGGCTTTGATGGTGGCCAGACCGACCGGTGTCGGCAATGCCGTGACGGTGCGCACGTCGACCATGCCGAAGCGGCCCGAAGGATCGTCCGCGTCAGGGTAGTACGGCCGAACCACCTCAACGATGCCGACAACTCGCCGTTCTTCACCAGAGTGATAGAAGAACGCGCGATCACCTACCTGCATCGCCTTGAGGTTGTTCGACGCTTGATGGTTGCGCACGCCATCCCAGTGGGTCGTGCCGGCCTCCGTCTGTTGCTGCCACGACCAAGCCTCTGGTTCCGATTTAACCAGCCAGTAGGCCATTTTCTTGATCCTCTCGCGCTAGACCCACGCCGCGCTGTGTGTCAGCGCCTATGCCAAGGGCAGTACCTTGCGCCATGGATGAATGGAAACGCTCTCGAACAGCCCGGCCTTAGCGTACGGATCTCCGGCGGCAAATGCATTCGCCGCCTGCTGATCCGGCAGGTCGAGCACCAACAGGCTGCCAATCATCCGTGCGCCGTCGCCGCTGGATTCAGACAGGAGCGGCCCGGCGCAGAACAACTGCGCCTTGTGCACTTCCAAGTATTCAAGATGCGCCAGCCGGTTGGCGATGCGGACCTGCTCGTGGCCGGGTTTGTCCTTGCAGTAGAAGACGAAATGCATGACGCGGTCGCTCCCGTTAGTTGCCGCCGTTGCGCTTGCCTCCGCAGTGGACGGCTGGCCGCGGAAGCCCAGAACTGATCAGGCGGCAAATACCTCCGCCTTGGGCGGGCGGGCGAGGAGGCTCGAAATCATCTGGTCGAGGTCCGCATCATGGTTCAGGACCGCGTCAACGGCGGCGCAAATCGGCATTTCGATGCCGTACCGTGACGCCGCCTCCACTGCTACCGCGGCAGTATATACGCCTTCGGCAACGGTAACTCGCTCTCCCAGCACGTCAACCAGCCGGCGTCCTTGTCCAAGTGCCAGGCCAAGGGAAAAGTTGCGCGATTGCGTCGCATTGCAGGTCAGCACGAGATCGCCCAGCCCGGTCAGGCCGGTAAGCGTTTCGGGCAGCGCGCCCATCGCGGCGGCAAGGCGCGCCATCTCCGCCAATCCGCGGGTTATCAAGGCAGCTCGAGCGTTGTCGCCAAGCCCGCGGCCGGCGACGATGCCGCACGCGATCGCAATGACGTTCTTGATCGCGCCTCCGACTTGCGCGCCGACCACGTCGTCCGTCGAGTAGATGCGCAAGGCTGGCGTACCGAGGGCTGCCGGCAGGCTTTGCCGCAGCCGCCCATCGGTCGACGCGAGCGTAAGCGCCGTGGGCAGTTGCCGCGCAACTTCTTGAGCGAAGCTCGGGCCGGACAGGATGCACACCGGCACATTCGGCAACGTCTGCTCGACAACCTCGCCGAGCAGCAACCCGGTTCGCTGCTCGATACCCTTGCCGCAGATGACGGCGGGCACTCCCGGCTGCCAAGCAGCCGCGGCGGCAGAAAGGACCCTGCGCACATGCTGCGCGGGGCAGGCCACAAGCACGGCCTCGGCGACGTTTACGGCGGCGGCGGGATCGGTGGTGCTGCGGATGTCGGGATCGAGCACGATGTCGGGCAGGTAGCGCTCATTGCACCGCAGCCGATCAATGGCATCCGCTACTTCGGGCTCATGCGCCTGAAGCAGGACAGAACGTCCGGCGCGCCGGGCTGCGACTGCCAACGCTGTACCCCACGCGCCGGCGCCTAGAATGCTGATCCGCTCGATCATCACCTTATAAGTTATGGCGCGCGTTGGCGATGAGCACAACCGAGGTCCGGCCGCAAGATTTCCTGGGTGGCCTGTCCTTGACGCCCGCCCGCCGGCTGCCGTACGGTGCGACGCTAGAATGCGACGCGTTGTCGAGGGGAAGGCGCTGAGGATACAGGGACCTTGGCGACGCGCAACGGTGCAATCGCGCACGAACGCCAGCGACGCGGGAACTCCATGACCGAGCAACTGAAATTCGCCGACGGCTTCGCCATGCCGACCTACGAGGAGTGGGTGGCGGAGGTGGAGAAAGCACTGAAGGGCGCGCCCTTCGATAAGCGCATGTACACGAAGACTTACGAGGGGGTGACGCTTCGTCCGATCTATACGCGGCAGGATTGGCCGCCGACCGGCGATCCATCCGGCTTTCCGGCGGCGATGCCCTTTACCCGCGGCGGTCGTGCCGCCGGCAACCGCGTCGACAACTGGGATATCCGGCAATCTTACGCATATCCTGATCTCGCGAAGTGCAACGACATCATCCTGCACGAGCTCGCCCGCGGCGTCACGTCGATGCACATCTGCTTCGATGCCGCCGCCCAGGCCGGCCTCGATGCCGATCAGCCGGGCGCCGACAAGCTGGCCGGTGCCGGCGGCGTGACCATAGGATCCGTGGATGATCTCGACCGGCTGCTGACGGGCGTACACCTCGATCTGGTCACTGTATCCCTCGGCGCCGGCCCGCAGTTCCTCGCCGCCGCCGCGATGCTCGACGCACTGTGGCGTCGCCGTGGCGTCGATGCCGATGCGGCACAAGGGGCACTCGGAGCCGATCCGCTTTGCGCATTGGCCGAGACTGGCGCTCTGCCGGTCAGCGCAGAGACCGCTCTGGCACAGATGGCAGACCTCGCGGGACATACCTTGAGAAACTGGCCACGCGCGACCGCGGTCGGCGTCGACACCTCGCCCTACCATGACGCCGGTGCCACCGAGAGCCAGGATCTGGCGATCTCCATGGCGACCGCCGTCGCCTATTTGAGAGCGATGACCGCTGCCGGTCTGTCCATCGACGACGCCTGCCGGCAGATCCTGTTTACCTATTCAGTGACCTGCGACCAGTTTCTCGGCATCTGCAAACTGCGGGCGGCGCGCAAGATGTGGGCGCGTGTCGCCGAGTCCTGCGGTGCTTCGACGGCCGCACGAGCGATGCGCATCGATGCCGTCACCGCATGGCGCATGATGAGCAAGCGGGATCCTTGGGTGAACATGTTGCGCACGACCGTCGCTTGCTTCGCCGCCGCGGTCGGTGGCGCCGACTCGATAAGGGTACGGCCGTTCGACGCCCCTCTCGGTCTGCCAGATGAACTCGGCCGAAGGATTGCCCGCAATACCCACGTGATACTCGCCGAGGAGTCAAACCTCGCCAAGGTCATCGACCCAGCCGGCGGCTCCTGGTACGTGGAGAGCCGCACGGACGAACTGGCCAAGGTTGCCTGGGCGGAATTCCAGGCGATCGAGAAGGCGGGCGGCATCATCGCCGTCCTGCACGACGGCAGCCTGGCTAAGAAGATCGCCGAGTCCTGGACGCAGCGCGAGGCGGCCCTCGCCAAGCGGCGCGATCCGCTCACTGGGGTCAGCGAGTTCCCGAACGTTCTGGAGACGCCGCTCGATTTGCAGCAGCCGGACCTGCTGGCCATCTGGCGCTCGGCGAGCGACCGGGCAAAGGCTGCGCGCGCCGCCGCTGGTGGTGCCGCCGCTGCGGTGGCCGCGCTGAAGTCGGCCGCAACCGGAGCCGTCGCGCCGGCCGCCGCCGCCGCCGCCGCGGCGGGTGCGACGATTGGCCAGATTGCCGGGACACTCGCCGGCGCGCCGGTGTCGTTGTCACCGCTGCCGAAGCATCGGCTGGCCGAGCGGTTCGAGGATCTGCGGGACGCCGCAGACGCCTACAAGAGCAAGACTGGCGACGCGCCGAAGATATTTCTCGCCAATCTCGGCACCGTTGCTCAACACACCGGCCGTGCCACCTTCGCCAAGAACTTTTTTGAAGTCGCCGGCATCCAGGCAATTGGAAATGCCGGTTTCGCCGACGTACCCGCCTGTACCGAGGCGTTTCAGGCGAGCGGGGCGAAAATCGCGATCATCTGTTCTGCTGATCCCATCTACGAACAGATGGCTCAGCCTGTTGCACAATCCCTCAAAGCGGCCGGGTGCATCCACCTCTTCCTCGCCGGCAATCCTGGCGACAAGAAGGATGCCTACATGTCGGCCGGCATCGACGATTTCATCTTCATGGGCGGTGACGTTCTGCAGACCACCCGCTCCACCCTTGCGCGCTTGGGAGTGATCTGACCATGGCGGCGTTCCCCGATTTTACGCAAGTTCCCCTGCAATCCGGCAATCTGGCCCCCGCCGGAAGCGGCTTTGCCGACTGGGCGGAGCGGTTCCGCGAAGAGACCGGCCAATCGCCCGACGCGTTCGTCTGGGAGACACCCGAGCGGCTGCCGGTGAAGCCGCTGTACTCGGCCGCTGACCTGGACGGGCTCGACCACCTCGACACGATGGCCGGCATCCCGCCGTACCTGCGCGGACCATATCCGGCGATGTACGTCACCCAGCCGTGGACGATCCGCCAGTATGCCGGTTTCTCTACCGCCAAGGACTCCAACGCCTTCTATCGCCGCAACCTGGCTGCGGGCCAGAAGGGTCTGTCGGTTGCCTTCGACCTCGCCACGCATCGAGGCTACGATTCCGACAACCCGCGGGTATCCGGCGACGTCGGCATGGCCGGCGTCGCGATCGACTCGATCATGGACATGCGGGTGCTGTTCGACAGCATTCCGCTCGATCAGATGACCGTGTCGATGACGATGAACGGCGCGGTACTCCCGATCCTCGCGCTGTATATCGTCGCCGCTGAAGAGCAAGGCGTGAAGCACGAGCAGCTGGCCGGAACCATTCAGAACGACATTCTGAAGGAGTTCATGGTCCGCAACACCTACATCTACCCGCCGTCGCCTTCGATCCGGATCATCTCGGATATTTTTGCGTTCACGTCGCAAAACATGCCGAAGTTCAACTCGATCTCGATCTCCGGCTATCACATGCAGGAGGCCGGCGCGACCGCCGACCTGGAGATGGCGTACACGCTCGCCGATGGCGTCGAGTACGCCCGCTGCGGACTGAAAGCGGGGCTCACCATCGATAAGTTCGCGCCGCGGCTGTCGTTCTTCTGGGCGATCGGCATGAACTTCTACATGGAAGTCGCAAAGATGCGGGCGGCGCGCCTGCTGTGGGCGAAGCTGATCAAGCAGTTCGATCCCAAGAACAACAACAGCCTCGCGCTGCGCACGCACTCGCAGACCTCGGCTGGAGCCTGACCGCGCAGGACGTCTATAACAACGTCGTGCGCACCTGCGTGGAGGCGATGGCGGCAACGCAAGGCCACACCCAGTCGCTGCACACCAACTCCTTCGACGAGGCTTTGGCGCTTCCGACCGACTTCTCGGCGCGGATCGCCCGCAACACCCAGCTGTTCCTGCAGCAGGAGAGCGGCACGACGCAGGTGATCGACCCGTGGGCCGGCTCCTACTACGTCGAGCGGCTGACCCGCGAGCTGGCGGAGAAGGCCTGGGGTCACATCCAGGAGGTTGAGCAGTCGGGCGGTATGGCGAAGGCGATCGAGGCGGGCATCCCGAAGCTCCGCATCGAGGAGGCCGCGGCCCGCACCCAGGCCCGCATCGACTCCGGCCGGCAGACCGTGGTCGGCGTCAACAAGTTCCTGCTGAACGAGAAGGAAGACGTGCCGGTCCTCAAGGTCGACAACGCGCAAGTGCGCGCGCAGCAGATCGCGCAGCTTGAGCAGATCCGCAAGGAACGCGATCCACAGCTGGTCGAGCAGCGGCTGGCGGCGCTGACCAAGGCAGCGGAGAGCGGCGAGGGCAACCTGCTTGGCCTTGCCATCGAGGCCGGTCGGGCGAAGTGCACAGTGGGCGAAATCTCGTTCGCTCTGGAAAAGGTCTATGGCCGCCACAAGGCGGAGATCAAGGCGATCTCCGGCGTCTACAGCGGCGAGGTCGGGGAGAAATCCGACGTGGTCAAGACAGTCCACAAGATGGTCGACACGTTCGAGGCGAACGACGGCCGGCGGCCGCGCATCCTGATCGCCAAGATGGGCCAGGACGGCCACGATCGCGGCCAGAAGGTGATTGCCTCGGCGTTCGCCGATCTCGGCTTCGACGTCGACATCGGCCCGCTGTTCCAGACGCCGGGGGAGGTCGCCCGCCAGGCGGTCGAGAACGACGTGCACGTCGTCGGCGCCAGCTCGCTCGCGGCGGGTCACCTCACGCTGGTGCCGGAGCTGAAGAAGGAGCTGGCGGCGCTGGGGCGCGAAGACATCCTGATCGTCGTCGGCGGCGTCATTCCGCCGCAGGATTACGAGGCGCTGTACGCAGCCGGAGCGGAAGCGATCTACCCGCCGGGAACGGTGATCAGCCAGGCCGCGATTACGCTGCTGAGCGCGCTGAGCAAGAAGCTGGGCTACACCAGCGAAGCGGCCTGAACCAGCCGCGGACGGCGATGAGCCTTTCCCTCGTCCCTTGATCGTGCTCGACTTGCGGTTTCGGACGCGGGGCGAGAACGAGCGGTGGGACGAGGGAAGAATGGCGGTAAACACAGGCGTCGAGAGCGTGAGCGCGGTCAGCGAGGAGCCAGCGGCGGCGGTGATCCCGACAGCCCCGGTACCGGTGCGCGGACGCGGCCGGCCTAGCGTAACGCAGCTGGCGGAGGGCGTGCTCGCCGGCGACCGTTCGATGCTGGGTCAGGCGATCACCCTGATCGAGAGCCGCAATCCTCAGCATCAACGGCTTGCGGCGGAGCTCAGCCTCAGGCTGCTGCCGCACTCGGGCAACGCGTTCCGTATCGGCATCACCGGAGTGCCTGGCGTCGGCAAGAGCACCTTCATCGAGGCGTTCGGCTGCAACCTGATCCGCGCTGGCCGACGGGTGGCGGTACTCGCCGTCGATCCCACCAGCCCGCTGACCGGCGGCAGCATCCTCGGCGACAAGACGCGGATGGCCAACCTCAGCATCGAGGAGAACGCCTTCATCCGGCCGTCGCCGTCCGGCGGCACCCTGGGCGGTGTCACCCGTACCACCCGGCAGACGATCGTGGTGTGCGAGGCGGCGGGCTTCGACGTCATCCTGGTGGAAACGGTCGGCGCCGGTCAGTCCGAGGTGGCGGTCGCCGATATGACCGACTTCTTCCTGGTGCTGATGCTGCCGGGCGCCGGCGATGAGCTGCA
This sequence comes from Rhodospirillales bacterium, assembly GCA_016712375.1. Classification (GTDB taxonomy): domain Bacteria; phylum Pseudomonadota; class Alphaproteobacteria; order Rhodospirillales; family Defluviicoccaceae; genus Defluviicoccus. The sequence continues at coordinate 268,457 of JADJRE010000002.1, forward strand.
GGGGATCAAGAAGGGCGTGCTCGAGATCGCCGACATGATCGTCGTCAACAAGGCCGACGCCGACAACGAGATCCGGGCGAAGCAGGCGGTGATCCACTACCGCAACGCCCTGCACATCATGCAGCAGCGCAGCCCGAACTGGATTCCGCCGGTGGAGATGTGCAGCGCCCTGAAGAACCTCGGCCTCGACGAAGTGTGGCAGCGGCTGGAGGAGTACCGGACGAAACTGGATGCGTCGGGCGAGTTCCAGGAGAAGCGCCGCCAGCAGCGCTGGAAGGCGATGTGGAGCATGCTGCAGGACCGGATGATGACCGACCTGCGCACCCACCCGGCGGTCGTCGCCGCACTGCCGAGCGTCCGCGACGACCTACACGACGGCCGCCTGACGGTAACGCTCGCGGTCGACAAGCTGCTGGCGCTGGCACTGGGGTAGGGGCGCGCCGGTCGTAGGGTGGTGGCTGTCAAAGGACGTTCTTGATGCGCTTTCGGTGGTCGCCGACAGCCTACGGTATAGCTGCCACGGCGCCGCGCGATCGCCGGGATATGGCAGGCTGACAGCGGCTTCGTCTTTGCCGACATCGGCTGGGGCGACCCGATGCCCTACGGGCATCCGTTCCACGCCGTCGAGGGCATCGCCACCGTCGTTGGCGCCGGCGTCGCCATCCGCCATACCGAGGACCATCTCGAAGGGCGGAGCAGCCTGGTCTACGCGGTGCGGCCCGATTTGCGCTCCGACGATCCGGCGGCGCACGACGCCGCGCTGTGGGCGCGCTACGTGGCCGGCCGTGCCGACGCCGAGCGCCGGCGCGCGTCCGGCCTCGCGCAAGCCCGCGACCTCGACCGGACGGCGCGGCTGTAGCACGGGGTGACTTTCCGGCAAAAGTCTAACCGGCCCGCGCGTACCCGCCGGGTTCCTGGTTTTACTTACGGCGACGGCCCCGGTCCGCCGTCCTGCGATGCGCCGGGCGCGGCAGCGGTTGTGCCGGCGGCAGTTCGCTTTTTATAGACGAAAAGCCCGCATACCCGGCGGTTCCCTTGTTACCCGGTCGAATCAGGTCCAAGTGTCGGAGCCGCACGACCCATGCCGGCTTGTCACCCAGAGCGACCCGCCATCAGAAACTCCGCTCTTTCCGTCGGGCGCGGGGTGCGCTTTGCGGATTGGCAGATATGCCAATCTTTTCGCTTGCATTATTTGGCAGAACTGCTAAATAATGATAAACCTAGAAGAAGCTGCCTTTGGGCGGAGGAAGGAAGGGACGCATGATACATACAGGGCGCTCTCCGGATGCAACGTTCAAAGCTCATCGGCAAATTGAGACGCTTTTGCCGGAACACCAATCGTAGCATGTCTGTCGATTTCACAAGGGGCAAAGGCTCTCACGCCCGCGTAACTATCGACGGCAGGACGACGACTATCAAACAGGGGGAACTTAGTCCGGCCTATGTCGCGCTCTTACTAAAACAATTAGGGATCTCGCGCGATGCCCTGGACTGAGTCGAATGGGTGCACCCGATGCGATTCATCTATCCGGTCGAGCTCGAGGAGGTCCGGGAGGGGCCCTGGAGGATCACTGCGTTCTGGTAACCTTTCCCGATCTGCCGGAGGCGAACACCTTCGGCAAAGACCGGACGGAAGCGCTTACCAGTGCCGTCGACTGCCTAGAGGTGACGCTTGCCGGCCGAATTAAGGATCGAGTGGACATCCCCGAGCCCTCGCCGGCGCGAGGACGGCCGACGATAGCTCCGGGCAACCTGCTCGCAGCGAAGGCGGCTCTGTATCTCGCGATGCGGCAGGAGGATGTGCGTCCCGCCGAGCTCGCCCGGCGCATGAACATCGATCAGCCGGCGATCAATCGACTGCTCGATCCGCGTCACGCCAGCCGGGCAGCGCAGTTCGACGCCGCCTTTGCCGCCCTGGGCAAGCGCTTGGTGTTGTCGCTCGAAAAAGCCGCTTGAGCGGTCGGGCGCTGGCCGGCGCGCCGGGCGCTGCGGGGATGGTTCCGGCGGCGTCCGGTTGTACCCCCGGCGGTGCCGCGCGTTCCCTCCCGCCTTCGACTAATGTGCCGGTCGGGTGAGGCCGTCGGGGAGCTCGGTTCGATCGTCTCCGTTGGCACCGTTCAGTTGTTCTTGGGTGAGGCCCTTGGCGTGAACAGCAGATAGTCTTTGCCAACGACGTACAAGTGGCTGTCTCGCGCTGTCTGCCCGGCGAACAGCAGACGTTGCGTCGAGCGTAGCGAAAACCACCCCCGCAGCGGAAATGCTCGCCCCGCCAGGTCATGGTGTAGTCGATGCGCTCGTTGCACCTACGGATGGACCGGCGGTTCCGGCAGCCAGGCCCCGACGATCTGGTCGAGGGTGTAGGCTTCCGCCATTTCTGCCGGGTCGCCAGCACTCGCCTCGCCGCGCAGGGTCAATAGCTCCTCGACGAACTTCGCCGTGCGTGGGCCTTCGATCTCGACCAGCCGCGCGAGCTCGCCCTGCAGGCTCGGGCTGTCTTCGAGCAGGCGCTCGATCTCCCGCCGCTCGCGGCCGATGGTTTCGAATCAGCCGGCGCACGCCTCTTCGGCGGGCGAGCGCTCCAGCTTGAGCAGGTGCTCGATGATGACGGCGATGCGGCTGCGCAGTTCGCGGCGTTGCGAGCGGCTCCGGCCTGACGCAGGTTGGCTGCCTGCGTTTCTGTCCAGCGAACGAAGTCTTGCTCGTAGAGCGGCGCGTTGTTGGGCAGGCAAAACCTGCACCGATGCAACGTCGCCAACTTCCTGATCAAGGATAGTCGCACTATGAATTCGCTGTCATTGCGAGCGAAGCGAAGCAATCCACCGTCGGGTCGATCCGGATCGCCACGTCCGCTTCTGCGGGCTCGCGATGACCGGAAAGGACAGGCGGGACCCCGGCATCGAGACCTCCTATATGGATGTGGTCGCAACACCGGACGAGGGTTTACGGATGACCGCACTAACAGCCAAGACCTGCACCCCCTGCCGCGGCGGCGTTGCGCCGATGGCGCCGGACGAAGCGCGCCGCTATGCCGCGCAGACCCCGGGCTGGGCGCTCGACGACAAGGCTTCGCTGATCGAGCGCCGGTTCGAGTTCCGCGATTTCGCCGAAGCGCTCGCCTTCGTCAACCGGATTGGTGCTCTGGCCGAGGAGGAGGGGCACCATCCCGACATCCGCTTCGGCTGGGGCTACTGCTCGATCGTGCTTTTTACCCACAAGATCAACGGCCTGCACGAGAACGACTTCATCATGGCGGCAAAAATAAACGAGCTGGCCGGCGCATAGTCCGCGCGACGGAGGCCGGGAGGCGCAGCGCGTGCGAAACCGTCTCGCGCTTCGCAAGTTCATGCTCAACTTAAACGTTCAGGATTTGCCGGCCTCACCCGGCGAGAACGATGTCGAAACGACCGAGTAGCGCACCGGTCTCGAGATCTTCGGCCGATGCCAGTGGAACGATGAGCCGAGCGCGCGCCTGCGGATCACGGACGCGCGACAGTACGATATCGCTATCGTTCAACGGTTCGCCGGCAACGTACATCTGCGTGATGAACTTCTCGCCGCTGGGCGGAAAGACGGCGAAGTGAATGTGTGGCGCGCGGCCGGGATAGGCCACCGGGCGGATGGTGCGGAACCGCCAGGCGCCATCGGTGCCGGTCGTGGTGCTGCCGAAACCCTGAAAGTTGGGATCGGCGCCGCCACCGTCGAGCGGGTGGTGGTAGCGGCCGAACGCGTCGCACTGCCAGATTTCGAGGCGGGCACCGGTCACCGGCCTTCCATTGGGATCGAGCAGCCGGCCCAGCACGTGTGTCGGCGTGCCCTGGGCGGGTCCGCTACCCCCGGCGACGGAAACCAGGTCGGCGTCGGCTTCAAGGGGCGCCGCCGACGGGTAGAACGGACCGGCGGTCTGCCGCGGTGTCGGCAACAAAGCCGCCATCAAGTCGGATGGGAAGACTAGCGCCGCGGTGCCCAGCGTCATCGTTGATAGAAAGGCCCTGCGATCGATTGGCATAATGCTGTGCATCGGGGGGGCGCCCGCCTTGTCTTCGATTGAAGTGAGAGCCGCGGCGTGCCGGGTCAAGATGGTGACGGCGACACCAAAGTGCGTGGAGTGTTCGGGACTACTCTTCGGAGTGAGGGAAGGCGCCGATGCTAAGAAATTGCTCAGTCGTCGGCATCCAGCAGCTCCAGCACACGCTCCGGGCGCCGGCCGCAGATGCTCCACAACATTTGGCTCGATGCCACGTTCGCGCAGCAGCCCTAACGCGGAACGGGATTTCGAACAGCGCGGATTATGGTAGATGGTGGGGCACGGTGGTGAAATCCTCCCGCCGCCGGTCATGACGCTCCTGATCGTCTCGGTGTCGGCGAGACGGAGTTCTCCGGCAGCGTCGAAAGGTGCCATGCGCTTGTTCCTGCTCACGCGGTTTGCCCGGTGGATCGTGCTCACGCTGCTGTTATTCGGCGGGTCGATGTGGCTTTCACCGGCAGCCTCGGCGCAACAGCCGCCGCCGACTAATGCGGACGAGCTGCGGTCGCTTGCGTCGACGCTGGAAGACGAAGGCAGGCGCAACGAATTGCTGTCGCAAATCCGTGCCCTGATTGCTGCTAAGGAGCAGACCGCGCCCACGGAACAGCCATTCAGTTTCGGCGAAAAGATGTTGGACTACACCGCCGAGGCGTTGAAGCAGGCACAGGACGCGACGGGCGATGTGCAGGCGTACTTCGGCGATTGGCCGGTATTTATCGGCTGGCTGCAGCGCGAACTGAACGATCCGGCGGCTCGGAGCCGCGGCATGCACGAGACACTGGCGTTTCTCGGCATCTTCGCCGGCGGCTGGGCCGCGGAATTGCTGCTGTGGCGGCTCCTGGCGGGCGCCCGCCGCCGGCTGGATAGCGCGGCTGCGCGCATCGGGATTGCCCGCATCCTGCCGATCGCGGCACGAGCGATCCTCGACGTTGCACCGCTCGTCGCCTTCGCGGCGGCCGCGTACGCCAGTGCGGTGCTGGTGGAGCCGACGGCAAAGGTGCGCGCCATCGGCCTCAACTTCGTCAATGCCTACCTGATTGCCCGCGCTCTGTTGGCGGCGGCGCGGCTGCTGCTGGCGCCGACATCGACCACCTTAAGGCTGCTTCCGCTCGCCGATACGATCGCGCGCAATCTATACGTCTGGTTCCGCCGCTTCGTCGGCGTCGGAGTTGGCGGCTACTTTCTGATCGGCGCCGCCCTTTTGCTCGGTCTGCCGCGGCGCGGAGCGCAAGCCCTTTTCACCGGCCTCGGGCTGATCATTGCCGTTCTCGCCATTGTCTTCGTCCTGCGCCACCGGCGGTTGGTTGCTGATTGGCTGCGGCGGCGCTCTTCCTCGGCTTCGCAGCGCTTGGGCGCGGCGCAACTGCTGTACGGATTATCCGTGGTCTGGCACCTCCTGGTGATCGCTTACATCGTCGGGTTCTTCGTCGTTGCAGCCTTCGCCATTGAGGGCGGTTTCTCCTTCATGCTGCGCGCGACATTGATGTCGTTGCTGGTGTTTACCGTCGCCTGGCTGTTGCTGGTTGGACTGCGCCCGCTGCTGGCGGTCGTCACCGAGCGGGTGGGCAGGCCGGATGTCCCGCCGTTGCAGAGACGGGCCGCAATCTACATGCCGGTCCTGGCCACCATCCTCCGAATGATCGTTCTGGCTGGTGCCGCCTTGCTGCTGATGGAAGTGTGGAGCATCGGCGCCTTCGCCTGGTTGCAGCGGTCGTGGGGGCAGCGGGCGCTAGGGGCGATCCTCAGTATCGGCATGGTGCTGGTATTCGCCGTGATTGTCTGGGAGCTGGCCAGCAACGCCATTCAGCGCTACCTGGAAGTCAGTGGCCGGGACGGCAGCGCCGTCCAGCACAGCGCGCGCATCCGCACGCTGCTGCCGTTGCTGCGCAAGGCGTTGTTCGTGTTCCTATCGATCATGGTGGTAATGATCACGCTCTCGGAGCTCGGTATCGACATCGCACCGCTGCTTGCCGGTGCCGGTGTTGTCGGTCTCGCCATTGGCTTCGGCGCGCAGAAGCTGGTACAGGACGTGATCACGGGCGTTTTCATGCTGGTCGAGGATGCGCTCGCCGTCGGCGATGTGGTCAACGTCGCCGGGATCGGCGGCGTCGTCGAGGACATGTCGATCCGAAGCATCCGCTTGCGCGACATGGCCGGTAGCGTGCACACGGTGCCGTTCAGTTCAGTCGGCACCGTCACCAACCTGACCAAAGACTTTTCCTACTACGTTCTCGACATCGGCGTCTCCTATCGCGAGGACCTTGATGAGGTGACGCAAATCTGCCGCGACATTGTCGAGGAGATGCGGGCCGACCCGCGCTTCGCTACTGACATCCTGGAGCCGCTGGAGGTCTTCGGCATTGACCAGTTCCTGGAGTCGTCGGTGCTGCTGAAGGCGCGGATCAAGACCCTGCCCATTCGGCAGTGGGCGGTTGGCCGCGAATTCAACGGCCGGATGAAGAAGCGCTTCGACGAACAAGGGATCGAATTGCCGTTCCCGCACCGCACCATCTACCTCGGCGTCGACAAGCGCGGCGAGGCGCCGCCCTTTGCATGTGCAAGTCGGGGGCGGCGCATCAGGTCCCGCACCCACCCCGGCCGCCGTAACGCCGTCCGCCACAGCAGATGCGCCGCCCGCTCGAGGCCAGGCAGCCGAAACTCCGACAACGCCTGTTGTCATTTCGCCGGCTTCGCAAGGCTCAACGCCGACATGAGGGTGCTCATTTCTGCGAAGCTTCTGGTGGTTCTTCTCACCCTGGACTTCCGGCTGCGCTCGCCCCAGGTTGGTCTGGCATCGTGCCGGAAAGCAAAATGATTACCATCGACCGTGGCGGCAACTGGCTGGGACTGTGGACGCTCTACTGGCGCGAGGTCCGGCGCTTCGTCAAGGTGTACAACCAGACAGTCGTCGCGCCCGTAGTTACCACGCTGCTGTTCCTCGCCATTTTCGCTCTGGCGCTGGGCCATACCGCGGGTGCGCAGGACGCAACCTATCTGCAGTTTTTGGCTCCCGGGCTGGTGATGATGGCGATTACCCAGAACTCATTCGCCAACACGTCATCATCGATCATCATCGCCAAAGTGCAGGGCAATATCGTCGATACGCTGATGCCGCCGCTGACGGCGTTCGAATTGACGCTGGCGATGGCAATGGGCGGCGCCACGCGTGGCCTCGCTGTCGGCATCGTCGCTTCCCTCTCCGTCTCCATCTTCCTGCCGGTCCGCATTCACGACGTGGGCGCACTGCTGTATTTCGCGTTCACTGCCTCGCTGATGCTGTCGCTGCTGGGGCTGGCCGGCGGAATCTGGGCGGACAAGTTCGATCACATAGCCGCCGTCACCAATTTCATCGTCGTGCCGCTATCGTTCCTCTCCGGCACCTTCTACTCGGTGGAGCGACTGCCGCCATTTTTCCAGGCGGTGGCGCACCTCAATCCGTTCTTCTACATGATCGACGGCTTTCGCTATGGCTGGACCGGACGCGCCGATATGAACACGACGCTCGGCATGGCGGTGGTTGCCGCGTCCTGCATCGGTCTGTGGATCCTCTGCCACCGGATGTTCGCGACCGGCTACAAGTTGAAGGCGTGAGGTCCGGTCTTACGCGTCAGTGAGTGCGGCGGCGACGTCGGGCGGCGGGATCTCGGCCAGCAGACGGCGGGCCAGGGCGCACGCTTTCGCATCGAGGATCCGCCTTTCGAGGTCCAGCCTTTCGATGGCGCAAATCAGCGCCGCCAAGGCGCGGCCCACGGCCCGCAATTGAACAACACGAAAATCGGCGGGGTCCGGATCAGCAGGGTCAATGCCGATGACCACCGCTTCCAGCCGCTCCATCCAGGGCTTCTCGGCGCTTTGTTCGTCGAAGAACAACCGCTCGAAGGTGCCGTAGTCGAGGACGTCGAAACGCCGCGCGGCATCGTCGACGCTCCGGATCATCAGGGTGCCAATCGCCTGCTGCCAGTCGCGGTAGATCCACGCCTGCTTGACGGACATATGCGCGAGCGCTCGCGCGCGTGTCGCCTGCAACACCTCCTGATCGACCGGCGGACGACCGATCGCGGCGGTGACCGCCGCCGACATGCGTCGAGCCACCTCCATCTGTCTCGCCTCGTCGAGCCGCAATAGTTCTCGATAATGAATGAGGCCAAAGTCGGCGAGGACATGCTGCATCTCCGCGTTGCCGCAGGCCGCTGCGCGTGCCACGGTGGCATGATCAGCGGGCAGTGGAATTCCCCACGCCTCGGCCAGACCACGCAGCACATGCGCCTCGACGTGTGGCGAGTCAGCGAGTGCTGACTTCAAATCGGCGACGGCCGCGCGCAAATCCTCGACGGAGGCATCTTCGCCGAAGAACAGGTAGGATTGTTCAAGCTCGATGGCGCGGACCCATCCGAGCACGGCGGCGATGCGATAGCAGGTGCTGACCCGCTTGTAGATGTTGAACGGCGTCTTCGGCGCGTTCTCGCCAAGATACTGGGCGCGGCCCTTGAACAAGATTTCGTCTAGCCGCCACAGCAGGTTCACCGCATCAGCGGCGAGCGGCTGCGCGTATTTCTCATGGACGCCGCGCCGCTGTTCGACCTTCTCCTGCCGCTTCAGAACCAGTGGAATGACGAGGCTGCTGATAATCGCCAGCACGACGCCGGCTGCGGTGCCGATCAGTGCCGAGAGAACTTCCTGATCCACGTGCTTACCTCTGCCTGCCGCGGCCGAGCCGTGAGTGCAATCTGGCCTGAGCGAGTGTCGTGAACAGAGCGGGCGTTGACAAGGCGGCCCGGGAAAAACATATAGTCCGTCTTTCCCGGACACGGGCCGGTGTGATCCCACCGGCCCGTGGTTTTTTTTCTGGCCTTCGTAATATTGCGACAGCGGGGAGGCAGCGGTGGCGGTGATGGGCACCTACGATCGGTTCGACGTCGCCTTTGAACGCGGCGAAGGAGCATGGCTGTTCACTGCCGATGGTCGTCGCTTTCTCGATTTCGGTGGCGGCGTCGCGGTGACCGTTCTCGGCCACTGCCACCCGCATCTGGTGACGGCGCTGACCGCGCAGGCGCATCGTCTGTGGCATTGTTCGAACCTCTACCGCATTCCCGAGCAGGAACGGCTGGCGCAACGACTCGTGGCAGCGAGCTTCGCCGACGCCGTGTTCTTCTGTAACTCCGGTGCCGAGGCGATTGAATGCGGGCTGAAGCTGACGCGCAAGTATCAACGGGTGGTGGCCGGCGCACCGGAGCGCTTTCGCTTGATCACCTGCGCTGGCGCCTTCCACGGCCGCACGTTGGCAACGATCGCAGCCGGCGGTTCACCAAAATATCTCGAGGGTTTCGAGCCGAAAGTCGAAGGCTTCGATCATGCGCCGTTCGGCGACCTCGATGCGGTTCGCGCCGCGATCGGTCCGGCGACGGCCGGCATCCTGGTGGAGCCGGTGCAGGGTGAAGGGGGCATTCACGCGGCGGCGCCTGGGTTTCTCCGCGGCCTGCGCGAGCTCGCCGACCTGCACGGGCTCGTGCTGTTGTTCGACGAAGTTCAGTGCGGCATCGGCCGCACCGGCCGGCTGTTTGCGCACGAGTGGGCAGGGGTCACGCCGGACGTGATGGCGATCGCCAAGGGTCTCGGCGGCGGGTTTCCGCTCGGTGCCTGTCTTGCGTCGGCGCGCGTGGCGCAAGCATTCGTGCCGGGCAGTCACGGCTCAACCTTCGGCGGCAATCCGCTGGCGATGGCGGTGGGCAACGCCGTGCTCGACATCGTCGCCGAGCCGGCGTTTCTCCATCATGTCCGCACCGTCGCCGATCTGTTGCAACGCCAGCTCGCCGCCCTCGCGGTTCGTTTTCCGAGCGTGATCAGCGAAGTCCGGGGCGTTGGCCTGATGCTGGGGCTGAAGTGCGCTGTCCCTAACCGGGAACTGGTCGCAGGCTTGCTGGAGGGCGGTTTGTTGTCGATTCCCGCCGGCGACAATGTTGTCCGCCTGCTGCCGCCACTGATCATCGGCGAACAGGAAGTGGTGCAGGCGTGCCGGATCATCGAGCACGCCTGTGCGGAGCTGGCCAGCAAAGCAGCGTAAGATGACGGTGCCCCGGCATTTTCTCGACCTCGACCGCGTCGACGGACCGACGCTTCGCCGCATCCTCGGCCTCGGTCTGAAAATTAAGCGGGACGTCGCCTCGCCGCGCACGCCGCTGCTCGAAGGGCGGACGCTCGCGATGATCTTCGAGAAGCCGTCGACGCGGACCCGCGTGTCCTTCGAGGTCGGCATGCGGCAGCTCGGAGGCCATGTGGTGCTGCTCAGCGACGCCGCATCGCAACTCGGCCGCGGCGAGACGATGGCGGACACCGCTCGGGTTCTGTCCCGCTACGTCGATGTGATCATGATACGTACCGACGATCCTCGGAAGCTGGATGAACTGGCGCGGTTCGCAAGCGTCCCGGTGATTAATGGGCTGACGGACGAATCCCACCCCTGTCAGCTGATGGCGGACGTGATGACGTACGAGGAGCACCGGGGAAGCATCGAAGGCCGCACCGTTGCCTGGAGCGGCGACGCAAACAACGTTGCCCGCTCCTGGGCGCATGCCGCCGTGCGCTTCGGCTTCCGGCTGCGACTGGCCTGTCCGAAGCCCTTCCGCTCGCGTGACCGGCTTTTGGAGTGGGTGCGCGCGGAGGGTGGCGACGTGAGCTTCGCGGCGACGCCGCAGCAAGCGGTCGACGGCGCTGACTTGGTGGTCACCGACACTTGGGTGTCGATGGGGATGAAGGAAGCGGAGAAGCGCCACAACGAACTTGCGCCGTACCGCGTCAACGCACAATTGATGGCGCATGCCAAACCCGATGCGCTGTTTATGCACTGCTTGCCGGCGCACCGTGGCGAGGAGGTGACGGCCGAAGTCATTGACGGGGCGCAATCGGTAGTATGGGACGAAGCGGAAAATCGTCTGCACGCACAGAAAGGCATCCTTGCCTGGTGCCTCGCCTGAACCCGCGCCCCCTGGCGCCCGCGCGCCACGTTGCACGGAGCTGCTTGGAACGTGATCGCCACATCCGCACCGTCTTTCGAAGACCAGGTGCAACCCTTCCAAATCGAAACGCCCGGGTTGCGCGGGCGATTGGTGCGTCTCGGCTCCGTCGTCGACACGGTTCTTGCCGGGCACGCGTACCCACCGATGGTCGCAGGCCAGTTAGCAGAAGCGATGGCGATGGCTGCGGTTCTGGCGAGCGGGCTGAAGTATGACGGTATATTCACCCTGCAATTGCAGGGCGACGGGCCGATCCGGCTGATGCTCGTCGACGTCACCAGCGAAGGCGACATGCGTGGCTATGCCCGTTTCGATGCCGATCGGCTGCCTGCCAGGCTGCAAACGACGGAAGGCCCGGTGCCGCGGTTGTTCGGTGCCGCTTACATGTCTTTCACCGTGGATCAGGGGCCCGGGACGGAACGCTACCAGGGCATAACCCAGTTGGAAGGAGCGACTCTCGGCGACTGTTGCCACGCCTACTTCCGCCAGTCCGAGCAGTTGCAGACTGCCATGCGTCTCTGTGCCCTGGACGCGTCCCGGCCGCAGCAAGGGCATCGCGCCGCGGCGCTGATGATCCAGCGGTTGCCGTTGCCTCGCGATGCTGACAGCGAAGCCGCGGAGGACGACTGGCGTCGCGCGGTCATCCTGATGAGCAGTGCAACGGCGGCCGAGCTGTTGACCCCCGACCTCTCCCCCGCCGACCTGCTCTATCGACTTTTTCACGAGGACGGCGTGCGCCTTTTTCGAGCCAGGCCGTTGCGCCATCGCTGTCGATGCTCGTGGAGAAGGTCGAGCGGACGCTGCGGTCGTTTCCAGTGGACGAACTGATGACGATGCGCGAAGAGGGCGTGCTGCGCGTCACCTGCGAGTTTTGCAAAGCCGAATACATTTTCGACGACGCTGCGCTCGCTGGTTTCGGCACCCTGCATAGCAGCAAGAAAAGCGTCACTTGAGGATCCCATGATGATACGCATCCCCTCCGTCGTGCTGGCTATTGGCCTCGTCACCGGCGTCCTCACCGGCTGCAGTTCGGCGCCTCCGGCCCGGCAGGCACCGGTGCTCGACTTCGCCCATTCCGCTCCGATCCTGCTAAATGTGCGAGTGGCGGAGATCGACTCCCGCTACCAGCCGGAGATCGCGCCGCCGAACATCGAGCGCTCGGTAACGCCGACGCCGCAGGAGGCTCTTATCAAGTGGGCTCAGCAGCGCCTGCGATCCGATGGCACTGAAAATGTCGCCCGTTTTACCATTGTCGAAGCACCGGTGACCGCCGAGAACCTGTCGCGTACCGGCGGCCTAACTGGCGCGCTGACCACGGAGCCGGCGCAGCGCTGGACAGTGACGCTTGAAGCACAGCTCGAGTTTCTCGACGAAAATGGTACGCGACTTGACGGGTTCACCGCAAAGGTGGCGCGCACCCGCGACCTCAAGGAAGGCATGACATCCGAGGAACGGAGTCTTTTCTGGTCGGAGATGATCGCAGCCGCGATCGGAGAGTTCGATGCACAGATAATCAGCGGCCTGCGCCAGTACGCAGCGCCATGGATGCTCTGATCCCACGCAGTTCCGGGCGGCTGGCCGCCGCTCCACGGCCAAACCTTCTCCGGCTTCGAGCCACACCAGTCGCCGCACTGACATTGCTGCTCGTCGCTTGCTGGCTGTCCGCAGCGTGTTCACCCTCACGCACTGTGGAAGCAGCGCGGGTCTTGCGTGATATCGAGGCAGGGCACCGTCCCAGCGGTCTGAAGCAAGTTACGCCCCCACCTGCTCGGACCTTCATCCGCTTTGCCATCGATGGCCGGGAGCACGAAGCAGACCTTTATCTGCCGGGCGAGCCGGCAAAGGCCGGCATCGTGCTGGTGCCGGGATTGACGCCGCGCGGCCGAGACGATGCCCGTCTCGTCGACTTCGCGATGACGTTGGCGCGCGCCCGCTTCGAGGTGCTGGTTCCGGACCTGCCGCGAATGCGGGCGCTACAGGTAACGGCGCTGGATGCCGAGCCGATCGCCGATGCGGCGCGATACATGGACGCACGGCAACAAAGCCGACCTCTCGGCGTCGCCGCGATCTCCTTCGCCGTCGGCCCGGCAGTCATCGCGCTGTCCGAACCGCGACTGCTGGGGCGTGTCGACTTCTTCCTGGGTGTTGGCGGCTATTGGGATCTTTCGGCGCTGATCACCTACGTCACGACTGGATACTACCGGCCGAGTGTGAACGATTCATGGTTGTATCGACCGCCGAAGGCGTATGGAAAGTGGGTTTTTGTCCTAGCAAACGCCGTACGCATCTCCGACCCGTGGGACCGGGCGACGCTGGAGGAGATGGCGGGTCGAAAGCTGGATGATAAAAACGCCCCGATAGACGACTTGGTTGAAAACCTCGGACCTGACGGTGTTGCTGTCTACGCATTGGTGACGAACAGCGATCCAGACCGGGTGTCGGCTCTTCTGAACGCGCTTCCGGCTGGACTTGCTGAAGAGATTAACCTCCTCGACCTGAAACAGCGCGACTTGACCAGCTTGCCGGTGGTTTTCGTGCTGATCCATGATCGCCACGACCGGATCATTCCGGCAGAGCAGAGCGAAGCGCTGGCAGCCGCGGGTTGCCTCTGGCCGCTCCCTGCCTATATGCGTCGTCGACGGCCTTGACCATGCGCAAATGAAGCAGCCCGGGCTCACCGACGCGCTGGCATTGTTGAAGGCGATCTCGACGATTCTTCGTCTGCGCGATGGGCAGATAAATACCAGCACTTGCAGCGGATTATTTGCCCCGCAAGCTACGAACACTCAAGCCTGGAATTAGGGACGGTATTGAGGCGGCAGTCGTGCGGCCAGCCGCAAACGCGGTTGATCTATTTGCTGTAGCGGAGCCAGCAGATTGCCTGCGACGTTAAGGGCGCGCCCGGCGCTCTTTGAGGCCTTTTCGGGTGCTGCTGATGAGTTCCCGCAAGCTGGCGACGCTGACGCCGTCGCGCCGCATCAGAGCCTCTGTCAGAGGGTCCGTGAGCAGATCTTCGAGCTTAGGTTCGATGCCGCCTTCCGCAAACATTTCGCGGCGAAAGGGGCGGCCGCTGTGAAGCGGCATAAGGTGGCAAACGATATGGAGAAGAACACTGGTCAGTAGCAACTTCCAGCACTATAAACCTCCCTTCGGCGCGATTCCGCCTGTAATGCCGTTTCATCAAGCCGGCCCCGTAGTTCCGCGGCCATTAGTCGCTCGTGCAGCATTTTCCTTTTATTCATTCGGCGCCCGCGACCCGCTTTTCCCTAACGTTGCGCAAAAGCCACGCTCGCCGAGCGATGCGCGCCATTTGGAGCACGCCTCACATACACGGTTTCTCCAGATACAAGTATTATAACCGCCTACCGGAAGAGAAACAAGCGCAATGGTAGATTTTTGCTTTGGTAGTTTCTCACTGCCTCCGGCTCAGCGTGCTGGGGCTGGCAGGCGTGCGGCACCGATAATCGGACCGGAATTACTTTGTTGCACAAGCACTGCAAAGTGTCCGTCAGTCGGAAGTTCACGCGATAGCGGCACCGTCTTCGGCTCGCCGGACCATCGGTCGAGCAGCGTAAGGTGACGAACAACATTAATGTTTTCGATCGACCGCCCGCTGTTCTCACCATGCGCGACCGCGGTGGTCCGCGCTGGAAGGTAATGCACCAGCCAGATGTCAGCCGCTGACGGAAGAGCCATCTGCTCCAACCGGACTGCTAGTTGCCCATCTTCGGCTCGCAGAACATCCACGACTGCCGGCGCAGAGAGGGCCTGCATCTCATTGATCTGCCTGAGAATGGAGTCTCGATCACGTCCAGCTGTTTGTACCGTTCCTTGGATTACGAACTGAGGCGTGTAGACGTAACTGAGCCCAAGTTGCTGCGCATACTGACGCTGCCGCCGCGTCAGATCAGGGTGGGCAAAGGGATCTCGCCAGCCCAGGTAATCCCAATAGTCAACATGCTCGGAAAGCGGCAGAAGGTCCGGGTACTGAACCAGATCTCGGAGCAAGGCGTCGGCCGGCGGGCAAGCCGAACAACCCTGCGAGGTGAACAGCTCGACGACTGTCACCCGCTCTCCAGCGGCCACCGGCGTTGCGACGGTCAGGGCTACGATTAAGACGAAAAGCTTCCGGATATGGTGGACCATGCACGAGACGTAGCCCGAGCCGTCGGTCGGAGCCAATCACAGCCGGGTGAGTTCCTGCAGTGGCGCGGTGCGCCTTCAGGCGGCAAGCGCGAGGCGCCGCAGCACATACTGCAGGATTCCGTTGCTCCGATAGTACTCGATCTCGTCCAGTGTATCGATCCTGCACAGCAACGGCGTGGTATCTACCCGCCCATCGGCCCGGTGCACCGTGAGCATCACGTCCATGAGCGGCTTGATGTCGCCGCCAAGACCAGTCACGTCGAAAGTCTCCGTGCCTTCGAGTTGCAGCGTCTTGCGCGTGCAACCTGCCTTGAACTGCAGAGGCAGAATCCCCATTCCGACGAGGTTGGAGCGGTGGATGCGCTCGAAGCTTTCGGCGATGACCGCCTGGACGCCCAGTAGCCGGGTGCCTTTCGCGGCCCAATCCCGCGATGAACCGGCGCCGTACTCGGCGCCGGCGAAGATGAGCAACGGCACGCCATCGGCCTGATAGCGCATCGACGCGTCGTAGATCGACATCGCTGTCCCGTCCGGCATGTGGCGGGTGACGCCCCCCTCGGTGCCTGGCGCCATCTCGTTACGGATGCGGATGTTGGCGAATGTACCGCGCATCATTACTTCGTGATTACCGCGGCGCGATCCGTAGGAATTGAAGTCCGTTGGCGTCACGCCATGCTCTATCAAGTAGCGACCGGCGGGGCTGTCCTTCTTGATCGAGCCGGCCGGCGAAATATGATCCGTGGTCACTGAATCGCCGAGGATCGCCAGCGGGCGGGCGCCGATGATATCAGCGAAGCCCGCTCCGGCACCTTGCTCGAAGAAGGTCGGATGGCGGACATATGTCGAGGGGGCCGCCCAGGCGTAGGTCTCGCTTCTCGGAGCCTCCAACTCCTGCCAGGCACGATCGCCGCGGAAAACGTCGGCGTACCGGCGGCGGAACATTTCCGGCGTCAGCACCGCCTCCATCATCGCTTGGATGTCGTGGTTCGTCGGCCAGATATCGCGCAGGAATACGGGCTGGCCCTCCTCGCCGGTGCCGAGAGGTTCGTTCAGCAGATCGACAGTTATTGAACCGGCCAGGGCATAGGCGACAACCAGCGGCGGGGAAGCGAGATAGTTGGCGCGCGTCTGCGGGTGGATTCGGCCCTCGAAATTGCGGTTGCCGGAGAGGACCGCCGCGGCAACGAGATCACCTTGATCTATGGCCTGGGCGATTGGTTCCGGCAGGGGTCCAGAGTTGCCGATGCAGGTGGTGCAGCCATAGCCAACGAGGTTGAAGCCCAGTGCGTTCAGATCAGCCTGAAGTCCGGCCGCCTCCAGGTAGTCAGTGACCACCTGGGAACCCGGCGCGAAAGAAGTTTTCACCCACGGTTTCACGTTCAGCCCGATGCGGCGCGCATTTCGAGCGACCAGCCCGGCAGCAATCAGCACGCTGGGGTTGGAAGTATTGGTACAACTGGTGATCGCGGCAATGACGACGGCACCGTCGCTCAACTCATAGCTGGCATCGGACACTGGCGTGCTGCGCGCGGCGGCGCCGCCACGTTCTTTCGTCAGAAACTGCCGGAAGGACGATGCTGCCTGCGACAGCGGTACCCGATCCTGTGGCCGCTTGGGACCGGCAAGGCTTGGCTCAACCGAGGAAAGGTCCAGTTCGAGGGTGTCAGTGAATTCCGGCTCGGGAGTATCGCTGCCGCGCCACAGACCCTGTTCCTTGGCGTACGCTTCTACCAGTGCCACCCGCTCCGGGTTGCGCCCGGAGAACCGAAGGTAGTTGATGGTTGCCGGCCCGATTGGGAAGAAACCACAGGTGGCGCCGTACTCGGGCGCCATGTTGGCGATCGTTGCCTGATCGGCAAGGCTGAGGTGGTCGAGCCCGGCCCCGAAGAACTCCACGAACTTGCCGACCACGCCCTTCTTGCGCAGCATCTGGGTAACGGTCAGCACGAGATCTGTGGCGGTCGCTCCCTCACGCATGCGGCCGGTCATCTTAAAACCGACCACCTCAGGGATTAGCATGGAGATGGGCTGGCCCAGCATCGCGGCTTCTGCCTCAATGCCGCCAACACCCCAACCAAGCACCGATAGACCGTTAATCATGGTCGTATGACTGTCGGTGCCGACCAGCGTGTCGGGATAAGCGACCGTTTCATCGCCGTCCGGGCCGGTCCACACCACTTGCGCCAGATACTCGAGGTTGACTTGATGGCAGATGCCGGTGCCTGGTGGAACCACGCGGAAATTGTCAAAGGCCGCCTGGCCCCAGCGCAAGAATTCATATCGCTCGCGATTGCGCTCGAATTCTACGCGGACGTTATCGCCAAACGCTGTGTCGCTGCCAAAGGAGTCGACCATAACCGAATGATCGATGACCAGATCGACCGGCACCAGCGGATTGATCTTTCCCGGATCGGCACCCTTGACAACCATTGCATCGCGCATCGCGGCCAGATCGACAACGGCTGGCACGCCAGTGAAATCCTGCATAAGCACGCGTGCCGGACGGAAGGCGATTTCCCGATCGGACCGACGATCTTTCAGCCAGGCAGCCACCGCCTTGACATCTTCGACCGTGACGGTGCGGCCATCTTCCCAGCGAAGGAGATTTTCCAGCAAGACCTTCAGTGAAAACGGTAATCGCGTCAGATCACCAAGGCCGGCGGCGCTCGCGGCTGCGAGACTGTAGTAGTCGTAACGCTTACCGCCGACATCGAGAGTCCGGCGGGTCCTCAAAGTGTCGATGCCGAACTGTGACACGGGTTTGAGCTCCTCGCGATGGACGTCGAACGAACCTCGTAAACCATAGTTCCGGCCGTGTGTCCACCGGCATGCAACATGAGGGATTCTGCTGCTCGAGACGGAACCGTATCGATTGAGCAGGTGGTTTGACATGGGGCGATGCAATCAGAGCGCTTCGCGAGCAGCGTCCGGAGTTCCCGCCAGGATTGTACGTGGTCTTACCCGCGCGCCGTCTGCCGCTTCTTCTCAGCAGCTCTTCTCCGCTTTTTTACCACGCAACTGCCAGCCCTTTGAGCATTGGTAGGCCGGAATAGCGCCTCCTCGGACCGGCAAACTGACGTCGATCCTGTGGCAAGGGCGCCACGCACTCATCGGTTGAACGTGCCGGAGGGAGAAAGCAGTGGACAACTCGCCGATCAGCCTGCAAAAAGGAACACAGAACCGATCAGCCTGCGAAAAAGAGCAAAGGCGTCGGGATCATTCCAAGGGATTGGCATCTTAAGGTATCGCACCGAAACAGTGGGAAGGTAGTTCTTCCATGCCTACCCGGCCGCAGCGTTCAACGTCAGGCGGAACTCCGCGACGCGTCCCGGCAGCGGTTCGGAAGCGAGATAGGAGCCGGACAATCGTCTTGAATGTGATGGGAATCGTTTTCGAGGGACGGTGACCGGCCTGCTGTAGCGGCTGCCTGCTCGGGATGCGATTAGTTCTTGATGTAAACTCGACAAATGATTGTGCCGTGCGTGGTTTATGATAATCTTGGATGCTGACGCAAAGATCGGCGGTAGCCTAGGTTGCATCTGAGGAATCCGCCGTTGGATAAGGCCGCTGCTCTTGGATATTGACAGCGATCGCCAAGGAACAATCGAGAGCATCGGTGGCATGGCCAGCTTGGTCTCGCCGCGGCGGGAGTTGTCTGGAGTTGAGACTAGAGACATGACGACGATCGAAACATCGATGGATGCGGAAGCGAGTCCAAGAATCGATGACCTGCCAGCCGCGTCCCGGCGAAGCATTTCATGGTCAGAGAGCATCGTCTCAGGTCTGGTTGGCGCTGCAGATGCTTTTGTGCTGGTGCTTGTTGGTCTGTCCTACTATCTGCTGATACCGGGTTGGAGCTCTGCAACCTATCAGACCTACTTTACCGAAATCGCCATCAACGTCGGCCTGACGCTAAGCGTCTTTCACTACGCCGGACTCTACGACTGCAACACCATCGTTTCGTGGCCCAGTCGTATGCGTCAGATGGTGTTGCTGAGTGCTCTGGTTACATTGATCCTTTTGACGCTTGCACTCGCGCTGCGCATATCGGACCAGTTTTCCCAGATGTGGTTCTTCGCAAGCTTTCTCACCTCGTCGGTCCTCATCTTTGGCCTGCGGGGCGGCGGCAAGCTGCTGATCCGTCGGCTGGCCTCGGCGGGAGTTCTGGTGCGCAACGTCGCCATCGTCGGCGCCAGCGGCCAGGCGCAGCATCTGGTTTCGCGGCTGCGCTCGAGGACGCACCTTGGAAGCGCATCGTTGGCATCTTTGATGATCGCCGTACCCGCATTAGCCGCGAGGTGAATGGCTTTCCCGTCCTGGGAAATCTCGATGATTTGGTGCGCTACGTGCGCTCGGGGAAGATCCACGACGTTGTGATCACCCTCCCGTGGAGCGCGGATGATCGTCTGGTCAACATCATCGGCAAGCTGCGTGCCCTGCCAGTGCACATCTACCTTGGTTCGGATCTCATCGGCTATCACTTCCCGCGCCATCGCGAGCAGCTGCTGGAGGGCGTGCCCGTACTGGAGATCGCTTCAGCTCCGCTCACCGGTTGGAGCGGCTTGATAAAGAAGATCGAGGACCGGACGGTCGGCACATCATTAGTCGTATTGCTGTCGCCACTGCTACTGCTGATCGCCCTCGCCATACGATTAGACAGCCCTGGCCCGATCCTTTTTCGGCAGAAGCGCTACGGATTCAACAATCAGGAAATCGTCGTCTACAAGTTTCGTTCAATGCATCATAACCGGCCCCGTGAAGAGGGCGTGCCGCAGGCCACCAAGAACGACCCGCGGGTGACCCGCGTCGGGCGTATTTTACGGTCCACCAGCCTCGACGAACTGCCACAGTTATTTAACGTTTTGCAGGGTAACATGTCGATGGTCGGCCCGCGGCCGCATGCAGTTGAGCATAATGAGCAGTATGCGCAACTGATTGGCGGATATCACGGCCGTCATCGGGTAAAACCCGGTATTACTGGCTGGGCCCAGATCAACGGCTTCCGAGGCGAGACGGACACGGTGGAGAAGATGCGAGGCCGCGTCGAGCATGATGTCTTTTACATCGAGAACTGGTCGTTGTGGTTCGACCTCAAGATCATGATGCTCACGGCCTTCGCTGGTTGGACCCACAAAAACGCTTACTGATCCATACCGCAAGTCAGCTCTCGGGGGAGGCTGCCGGCGACAGAGGAGGAACGACGCCCGTGCTAACCGTGCCCGGGGGGGTGCGTGTCGCTTTACGAGAGAGTCACATCCAGAGTTCTGAAAAAGGGTTGGATTAGCCGGCATATCGGCATTTGTCGATGCGAACAGGGCCGAATGTGTTTGCTGGGCTGCGGCGCTGGTCTTAATCGTTATTTTGGGCTGATTAAGGTCCCGATGCCGCTGCATCGGGACACGGCGACGTTTCTTTGGATGGCGAGTCTGATGGACCGGGGCGCCGTCCTCTATGTCGACGTGTGGGACGTCAAGCAGCCGGCAATTTTCCTGTTCAACTATCTTGCTGGCAAGCTTTTCGGCTTTACCGCCGAAGGCGTGCATTTGTTCGAGTTGCTCTGGCAACTTGTCTTTGCCGTTGTCATCGTGGCGGCGCTGCGGCCGTTGCTCCGCTACCGCTGGCTGGCACCCCTTGCTCCGCTCGCCATTCTCGCCAGCTACTGGGTGTTCTGCGCGCCTCACCAGCAGACGCAGCTGGAGATCCTGGTCGGCTTGCCCCTGTTCGTCGTCGCCTGGATCAGCACCATCCGCTGGCAATCGACGGCCACCTGTTGTCTTGGTTTCCTTGCCGCTGGAATGGCCGCTGGCGTCGCCACCTTGTTCAAACACTTGCTGGCGCCGATACCGGTCGCCTTTATGATTGCCGCAACGGCCGGTGCGTTGCGCTCTACCGGACTCGCCGGGACTGCACAAATGCCGCGAGGCCGCGTCGTGCTGCTACTGTGGCTGCCCTTCGCATGCGGCGTCGTGTTCGTTTGGGGATTAACGGCTGCTGCGTTCTGGCGTCTCGATGCGATCGACGCATTCGTTGCCACGAATTTTGTGTATCCTCTGCGCGCTCTTGGCGACGTCGCGGCCGCGCCGCTCCACCGTCTCGCAATTTCGTTCGCCGTCTGTGCTGCGTCACTGGCGCCATGGCTGCTATTTGCTGCTCTCGTCGTCCCTCGTCTTGCCCGGACGGATCAGCCGGCATTATTCCGCCGCATGGCGTTGTGGCTGATCGTCGCCGTCCCCATCGCGCTGGTGCAGAAAAATTCCTGGTGGACTTATCACACCCTCTTGTACTACGCGCCCGTCTGCGTATTAGCGGCCCGCGGTGTCGCTCTCGCCGTCGCTCGGATACGTGCTGGCCAGACGGCCGCACACGCGTTACCCGCGAGGGCGCTCGCGGCATTGCTTGTCCTGCCGGTGCTGGCGGCGTTTGCGTTTCCTGCCGGTCAGGCGGCGCGAGGCCCGGTAACGGCGTTGCTCACGGACAGGATGGAGGACTGGCGACGCAGTGCAAGCGTCGACTACGCCGAAGCAGCCGACGCCGCGGCCTTCCTGCGCGAGCACGCTCCACCGGGTCCAGTATATGTTTTCGGCGATCCAACCATCATGCTACTCGCTCCGCGGCCGCAGGCCATCCCGCCGCAGGGCAGTGCCTGGGCGTTCTATCTACGGCCGCAATGGGCGGCGCTGGCGGGTGATCTGCAGGCTGCAAAGCCGGTGTGGGTGTTCGTCGAGAACCATAAGGAGGACGCGATCAAGCGCGGAAGTCCCGAAACCATTGCGTGGCTCAAGCGCGATTATCAAGTCGTCTGGGATGTGCCGTACGGCCGCTGGTATGCCCGCACCGCTGTCGCTGACGGCGGCGGCGGTTAGACGAACCAGCCCATAGGCTCAGCTGAAGTGCGGGATACAGGCGGCAACTTGGGATCGGCGCAACGGCGGCGGCGGGTGCGCGAGCTCAGCCGGTGCGCGATTTCATCGCTTCGGTGGCGCGCACCAGTGCGGCACGAATGCCCGGCTCCATTGCTGAATGGCCGGCATCAGGAACCGTCACCTGTTTTGCTTCCGGCCAGGCCCGCACCAGCGTGTCGGCGGTAACGATCGGGCACACCATGTCGTAGCGGCCCTGCACGACGATGGCCGGGATCTCGCGCACCGCGCCGATTGATCGCAGCAATTCACCGTCGTCAAGAAAGACGTTGTTGACGAAGTAATGCGCTTCGATGCGCGCCAGCGCGAGTGCCGAGGCGTCGCCCGCGGTGTTCATGGACGTCTCGTCAGGCCGCGGAATGAGATTTGAGCAGACCGTTTCATAACGGCTCCAGGCGAAGGCCGCCGGCATGTGTATGTCCGGATCACGGTCAATCAGGCGGCGGTAGTATCCGCTCAGCAGGTCTCCGCGTTCGCTTTCGGGCAACGTCCCCGCAAACTGCCGCCAGGCTTCCGGAAAGAATATTGCCCATGCCGTAAAGGAACCAATCGACCTCCCGCCGGGTGCCGAGGAAAATGCCACGAAGTACAAATCCGGCACATCGTTCAGGCCAGCGGATGCCATAGGCCAAGGCAAGGGTCGACCCCCAAGAACCGCCAAACAGGATCCAACGACGGATGTTCAGGTGGTTTCGTAACGCTTCGATGTCTGCGACGAGGTGGCGGGTCGTATTGGCATTGACAGAGCCATGCGGCGTCGACCGCCCGCAGCCCCGCTGGTCGAAGATTACGATGCGATAATAACGGGGATCGAAAAACCGCCGGTGAGCCGCAGCAGCACCGGCCCCCGGGCCGCCGTGCAGGAAGAGAATCGGCGTGCCTCGCGGATTGCCGGATTGCTCCCAGTACATCACATGTGGCCCGCCCAGTGGGAGGCGCCCGGTGGCATACGGTTCAATCTCCGGAAAAAGGTCGGTTCGATAGTGACGGACATCCATGAGCGCGAGACGTCTCCGGCAAGTCGTGACTTTATGATAATATGGTTGAATGAGTCCGATCGCGAACTGCCATTACACCCCACTCAGCGCGTATCAGCCAACCGTTGCGCCGAGGGATGGTACCTTAGCGCTCGGTGGATGTCGAAGCGTGCGCGCTTCCAGCCTCCATCGTGCCACCAGGCTGCGCGCTGTCATCGCGACGGTGATGCTGGTTGCCGTGCAAAATTCAACGGCGGCGAGCGCTACCCTGGCGGCACAGCCGTGCGAAACGCCGGCAACAATCTCGTCGATCGACAATGTCGGGACGCTTGTTCTCGCTGCTCCTGTCCAAGGAGCGACGACCGTCTGGCTCGCCGGCATCGCCATCTCCGAGCGGCCTTCGACTTTGCCATCAGGACCCGAAGAGCCTGCCGCGGTCGTTCATAAAGCCAATGCGGCGGTGGGTGACATCGCCAGTGTCGCTTCCGCCGCGCGCCGATTGCTGGCAGACCTCCTGAGCGTTGGAACGGTCGTTTGCCTCGATCTGGGCGGGCCGGGCGCCACCGCCGACCGTTATGGTCGCCTACCGGCTCAAGTGTATCGTGAAGACGGGCTTTGGCTTCAGGGTCAGTTGCTGGGCATCGGGTTGGCACGGGTTTGGCCGACCCCGCAGGCGCGGGAGCGGATCGACGAAATGCTCGCTGTAGAGAAAGGTGCGCGAGTCGCGCGCCGAGGCTTATGGCGGTTGTCAGCGTTTCGCGTTCGGAGCAGTGAGGATGCTGAGCTTGCGCCCGCGGGTCTGCAGATCGTCGAGGGCCGGGTGCTTGAGGCTGAGCGCCGGGGCGAGTTGTGGTACCTCAACTTTGGCGCCGACTGGCGGCGCGACTTCACGGTCGTTATCGGCAAGCAAGCACTGGCAGAGTTCGTCCGCGCCGGGCTGGAGCCGTATGCGCTAAAGGGCCGAATGATCCGGGTCCGCGGCATGCTGCAGCGATACAACGGTCCAATGATCGAGGTCCTGGTTCCGCAGCAGATTGAACTGGTTGAGAACGCACAGGGCTAGATTGAGGTCTGCACGTCGGCGTGCGGGCCGCCGCGAAACGTCAACCCCGGCGAGACCCTGATGGTTGAAGCTGCCGGTTTCTCTCATTCTCCTTGTTGGACGAGCAGTCCACGGACCCGGGCGATTTCACAAGTCCACAAAAAGAAGCCGGTCGATCCAGCCATGTAGAGGAGATTTAGCCCGGCGCCGATCGCCAGCATGTCGAGGCGAGTCTCGTTCGAAAACAGCACGGCGCGCATGCCTTCAAACACCCACGCCGGCGGTAGTGCCCAGGCGATCGGCTGCAGCCATACGGGTAAAATCGCAATCGGGTAATAGACACCACTGAGCGGCGCAATGGCGAAGATGGCCACCCATGCCAGGCTCTCCGCGCCCAGCCCGAAGCGAAGCACCAGCGCCGACACCAGAAGCCCTATCGACCATCCAAAGATAAGGAGGTTGGCGAAAAAAGCGGCCAGCGGCAGGCCAATGGCGAACACCGACACGCCGAACAGCGGCAACGACAGGAGCATCGCTGGGGTGACGCTGATTACCGTGCGGATCAGGCTCATCAGCATCAACGCCACCACCAACTCGTAAGGGCGAAGCGGGCTGGCAAACAGCTGCGCCAGGTTGCGCGCCCACATCTCCTCCATGAACGTCACCGAGACGCCGAGATTGGCGCGGAATAAAATATCCCATAGCAACACGGCGCTGATCAAAACACCTGCCGCCTGCGCCACCCATGAGCTGTGCTGGACGAAGAACAGCGTCACGAAGCCCCACAGCACCATCTGCACCGTCGGCCAATACGCCAGTTCCAGCAGCCGCGGCCAGGAGCGGCGGAGCACGTAGAGATGACGCAGCAGGATCCCGGAGACGCGTCGCCAGCAGAATCCCCGCTCCCCCCGTCGGGCACTTTCGACCGGAGGCTCGATCATCGCCGGTTTTCCTCCGCGGCGACGAACGGCTGCGATTGGCTGCGGGCGATGTCCAGGAATACCTCCTCCATCGTTTGCCGGCCGTAATGCTCGATCAACTCCCGCGGCGAGCCCTGGTCGACGATGCGGCCACTGCGCATCATCAACACCCGGTCGCACAGGCGCTCAACTTCAGCCATGTTGTGCGAGGCGAGCAGGATGGTGGCGCCAGTCTCGGTCCGCCAACGTTCGAGATAGCTGCGCACCCAGTCGCCCGTGTCGGGATCGAGCGAAGCCGTCGGCTCATCGAGCAGCAGCAGCCGCGGTCGATTGAGCAGTGCCTTCGCCAGCGTCACCCTGGTGCGCTGGCCGGCCGACAGGCTGCCGGTCGGCCGTCGCAGGAAACCCTCCAGGTCGAGTTCGCGGGCGAGTTCGGCTATGCGGCGGCGCAGGTCGCGGACGCCGTACAGCTGGCCGTAGACCGTCAAGTTCTCCACGACCGACAGGCGCCGCGGCAGGTCGACATAAGGCGAGGAGAAGTTCATGGCGCCCAGGGCCCGGTACCGATGACGCAGCATGTCACATCCGAGCACCGTGACGGCGCCGGATGTCGGCGTCAGCAGGCCGAGGAGGATGGAGATCGTCGTCGTCTTGCCCGCGCCATTGCCGCCGAGCAGCGCTGTCGTGGAGCCCGATGCGACCTGAAAGCTCACGTCATCTACGGCGGTCACTGTCTCGAAGCGCTTGACCAGATGCGCGACGGCAATTGCCGCAAGCGAAGCCGATTGGGCCGTCACTGCTGCGACATCTGTGAAGCGGCGCCTCGGGGGAAGGAACACCACGGCGGGCACGGTTGGACGCGGTGGCGGTGGTGGCGTCGCTGGACGCGACAGATCCTCACCTGCCTGCCTTGCCTGCCCAATGGTCACCGTCAACCGCTGCCGTGTGCACGCTCCGCCGGCACACCAGCGGCCGCAAGTTCCATTCATTTGATCGGAGCATGCCGCCTCTAATCCTCCTCATCGCACGTAAACGCCGTTTGCGGAGCTATGCTGCCGCCCGGCGATCAAAAAAACCACGTTGAAAACCGCGACCCGGACACTACCGCCGATTTGTGGTCGGTCAGCGTTGCAGCGACGGCCCGCCGATCGACATGAGCTTGCTTGCGGAGAATGCTCGTTGGCATGCAACGGGCTTGCTCGGCACGAGCGCCCCCGAGGCGAAAACCGGCGCGGCAATTCCTTCATGCGCGGTATTGCGGCTTACATTGCGCGCAATAAACCTCTATATAAACTGCAAGACGTGTGCTGGTCGTGTTCGTGACTTGCGGCTTTTCGATCGCGTTGCGTGCTTCCTGTAAAACGTCGATACCGTCGGCATCGCGCCGGCGCATGGACTATTCGGAGATACGTTAATGTCGGTCGGTACAGTAAAATGGTTCAATGCTACTAAGGGTTACGGCTTTATCCAGCCGGATGATGGTTCGAAGGACGTCTTCGTTCACATCTCGGCGGTTGAGCGTTCGGACCTTGGTAATCTTGGTGAAGGCCAGCGAGTTCAGTTCGATCTGGAGCGTGGCCAGCAGGGCAAGCGCTCGGCAGTCAACCTGCGCAGCGCTTAAGCTCCTGGGCAAGCGCGGCATCGGCTCCAGCCGTGCCGCGTCGCCCCTCCTCGTCAAGGACAGCTATCATGGATGTTGCCGCCGGGCTGCCGACGATGGAAGACAAGGCCTTGGCCGTGCTGCATGCCAACGCCGAACGGCTGTTGCGCAACGGGACGGCGGCTCAACAATCCGCGGCGGCGGCTCTCCTGCCGTCCATTCAAGCTGAACTCGGTTCGCGCAACGCCGTGATGCTAAGCCGCAAGGCGGAAGCTTTGGCGGCGCGGCGTGCGTCAAGGGCGGCGAAAACCGCCTCGCGCTCAACCGAACCTGAGACGGTGGACGGGCATGAAAGCGCATAGGTTCACCGTCGGACAGACGGTCTCATTCTCGCGAAGTGGCCCTCCTCGGTCGGCGCCACGCGAAACCTTCAAGATCGTCCGTTTGTTGCCCGCCGAGGCGAGTGACCAGCAATATCGCGTGAAGAGCACGCTCGACGGCCACGAACGGGTCGTCAAGGAAAGCCAACTCAGCTAGCACGACATCGCGTTCGCGCTTTTGGGCTGCAGGCTTTGGCAACTGATTCGAGGCAGGATCAGCGGGGAGTCTTGTTTAAGATGCCGCCGCTATGTTCGATCCCCTCGCCAGTGGCTGGGCTCGACCAACTGGGAGTTGTCGGCACCGGCGAACATCCCCGCCACACTCCTTACGAGCTGTAGTACCGTTTCACCGGTCCGTAGTAGTAGGCGGAGTCGGCGAAACCGTAGCGGGCGTGTTTTTTTGAATCAACGAGCGACAGCACGGCGCCAGTGATGTTGGCGCCAGCTTCGGCCAGCTGCTTGGCCGCGAGCGCCACCACTTGTCGCGGCGTCACCGCCCAGCGAACAACAAGAATCGCCGCGTCCACCTGTGGCGCCAACAGTCGTGAGTCAGCGACGGCGACGAGCGGCGGCGAGTCGATGACCACGAGCTCGAACCGATCGGCAAGTGTCTGCAGTATGTCGCTCATCATCGGTGCAGACAGAATTTCCGTGGGATCGGGGGCGAGTTTGCCAGCCGGCAAGACGAATGCACCGGACTCTTTGTCCTCCACCAGCACGTCGTCCAGCTTTGCTTCGCCCAGTACCACCTCGGTGAGCCCGGGCCGGCGCGGGATGTCCAGCACCCGGTGAACGGATGGACGGCGCAGGTCCGCTTCGATGATCACCGTTTTATGGCCGGCGAGCGCTCGCATCCGCCCGAGGCACACGGAAATTGTCGTCTTGCCTTCCTTCGGCTGTGATGACGTGACCAGGAGCTTGCGCGGCGGCGCCAGGTCTGGTGACAAGAGAATGCCGGTGTACAGCGAGCGGATAGACTCGCCGAACATCGATGATGGATGTCGTAGAAGGTAGGCCGCTGGGTTTCCCCGTGCCGCCCCGCCGACCGCCGGCACCAGGCCCAGTGCCCGCAAGCCGGTTGCCTTTTCGATCTGTTCGCCCGATCGATAGCCGCGGTCGAGTCCCTCCAGCAGCAGCGCCAGCAACGTCGCCAGCAGCGCCGAGATGACGAAGGTGAGCCCGACGATCAGTTTCACTGGCGGAGAGCTGGCACTCGTCGGCACGTCGGCGCGCGAGATGATCCTCGCGTCCGTCTCATTGATCGAGGCATCGAGCTGGGCGGTAGCCTGCTCAAAGCGTGCAAGGAATGTCTCCAACATCGAACGGCTGGCTTCCGCCTCCCGCTCCAGGCTGCGCAACTGGTTTTCGGCACTCGCCGACTGGCCGACTTTGCCGCGCAATTGATCAATGCTGCGGTTGATTGCCGCCTCGCGGCTGCGCGCCGCATTGACCTCGGTCTCAAGAGCGCTCTGCGCCTTCTGCGTTTCTCGCTGAAGCTTGTCCTGCACATCGGCAAGATCGGCCCGGGCCGCAACCATCTGTGGATGACGGTCCCCGAACTCCTTGGCCAAGTCGCTGATGCGGCGCTTGATCGCAATCTCCTGATCGATCAGCGCCTGGGTCGTCGCGGAGCGGACGGCGTCTCCGCCGCCGACCGACTGCGCCGCCTGCCGGACGCGAGCGAGCCGCTGCTCGGCTTCGGCGCGAGCAGTGCGCACAACAATAAGCTGCGCGTTGAGGTCAGAGATCTGCTGCGTCACCATGGTCCCGCCGGGACCCTGCAACAGACCGGACTGGCTGCGGAACTTCTGGACCGCCTGCTCTGCGCTGGCTACGTTTCGACGAAGTTCGGCGATCTTGTCGGTGAGCCACTGCGTGGCCCGCTGCGTTGCCTCGTACTTGGCGTCGAGCTGATCGAGAATGTAAATTTCAGCAGTCTTGTTTGCGCCTTGCGCCGCTCGTTCCGGGCTGTGCGAGGCGAACTTGATGGCGATAGCGCGCAGGTCTGACAGCAACTCGACCTCAAGGGCATCGAGAAAGCGGTCGACGACGCCGGCCATTTCCGTTTCCGGACGCACTGCCGCGTTGTCCGCCGCCGGCGCTTCCGCGGGCAGAACGCCCCATTGCCCCAGCTTCGTGCGGCCCCAGCCGAGCAACCTGTCGACCGTGCCGGGGTGACGCAAGGTCACGTTGAACTCCGGATCGCCGTCGAGCTCCAGCGCCTCGACAATCTTGTAAGCTAAATTCCGAGATTGCAGGACGCGAACCTGGCTCTGCAACATCTCGGCATCCGCTACGCCGCTCCGCCCTGATTGCAGATCGCCGCTGCCAACGTTACGCGGATCAATCAGCACCTCAGCCTGGCCCACGTAAACAGCGGGAACCCTGGCGACAAGGAGGGCAGCGAGCGTCGACAGCAGTATCGTGGTCAGGATGATCGGGATTTTCCGTCGCCACAGCGTTCGAAGCAGCCAGTCAAGTCCGACCGGATCGCTGTTCGGAATAATGTCTGCGGCGAGCCGACGTTGCGGCTTCGCGGAACTTTCCTTGATGAGCATCGCGCGGATATCCTTTCCCGTTGGACGCCCGACCTGCGCTTCGTTACCCGCTTGACGGCGCGGCGGTGATGCGTCTGCTTGGTGGCTTCCCTGAAGGATCGGGTGCGTGTCGCGATCGCTTCAACCCAAGCGCTGATCAGCTGGACCAAGTTCTGCAGTCATCGCTCCCGCCACACATTTGTTAACGGCCTTATCCCCGTTCATTGCGGAAATCCCCCTTAAGCAACCCGTGCTTATAACACAGTGCACGCGAGCCACAAGCATTCGGGCGCTGTGACAACAAATGTGGATCGAAGGCCGGGTAGCCTGTCATTGTAGACAATAGCAAAGGCCTGAGCTGAGGAGTATTCTTTGCGCGATTAGATCCGGTTGCCATCCCACCGCAATTATCGCCGCCGACAACAAGCAGCGAGAACTCCAAGGAACGATCAGGACCGTGAACGACGCATCAGCGGACAGAGATCGCCAGAAGCGCAAGCGCGTCGCCGTTGTCATGGGTACGCGGCCGGAGGCCATCAAGATGGCTCCCGTGGTGCACGCGCTGCGCAAACAGACGTCTCGCTTCGAGACAATCGTCCTGGCAACAGCGCAGCATCGGCAGATGCTGGACCAGGTGCTGTCGATCTTTCGCATCGATCCGGATGTCGATCTGGACCTGATGCGGCCGGACCAATCTCTCTCGGAGCTCGCCGCTCGGGTGTTGAAGAAGATGGATGTCACGCTTCGTGAGCTTCAGCCCGACTTGCTGCTCGTACAAGGCGACACCACGACGGTGCTGGCGACCGCCCTCGCTGCATTCCATCTCGGTGTTCCGGTCGCCCATGTTGAAGCCGGTTTGCGCAGCCATGATCTGCGCAATCCCTTTCCCGAAGAAATGAACCGGCGGCTGACATCGGTACTAACGGCGGTTCATCTGGCGCCAACCTCCCTTGCCGCGGATGAACTTCGGCGGGAGCGGATCGATAGCGCTCGCATCGCCGTTACCGGCAACACCGTTGTCGATGCATTGCACCAGTTGCTGCGCGAGCCGTTTGATGTTGCCGGTACACCGCTGGCCGACTTGCCCTGCGACGGCCGCCTGTTACTGGTAACGTCGCACCGCCGCGAGTCGTGGGGACAGGATCTGGAAAATACCTGCCTGGCGTTGCGCGATCTGATTGAGCGCTTTCCCGACCTGCGTGTCGTTTATCCGGTCCATCTTAATCCCAACGTTCGCACGACCGTGATGGAGCTGCTGGGCAATGCCAGCCGCATTCATCTCACCGAGCCGCTCGACTATCTGACTTTCATCAATCTGATGCGGCGCTCCTATCTGATCCTTACCGATTCCGGCGGCGTCCAGGAAGAGGCGCCGTCCCTCGGCAAGCCGCTGCTGGTGCTGCGCAAACTCACCGAACGGCCGGAAGCATTTCAGGCCGGATTGTCGAAGGTTGTTGGCAACAGCCGCGAGATCATCGTGAAAGAGGCCAGCTTGCTGTTACAGGACGAAGCTGCCTACCGGCGTATGCTGGCAGCCGAGAACCCATTCGGCGATGGCCGCGCCGCTGATCGGATTGTCCGGGCACTTGAACGTTGGAGCAACGGAATGACGCCGCTGCTCTTCGCCGATGAGGAGTTCCGGCCGATTACCGCGGCCGCTTAAGTGCGGCACACGGGCGCGCTTACACAACCGAAGGATCAGCCTGGGGCACCCGCGGACATGGGGAACAGCGTACGTTCTCCCAGCCGCCAGGAGCGGATCGCGACCGGCGCCGTTTCGGTGCCGGTGAGGTCAATGGTCGCTTCGCGTGTAAAGACTGTACCATCGGCCGTCCGGCCCTCGGCATGGACGGTGAAGGCGGTGCCGCCGGACCGCTCCTGCTGTTCCAGATCGGTTTCCGTTTCTTCGGCACCATCACTGAAACTGCTTTGGCCGCCGAACTGCGAAAGGCCGGTACCCAAGGAGGAACCGCCGCCTGAACCTAAGCCGGAGCTGCCAAAGGCACTCCTGCCCGAGGGGGTGCTACCGCTGCTATCTGAGCTTCTGCTCAGGCCGAGCGCACTCCCGGTGGAGGCGCCGCGAGGCTCATCGGACTGAGCTTTCGATTGACTGCCAGAGGCGCCGCTCTTGCCGGCGGAGGGGCGGCCGCGCGGCGCCTTGAGAGCGGCGGTCATCGCCTCCAACACTTCTGGTGGAGCGGTGTAAGGATGCGGTGTTTCCCCTTGCCCCCGCACAGTAACCAGCGGCGCGACGCGACGATAGATTTCGGGTGACATGCCCAACACGTAGATCAGTTCTTCGACCAGGACGAATGGCTTGTTCTTGGGACCCCAGGGCAATTCCGCCGCCTTGTATTCGCGCGTCTCCGCCCCCGCCGCCTGCTTTTCCTGATCCTCATCGCGAAAATCGACGATGGCGTCGGCAAGCGCGGCGCTCGGCTTCGGCTCCAGGCCGATGGCGACGAACAATTCGCGCAATAGCCCCGCCGATGCCTGGTTCAGATCGATCTTGCCGCCTTCGTCGCGGATCGTGAACCGGACTTCCTCGCCGTCGATCGCCTCTCCACCTGCGTTGTCGTCCAACGCCGGTCGCCAGACGTAGATCTGGCCGTCACCGCGAAAGCCGCCGTCACGCGGCGCCCGCGTTAACCCGGCGGCAGCCCGGAAGACGCCGCCATCGGCGAGCGCTTCGGCGCGTGCGTTGGAGACCAAATTGCGGGCGAGCAAGACTTCCGTTCGCGCATTGTCGCCGAAGACGGTGGCGATGAACGCTAGCAGCATCAACGTCCACAACACCATCAGCAGGGCGAAGCCGCGTTCGCGCCGGCTGATACACTGCATTGCTAACGGATCCTCTCCTCCAACGGCGCGATCGTTTGCAGGCGCGACCGCAATTCCTGCGTGACTTGGCGGGCTTGCTCCATGCTGCCCACCACGCGGGGCGTGATCAGCACGAGCAGTTCGGTGCGCGCAGCACTCTCCCGTTTGGTGCCGAACAGCCAGCCGATCACCGGCAAGCGCGATAGATATGGCAGGCCAGTGGAACTGTCGGTGCGATTGTCGGTGATCAGCCCGCCGAGCGCCACCGTCTCGCCCCCCTGAACGGCGACGGTGGTCTCGACCTTGCGCTGGCTGATCGTCGGGGACGTTGCCTGCGACTCGGTCGTGGTCGCCGAATCGGTGTCAACGGGACGGACGTCACTGACTTCCTGCGAGATCTCCATCGTTACCAGCCCGCCGGCGTTGACCCGCGGTGTGACGTTGAGGATCACACCGGTGTCGCGATACTCGATGCTATTACTGGTGGCAAAGGCATCCGCGGTCGTGCTGGAGATCGGCGATGCCAATGACCGCGTCGTGATCGGCACCTGGTCGCCGACCGTGAGCGTCGCCGTCTGGTTGTCGAGAACGAATATCTGCGGCGATGAAACAACGTTGACGTCACTGACCGAATCAAGCGCGTTGACCACCACCTTCACACTGTCTGTCGGCGACAGGATGTATGAGAAACCCGGGAAAATCGCATTGGCGACCGAATTGGATGGCGAGCTGATGCGACCAAGGCCGGCGTCGCTAAGTGATAGCTTCTGAGAGCCGAACTTGAAGAACCACTCAACGCCATAGCGTAATGCGTCGTTGAGCGTAACCTCTAGGATCGTCGCCTCGATCAACACCTGCAACGGCACGATGTCCAGCCGCCGCAGCGCCGACTCGACGGTCCGGTAGTCGCTCGGTTTCGCCATGATCACCAGCGCGTTTTTAACCTTGTCGGCGATGATGCGGATGCTGTCGCTGCCACCGCCAACCTGTACGCCGGCGTCGCCCCCGGCTCGCTGCGACGCACCGCCGCCGACCCGCTGCTCCGTACGCTGCGGCGACGCTCCCAAGGGAGTCGGCGGTGCGTTGCCCGGCGCTTCTGCGGCCTGACCTTCCATGGTTACCGGCGAGAGGCCGGGCGCGAGCTGTGCGGTAGGCCGTTGCCCGGCACCCTGTTGCTGACCGAAGACCTGGCTAAGTACGCCGGCAAGATCTTCGGCGCGGCTGTTCTCGCAATAATAGACGTAGAGGCGTGGGGATTCGTTTTCGCCGACATCCAGGCGGTCGATCCAGGTGCGAGCCCTATCGACGTACATCGACCGCGGCGAAATCACCAGGACGGCATTCAGCCTTTCGATCGGTACAAACCTCACGACACCCGAAAGTGGTCCCTCGGCCTGATCGCCGAACACCTTCTCCAATTCGTCAACCATCGTCTTCGACGAGGTCGAGCGGATGGGAAACAGCCCGAACGACATTCCGGCCAGCCAGTCGACGTCGAATGTATCGATGACGTCCAGCATTGCCGACACTTCGCTCCTACTGCCGCCAATAACGACGACCTGCCGCCGAGGATCGACGCGCAAGACGCCGCCTGGCGGTGCGAAGGGCGCCAGGATCTTCTCGACCTCGGTGGCGGAGACGTGGCGCAGTGGCACCGCCAGAACCTGCGCTCCCGGCGACTGAGAGGCGGACGCCAGCGCCGAGCGGATGCCTCCCGAACCGCGCACGCCTTGGTCGGCAGGCACGACCTTGTATATCCCGCCGGATTCCACCAGCACCGCGTTGTTGACAGCCAGGATCGACTCGAGAACCGAAACAAGCGCGTTTCCGGGCATCGGATCACTGGTTTGCAGTGTCACTGTGCCCTGAACTTGCGGGTCCATCACGAAGTTGGCGCCGAGCGTGTCGCCGAGGATCGCCTTGACGACCTCGCGCAGATCGGCATCGACGAAGTTGAGCGTTACCTCGCCTTGCGGCGTGCGGATGGCGCCGCGTCCTGTTGGAGCGCCACGTCGAACGAAGCTATCGGTACCGCGATAGATGCCGCCGACCGGTGCGGGGCGGGAGGTGGACTCGGGCTGTGGCAAAGCCTCCGCCGCGCCGACTTCGTCCGGTACCGCCTCGGTCGTCACGGCAGGTCTTGGCGACTTCGTCGTCTGGTCGAAGAAAGGACGCGGAGTGCAAGACGGCGCCATGAGAAGAACACCGCAAAGCAACAATTGCGCCATTATCCTCGCCAAGTTGATCGCTGGTTCCCCTTTGGCCATCTAGATACCTGCGGCGATTTTTGCTCTCGTTCTCAATAGAGCGGCTCGTCGCCTTTGAGCCAGCTCTGCGGATAGCGGTTGAAATCTGGGTTGACCATTCTCTGGCAGCTATAGCACAGGCGACGAAAGCGGTGCCAGTCCCCCACCAGCCGAAAAATCTGCGAATCGTGTTGCTAAAGCGACATCCCCAGATCGCTAATCAGGTTGCTCCTCTTCTTCCGACGGTGCGGCCGTTGTGTCGGCAGAGGTTAACGGGACCGGCACGGCCGCCTGTTGGCTCGCGTTCTTCTTATAGTCAAGCACGATTTCACTTTCCTGTTGACCACGTCGAACAACTACGCGATCGGCATTGATTTTTTGAATCAACCAGCCGGCAGCTTCCTGCCCCTCAGAAACGTGAATTACTTTTGGATCATTGTCAAAACGCAGTAAAGCCACGCGATGCTTACCAGTCAGGACGATGCCATTCAGCGCGATGCGCGCGGCTATACCGTCCTCGGCGCCGCCCGCTCCTGCGCCAGGCTTCGTCTCCTCCGGTGGTGCCGGACGGCGCGAGCGGCTGAACAGCGGACGCTCAACAATTTCTACATAATCTTCAGAAGGATGTAGATTGAACGCCGGTGTTTCCTCGCTGCCAGCGGATACTGTCGCATCGGCCGTTGAAGGCGGAGCAGGCGCTGGACCAATCGGAGGATCGCTGCGCCAGAGCTGATAGACGACCAGAGTAGCCGCCACAAGACATGCCCCCGCTGCCAAGCGGGTCCATCGTGTGGTCGGCACAAAGCGCTTGGGCATCTCAACTTGCTCGCATATAGCCGAACACGTCGTAGCTGACGCTCAGTGTACTACTGCCGGGCTGGGGGCTTTGCCTCATACCGCGGCGTTCCCGCGACACGATGTCAAGACCTTCAAGGAAAAGATAAGGCAACATTGACTCGAGGTCGTAAAGGATGCGGAACAGGCCGTCGACGTCGGCTGACATGCGAACCCGCAAAGTCACGCGCCGGAACACGCCATCCGTGATCGGCGGCATGATCTGCGTGCTTTCAAGCCGGCCCCCGCCGCGTTCGACGATGCTACGGACTAAATTCTGCAGCTCGGCGGCAACCAGCGTCTCGCTTTCGCCGGTAAGGAAGCCAGCCTGTGCGGCTGGATTGTCACGCAACGTCTGCAACCGCTGCCGCAACTGCTCACGGCTGTCGGCAAGCCTCTGGTACCGGCCGAGCATATCGCGGCGAGAGGCAGCCTGGTCGCTCAGTTCCTGGTAGCTTTCCTGCAGCGGCGCCACGACCATCCGGTACGGCAAGGCGATCGCGGCGCCGAGCAAAGCCAGCGCGACGATGCGGCTGGCGGCCGGCGAAAGTTCCTTCACTGCTGACCTTCCCGCTGCACGCGGAAAGCAATATGAAATTGCTCGGCTTCAACGCGCTGATCTCGGGTGAGCGGCGCCCTGAACTGAGCGCTGCCAAAAAGCGGCGAGTTTTCAATGATACTTATCAATGCGGAAGCGTTTGGCGAATAGCCGAAGATCTGTAGTTCCTGGTCGATCAGCCGCAGACGATAAAGCCAGTTTTCATCGGGAAGCGAGCGGGTGAGCTCGGACAAAACCTCGACCGCGGCCGGGCGCTCGCGCTTTTTGTCGATGATGAATCTGCCCTCTCCACTCAACCGATCGATCTCTTCCTGTAGGGCGCGGCCCTCTTCGGCGTCCTTTCGTGCCGCTGCGACCTCACGGTCGAGCCCTCGACCAGATTGCGTTCACGCTGAAAAGCCAGCCACACGCTGGTCGCGACCAGGGCACCGGCGAGCAGCAAAAGCATTATCGCCGCTCTGCCGACGAGCTTGCGGCTGGCATTCCCGTTGGTCGCCAGCGGCACCCGCCACGGTGCCTCCGTCCGATCGTTTTCACTGCCTCGGGGCAAAGCGACGGCTTCCGGCTCTAAACCGACAAGCTGCAAGGTCGCGACGTTGGGATCGACGATGGCGCGAGGCAATACCATAAGTTCCGCCCGCAGGCGCCGCGTGTCGTTGTCGCGGTCAACAACCCGCACATCGTAGTGCACTGCGTCCGCCTGAAACGGCGTCAAGCGATCCATCTCAAACGCCAGGACCTGTCGGAGGTTCTCCTCCGCCGCCGCCGGCAGATCGACCATCTTGCGCAGTGCCCGCTCCGCCGGCAGCCGCAGGCAAACCCGCATCCGCTCCAGCTGTTGGCCTTGCAGTATTGCCCGCAGCGCCGCCTTCGTCGCTTCCACGTCGGCAGCGTCGATGTCGACGCTTCCCAACTCGACGATCGCGGCACGATCGCGCCGCCGCACAACGAGGCGGGAGCCATTCAGCTCCAATAACAGCTCCGCAACATCGGGGACGAGCAGCAGCTTGAGCCGCTCGGGCAGCATCGACTTCAGCTGATCGAACCACCAGACGAAGAACGCGTCCGTGGTGCGTCGCACTTTGGCCAGCGCGTATGCCACTTCAGGCTACCGTATCGCTATCGATCAACCAAGCCCGGGCTCGCTATCGCGGCAGCGTTCCGTCGGGGGGCAAAATTGGTCGCGGTCAGGCTAGACGTTCCGTTGGTTGCCGACAAGTGTCGCAGAGCTTGAGCCATGGCGCTCACTCGTTGGTCTCCAAGGTGATGCGTGGCGCCACCAGTAAGTCTGGCCAGATCCGCCGGTCACCGGGCCGAAAGCTGATCTTGAGCCGAACGAGTTGTGGCAGCTTGGTCGCATTGTGCCATTCGTTGCGCCATGTCGTGGTTGATCCATCTTCCGACGCGCCGAAGAAAGCGAACTCTACATTGCTCAGCGCATCGAGCAAGATCACTTCGTGTTCGCCCAACAACCGATCTCTCTCCCCCAGCGCGGCGTTTGTCACCTTGGTGCGGACCTTGGTGCCCTGTGGGGGGCGCAACCACCATTCCAGCACCAGTCGCATGCCTTCAGGATCGATGCGGGTCGATAACCGGTAACCGTAGACGCCGCCGGCCAGGCTTTGCGCCGGCGGTGGTCCCAGAAATTCGATCGCGTTGCTGCTGCCAACAAAGGGGCTTTCTTCAGGACGACTGGTTTCGGACGGTGCCGACAGGGGAAGTGCTTGCGTCAACATTCGGCGCAGCACGTCCTGAACGAGCTGCAACTCGCTCGTCGCATCAAGCTGATTTCGCTCGCGCTCCCAAATCCGGGTGCCGAAGCTCAGCCCGCTGGCCAGCAGCCCCGTCAGCACGCCGAGAACCGTCATCGCCACCAGCAACTCCAGCAAGGTGAAACCAGCGTCATGACGGCGGCTGCTCACTCTGCGCGGGCCCCGGGTTCCTCCGGCTGCACCAGCCGCAGCGTTGTCAAGGTGACCGCGCCGTTGCCGGAAGACGCATCGCCCCATTTGACGGTGACCGTGAGGCGGTAGACCAGAAGTTTCGTCGTGGCGTCGCCATCTGCGTCCTCACCTCCGCCGGCGGCGGGTGACTGCGTTCCTGACGGGGGGCGGTTGAAGCCGAATGTCGAACCCGAACGAGCCGTCGCGGAGGCCGATCCACTGGATGAGCCGAAGCCACTGCGGCTTGAGCCCGAGCCGAAGCCATTGCGGCTTGAACCGGCGCCAAAGCCGCCGCGGCTTGAACCCGAGCCGAAGCCGCTGCTGCTTGAGCCCGAGCCGAAGCCACTGCGGCTTGAACCAGCGCCGAAGCCGCTGCTGCTGCTTGAACCCGAGCCGAAGCCGCTGCGGCTTTGACCAAGGCCGCTGCGGGATGAGCTCGGCGCCGAACCTCCGCCGGATGTGCCTGAGGAACCCGGCCGTCGGCGCTCGCCGGTTCCGGACTTTTTCGGCGGGATGCCGACTACGGTGTTGTCGGGCAGGGTGACATCGCTGTTGTCGGCGTTGACCGTAGCCTGCCAGCTATAGCCAGCCTCCGCGAAATTGCCCGACGATTCACCTTCCTGCATCTTATCGACAGCGAGCTCGGCGAGTTTTGAGCGGGCGAGGAGGGCGGCCTGGGAGTAACCCCGTGCGGTCTGGGTGACGCCAAGACCGCCACCGAATACCTGCAGGATCGGCACCAGCATGATCGCCAGGATCGCGAAGGCAATGAGCACTTCCAGCAGCGTGAATCCCTCGTCGCCACCGCTCCGTGCCTCCTCGCCGCCGTTAGCGAGCCGCTTCTTCATATACGGCCACGCGTCCGGTGAGCCAATCGATCTGCACATACTCGCGCGCTTCATCGCCCGCAAACGTCACTTCGCCGCCGGTCGAGCTGCCGTCGGAAAAAAAGCGGATCTCGCCGACATTCGTCGTCGTCTGGTCTGTGGCGGCGGCGAAAACGGTTACTTTCAGCCGGTCCGGAACCTTGTAGGTACGCGCTCCGACTATGCCGAAACTGGGCGCGCCGACGTCAACCCGTACCGATACCGGCGCATTATGCACGATCGCCAAGCTGCGCGCCCGTCTCAAATCTGCGACCAGTGCCGCCGTCGCGGCATTCAGGGCCGAGCGCTCCATCGTTCCGACGATTCGTATGCCGGCAAAGGCCGCGATGATCGCCAGCAGCAGCAGGACGACCAGAATCTCAAGCAGCGTAAATCCGGCTGCTTGTCGTAACCGCTTTTCAGCGTCAATAGTTGGTGATGTCCTGGTCTTCGCCGTTGCCGCCTTGCGCATTATCAGCGCCCAACGTGTAAAGATCGTAGTCACCGTGCTGCCCCGGTATTTTGTAGAGGAATTGGCGGCCCCACGGATCGACGATAGCTTCTTTCTTCTTAAGATACGGGCCGTTCCACTTGCTCAACCCTGCCGGTGCTTCAACGAGGGCGATGACCCCTTCCTCTTGAGTCGGGTAGCGGCCAACTTCCAGCCGGTACAGATCG
The DNA here is from genome assembly GCA_016712375.1 of Rhodospirillales bacterium. GTDB lineage: Bacteria > Pseudomonadota > Alphaproteobacteria > Rhodospirillales > Defluviicoccaceae > Defluviicoccus. The sequence goes on from JADJRE010000002.1 coordinate 307,959, forward strand.
AGAGCCGAGCTGATTTGCTGCACCTGCACCTTAGCCGCCTCTGATTTCGCTGTCCCCAGGTACTTAAAGATTTGTGGACCTGCCACAACCGCCGCCAGCAGCCCGAGGATCACCAGGACGACGAGAACCTCGAGCAGGGTGAACCCCGCCTGCGCGCCCGCCCGAACGCGCGAGCCGCTACTTGAACCGTCCGTGCGCCGGACGGTAAGCCACGGAAATATCATGAGAAGACCTCCCCGCGATCACTGGGCGAGCTGATTGATGCTGAACATCGGCACGAGTATGGAGACGATGATGCCGCCGATCAACAGTGCCATTCCGAAGGTCAGCGCCGGGATCAGGATCGCCATCAGCCGCTGGATCGTCTGGTGCACCTCACGCTCGTAGGTGTCGGCGACGCGGAACAGCATTTCCTCCAGACGCCCACTCTCCTCGCCGATGCGGATCAGGTGGGTTGCAAGCGTTGGAAACAGCGCCGCCTCGGACAGCGGGCCCGCAAAGGTCTTGCCCTCGCGCACCTGTTTTTCAATCTGCTCGAAAGCATGCTCCATCGCCGCGTTGCCAAGCGTTCCCTTGACGACGCCGAGGGCGGAAACCAGTGGCACGCCGTTGTTCAGCAGCATGCCGAGCGTATAGGTCATCCGCGTCGTCTCGACGCGTGCCGCTAGTGCGCCAATCAGCGGCAGCCGCAGCAGCCGGCGATCCCAGGCTCGCCGCTGCGTTGGGTCGCGGCGCTGGCGGCCGATGACCAGGGTCGCGAGCATCCCGACCACCAGCGGCAGCCACCAGAACGCGGCAGCAAAATCGCCGATCCCCATGACGATCTTCGTCGCCAGCGGCAGGGCAATGCCCGCCTGATCGAAGATTTCCTTAAAGCTCGGAATGACGACGGTGACGATAATGGCGACGGAGATGCAGGCGGAGGTGAACAGTACGATCGGATAGATCAGCGCCGACTTGAGGTTCTGTTTTGACTGATGCGACTTGTCCATGAACTCGGCGGTTTTCGCCAAGACGCTGTCGAGCGCTCCACCGGCTTCGCCGGCGCGCACCATGCCTATGACAAAGCGGTCGAAAACGCGCCCTTGTGACGCCATCGCATCGGCCAGTGATGAGCCGCCGCGCACCCGTTCCAGCACACGGCCCATCATTTTCTTCACCGGTTCTTTCTCAGAAAAGTTGATCAGCACTGCCAGCGCCTGATCCAAAGCCAGACCGGCGCGCAGCAGGCTGGACAACTCGCGAATGATGGCGGTCGCATCCTGCCGGGTCAGCCCGCCGCGACTGCCCACCTCCAGCTTTAGCAGATCGCCGAGCGAACGGCCGGCAGCCTCGTCGGCCCGGATCGGCAAGTAGCCCTGGCCGCGAAGTTGGTCGAGCACCGCCGCCTGGCTGGCTGCTTCCATTTCGCCTTCCACGACGTCGCCGGGTCCGCTGACCGCCTTGAAGCGAAAAGTCGGCACCTCAGGTCTCCCGGGTAACGCGCAACACCTCTTCCAGCGAGGTAACGCCGCGCACCACTTTCAGCATGCCGTCTTCGTACAGCGTCCGCATGCCGCCCTCGATGGCGGCGCGTTGGATGGCGCCCGCGTCTTCGCGGCGCAGGATCAGCTTGCGGATACCATCGGACATCACCAGCATCTCGGAGATCCCGGTCCGCCCGAAATACCCGGTGCCGCTGCAGCGGGGACAACCGACCGGTCGAAACAATCGGATGGCCTCCCCGCCGGCAAAACGCTCAAGGTCCATTTGCCTGGAAATCTCGGCCAGCGCTGGATTGGGCTCGCGGCAATGGACACAGAGAGTGCGCAACAGCCGCTGTGCCGAGATGCCATTCAGCGTCGAGGCGAGCAGGTAGTCCTCCAGCCCCATGTCGAGCAGCCGGGTGACCGAGCCGGCGGCGGAATTGGTGTGCAGGGTGGACAGCACCAGGTGGCCAGTCAACGCCGCCTGCGCGGCGATCTGCGCCGTTTCCAGATCACGGATTTCGCCGATCATGATGATGTCGGGATCCTGGCGCAGCAGAGAGCGCAGCACGCTGGCGAAGGTGAGGCCGATCTGCGACTTCACCTGCACCTGATTGACGCCCTCCAGCTGGTATTCGATCGGATCCTCGACGGTGAGGATCTTACGGTCGGGCGTGTTCAGGCGGAGCAGCGAGGTGTAGAGCGTCGTCGTTTTACCGCTGCCCGTCGGCCCGGTGACCAGCAGGATGCCATTCGGTCGCTCCAGCATCTCCAGGTACGGCTTTAGCACCGCTTCATCTATGCCGAGGACGGAAAAGTCGAAAACGGCACCGCCGCGGTCGAGAATACGCATGACGACGCTTTCGCCGTGCATCGTCGGCACCGTCGAGATGCGGAAATCAACTTCCTTGCCGCGAATGGCGAGCTTGATACGCCCGTCCTGCGGCAGCCGCCGTTCGGCGATATTCAGCTTCGACATGATCTTGACCCGCGAAACGATCGCCGCCGTCAGCCGGCCGGGGGGCGTCTCCACCTCCTGCAGGATGCCGTCGATGCGGTAGCGGACGCGCAGCTTGCTCTCGAACGGCTCGATATGAATGTCTGATGCGCGCGCTTCAACGGCGCGGCCAATCACCTGGTTGACAAAGCGGATGACGGGTGCCTCGCTGGCCATGTCCTTGAGGCGTTCAGCATCGTCGCCGCCGCCCTCACCCTCGCCGAGGTTGTCGACAATCTCACTGAGTGCACTGCCGCTGCGGCCGTACAGGCGTTCCAGAGCCTTTTCGATGTCCGCGGGGATGGCAACGCGACGCTCCACCCGCCGGCCGGTGGCGGCGGCGACGGCGTAGGCGGCGAAGTCGTCAAGCGGATCGGCCATCGCCAGTTCGATCGTCTCGTCAGCCTCGGCCAGCGGCAGGACATGGCTGTCCTTCAGAAACTTGATGCTGAGCGCGCCGTCGAAGAGCGGCTGGTCCGGGAAGTCCTTGACAGTGACCAGCGGCAGCGTCAGCACCTCCGCCAACGCCTCCGCAATATCCAATTCGGAGACCAGACCCAGCTTTACCAGCAGGCCGTGCAGATGGTCGCCACTGCCGCCCTGGATACGGCGGGCGCGCTGCACCCCCGCGTCGTCGAGCTTGCCGCGCCGCGCCAACAAACCGACGATGGCCTCTTCGGCGTTGCTTGCAAACCCCGGCGCTGGTCCGAGACCGTCCGCGTTCATTTTCCGTCCGCCCAAGTTTCGTGAGGCGCGTGCCGCGCCGCGTCTTCAACCGAGGATTAGCGGCCCGTAGAGCCAGATCAACCAAGTGCCTAGGCAGAGATATGGTCCAAAAGGCATTCGGCGGGAGGGATCCGGACCAAAGCCCAGTGCCATCGCCAGCAGCACCAATATCAACGCGATCAAGGAAGCGAGCAGCACAACCCCGGGCAATCCCTGCCATGATACCCAAGCACCGGCCGCCGCCAAGAGCTTTGCATCACCAAGTCCAAGTCCCTCGCGTCCACGCAGCATCCGGTAGGTGATTGCGATCATCCAAAAGACGGCAGATCCAGCGATGGCGCCGACAACGTGCTCCGCGACGCCCGCCTTGTCCAGCCAGGCAGCCACCGCCAGTCCGATTGCCAGCAGCGGCAGGGGTTAGCGCGTTCGGCAGGATCATGTGCCGGATATCGATCACTGCCAGCGTCATCAGCAACCAGCCAAGCACGCAGGTGACCCACAGCAAAGGCCCGGAGACAACCGTGGAGGCCCATAACGCGACGGCCAGCGCTGCTACTTCAATGTTTGGGTAGAACCAGCCGAGCGGCGAGCCGCAGTATCGACAGCGGCGCTGCGCTACCAGCCAGCTCAGCACCGGTATCAGGTCACGAACGCCGAGGATGCGCCGGCAGTGGGAGCAGTGAGAGCGGCTGAGCACGACCGGCTCGCCTTCAGGCAGCCGGGTGATCAGCACGCCAAGAAAGCTGCCGACGAAAGGCGCGAGTACCAGCAGCATCCACTCATGCGCCGAAGCGAGGTCTACCATCGCCATTCACGACCACAGTCGGTGAACAGGGCCCGCTCAGCGGGATGATGGATTGCACTAGCAACCGTCTTTCAGCCTCCAGAAGGCCGGTGCCAATCAGCCGGGCGAGCGGGTGTCGTCGAAGCGCTACGCATACATGCTTACGCCCTGACGCCCGAGGCTCCAAGTCATTCTGCATCGAGCGCGATCGCAAAATTCCTGTGTAACAACAAAAACGCGAACCGAGTAACATAGCTTAGATTCAGCGGGTTCAATATCCACTTGAAGTATAACGAGAAAAGGGGGAACTGAGCATGCGCTCAACAAATGTTGCCAGTATACGAGAAGTTATAGTAGCGGCGGCAATGGCTTCTGCGACTTTTTATGTCGCGTCATTTATCCGACAGACGCTACCAACGTTGGCGCCCTTCGCTGGGAAACGGCCGGCACCACATCGCCAAGGCCTTCGGGACTCGTAACATCTTTCTCTCCTACGTCCAGGCGCATGGCATCAAGAATGGCTCGATTGCCAGTGGCAATCTGGTCGAGGGTGGACAGATGTTCTTCCTGACCTATGCGCCCAAATAGGGATCCTCCAGCCGACGCGGCCCCTCCTCTCATGCCTGGAGTGGCCGTTCGTCGATGGTGCCGCCTCAGCGGAAGCCGAAGCTATCCGCTTGAAAGCCCCAGACGCCCTGATTGGTGGTCTGCGCGATGCGCTCCAGCGCCCGATACTCGAAGGGCGCGTCCGGTCCCGCCAGCGCCAGCCCGTTGCTGATCAGATACGCGCCAAGGTCGGTGCCTTCGTTGAAGCTTGATCGCTTCGTCCAGCAGACGGCGCTGATGCTGCCGTCATCGTACACGCCCATTTCCTGGCAGGTGACGAATCCCTGTATCTTGAAGTCCAGCGCCGCCGCGGCGCGGGTGCCGCAAAACGGAGGCCGTGGATTGACGGTACAGAATTGTCCATTCTGTGGGATGTAGATGCCGTAAAGGCGGACAACCTTGTTTTGAATGAGCAGCGACGCGTCTTCCTGAACGACAGCGTAGCTGCGGAAATCGGCGACAGCGCTTCCGGTGCCACAGCTCAGTAACACCAACGCGAGGGCCAGCGTTTTCCACATCGAGCTCTCCTCGACGCCAGCCACGGCCAGCGCCATCATCTCATCAGGTAGTCTCGTCGCAACCGCGGATCAAAGAGTCCGCCCGCATCGCGGGGCCTCATTCGTTTGACATGCGGCGGCGTATCGGTGTGAATTTCACGACAACATACACCACGTCACCAGCGTAGCGGTCCCGGCCTCTCTATCGGCGACCGGAAGCTCTTGTGCGAGGGAAGGAAGCTTGGGAGCGTACCTGCGGCCCGCCAGCATCGACGAAGCGCTCGACCGGCTGTCAACCGGCGGCTGGAAGGTGGTCGCGGGATGCACCGACTACTACTGCCGGCCCGACGCGCAGCCACTCGCCGACCATGTGCTCGACCTGACCGGTCTCAGCGAAGCGCGGGGGATCGTCGATGACGGCAAGCTGTTCCGGCTGGGAGCCCTGACCACCTGGGCCGAACTCGCTGCCGCCCATCTGCCGCCGCAATTCGACGCGCTTCGTGATGCGGCGCGACACATCGGCGGCATACAGATCCAAAATACTGGTAGCATCGGCGGAAATCTCTGCAATGCATCCCCTGCCGCCGATGGCGTCCCGCCGCTGCTGATCATGGACGCCGCTGTCGAGTTGAGATCTTTGTTCGGGGCGCGGGTCCTGCCGCTGACGGAGTTTATCTTGGATAGCCGCCAGACGGCGCTGCGGCCCGAAGAGCTTCTGACCGCAATCCTGTTGCCGAAGCGGCGCGGCCGGCACGCCAGCCGCTTCCGAAAGCTCGGCGCGCGCAGCTATCAGGTGATTTCAATCGTCATGGTAGCGGCCTTGTTGGAAACCGACGACACCGGACGCATCGCTGAGGCCGCCGTCGCGGTCGGATCCTGCTCGTCGGTTGCCCTTCGGTTGTCGGCGCTGGAGCATGCGCTGATCGGCCGGGATGTCGCGGGCCGCCCCTTGTCCACGCTGCTGGACGCAAAGCATTTCGCGCAGCTTAAGCCTGTGAGCGACGTACGAGGCACTGCCGAGTACCGGCGCGATGCCGCCCGGCTACTGGTTGGCCGGGCGCTCGAAGAGGTGCAGGAGCGGCTGCAGTGACCGAGGCGCTGACCCTGACCGTCAATGGGGGAGCGGTCGCCGTCGCGGTAGAGCCAATGCGCCGGTTGAGCCAGGTGCTGCGCGAGGATCTTCGATTGATCGGCACCAAGGTCGGCTGCGATGCCGGGGATTGCGGAGCGTGCACGGTGCTGCTCGATGGGCAGCCGGTTTGTGCCTGCCTGACGCCTGTTGGACAGGCGGTCGGTCACGCCATCACCACGGTCGAGGGCCTGGCCAACGGCACGGTGTCCAAGCTGCAACGGTCATTTCATCATCATGGCGCGGCGCAGTGCGGTATCTGCATGCCGGGCATGCTACTCGCGGCTTCGGCGCTGATCGGACGGGTCGAGAGGCCGAGCGAGGACGAAGTTCAGGATGCGCTGGGCGGCGTGCTCTGCCGCTGCACAGGCTACCGCAAAATCATAACCGCGGTCTGCGAGGCTCACCGGTTCGATGACGAGCCGGCCGAAGCGATGGGCAACCGGATCGTTGGGCGCGCGTTCCCCGAGTTGACGGCATCGCCCGGCTCGACGGCAGCGAGCGCTTTGGCGACGACGTGGCTCCGGCCGACGCGCTTTGGCTTAAGGTGGTGCGATCGCCGCATGCGTCGGCGGGTTTCATCATCGGCGATCTCGGTCCGCTTTATGCCCGCTATCCCGGGCTGGTTCGAATCCTGACCGCGGACGACGTGCCGGGCGCTAATGCCTTTGGCGTCCTTCCGGGGTTTCGCGACCAGCCGGTTTTCGCGGAAACGCGCGTGCGCTTCCGCGGCGAAGCAATCGCCGCCGTCATTGGCGACGCCGCGACAATCGAACGCTTCGACTCTAACCACTTTCCCGTCACCTGGCTGGAGCTGCCGGCGTTGCTCTCGATCGACGATGCACTCGCGGAGGACGCGCCGCAGCTGTTCGATGGTCGGCCGGGCAACGTGCTGGTGCGCGGCTACGTCCGTCGTGGCGATCCAGACGTGGCATTGGCCGGCGCGGCGCACACCGCCGAAGGCGACTTCGAGACAGCGTTCGTCGAGCATGCGTACATCGAGCCGGAGGCCGGCTTCGCCCGGCGGGTAGGCGATGGCGTCGAGGTGCATGTGACGACGCAGACGCCGTACATGGACCGAGACGAGGTCGCTGCCGTCCTCGGCTTAGCGAAGGAGCGGGTGCGGATCGTACCGACGGCGTGCGGCGGGGGTTTCGGCGGCAAGCTCGACATGTCGCTGCAACCCTTCGTTGCGCTTGCGGCCTGGTTGCTGGACCGCCCGGTGCGCTGCCTCTACAGCCGGGTGGAATCGATGGCGACGACCACCAAGCGACATCCGGCGCGAATACGCGCGCGCGTCGGCGCGGACGCCGACGGCCGCCTTTCGGCGATGACCTTCGACGGCGACTTCAACACCGGCGCCTATGCCTCATGGGGACCAACAGTCGCCAACCGGGTGCCGGTGCATTGCTCCGGCCCCTACTTCTGGCCTTCGATCGAGGCGCGCTCGCGGGCGGTGCTGACCAACATCGTACCGGCGGGAGCTTTTCGCGGCTTCGGCACACCGCAGGCGGCGATCGCCACCGAAGCCCTTCTCGACGAACTCGCCGACAAGCTTGGGCAGGACCGGCTGGCGTTCAGGCTGAAGAACGCGCTGCGCCCCGGTCAGCCGACTGCAACTGGCCAGGTCCTGGAGGCGAGCGCCGGAATGGCGGCCTGCCTGGAGGCGCTGCGGGGGGCGTGGCATGCCGGCCGTACCGCGGCGCTCTCACACAACGCGGCGACCGACGGCCGGACGCGGCGAGGCGTCGGCATTGCCAGCATGTGGTACGGCTGTGGCAACACATCGATCTCCAATCCGTCGACGATGCGCGTGGCGCTCAAGGCCGACGGCACGCTGGTGCTCTACCAGGGCGCTGTCGACATCGGCCAAGGGTCGAACACGGTGCTGGCGCAGATCTGTGCCGAGACCCTCGGCGTGCCGCTCGATCGGCTGACGTTGGTAACCGGTGACACCGCACGGACCCCCGATGCCGGCAAGACATCGGCGTCGCGACAGACGTTTGTTTCCGGTCGGGCGACGCAGCGTGCCGCGGAAGCGCTGCGCGCCGCGATCCTGCGACGGGCAAATGCCGGTGACGCCGCCGCCATCGTCTTTGATGGCGCGCAGGTGAGGGTGCGCGATGGCGAGGTCGTCCGACAGATCGATCTTGCCACGCTGCCGGTGAATGACGAAGGCGACGTGCTCGCCGGCGAGGGCACCTTCGACCCCCCGACATCGCCGCTCGACGAGAACGGGCAGGGTATCCCCTACGCCACCTATGCCTTCGGCGCGCAGGTGGCCGAGGTGCTGGTCGATGTCGATCTGGGGACAGTGAAGGTATTGCGGGTAACCGCGGCGCACGACGTCGGGCAGGCAATCAACCCGATGCTGATCGAGGGCCAGGTGGAGGGCGGCATCGCCCAGGGTATCGGCATGGCGCTGATGGAGGAGTGGGTGCCCGGCCGCACCGACAACCTGCACGACTACCTGATCCCAACCGTGGGCGACGTTCCCGCCATCGAGACCATCCTGATCGAAGACAAGGAGCCCCTCGGCCCGTTTGGCGCCAAGGGGGTCGGTGAGCCGGCGCTGATCCCGACCGCCGCCGCCATACTCAATGCGATCCGTGACGCCACCGGCGTCACCATCCGCCGCGTGCCGGCGACGCCCGATCGGGTGCGCGCGGCGATCCTGGCGGCGCGTGCCGAACGGTAATGGCCGAAGAAGAGCGCGAACCCGCACCGGCGCTCGTCGTCTGCGACGCCTGTCCGGTGCGTTGCCGGATAAAGCCGGGGCAGGCGGGTGCGTGTGATCGCTACGCCAACGTCAGCGGAGTCTTGACCCGCGTCGATCCGCTGATTGTCGCCGAGCGGACGGCAGCGCGCGACGGCGCGATGGTACCGTTTCTCGGTGACCAGGACTGGGAGGAAGGGAGGCTGCTGCGCCCCGCCGAGCGGTTCGTCACCGGCGTTGGTGCCGGTACCACCTATCCCGACTACAAGCCGGCGCCGTTCATCGTCGCCAGCACCCACGACGGGATCGACATGGTCACCGTCGTCACCGAGGGCATCTTCAGCTACTGCGGCGTCAAGCTGAAAATCGATACCGACCGGCACCTCGGCCCGGAAACGGCACCGCTCCGCGCCGAGGGCGAGCCGGTTGGCCACGTCACCACCGCCGAGTACGGCTCGCAGATGCTGTCGATCGGCGGCGTGCACCACCTCACCGGCGGCAGCAAGAAGGAAGGCAACGTTACCTGCGAGACGATGCTGCGGCTGTGCAACCGCGAGCCCGTGGAATTGGCCATCGACGGCGGCTCGCGCCTCGTCGTCGAAGCCGGCAAACCGCCGGTGATCGATGGCGAGGCGGAGGTGCGGATGCGGGTCGGTTGCGGTTCGGCGACCATTGGTATGTTCGCACCTGCCTGGGCCGGCCGGGTCGATGAGGTGGTGGTGGTGGACGACCACATCACCGGCGTGCTCTCGGAGCACGAGGCCGGCAGATTTCTCGGCATTCAGCCGACGGGCATCTACATGCGTGGCCGGCGCTCGACGCCGGGCCGGTACTTCCGCGTCGCCGAGCCGGGCTCCGGCTGGGGTGGCACCGATGTCACCGACCCGCTTGCGATCCTCGGGCCGTTCAATACAAAGCAGGCCCGGCCCGGCCTGACGATGCTGATGGTCAGCACCACCGGCGAGGATGCGGCCTACTTCGTTCTTGATGAGGCGTTGCGGCCTGTGCCGGCGGCTATGCCGTCCGACCTTGCGGCAACCGTGGCGCTGATCCGCGAGAATTGCGAGCCGGCGCTGTGCTCGGTGATTTTCATGGCCGGCGCCGGAGGCTCGCTTCGCGCTGGCGTCACCCGCAACCCGGTGCGATTGACGCGCTCGGTCAAGGACGCGCTGACCCGGGTGACCAGTGGCGGCGCACCGGTTTGGGTGTGGCCGGGCGGCGGCATCACCTTCATGGTCGATGTTTCGCGCATGCCGGAGCGCTCGTTTGGCTACGTGCCGACGCCGGCGCTGGTGGCGCCGATCGAGTTCACGCTGCGGCTCGACGACTACGCGGCATTGGGCGGCCACACAGATTCGGTGCTGCGCGCCGAGGATCTGGCCTCCGAGGAACGCAAGCGCACGATCGGCTGGGGGTCTGACAATCCCTGGCCGCTGGCGCCCGAGCATTTCCCTTGGAGCCGGCAGGGCTGAGCGTTCCTCTGTCCTGGGGGGTGCTGCCGCCGGGAGTGCAGGCGGCGCTGCTTACGGACGGCCGGCTGCTGCACCTGCAGCACGGGCCGATCGACCTGGTGATCGAGGCATTCGGCGCCGAGGACGCGGCGCGGGTGGCCTATGTTCGGGCTACCGCCCGCTTTGCATCGATCCTGGACGAACTCGTCGCCGAACTGCCGGTGCTCCGTGCCGCCGTTGGCGCGCCCCTGCCCGTGGCAGGGGCGCCGTTGCCCGGCGGATGATCACGGCCTGCGCGCCCCACACGAGCGTGTTCGTCACCCCGATGGCGGCGGTGGCGGTGCCGTTGCCGACGAGGTGCTTGCGGGCAATGCTGGCTCCGGGCCACGGTCTCCGTCGCGCCTATGTCAACAACGGCGGCGATATCGCTCTTCATCTCACCGGGGAGCATTTCTGGCTTCGGCCTGGTCACCGACGTCGAAAGGCCGGACATCGCCGCGAGCGCGATCGTCGACGCGGTGATGTCGGTGCGCGGCATCGCCACCAGCGGCCGGGGCGGACGCAGCTTTTCGCTCGGCATCGCCGACGCGGTCACGGTGCTCGCTAACGATGCTGCCGCGGCCGACGTCGCGGCGACGCTGATCGGCAATGCCGTCGACATCGACAGCGCCGCCGTTGTTCGCCGTCCGGCCCGCGAACTGCGGGAGGACAGCGATCTTGGTACCAAGCCAGTGGTAGTTGCCCTTGGCCCGCTGGCCTTCCATGATGTTGCTGCGGCTCTCGACGCCGGTTTGGCGGAAGCGGAGAGGATGCGGGCGGCGGGTCTGATCAGCGGCGCCTTTCTCGCTCTGCGCGGACAACATCGGGCGACCGGGCTGGCGACAGCCAGCTTGCCAGCGCTCTGAGGGGAACGGAGGAAAATGAGCACCACCCGGATCCGCAAGCTGGTGATCGTCGTCGAGGAGACGCGGCGCGAAATCGGGCGCGCGATCGCCCCTCCGACGCGCAAGGCGGCGGCAATCGCGGTGATCGAGAACCCCTGCGCCGGCCGCTTCGTCGACGACTTGGAGCCGCTGATGGTCATCGGCGAGGAACTGGGCGAACTGCTCGGATCGCGCGCCGTGGCGGCGCTCGGCGTCGTCTCGTCGGCAATCGAGAGCTACGGCAAGGCGGCGATCGTCGGCGAGTCGGGAGAGCTGGAGCACGCCGCTGCTATTCTCCATCCACGACTTGGCGCGCCGCTGCGCAAGGCGGTGGAGAAGGGAGCGGCGCTGGTGCCGTCGTCGAAGAAGATGGGTGGTCCGGGGACAGCTATTGATGTGCCCCTTGGTCACAAGGAGGCGGCCTTCGTTCGAAGCCACTTTGATGCGATGGAGGTTCGCCTCGCCGATGCCCCGCGAGCAGGCGAGATCGTCGTGGCCGTCGTCGTTACCGATTCGGGACGGCCGCTGCCGCGCATCGGTGGCCTGATGAAGGAACAGATCAAGGGCGAAGACGGCCTGCGCTGAATCGTAAGCGCCCTAAGGAGCGGGTTAATCGCCGGCTGATGGCCCCGGTGCAGGGACCAGGTGGAGAGGACAGATATTGATCATCGACCGCAGGCTTTTTCTGCTCGTGGGTGTCGCGGTAGCGGTTGTGCTGTCCGCATCGCCGACGCGCGCCGCCGATCCGATCCGCATTGGCGAGATCAACAGCTACTCGGGGCTGCCGGCGTTCACCCTGCCTTATCGCAACGGCTGGCAGTTGGCGCTGGAGCAGATCAACGCTCGCGGCGGCGTGCTGGGACGACCGCTCGAGGTGATATCGCGCGACGATGCCGGCAAGCCCGGCGACGCGCTCACCGCCGCCAACGAATTGGTGGCCCGCGAGAACGTGGTGCTGCTGATGGGCACCTTTTTCTCGCACGTCGGCCTCGCCGTCTCCGACTTCGCCGCGCAGAAGAAAATCCTGTTCATTGCCGCCGAACCGCTGTCCGACGCGCTGGTCTGGGAGAAAGGCAACCGATACACCTTCCGGCTGCGCCCGTCGGTCAGCATGCAGGCGGCGATGCTGGCGGAGGAAGCTGCAAAGTGGCCGGCGAAACGCTGGGCCTCGGTCGCGCCCAACTATGAGTACGGCAAGTCGGCCGTCGCGGCATTCAAGGAGATCATGGCGAAGAAACGGCCGGACCTCGAGTGGGTGGCCGAGCAGTGGCCGACGCTGAACAAGATCGACGCCGGGCCGACGGTCCAGGCGCTGGCGCAGGCCAACCCCGAGGCCATCTTCAACGCCACCTTCGGCGCCGACCTGTCGCAGTTCGTGCGCGAAGGCGAGACGCGCGGCCTGTTCAAGGGCCGCGAAGTGGTGAGCTTGCTCACCGGCGAGCCGGAATACCTCGATCCGCTGAAGGCGGAGGCGCCGGTCGGCTGGCTGGTTACCGGATATCCCTGGTACGCCATCCAGACGCCGGAGCACCGGGCGTTCCTGACGCCTATCAGGCTAAATTCAACGACTATCCGCGGCTGGGCCTCGGTGGTCGGATACGTGGCGATGCAGGCGGTAGCGGCGATCATCGCCAAGGCGGGCTCGACCGACACCGAGAAGATGGTGGCAGCCGCCGAGGGCATCGGCATTGACACGCCGTTCGGCCCGATCACCTTCCGTGCCGCCGACCACCAGTCCACGATGGGCGCCTTCGTCGGCCGCACCGCGGTTAAGGACGGCAAGGGGATTCATGGTCGACCGGGCATTACGCCGACGGCGCCGCTTACCTGCCGCCACCGGCAGAGGCCAAGAAGCTGCGGCCGGGCGGGTAGCGCTGGGATCGACTTTAACGTTTGGCGCCTCGCTTGACGGCGGCGATGATCTTATCGACCGGCGGTCCAGACGAAAGGCTTGTTCATGATTGGCTTTTCTGATGAAGCGGTTATGGCGGTCCGGAGATCGACGATGGATCGAAACACGCCGCGTTTGAGCGCCGTCGGGTGAGTTTGGCGGAAGAACCCTCGACGGCGTTGAGCCATGACGCCGAGGTCGGGTGAGGGAAGACGAACGGATGCCGGGCGAGCCACCGCATCACCGTGCTTGTGTCGCGTAGTTGTCGAGGATGATGAACGATCTGCCGACCGGCACCCGCCCTCGACGGCATTGAGGAAGTGGATGAACCTGCGCCGGTGACGCTGCGCAGCGGCCGATCACCGGCCTTCCAGACGTCCAGCGCCGCGAACAGGTGCGGGCCGTTGGCTTGTAACGGGTCACGGGCCGGCGCGCCTTCTTCATCGGCAGCCGGGGTGCGGTCGAGCGCCCGGACCGGCTCTTCTCTCCACCGACAGCACCACCGCTCGCCGGCGGATCGACGAAGCGCCGACCACGTCCCGCAGCTTGTTGGCGAACTTCGGATCGTTGAGAGTTGAACCGCCGCACCCGGTGCGGCGCGAGACCGTGGCTGTGCCAGATGCGCTGGACGGAGGAAACGCTGATGCCGGTGGCCTGGCCATCGCCGCCGCCGTCCAGTGGGTGGCCTCGCCTGGCGGCCCGCCGGCCGCATCCAGCACCCGCGCGATCACCGCCTTGGCTGGCGGCTTGCGCGACGGCCGAGTCTTGCGCGCAGCAGACCTTCGACGCCCGCCGCAGAAGCTCCGCCAGCGCCAGACCACCGACTTGCCTGCCGGTCCGCAATCCGACCCCAGCCCTCGGCGGTCAACATGATCCGCCCGCCAAACATGCTTTTGCGGCTGTTCCGATTGCCGATGATCGGCCAACCGCACACGATCCCCGGTACCGACATCAACGACGATCCCCTTGCGCATCGCGCAGACTCGCACGACCGCCAGACGCTGGGAATCCCCAAAGGGACTCGTGCGTTAGGATGGAACCACTAGCCTCGGAAGTTTGAAGTCGCGTGGACTTCATCGTCGTCCAGTTTCTGAACGGGCTCGCTTCGGCCTCCGAGTTGTTTCTCGTCGCCTCGGGGCTGTCGATCATCTTCGGGGTGACGCGGATCGTCAATTTCGCCCACGGCTCGTTCTACATGCTGGGCGCGTATATCGCATACACGCTGGCGGCGCGGCTGATGGACGTCCTGCCGGGCGGCTTTTGGGCGGCGCTGCTGCTGGCCGCGTTCGCCGTCGCGGCGATCGGCGCGTTGGTGGAAATCACCATTCTGCGCCGCATCTACCGGGCACCGGAGCTGTTCCAACTGCTCGCCACCTTCGGCGTGGTGCTGATCGTCCAGGACGTGGTGCTGCTGGTCTGGGGGCCGCAGGATCTGCTCGGCCCGCGTGCGCCCGGCTTGCAGGGGCGGTCAACATCCTCGGCTCGCCCGTTCCCCGCCTACGACCTGCTGCTGATCGCGCTCGGCCCCCCCGTGCTGCTGGCGCTGACGTTGCTGTTCCGCCGGACCCGCTGGGGCATCCTGGCGCGCGGCGACGCAGGACCGGGAAATGGTGGAAGCACTCGGCATCCGCCAGGACCGGCTGTTCACCGCCGTTTTCATCCTCGGAGCGTTCCTCGCCGGCCTGGGCGGGGCGGTGCAGTTGCCGCGGGCCTCCGTCCATCACGCCATGGACCTGGAGATCATCGTCGAAACCTTCGTCGTCGTCGTCGTCGGTGGGCTCGGCAGCGTACCCGGAGCCTACCTCGCCGCCGCGCTGTTGGGGGTGCTGAATGCCTTCGGTATCGTGATCTTTCCCGAGATCAGCCTCGTGCTCGCCTTCGTGGTGATGGCGGTGGTGCTCGTCGTCCGTCCATGGGGTTTGCTCGGCCGGCCGGAGACGGCGCCGCGCGGCGTCGGGACGCTGTGGGACACACCGATCCGGCCGATGACGCGCGGCCGTCGCGACAGTGTTTTCGTCCTCGCGCTGGCGCTGGCGGTGCTGCCGGTGTTCGCCGGCGACTACCTGCTGACGGTGCTCAGCGAAGTGCTGATCTTCGCGCTGTTCGCCTGCAGCCTGCACTTCCTGATGGGTGTCGGCGGCATGGGCTCGTTCGGCCACGCCGCCTACTTCGGCCTCGGCGCCTATGGTGCCGCGATGGCGGTGAAGCATCTCGGTCTGCCGATGGAGGCGGCGGCGCTGGCCGGGCCGGTGCTGGCGGCCGCCGGGGCGCTGGTGTTCGGCTGGTTCTGTGTCCGGCTCTCCGGCGTCTATCTCGCCATGCTGACGCTCGCCTTCGCGCAAATCACCTGGTCGATCGCCTTTCAGTGGTACGACGTCACTGGCGGCGACAACGGCATCCTCGGCGTTTGGCCGTCCGCCTGGGCGACCACGGCGGGAGCCTTCTACTATCTGACGCTGGGGGTCGCGGGAGCCTGCATCGTGTTGCTGCGGCAGTTCGTCTTCGCGCCCTTCGGCATGGGCCTGCGTGCCTGCCGCGACTCGCCGCTGCGGGCGGACGCCATCGGCATCGACCGCGCCGGTCACCAGCGCCTCGCCTTCGTTGTCGCCGGCGCTTTTGCAGGAATGGCAGGATCGCTCTACGCCTTCCTGAAAGGCAGCGTCTTCCCGGACGTGCTTGCCATCCCGCTGTCCGTCGATGGCCTGGTTATGGTGCTGCTGGGCGGACTGCAGACGCTGACCGGCCCGGTCGTCGGCGCCGCGCTCTACAAGGCGATGCAGGTGTTCCTGTCGAGTTGGACCAACTACTGGCGGCTGGTAATCGGCATCGTCGTCATCGCTCTCGTCGTCGCCTTCCCGCGCGGCATCGTTGGCTGCGCAGCAGCGCATCGCACCGCTTCTTGATCCACCGGACGATAACCGGACCGGAGGGATCCAGTCGTGACGCTGCTATCGGTGCGCCATCTGCAGAAGTCCTTCGGCGGGATCGACGCCGTGGCAGGAATCGACTTCGATCTGGCGCCAGGCGAACTGCTAGCGATGATCGGCCCCAATGGGGCGGGCAAGAGCACCTGTTTCAACATGCTGAACGGCCAGCTGCGGCCGGATGGGGGCAGCATAGTCTTGGACGGGCGGGCGATCAACGGGCTGCCGCCACGGGTGATCTGGCGGCTCGGGGTAGGGGCGAACCTTCCAGATCACCGCGACCTTCTTGTCGATGACGGTTCTGGAGAACGTGCAGACGGTGTTGCTTTCGTTCCACGGCCGGTTGCGATCGTTCCGACCGTGGTCGAGCCGGCTCTATCTCGACGAGGCTTTCACGTTGCTGGAGATGGTCGGCATGGCGGATCAGGCGGACCGGCTGTGCAGTGTGCTGGCTTATGGCGATCTCAAGCGAATCGAACTTGCCATAGCTCTTGCCAATGCGCCGAAGCTGCTGCTGATGGACGAGCCGACAGCGGGTATGGCGCCGGGCGAACGCGTCGAAGTAATGCGCCTGGCAGCCGAAATCGCGCATGAGCGGCGGATCGGCATTCTTTTCACCGAGCATGACATGGATGTGGTGTTCGCCCACGCTGCGCGCGTGATGGTGCTGGACCGCGGCCGGCTTATCGCTGTCGGCACGCCGCGGCAGGTTCGCTCTGACAGGCAGGTGCGGGCTATCTATCTCGGCGAGGACGACGTCCACCCTGGTGCGCAACCATGAAGCTGGAGGTGCACGCCCTCGACTGCTTCTATGGCCGGGCTCAGATCCTGGGCGGGGTGACCCTCAAGGTGGTGGCGGGCGAGGCTTTGGCACTGCTGGGCCGCAACGGTGCCGGCAAGTCGACGACGTTGCGCGCCGTGCTTGGACTGGTGCCGTCGATGCGCGGCCGGATTGTCCTCGACGGCCGCGACATCTCCGGCATGGCCACGGGGCGTATCGTTCGGCGGGGCCTCGGCTGGGTGCCGGAGGATCGCCGAGTCTTCGCCGATCTCAGCGTCGAGGAGAACCTGGAAGTCGGACGGCAACCGGCGCGTCCGGGGGCACCGCACTGGACGCCCGAGAGACTCTTCGCGCTGTTTCCCAACCTCGCCGAGCTGCGCCGGCGACCGGCCGGCCAGATCAGCGGCGGGGAGCAGCAGATGCTGACCATTGCCTGCACGCTGATGGGCAACCCAAGCGTGATCATGCTTGACGAGCCGTCCGAGGGCTTGGCGCCGCTGATCGTCGAGGGAATGGCAGGCGCGATTCTCGAGATGAAACGGCAGGGTCTGGCGGTACTGCTGGCCGAGCAGAATATGCGCTTTGCCCGAGCCGTGAGCGATCGGGCGACGATCATCGAGAAAGGCCGGATTCGCTTTGATGGAACGATCTCCACTCTGCTTGCCGATGAGGCGGTTACGCGCGCTTATCTCGCCGTCTGAGCAGCCGCACCGTTGCAAGATCGTCGCGATGCACAAAGGCGTGTGGACAAGACAGGTTGATGCACATCATTGGTTGATCCCTGCCCTAAGGCGGTAGTATACGCAACGCCTGGGGAAATGATCCTTAATCTCAATCTTGGCGAAGAACGCAAACACGCGACGCCGCACATCGCCATCTGCCGAAGCCCAAGCCTGTCGCCGGCGCGCGATCGGGATGCCGGCGATGCGACGCGGCGGCGACGCCGACCGGCCGAAGGTGACGTCGGTCGTGGTCTTTATTGGATAGGGAGTTGTTTGATGAACAGCATGTCTCAACGCTTAGGCGCCGAGTTTCTCGGCACCTTCTGGCTCGTCTTCGGCGGTTGCGGTAGTGCCGTTCTCGCCGCCGCCTTCCCCTCTCTCGGAATCGGCTTTACTGGCGTTTCACTGGCGTTTGGTCTGACGGTGCTGACCATGGCGTATGCCGTCGGCCACATCTCCGGAGCTCATTTCAACCCGGCCGTGACGATCGGCCTGTGGGCGGGTGGCCGCTTTCCGGTTTCCGATATTGTTCCGTACATCATCGTGCAGGTGCTGGGCGGCATCGCTGCGGCCGGCGTGCTTTACCTGATCGCCAGCGGCAAGGCCGGCTTTGATCTCGCCGGCGGGTTTGCCTCAAACGGCTTTGGCGCGCATTCGCCGGGCGGGTATGGGCTGACGTCAGCGCTGATCGCCGAACTGGTGTTGACCTTCTTTTTCTTGGTGGTGATCCTCGGAGCAACACATGGCCGCGCGCCGGTCGGCTTCGCGCCGATCGCCATTGGCCTCGCGCTGACGCTGATCCACCTGATCAGCATTCCCGTAACCAATACGTCGGTGAACCCGGCGCGGAGTACAGGCCCGGCAATCTTTGTCGGTGGATGGGCGCTTGCTCAGCTTTGGCTATTCTGGGTAGCGCCCATCGTGGGCGCGCTGATCGGTGGCTTTGTTTACCGCTGGCTCGGCGCTGATTCGACGGCCCAAGTGGTCGGCGAAAGGTCAAGCCATCCCGCGCTTGATTTAAGTTCTTCCTTCGCGACCTTTCGCGGAGGGTGGGTCGTTCCGCCCTCCGCGTTTTTGTCTGCGGATGGTTCAGCCGATTGCCCGTCGCCATGCGGCCAATGCTCGTTTCAGATCGGCCACGGCAAGACGCAGCGGCGCACGCCGATCATCCTCGCCATTGCGCAGCGATACGCCGTCCGGGCCGGCTCTCAGCTCGTATAGATTTCCAGAGGCCGCGAATGCTTGCCCACCACTGGCGCGCTCAAGACCTCGCAGGAGCTCTTCGCACCAAGCTGGATTGTCGCGCACGTCTGTTTCGAGAAAATCCGCCAACACCAGCGGGAACACTTCGGGTGACGCCCGCAGGCGGTCCCGACGATCACGATAGATGCCTCGCATCAGTTCTTCTTCCCCTACCGCCGCCACCTCCTCCTCTTTGCCTTTAGCGGGGGGCGTTTTGTCAGTTGGGAAATGCCGTGTTGATCCGGCCATTCGCGAGCACTCCGAGACGAATGTCGAACGGTGCACCTCGATTGTCTAGACAGAACGTTTCGAGACCGGCCGCCGGCGCCGATGGTCCGATCTCACCCCACGCGGGGTGCCTCTGCCTCACGTTGGTCGCAGCGTGCTCGATTGAACGGATCAGCTGCTCGACGGAGCAGTGATCGGGAAAGAACGTCGACAGCTTGCGCTTGCCGCCGCTGAACTCGACGATCGCGCTGTAGATGCCGCCGCCCTCGTCAGATCGATGTTCAATACCGCGGATGAGGCGCGAAGTTGCAACCAGTTGCGTCGAGTGCAGCCCTTTGGGCCGGCCGTGACGAAGCTCGCCACAGAAGACATGCCGAAGGTTGATCGGTACCCCGCCGTCGCTCCAGTAGAAGTGGCGGTCAGCGCAGTCGCCCGGTGATGAGCGTTCTTCGGCCGGTGACGCGATGGCCGGAATGGAAAGCGCCGCCATCAGCAACAGAGCGCAAAGCGCGGGTATCGTCGTCATCGGCGCGCCACCAGTGCTGCCTCAACGTCGGACCAGCTGAATCGAGACCTCAAGGTTGCGAAATCGCCAGGGCTGCGGATCAGCGCGGACGAGCGCCTCGGCACGTTGGTAAACGGCGTCTATCGACGCGGGATCATCGCCCGGGCGCAGCAGCGCCGCGCGCAGCACCGGCTCGCTGACAGCCTTCCAGGCACCTACCAGCGCCGTTGCGTAGGCCGCGACGTCGCCATCAGCATCAAAGGCGCACTCGAAGCCGATCGGCACGTCCAGGGTCTCGCAGTGTTCGATGGCGAACAGGCCGCCTTCCGCTGCCGGCGTCGCGAGTTCGTCGGCGGCCCTTGCGTAGACCGGGAAGCAGAACGCGGCATAGCGGCTGGCGTCGATGCGGCCTTCGCCGACCAGTTCGCGGCACGCGCGGTTCAATAGATCGTATGGACCGCGCGCGCACCAATCGGTCTCGTTGCGACCCGGCACCGAAACCAGCAGCCGTCCCCCGGGGACGATCTCGCGACCGCGCTCGGCGAGGAACAGCCGCCAATCCGCTTCGGCCTGCGCGCGGCCCTCGGCGAGTGCGCGAGCGTCTCCAGCCATGATACCGATGTGGTCGGTTGGTGGATGCGTGATCGGCTGGCTCAACCACTCGACGGCCAGCATCGAGATGCCGACGTGCACGCAGGCAGGAGGCAGTACCGGTCCGTAAAACGAGGCGCCGACAAACATCGGAAAGATGCCGGGACGAAGAGCGCCATGTTTCTGGGCATACGTCGCGGTGTCGGGATTCAGCAACAAGCCAAGCAGGTGATTGAAGTCATTGGTGGCGAGGTCGGTGTGCATGACGGCGATCGATTGGTGCGGACGCCGCGCGCGCAGCGCTTCGACGATGCGCCCCAGCCCGTAGATCGAATTGCCCCCTTCCGAGCAGCCGTAGTCGGCGACACCCAGCACCGCGGGCTCCTCGGGCAAGGGCATGGTGGCGATGGCCGCGGCGAACTGCGGATACACCGCCTCGAATGTTGTTCGCTGAAGTGAAGAATGGCGATCGTAGAAGCCGCCCGCTTTCATTCCCGTCAGAGATGCCACGGCACGCTCGCTCCAGGTCATTAAGCTTCTACAAAAGCAACCTTGCCACCCTGCACGCAAGCGGGCGTTATGCTAGAAGGCCACTACGATGGATGGCCGGCGCCGCCGCCCCGATGCCGCCGTAACCGCAGGGAGGAGAAGTGATGAACGAAACGACGTACGCCCCACGTGGCCTGACCAGCCGTGCTGCCCGTGTTGTTCCGGCGCCCCCGGCGGACGTATTCCGAGCGCTGACTGATGCGCAGTCCATTGCCAAATGGTGGGGCAAAACCGGAAAGACGACACTGACCGTCTGCGACATGGACGTTCGCTACGGCGGGACCTTCCGTTTCAGCATCCGCGCAGCCAACGATGCCGAAGCTTTCGTCAACGGCCATTATTTCGAAGTCGACCCGCCTTACCGGCTTGCCTTCACCTGGTCGTCGGAGAAGCCGGCAGACAATGTCATCGACAGCCGGGTAACGATCGAGCTGCACGACCTGGAAGGACAACACGACCCGGGTTGTTGTCACCCATCAAGGACTACCCGCGCCCCACGTGGCAACGCTCTACAGTGCCGGATGGCACGACATGCTGCAGGACATGAGCCTGCATTTCGTTGCTGCCTGATGCAGCCTCGCCGGCGGCGCTCGGGCACCGCCGGCAAAAGCCGCGGATAAATCTACGGCAGGTAGGCCGCCAGCGGCCGCGCCCAGAGGAAGGCGCGGCCGACGCCGCCGGCATCTTCGATGGCTCGTTGGATCTGCGAGACGCGTGGCGGCGAAACGCCGGCCAAACTCGAAACTTCTTTCAGCGAAAGGTTGGCGGCGCGGCGCAAAAGATAAACGGTGACCTGGAAAACATCCTGGCGCAGATGCCGATCCAGCGCCGTCGCCACTGGTACGCCGGCGGCTTCTGCCACTGCGCCAAGGATCGTGTCGCAGGTCGGCCGGTCGGGGCGCAGCATCGCTCGCGGCACCTGGTCAGCCGGCAGAGCACGAACATATTCGGCCATTAGTTTCAGAAACGCCTCGCTGCCGAGATACATTTGCGCGCGCACCTGCTTCCACGGCGAGGCGACGTCCTTCCCGTCGGCGACGTAATCGCGATAGGCCTTACGGGTACCTTCCGAGGCGCCTGCGAAATCTCCCAGAACCCAGTCAATGGTGAGCCAGGGAGGAGCATCGCGATCCTTGCCGATTGCCCGATGGCTCGACCATTCCCATTGACCGGGCCGCTTTACCAGCCCCGCGCGCACCGGCAGCCATGCCAAGTCCCGGGCGATGGCGGTGAGCCAAGTCGACTTCTCGATGATGACTGCCTTGTAGCGTCCCTGAAACAGGTGCCCCGCGCGGTCGTGGCGACGGTTGAACCACTGCGAGTAAATCGCGTTCAGGCGGCCAATGCCGCGTCCCAGGTTGGCCTCCAGCGTTTCCAGCAGCAGGCAGTACTGTTTGTCGAGCAGACAGTAGCCGTGGCAGATCCACCTGTGCTGGCCAACTTCACGGCCGAGCAACTCCAGAAATTGGCGACGATCGCCGTCCTTCAGGAAGATCACCTGACCGGCGTTACCGCGCGCGCTTACATGATAGAGCGCGCCCGCAAATTCGATCCTCAAGGGCCGCGACATTGGCGGCAAGGCTAGGGGCGCCGTCGTCGAATGTAAACATCTCCCCGTACAGCAACAGAAGACGCAGCGCGTATAACATGCTACCTGTTTGCGCCGTTTTCCCCGAGGACGCGAACGCGACGAATCGACATGGAGTTTTTGCGAATCTACGGCCGCGTGCTGGGTCTGCTGCGACCGGAACGGCGGCTCGCCATCGTCCTCGCCATCGCCAATGTGCTGGTGGCGGCGCTCGCGTATGCAGAGCCGGTGCTCTTCGGCAAGATCGTCGATGTTCTCGCCCAGGGCGCGACCCGACCGCCCGAGCAGACGTGGGCGGACGCCGTCCGTCTGCTGCTGATCTGGGGCGGCGTCGGGCTGGTCGGACTTGGCGCCAACATCCTTGTCTCGCTGCACGCCGACCGGCTGGCGCATCGCCGCCGGCTGGCGGCAATGGCGCTGTACTTCGAGCACGTGCTCAGCCTGCCGCCCGCCTATCACAGCGAGTCGCACTCGGGCCGGGTGCTGAAGGTCATGCTGGGCGGCGTCGACAGCATGTTCGGCTTGTGGCTTGCGTTCTTCCGCGAGCATCTGGCGACCTTCGTGGCGATCCTGGTGCTGCTGCCGCTGTCGCTCACGCTGAACTGGCGGCTGGGCTTGCTACTGGTGGTGCTGATCGTGATCTTCTCGGTGCTCACGGCGCTGGTCATCGGCCGCACCGAGAAGGCCCAGGGTCAAGTAGAGGAATATCACCCGCCTCGCCATGCGCGCCGGCGACGCGCTCGGCAACGTGCCGCTGATCCACAGCTACGTGCGCCTGGCGGCGGAAGCGCGCGCGCTGGCGTATACCATGCGCCGCGTGCTGGCGGCGCAGTATCCGGTGTTGAACATGTGGGCGGTTGTCAGCGTGCTCACGCGGGCCGCCTCGACGATAACGGTGATCGCGATCTTCCTGCTGGGCACCTGGCTCAACCTGCGCGGCCAGGCGACGGTCGGCCAGATCGTCAGCTTCATGGGTTTCGCGACGATGCTGATCGGGCGGCTCGACCACGCGATGGGCTTCGTTTCCCGCCTGTTCTTTCAGATGCATGGCATGGCGCAGTTTTTCGACGTGCTCGACACCGAGTCGACGGTCAAGGAAAAGCCGGACGCGGTGGCGGTCGGCCGCGTGCGCGGCGATGTCGAATTCTACCACGTTGATTTTGCTTACAGTGCCGACATACCGGCGGTGCGCGATCTCACCTTCTCGGTCAGGGCGGGAACGACGGTGGCGTTGGTCGGCTCGACCGGCGCGGGGAAGAGCACGGCAATGGCCTTGCTGCATCGCCTCGCCGATCCGCAGGCGGGTACGATCCGCGTTGACGGCATGGACATCCGCGACATGACCCTGAATTCGCTGCGCCAGAACATCGGCGTCGTCTTTCAGGAATCCACCATGTTCTATCGCACCATCGCCGAGAACCTGCGGGTCGGCCGGACCGACGCGACCGACGAGGAACTGGCGGAAGCGGCAAAGCTGGCGGAAGCGCACGACTTCATCCTGCGCCAGCCGAAGGGCTACAACACGCGCGTCGGCGAACGCGGCATCACCTTGTCGGGCGGCGAGCGCCAGCGCATCGCCATCGCCCGCGCCCTGCTCAAGGACCCGCCGATCCTGATCCTCGACGAGGCGACGAGCGCGCTCGACGCCGCCACCGAGGCCCGCGTGCACAAGGCGCTGCAGCGGCTGATGGCAGGCCGCACCACCTTCATCATCGCCCACCGGCTCTCAACGGTGCGCGAGGCGGACCTGATCTTAGTGTTCAGCCGCGGCCACGTCGTCGAACGCGGCTCGTTCAGCGAACTCGTCGCCCGCAACGGTGTCTTCGCTGATTTGGTCCGGACTCAGCTCGGTCACTCGGCGGGTGGGGCGGCGGCCGGCAACATGGCCTAGAGGACACGCACCCGTAACGGCTGAATACAAAAAACCACCCTCGCTTGGCGCTTTGCCTGCAAATGGTCTAAGATCACTTGCGCATCGAGCGGACGTTCCCGCTTCTGGACGGGCCGCAATAGCGGGGCTCGCTGTGAACGAGCCGGCAGCAATTGAGCGCAAACTCGCTGCAGTTCTCCATGCCGACGTTGCCGGCTACAGCCGCCTGTCGCGCGTCGACGAGAGTGGCACGTTTCGCGCCCTCAAGCATGCGCTAGAGCTCTTCGCTCAGCAGATAGCCGCATATGGCGGGCGAGTGGTCAACACCGCCGGTGATGCGGTGCTGGCGGAGTTCCCAAGCGTCGTCTCTGCGGTGGCCTGTGCGATCGAGGTGCAGCGGCATTTTTCCGAGGAAGCCCACGGCCAATCCGAAGAGCAAAGACTGGCCTTTCGCGTAGGGGTGAACTTCGGCGACGTCATCGTCGATGGGAACGAGCTTTATGGCGATGGCGTGAACATCGCGGCGAGGCTGCAATCTCTCGCGGAGCCAGGCGGCGTCTGCATTTCGCAGATGGTCTTTGAACAAGTTAGAGGCCAGCTGGACGCCAAATTTATCGATCTTGGCAACCGCCGCCTAAAGAATATACAGAGGCCAATCCATGTCTACGGACTCTTGCCGAAGGCGAAACACTCGTCACGCGTGATACGGCGAGGGACACCGTTGATATGGTCGTCGGCGGCCCTTGCTCTCGTAGTCGCAGCCGGCATCGGCGGCCTCTCCATCTCGGGATTTTGGTCTTCCTCATCCGAGGACTTGCAGCCGGCGACTACGTTCGCTCGCGCGAACACATCGCTTCTGCCCTCGGTCGCCGTTCTCCCTTTCATCAACTTGAGCGGTGATCCTGGCCAGGATTACATTTGCGATGCCATCACGGAGGACCTGATCAGCGAGCTTGGGCGCTTTTCGTCGCTTGTGGTGATGGGGGCGAACATGTCGCGGCCCTTCAAGGACACCGTTGCTCGCCTCCCACGAGATCGGGCAACGGGTGGGCGTGCGTTATCTGGTTCAGGTAGCCTGCGTCGGTCCGGGGATCGCCTTCGCGTCGCTGGCCAATTGATCGACGCAGAAATGGGTCGGCGTCTGTGGTCGGAACAGTTCGACCAGGATATGCGCGATGTGCTGGTTTTGCAGAAGACGATCGCAGACAACGTCGCTGGCATGTTGGTGACAAACCTCACACAAGTTGAGGTTCGCCGCGCCTTTGCCAAGCCGATACAGAACCTTGATGGATACGAATTGACGCTGCGATCCCGTGCGCTGATGCGGCAAGAAACACGCAGCACCAATCGCGAAGCGCGCGGGTTGTTGGAAAAAGCCATCGCCATCAATCCGTACGATGCCACCTCGCTAGGCCTGCTTGGCCAGGCGCTTTACGACATGATGCAACACGGCTGGACAGAGTTTCCCGATGACGTGCTTGCCCGCGCAGAGTCCTATGCCAAGCGGGCGGTAGCTGCGGACGACAGCAATCTGATCGGGCACCGCGTGCTCGCACGGATTTACGCCACGCAACTCCAATACGAACGGGCACTTACGGAGGCTGAGCGCGCAATCACGCTCAATCCGAACGATGCCGAAAGCATCGGGATAAGAGCCGCGGTCTTGCTCTGGATGGGCCTGACCACCGAGGCCGTTACAGCGGCGGAAACCGAATTTCGTTACGACCCCGCTCCGAGTGCGAGCAGCTACTTGGTTCTCGGCCTAGGCTACTATCTGACCAGACGTTATACGGATGCCGTTCGCCTCTTGGAGCAGGCGACGCTCCGCTTCCCGGATTATAGCTTCTTCCTTCCGGTACTGGCGGCTACCTACGGACAGCTCGGGTACTCCGAGGAGGCGACGCGCACGGTCACGCGGCTCCGACAACTGAACCCATTATTTGATCCCGAAACTTTCGGTTCCCGCCTGCGAAACCACGACCAGCTTGGGTTCTTCAGGGAAGGCCTACAGAAGGCCGGCCTCTACGAGAAGTCTTAACCCGCGACGCAATCGCGCGAGTCAGTGCTCAATGCGCAGCCCAGTTCCTTTCCGCTTCTGTAAGATAGCGACCCGGGTCCTGCTGGAAGTTCTCGCGAGCCTGCGGCGAAAAGAACACATAGAGCTTCTCGTCCCGGATGAGCCAAGCCTCGGGATCCGCCTCAACCTTCTTGCCTATCGCCATCCCCATCGTGCAAGAGCCGGCAAACTGCGGCGCATAACGCTCCGGATCACCTGCGAAAAGATCCCGATGCTGCGGTGATGCAAACCAGTATCGAACATAGTCGAAGGAAGCTTGGTATTGCTCTTTGCCGGGCGATGGCTTTCCTTCCGCAAAGTAGGCGACAGGATCATAACCCTTCAGCGCTAGCGGTTCCGCTGCAGCCGACGTTTGCGCCGATAAGAGCAAAATCGTCGTTGCGAGGATGGCATACTTTTGCATTCTCACGACCGGCTCTCCGTCAGCTTCCAACGCCAATTCTACTCCTGATTCTGAGCGATCGGAAGGCGCGCAGATAATCGTCAACTGCGTCTGTGTCTTGCCGAGGCTGTTGAAGAAGTCTGGGTTGCGCGCCGTTTCGATGCGTGATTCCGTCGCTCTGGATTTACGGCGACGGAGGCGGGCGATGATGGGTGAGCGGCAGGGTCGGCAGGAGCGGCTGTTCTACGAGTTTTGTTTGGAGGACCGCATTCCGGCCGACCATCTGTTGCGGAATATCGACAAGGTCGTCGATCTCGGCTGGCTGCGCGCGGAGCTGGCGCCGTTCTACAGCCACACGGGTCGTCCGTCGGTGGACCCGGAGCTGATGATCCGCATGCTGATCGTCGGCTATTGCTACTCCATTCGCTCCGAGCGCCGGCTGTGCCGGGAGGTCGATCTCAACCTCGCCTATCGCTGGTTCTGCCGTCTCGGCCTGGAAGATGCGGTTCCCGACCATTCGACGTTCTCGGTCAACCGGCACGGCCGCTTCCGCGAGAGCGCGGCGTTTCGGCGCATCTTCGAGAGCGTGGTGCGCGCCTGCATGAAGGCGGGACTGGTGGGCGGCGAGGGTTTTGCTGTCGATGCCAGCGTCATCGAGGCGAACGCCAGCCGCTTCAACCGGGTGACGGGCGGCCCGGAAGTTGACTGGACGGACGAACAGCAGGCGCGCCGGCCGATTGCCGAGTATCTTGCGGCGCTGGACAGCGAGACCCCACCGACCAATCCGGAGCGGGCGCCGAAGGCGATCTCACCATCCGATCCGTGTGCCGCCTGGACGACGCGCGGTCGCTTCAAGGCGGCCTTCGCCTACAGCTTCAATTGCCTGATCGATCTCAAGGAGGCGGTGATCGTCGATGTGGTGGCGACACCGACGCGGATCTCGAAGGAAGTGGACGCGACCGAGACGATGCTGGAGCGCACCCGTGACCGGTTCGGCCTTAAACCGCAACGGCTCGCTGCCGATGTCGCCTACGGCACCGGCGAGATGCTGGGCTGGCTGGTGAAACGCGACATCGATCCGCATATCCCGGTCTGGGAGCAGAGCGAGATCGGACAGGAGGGCCGCTTCAGCCGCAAGGACTTCCTCTTCGATGCGAGCCAGAACGTTTACATCTGTCCCAACGGCAAGGCGCTGCGCTCGACTGGCAGGATTTACGCCGGAACGACACTGAAGTATCGGGCGAAGAAGAGCGATTGCACCGCCTGCCCGCTGAAGACGGTGTACACGCTATCGCCGGAGCGCAGCGTCAACCGCGACGTCAACGAGGATGCGCGCGACCATGCTCGCTCGCTGATGGGGAGTCCCGCCTACCGCCAGTCAACCCGCGAACGCAAGAAGATCGAACACCGTTTCGCCGAAACCAAGACCACTATGGGCCTGACCCGGCTCAGGCTGCGCGGCCTGACCGGCGCCACCGACGAGTTCCTGCTTGCCGCCATCGTCCAGAACCTCAAACGCCTGGCAAGGGCTGTCCTGCCATCCTCGCCAATGAACACCCGCTTCGCTTAGCCCCGACGGCGCTCAACCTCGTCGGTGAGAGGGCGTCACGGAATGGCGAATACCGCGAGCCACGACGACCCTCCCCCAGCGCCAAACCCACACCCGTAAGCGACTTTCTCAACAGCCTCCGCCAGAAGCAGGCGCGACAGGCGTCGGTGTTTCCCTTCAGTCTGCTACGCCGGCTATCGTCATCGGCGAGCGGATGAAGCGGGGCGGTCCTCCACCGCTCATGAAACGTCATGGCAGTGTTGTCACGGCCGTCCACGAACACTCTTGCGCCATGCTCACGGCATGCGGAATGGAGATGCGATGCCGGGTGGCTGGGTCTACATCATCACCAATCGGTCGAAACGGCACGCTTTATCTCGGCGTGACCAGCGACCCTCGCGCGCCGCATCTGGGAGCATCGGGAGGGGGTCGCGGAGGGGTTCAGCAAGCGCCACGGTCTCAAGCGGCTGGTGTGGATCGAGCGACACGAGGACATCGGCAGCGCGATCCAACGGAGAAGACGATGAAGCATTGGCCGCGCGCCTGGAAGGTGCGGGTGATCCTGGCCGCCAATCCTGCTTGGGAGGACCTTTATCAGCATCTCGAATGAACGTCGTGGATGGCCGTAGCCGACCAACACGCCGCCGGCAGCAAGACGTGGATGGCCGGGACAAAGCCCCGCCATGCTTCCCGTTCGCAGCGCCCTTGACCGGAAAGGATATTGGAGGGGGCGGGAACGGTTGCTGGCCGACCGCTGCGAGTTACGATCTACGCCGCCCGGCGTCGGTCTACCGGCTCACCCGACGCGCGGACAGGCCCCTCGGCCGTCGCCATTGCACCCGGGGACAGCTCCAGCGCGAGGAAGCGGTGGCGGTCGACCGGGCCGGGGAGGATGAGGCGGCTGGCTGGCGCCGCCGAGAAGCCGAAGCGCTGGTAGTAGGGAGCGTCGCCGACCAGGATGACGGCGCGGTGGCCCAGGGCGCGGGCGGTTGCGAGGCCGCGCCGGATAATCCGGCCGCCGAGGCCGGTGCCCCGCCACGGCTCCCCCACTGCCACCGGGCCCAGCAGCAGGCCGTCGCAATGCTCGCCGAGGCGCACGTGCCAGAAGCGCAGCGTGCCGACCAGCATGTCACCATGGGCTGTGCTCTCGAGCGCCGCGAAGCTCAGCTCCTCAGCCGGCAACCGGCCCTCGCGCAGCCGCTCGGCGGTTTTGGCGAAGCGCGCCGGCCCGAAGGCCCGGTCGAGCAGGGCTTCCCGCTGCGAAGCCGCTTGCGGCGGCTCCGCTCCGATCCAGATCATCGTTATCCAGTCCCCTGATTTCCGAGCCGTGCGCGTCAGATGCAGTAGCAGCGCAGCGGCTCGAAGCCGTTGAACGCCACCGAGGCGTAGGTCGAGGTGTACGCGCCGGTGGAGCGGATTTGCAGCCGGTCGCCGATCGAGAGATCCAGGGGCAGCCGGTAGTCCGCCTTCTCGTACAGCACGTCGGCGGAATCACAGGTCGGCCCGGCGAGGATCACCCGCTCGGCGCGACCTCGTCGGGGGCTCTTGATCGGGTATTGAATCGCCTCGCCTTCGGTCTCGGCGAGGCCGCCGAACTTGCCGATGTCGAGAAACACCCAGCGGCGGTTGTCGTTCGCCGACTTCTTGGCGATCAGCACCACCTCGGTCTGGATGATGCCGGCGTTGCCCACCATCTGCCGGCCCGGCTCGACGAGAACGTCCGGCATCCGGTTGCCGAAGTGGCGGGCGAT
The DNA here is from genome assembly GCA_016712375.1 of Rhodospirillales bacterium. GTDB lineage: Bacteria > Pseudomonadota > Alphaproteobacteria > Rhodospirillales > Defluviicoccaceae > Defluviicoccus. The sequence continues at coordinate 337,904 of JADJRE010000002.1, forward strand.
CGAGCGGCGTATGCAAGCGCCATAGCGGCACAAGGTCGGGATGTCCTTGCGGTAGCGGGCCGGGAAGCCGCCACCGATGTTCAGCATGCCGAGCTCGATGCCATCCTCCTCCAGCGCCTGGAACAGCCGCGCCGCTTCGCCGACCGCCGCGTCCCATTGGTACGGGTCGCGCTGTTGCGAGCCGACGTGGAACGAGATGCCCCATGGCACCACGCCGAGGCCACCCGCGTCGCGTAGCAACTCGCGCGCCATTTCGGGCGCGCAGCCGAACTTGCGCGACAGCGGCCATTCGGCGCCGGCGCCCGAGGTCAGGATGCGGCAGAAGACGCGGCTGCCGGGGGCTGCCTGGGCGATCTTCTCCAGCTCGGCGCGGCTGTCGAAGGCGTAGATGCGGACGCCGCGGGCGTAGGCAGCGGCAATGTCGCTGCGCTTCTTGATCGTATTGCCGAACGAGATGCGCGAGGCGTCAGCGCCCGCCGCCAGCACCATGTCGATCTCGTTGACGCTGGCGGTATCGAACGACGCTCCGAGGCCGACCAGCAGGTCGAGAATCTCGCGCGCCGGATTGGCCTTCACCGCATAGTAGATCGCCGCGTCCGGCATGGCCTGTCGCAGTTTGCGGTAGTTAGCGGCGACGACGTCGAGATCGACGACGAGGCAGGGAGTAGCGGGCTCCTCGGCGGCGAGAAAACGGGCGATCTTGCGGGTCATTTCGAAAGCGTCCTTCTTTGCTCGGGGCCGCTACAGCACGCGGAAGTTCTTGAATTGCCAGGGGCAGGCAGGATCGACGTTCTCCGGGAACAGCAGGCCCCGGCCGGCCAACGGCGTCCAGTCGGAATAGACGCCGACGACATCGCCCAGGTAGGGGTTGCAGATCTGCAGGCAGCGCACGTGATCCAGCTCGTCCGGCTCGACCAGCCCGGCGCGCGGATTCTCGATCGCCCAGACCATGCCGGCCAGCACCGCCACGGTGACCTGCAGCGAGGTGGCGTTATTGTAGGGGACGAGCTCGCGCGCCTGCTCGATGCTCAGCCGCGAGCCATACCAGTAGGCGCCCCGCGCGTGGCCCATCAGCAGCACGCCAAGTTCGTCGATGCCGGACGCGATCTCGTCCATCATCAGCCGCTTCTCGGATTGCATTTGCCAGCTCTTGCCGGCCAGTTCGTGCAGCGACAGCACCGCGTCGTCGCAAGGGTGATAGGCGTAGTGAACGGTTGGCCGGTACTCGGTGCCGTGGCCGTTGGCGACGGTGTAGTAATCGGCGATGGAGATCGACTCGTTGTGGGTGACGAGGAAGCCGTGAAACGGTCCCTCCAGCGGTGTCCAGGTGCGCACGCGGGTGCCGGCGCCGGGGCGCTGCAGATAGATCGCGGCTCCGCCGCCGAAGTCGTGCGCCCGGCCATCCTCGGGAAAGTGCCGCTCGTGCGTCCCCCACCCGAGTTCGGCCGGCTGGCAGCCCTCGCCAACGAAGCCGTCGATCGACCAGGTGTTGACGAACTCGCCAACGCGCTTCGGCATGGCGGCCACCTGGGTGTCGCGCTCGGCGATGTGGATGACCTTGACCTCCAGCCGCCGCGCGAGTTCCGCCCACCCGGCGCGCGAAGAAGGCATGTTGCTCTGCGCGCCGGTATCGCGGGCGATGTGCAGCAGCGCCTCCTTGACGAAGTGCGACACTAGGCCGGGATTGGCACCGTGCGTCAGAACAGCCGTCGGGCCGCCGGTGTAGCGGGCGCGCAGCGCCAGCGCGCTTTCGCGCAGCGCGTAATTGGAGCGCTGCGACGGCGTTAGCGAGGGATCCGTGTAGCCGCCGGCCCAAGGTTCAATGCAGGTGTCGAGGTAGAGCGCGCCACGCTCTTGAGCGACTTCGATCAACGCGACCGACGAGACATCCACCGAGAGATTGAGCAGGAAATCGCCGTCGTTCAGCAGCGGCAGCAGCACGTGGCGGTAGTTGTCGCGGGTCAGCGGCTCGACGATGAAGCGGACACCATAGCGTTCCGCTACTTCCCGACCGCGATCCTCGGCAGTGACAACGGCAACGCGCGCGGGGTCAAGATCGATGTGGCGGAGAATCAACGGCAGGACGCCCTGGCCGATGCTGCCAAAGCCGACGATCACGAGATTGCCGGAGAAACGTGTGTGTTTCATCGCGGAGAGATCCTTCTAGTCTGAAAAGCGGGGTCAGTCGGCGTGGCCGGGCGTGGCCAGCAGCGGTGCATCGCATACGTCCGTCAGCCGCGCCCGGTCAAAGCCATTGAAAGCGGTGCGCAGCGCGGCCCCGTAGGCGCCGAGCTGGCCGATCTCGATCCAGTCGCCCTCCCGTGCATCCGCCGGTAGCATGAAGGGACCATCCATGCGATCCGCGGAGTCACAAGTCGGCCCGAACAGACGGAATGCCATCGTCGCCGCGGCGACGGGCGCGCGACCGGCGCGGATTAGCCGCACCGGAAAACGGAACCCGGGACCGCCAGCGTCGGAGAGACTGCCGTAGACGCCGTCGTTGATGTACAGAGCGTCGCCGCGGCGGTGCTGGATCTGCACGACGACGGAGGTTCCCGCGGCCACCAGTGCCCGCCCGGGCTCAGCCCACAGCGTTACATCGGCGAAGCCGAGCTTCGCCCTGGCGTCGGCGATCGCCACCATGTAGGCCGCTAACGGCGCCGGCGTCACCTCCGGGTAGCTGACCGGGAAGCCGCCGCCGACGTCGAGCACTTCGACCGGCACACCGGCCGCGGCGATCACCTCGGCGGCGCGCGCCATTGCTTCGGCATAGGCGCCCGGATCCAGGCATTGCGAGCCCACGTGAAACGACAGTCCCAGCCGAGCCGCATGCGGCCGTGCCGCCGCCAACAGCCGCGCCGCCGCGTCCGGCGCCGCGCCGAACTTGCCCGAAAGGTCATAGGCACCGCCGTTGCGGACTGCGAGGCGAACGATCAGGCCACGGTCATCGGTGGCGCCGGAGCCGGTTTCGTCGAGAATCTTTGCCAGTTCTTGCTGGCTGTCGAGGACGAAGTCCCGCACACCCTGATGTGCCCACGCCGCCCGGATGGCGCCGCGCGCCTTCACCGGATGCATGTAGTGGATCGACGCGTCCGGAAACATCTGCCGCACCAGGGCAATTTCCGCCGGCGAGGCGCAGTCAAAGCGGCGAATTCCTCCGGCCCACAACGCGCTCATGACCCGCGGTTCGGGATTGCACTTCAGCGCGTAAAGCACTGACCCCGGGAAACCGGCGACAAACGTCCGAGCGGTCGAGTTGATCACGTTCGGTCGCAGGCAATGCAGCGGCTCGTCCGGTTGCTCGGCGGTGGCGACGTCATCGATTTGCGGCAGCAGCGGCGGTGCATCGAAACGGCGACGTACCGGTGAGACGGCCAACTTGGTCATCAGCATGTTCATGCCCATCATTCCCCAACGCTTCGAGGAAGCGCCGACGCAAAAACATCGCTGCGGACGTTCGCCCATCCTCGCTAAGCGGAAGGGCGTCGGTTACCAACGACGATGAAACGCGTTAATAGACCTTCGGAATTACCCGTGAGGTGCTAGATCAGCTCGGTCTAGGGGAAGAACGCCAAATAGCGGTGTCGCACCGCGCCGCACTGCGACCATACCCACCTCCTCTTTAGAGCACCGGCCCACTGCCGACCGGCTCGACCAAAAAGGACGCGTTACGTCGTTGCCCGACCGCGAAGGCCGCCTGCACGTGCGATTTGCGTCTAGGGCGGGATATACGCGGTTCTGCCGTGCGTGCAAGTGATATTTTGTGCAAGAAGCAATTTCTCTTTATTTACATTGGCTTGAATGACCTGCTCGGATCAGGCTGGATGCCCGTTGCCGGCGATTTTGCGGCTTGCGGGAGCCCGCGGCCGGAGGATTTGCTCATCAGCAGCGATCGAGCCGCTGTTGATATCATGCGGGCGATTGCCGATGCCAGTAATCCTGATGAAAGAGCGCCTTAGTGATCAAGGTAGAATCTGTCTGAAGAACTTGCCAGCAAGTACAATTCGTTATAAACACTCATTAAGTATGCGACTGAGAAGTATTTCATGATACCGCGGCGGACAAGGCGGCGGTGGCCTGTCTGAAAGATAGGCTGATCCGCGACATCGGCCTGAATGGGTACACCGTCGTCAGAAGCAACCGCCAGCAAGACCATCAGCCTTTCGAGGCGGGGTACGTTCGCCAGATCGAGATCTCTTGGTAGGTGGTTGGCGTTCAAGAAACGGGAGTCAAAATTGATGATGCAAACCGAACACAACCAACCTGCCTCGATGATGCATGGCATTCGAAACAGCCTTGCCGCCGTGCTTGGGGTTGTCCTGGCGGTTGCCGTGGGATCGGCGGCATTGGCGACCGAGGTTGCTAATCCGTCTCATGTCGTCGTCAGCAATGGGAAGTCTATACCGCCGGTCAATGTTAGTAGAACGTTCTCGCCATCATCCCCCGGCCGAGTGGGTGCAGCCCGCGACGCGCTGTCCGAATTCAAGGGCATCGAGGAGTCGCCGCAGGAAATCGCTAAGCTACTGGGACTGAGGGCTATGGCCGCACCGGAGGGTGCGGAGTCGATCATCGGTCCGGACAACCGGGTGCGCGTCAACCCGACCACTTCATTTCCGGCGCGGGCGACGGCGCTGGTCACCTTCTCTGCCGGCCGCTGCACCGGCTGGCTGATCGGTGCCAACACCGTAATCACCGCGGGTCACTGCGTCCACCAAGGTGGTGGCGGGTCGTTCTATCCGACCAGCAGCTACCGCGTTTACCCGGGGCGCAACGGTACCGCCAGTCCCTATGGTTCATGCACGGCACCGTGGCTGGCGAGCGTCACCGGCTGGAAGGTCAGCGGCGACGACCAATACGATTATGCTGCCATCAAATTGAAATGCTCGGTCGGCAACACTACGGGCTGGTATGGCTTTTTCTGGCAGGCGGCGTCACTTACCGGCCTGCCGACGACGATCAACGGCTATCCCGGCGACAAGCCGCTGACGCAGTGGCGAAGCGCCGACAGCGTGCGCGTTACCCAGGCGCGGCGGGTGTTTTATCGGAACGACACGGTGGGTGGCGTGAGCGGCGCGCCCGTCTGGTACAACCGGCCTGGGTGCGGTCTCTGCTCGATGGCGGTGCATGGGTACGGCGTCTATAATGGGCCACCGTTCAGCACCAACAATCACGGCACGCGTATCACCCAGCCGGTGTTTAACAACTTCATCAGTTGGCGGAACGCGCCGTAAACGGCGAAGAGCGAAGGATGCGGGGCTGGCAGCACTTGCGCCGGCCCCGTTTTTATTCGATGGCATGATAGGGCCTGTCTTCGATGGTATGGCCGGGCGCTCTCTTCTTTGCGGTGATGCTGGGACTTGTGGTGGCGACCGCCGTGGCAGACGGACCTTCCCTCAGTCCTGATCAGGCGGTGAAGAGCGTGACCGGCGGATTGGGACCCACGCAAGTCGCAGAAGGGGTAATGGGTCGGCTCCTCCAGTCCGAGGACATTCCCATCTCCTACGCGATGATTAGCGTCACCTCACTCGACAAACCGTCCAGGCCGGTGCCCGACATCGCGATCCTGACGGACGCGAAAGGGCGCTTCACGTGGCCTCTCAGGCCGGGCAGCTACCGCCTCAGGGCTATCGTCAACGGCAACGAAATTGCCGAAGCAGCGGTTTCTGTACGGTCTGGGCAGGTGACGTCAGTAACCATGCGGGCTCAGAAATAATAATCAATAGTAAGGTGGGGCAGGTTTTTTTTCATCGCCTACCTACCACTGACGCGAGTATATAGCGGACCGTTCAACTACGGCCGCGAGAGAATATGCTGCATAGAATAATGTTTCTTGATATTGGTGATTGTCACAATAACATGATCTCCGGCGTTGATGCTTCACAACGCATTGGTGGGGAGATCAAAATGAAATGCATTCACAGTAAATTGCTTGTGGCTTCCTGCGCACTTGCCCTCATATCCACTTTTTCTAATTCACCGGCGATTGCGACAGAAACAGCTAATGTGCTCGACCCAAGCGTCAAAGTCTTCGGCAAGACGTTAGAGAATGGGCTGAGAAGTGGTCGCTCTGGGCTTATTCCACACCGTCTGCTACCAATCCCATTCTTGATGAAACTGGAGCTTTCTGTGATGTCGGCCAGTCCGGCGGCGTCTGGTTTCTCGCTGGGAGCTTTTTTAATAAGCCCGTCGTACCTTACACGCGAACCTGCACGATCCCACGTGGCAAGTACATATTGTTGCCGATCCTCAGCGGGCTGTCATTTGCCCCGGAATTTCCCGAAAACGAGGATCCTTGCAGTCGGTACGCCACCAAGATTGACCAGGTCCGCTGCGACTTGAACCGGGACGTGGACGTCAAAGGAACTTCGAAGTTGCCGAGTTACTGGCAGGGCGGACCAATCGTCCTGAAATTGACCGTCGACGGGCGCCCCTTGGTCGATCCATTTGCGTACCGGGTTCAAACCAGCCCCGGTGGCTTCCGCTTCGTGGTTCGGGAAAATTCAATTCTAACGGAGTTGGGCCTCAAGTCCGGTCCTCGCGAACCGGCTGTGGCGGATGGCTATTGGGTAATGCTGCCGCCGCTCTCCCCCGGGAACCACTCATTGAGAAGCTTCGTGAGGCTGGAGGACGGCAGAGAGCTCGACGTTAAGTTCATCCTGCATATCGAGTAGAAAGCGCGACTCCGGGGGCGGCCTAGCAGCAATGCTAGGCCGCCGCTAGCGCGCCAGGTCTGGTGACTGACGACCCGCGATCAGCGCCAGGTATTCCCAGACCACGGTGGCGGCGGCAAGCGCGCTGACTTCCGCGATATCGTAGGCGGGCGCGACTTCGACCACGTCCATACCGACGAAACAGAGGCCGTCGAGCCGACGCAGGATCGCCTGCGCCTGCCAGGTGGCAAGACCGCCGATCTCCGGCGTGCCGGTGCCGGGCGCGAACGCCGGATCGAGCGCATCGATATCGAACGTGAGGTAGGCTGAGCCATCGCCAATCACCTCCCGCACCCGCTCGGCCACCGCCGCCGGTCCATCCTCGTGTACCGACATCGCCTGAATGATCGTCACTCCGCTGCCGATCGTCCAGTCGTAGACGTCCCGCTGCATCGGCGAGCGGATGCCGATCTGAACCGTTCGTCGCGGGTCGATCAGCTTTTCGTTGATCGCATGAAAAAACGGCGACCCGTGCCCGTAGGTCTGGCCGAAGCTTTCGGGCCAGGTATCGACGTGCGCATCGAAGTGGACCAACCCGACCGGCCCGTGTCTTCGGGACAAGGCGCGCAGCAGCGGCAGAGTCACCGAGTGGTCGCCGCCCAGCGCGATGAGGTGGGACAGTCCCTCGGCCTGTCCATCAATCAACCGCAGGCTCCCCTCGACGTCACCGAGTGCAATGCGAAAGTCACCGATGTCGGCAAGCGGCAGCTTCGAGGGATCAACCCAGCGCACCGGATGATCGCCGTCGAGCAGCATGCGGCTGGCATGCCGGATGGCGTGCGGGCCGAAGCGCGCGCCCGGCCGGTTCGAGGTGCCAATGTCGAAGGGAATACCGGCGACGCACAGCGGCGCCTCACGATTATTGCGGGCGAGGCCGAAGAAGCTGGACGGTGTCGCGAAGGTGGGTTGCATCGGACCTGCTCGCTGTTGGTGATCGTGGTCTTGTCATGTGCGCAAGTGCGCCGATGGCGCAAGCGGCTGTGACAAAGTTTACAATCGGCTACAGCAACCGCAGCGCCATACCGGCGACTGCCGCACCCGCCAGCGTTGGCAGCATGCCGACCTTGAAGCGCAGCATCGCCAACATCGCCGCTCCGGCGACCAGCAACGCCCATGCATCGAGGCTCATCGCCTCGGGAACGAATAGCCGTACCGGCCCGAACCAGCGCTCGTCAATGCGGCCGAACAGCACGTGCAGGGCAAACCACAGCGCCAGATTGAGGATGACGCCAACGACGGCCGCGGTGATCGCGGCCAGCGCGGCGTTCAGCCGCCGACGGTCGCGCAGCCGTTCTACCCAGGGCGCCCCCAGGAAGATCCACAGGAAGCAGGGAACGAAGGTCACCCAGGTGGCCAGCATGCCGCCAAGGATTCCCGCCGTCATCGGATCGAACGGTCCGGGATGGCGATAGGCGCCGAGAAAGGCGACGAACTGCACCACCATAATGAGCGGCCCGGGCGTCGTTTCGGCGAGGCCGAGGCCGGTCAGCATCTCGCCTGCGCCGAGCCAGCCGTAATCGTCGACCGCCTGCTGCGCGACGTACGACAGCACCGCGTAAGCACCGCCGAAGGTGACCACGGCCATCTTGCTGAAGAAGACGCCGATATCGGCAAACGTCGACGATCCGCCCAGCAGTACCGCCGCCGCCAGCGTCGGGCCGAACCACAGGGCAAGGCCGATACCGAGTGCGCTCAGCCAGCTGCCGGCACTTCGGCGGGCGGTACTGATGGCGGCATTGCCGGCCGGCGTCGCCGCAGCGAGGGCATGACCGCCGTTGCCTGCGAACAGATCTGGCCGCGAGCGCGCCGCGAAAAAGCCGATCGCCGCCGCCGACAGCACGATCAGGGGGAACGGGAGATTGAAGAAGAAGATGCCGACGAAGCCGGCTCCCGCGATTGCCACCATCCACGCGTTGCGCAAGCTGCGCCGGCCGATGCGTAGCACCGCGTCGATCACCACCGCCAGGACAGCCGCCTTCAGCCCGAAGAACAAGCCTTCGACCAGCGGCAGCCGACCATAGAGAACGTAGAGAATGCTCAGCCCTAGCATCACCAGCGCGCCCGGCAGCACGAACAAGATGCCGGCGGCGAGGCCACCCTTCGTCCGGTGCAGCAGCCAGCCGAGATAAACGGCGAGCTGCTGCGCCTCCGGGCCGGGAAGCAGCATGCAGTAGTTCAGTGCATGCAAGAAGCGCGGCTCGTCGATCCAACGCTTCTCGTCGACGATAATTCGGTGCATCAGCGCGATCTGTCCGGCAGGCCCACCGAAGCCGATCAATCCGATCTTCGCCCAGGTCAGCACTGCCTCGGCGAAGGACGGCCCAGCGTTTGGCGAGGGTTTGGCGCTTCTCGCGCTCGCGACGTGCTCGACCGGCATGCGGGTAACCTTCCCTCAGTCAGTCGCCGGCTGTGACCAGCCGTTACCGCGCCCGTCGGGAATGTGCGGGGTCCAGCTGCCTTGCACAAAAGGGAAGGTATCGCTCGCGGAGACAACGTCACAACGGCCCAATGGCTTCTCTCCTCGCTAAAGAAGAAGCTGTCGCGGCAGAGCTTGGGCCAGATCGACCTTCCAAGGGCGGGGAGCCTGCCGTCCCCGCGTAACCAAACTGTTAAGCCGCTGATTTGCGACTGTCAATCGGCGCGGCTCGGCTATGATGGCGACCGTTGACGACGCCAGGAAGGAGAACGCGGTGGACGTAGGGCGGCGGCAGATGCTGCGGGGGATCACCATCACACTTAGCGGGGTGGCTCTCGCCACCGGTTGCGCCGGCGGGGAGAAGCGATCGCCCGCCACCGCCATCGATCTGGGCGACAACGACCTCTCGGCTGACGCGGCCATAGAGCCCCGGAACGTTGCCTACATTGACGGCAGCATTACCTACCTCCAGCGCATCGCCATTCCGAAGGGATCAACGGTGCTCGTCGAGTTGTTCGATATTTCGGCCGGCGGCCCCCAGGCGACGCGCATCGCCCGCCAGCGCTTCGCGACAGATAGCCAAGTTCCCATCCGCTTCCAGCTCGGCTACGACCGCACCCGGATTGATCCTGCGCGTGCCTATGGCCTACGAGCCCAGATCTTGGTCGACGACGCGTTGTGGTTCGTCAACGATCAACCGGTGCCGGTGCTCACCCGCGGTAACCCGACAAGTGTGCAAATCCTGGTTCGTCCAGCCGCGGCCATGAAATAAGATCCCATAGCTCCGCTGCTCCTTGCCGCTGCAATGGCCGCTCCAGGTACAACCTGGAAAGCGACAACCGTCTGCAAAAGGTGTAGATTTGCCTGGGGCGCGTATCTCCGCGTGTCGGGCCAATCGAGGGGACTGAGCAATGAGCTACCGTGTGGAGGAGATCGAGGGAATCGGCGCGGTGATCGCCGGTAAACTGCAAGCCGCCGGAATCAAAACGACGGCCGACCTGTTGGCGAAATGCGGATCCGTCAAGGGACGCAAAGGGACGGCTGAACAGACCGGTATCGACGAGCGGAAATTGCTGGCGTTCGCAAACATGGCGGACCTGATGCGGATCAGCGGGGTCGGCAGCGAATTCTCTGAGCTGCTGGAAGCGGCCGGCGTCGACACCGTGAAGGAACTGCAGCACCGGAACGTCGATAATCTGGTCAGCAAGATGGTAGAGATTAACGAGAAACAGAAACTGACCCGCCGCACGCCCAATTCCATCGAGGTGGCAAAGTGGGTGGATCAGGCGAAAGCGCTGCCGCCGATGATTTCGCATTGACGAAAGCGTCGCGTATCGCGAGAACGCTCAGGATTCCTCTTGTCCGATTAGGCGCCGACACCTTTAACAGCCGCGGAACAGCAGGGATGCCAAAGTGTTCAACAGACGCGGGCGCGATCTGTTCAGCATCACCAGCCAAGGATTGGGAAGGAGCTTCATTCAATGGGCATCTGGGATTTTGTCAAATCGGCGGGCGCGATGCTCGGCATCGGAAGCGCCGAGGCAGCGCCAGCGCCGGAGGATCTGAAAGCCAGCGTCGCGAAGCTGGGCCTGCCGGCCGATGGACTGGATATCAAGGTCGACGGCGACAAGGTGATCGTCTCGGGCAGTGCTCCTAGCCAGGAGCTGAAGGAAAAAATCATCCTCGCGCTTGGCAACGTTACCGGCGTTGCTAAGGTTGAGGACAATATTACCACGCCGGCCGGCGATGCGGCGACCTTCTATACCGTTCAAAAGGGCGATACACTCTCGGCAATTTCGAAGAAACAGTACGGCGACGCCAACAAATACAACAAAATATTCGAGGCTAATAAGCCGATGTTGTCGCATCCGGATAAAATCTATCCCGGACAGGTGCTGCGCATTCCCAAAGCGTAGCGTCCGGCCGGCTGGCGGCAGGGGGCGACGTGCCTCCTGCCCCTCGTGCGATTGACAGGCGGTCCACGTCGTCACATCTCAATCGCAAGCTGAGCGGCCACAATCGGTGGTGCCGTTCGCAGCGGGAGATAGCCGGAAAGAAATGTCGAAGCGCGTGTTGCAAGTTGTCGGCGCGGCTCTGCTGTTGCTGACGGTCGGCGTTGTCAGTTGTCAGGCCCTGTTTAGCGGGACCAGTGGGCTGCCGAATCACCGGGTCGAACGCTCGATCAGGTGATCGAAAAAATGCCCGACCACAGAAAGCTTCGGCGACTGCGCGCGAAGTTCGACGGCTTTGCTGATCTTCCTGCTTACGTGGCCGCTTTTGCTGAAGCGGTTTTCTCGCTATGGACCGGCGATCCGGGGATGCTGGCGGCGAGCGGCGGCGCATGGCTGCTGTTCATCCTCGGCGCGGTGCTCTGCCGACGCGGCTTGCGCGCTGAACTGCTGGAACGGGAACGGCCTCTCGGCTCGCGGCGCGGCCGCAAGTTGAAGCTGGCGGGTGGCGCCGTCGTCGGCGTGGCATCGGCGTTTACTGCATTGTTCGCCGCCGGGCATGGCGTGGCGATCGCTACCGTCTTTGGTCTGCTTTCGATGCTGGGGTACTTCCTGCTTTACGGCGGAGACCGCAACGAAGCGGCTAATCTTCGTCGGGTGCCGGAGGCGGCGGGCGAAGAGGCGGCAGCCCTGCTGCGCGACGCGTGGCGGCGGCTCGACGGCATCGAAGCGGCCAGCCGGCGGATTGCGCTGGGTGAGTTTCGCCAGCGGCTAGGACAAATTGTCGGTGGTGCAGAACGGATACTCAGGCTCGTTGCCGATGATCCGCGGGACCTTCGCCGCGCGCGCAAATTCCTGACCATTTATCTGGATGGCGCCCACCGCATTACCGAGGAGTATGCTCGCGCCCATTCCGCCGGTGCACCGGCGGAACTGGAGCACAAATTTCCGGACGCTGCTCGTCGACATGCAGAACACCTGCGAGGAGCAGTACGAGAAGCTGTTGCAGCACGACGCGTCCGATCTGGAGGTGCAGATCGAGGTGTTGTCGGCGCGCTTGCGCCGCGAGGGCGTCGCCTGAAGGCCGAGAGAGCGGCGTCGATAGAGGAGATGACAGGGTGAACGGCACATCGCAGAACGTCTCGCTCACGACAGATGCGACAGAAGAGCCCGCTGACCCATCAGGCGTAATCGACTACCGGCAGACTGATCCCCAAGCGCGCGCACGAATCGATCGACTAATCGCCGAAATTGACCTTCGTGACAGCAACTCGTTGCTCTTCTTCGGCAGCAAGGCGCAGGAAAAACTTACCGCGCTATCCGACACAATGCTTGAGGGGGTGCGTAACAAGGACATTGGGACTGCCGGGGACGCCTTGGGAGACATGCTGACGACGCTGCGCGGCTTCTCTGCCGGCGCCCTCGATCCGAACAAGCGGACCGGATTTCTTGGCCGCCTGCTCGGCGCCGGCCAGCCGGTAACGAAGTTCTTGCAGCGCTACGAAGAGGTCCGGCGCCAGATCGACGCCATCGGCGACCGCTTGGATGCGCACAAAAGCCAGCTTATGGCCGACATCCTTGCGCTCGACAAGCTGTACGCGGCCAACCTCGAGTACTTCCACGAACTCGCCGATTACATCGCCGCCGGTGATGAGAAACTGCGGCAAATCGATGAGGATGTAGTTCCAGAGCTGCAACGGCGAGCCGACACGTCGGGCGAGGTGCTCGCGGCTCAGCAATTGCGCGATTTTCGGGCCGCGCGCGATGACCTGGAGCGGCGGGTGCACGACCTGAAGCTCACCCGCCAGGTGGCGATGCAGAGCCTGCCCAGCATCCGGCTCGTGCAGCAGAATGACAAGAGCCTGGTGGCGAAGATCACCTCCGTCCTCGCCAATACCGTGCCCCTGTGGCGCACGCAGCTTGCGCAGGCGGTCACCATCTGGCGTTCGCGCGACGCCGGGCGGACGTTGAAGGAGGCGACCGACCTGACCAACGAGCTGCTGCTGGCCAACGCCGAGAACCTGAAGCAGGCCAACGCCGAAGTTCGCCGCGAGGTCGAGCGCGGCATCTTCGATATCGAAAACGTCAAGAAGGCTAATGATCTGCTGATTGCGACGATCGAAGAGAGTCTGCAGATCGCCGACGAGGCACGCCGGAAGCGCACGGAAGCAGAGCAGCAGCTTCAGACTTGTGAGAGCGACCTGCGCAATACCCTTGCTGCCTCTCGATCGTTAGTTGCTTCGTCGATGAAGATGCGTCGCTCAATTCAATAGTGGACGACAAGGTTTGCAGCGGTTGTTGTCGCCGCCTGTGTTAGATGCAACAATCGTAGCACGCAAGATATAAAGATATAAAAGGAAGAAGGGGCGGAGTTGCGTGATGCAGGACGTGAAAGGCATCCTGGGGGAGCACTTCATGTTGAAGCATCTTCCCCCATCCGATCTCGATCAACTCGCGCAGATGGCTTCGACCCGGCATTACAAGTCAGGAGAGCCGATTTTCCTCAAGGGCGACCCGGGAACGGCGATGATGGCGGTGCTCGCCGGCCGGGTTCGCATCTGCGCCTATTCGGCAGAAGGTCGCGAGGTGGTGCTGAACGTCATCAGTCCCGGCGAAGTATTCGGTGAGATCGCGCTGATCGACGGTGGCGAGCGCACGGCGGATGCCTTCGCGATGGAGCCGACCGAACTGCTGGTGCTCACTCGGCGCGACTTTCTACCGTTTCTTGCGCGCAATCCGGAGGTCTGCATCCGGCTGCTGGAGGTGATGTGCCGACGCTTGCGCTGGACGAGCGAACAACTCGAGGACGTCAATTTTCTCGACTTGCGGTCCCGTCTGGCGAAACGCCTGATTTATCTGTGGGACCACCACAGCGAAAAACAGGGAGATAGCAAGCAGCGCGGCGTGCGGATCCAGCAGCACACGCTCGCGGCGATGATCGGCACATCACGCGAAGCGGTGAACAAGCAGCTGCGTTCCTGGGAAGTCGATGGGATGATCGATGTTGGCCGCGGTTCGATCGTGGTCCTCGATCGCTCCCGGCTTGAACGAATCGTCGATGATGCCGTCTGATCCATCTTTTGCCGCGCTAATGAATAGGCTGGGAAGGGGCCGGCGGAAGATCCCCGGGTGCCGGGGCGGCGGTCGCTTGATGGTGAACCATCCGCCAACGCCCGTCCTCGCGGACAAAGATGTTCGTCGCGAGGAGGAACGCCTGCTCAATCTGTTCCCAGCAAAGCACGTAGGCAACATCACCGAACAGGTGGGCTGTCGGGTTGCGGCAGACGATTGCCGGTGACGCCGGGTTGGAGAGGATGGCCTGCCAGCTCTGGATCACTTTGTCCCGGCCCAGCAGCGTGATTGCCCCAGGGTGGATGCACGTCACCGTCTCACGCCGTGACCACACCTCGATCATCGCGTCGAGATCACGCGCGGCGAAGGCGAGATAAAAGGCCTCGTTGGCAAACATCACCGGGGTATGATCAGTCATCGTCTGCCGTTCGTGGTTGGCGACAGCGGAGCCTAGAGCCGCAACAGTCATTCACATCGACCTTAACGCCGCAATCGATGGAACGGAACCGCCATCGCGGGTGAAGAGCATGGATACGTACTTCATCGCCGGTCCGCTGATCCGAATGCTGGACGCCGAACGGGCACACCGCCTCGCCATATTTGCGCTGCGAGCGGGGTTGGTGCCGCCTCGGAGTGAGACGGCCGACCCGGTGCTGGCCGCGCGAGTTTGGGGTCAAGGCTTCGCGAATCCGATCGGGCTCGCGGCCGGTTTCGATAAAATGCCGAAGTTGCGGACGCAATGCTCGGATGCGGGTTCGGTTTCGTCGAGATTGGCTCGGTAACTCTGCGGCCGCAGGCCGGCAATCCGAGGCCACGACTTTTCCGGGTTACCCGAAGATGGCGCCGTCATCAACCGCATGGGTTTTAACAACGACGGCATAGAGGTGGTGGCACGCCGTCTCGCGTCGCGGCGCGAACGCGGCGCGCCAGGCCTCGTTGGCGGCAACATCGGGCCGAACCGTGATGCCGCCGATCCTGCCGCGGCATGTGCCGAAGCAGCGGCGATTCTGGCGCCGCTGGTTGACTATCTCGTGGTCAACGTCTCTTCACCGAACACGCCGGGTCTGCGCTCTCTGCAACGCCGCGCGGCGCTGAATGAACTGCTCGCACGGGTGCGGGAGGCACGGGACGGGGTGCGCATGGCGACGCCGCTGCTGGTAAAAGTTGCCCCCGACCTAAGCGACGACGAATGCAACGATATTGCTAGCGTCGTGTTGGCGTCGGGCATCGACGGGCTGATCGCCACCAACACCACCATCGAGCGGCCCTCGGACCTGCGCGGCAGACATCGCGGCGAAGGCGGCGGGCTGAGCGGCCGACCGCTGTTCGCGCGCTCAACCGAGGTGCTGGCGACCTTCAGCCGGCTGACCGGCGGCCGACTTCCCTCATCGGCGTCGGCGGTGTCTCCTCGGGTGCGGACGCCTATGCCAAGATCCGTGCCGGTGCGTCGTTGGTACAGCTGTACACCGCGCTGGTATGGCATGGCCCGGCGCTGGTTGGTCGCATCGCCGCCGAGCTGGCCGCGCTGCTGCGCCGCGACGGATATGCGTCGGTCGCCGAAGCGGTCGGCGCCGATGTCCCCGGTCATCAGGCGAACGGCGTCAGAGCAGGAACTGCTCCTTGATGATCCGCTCCTCCAGGTTGTGCTCGGGATCGAACAGAAGAGTAAGCGAAACGGTGCGATCTTCGTGCACCACTACCTGGCTTACATCGCGGACTTCGGTGTAGTCCGCGACCGCGCTCACTGGCCGCAGCTGCGGGTAAAGCACGTCCATCACCACCGTAGTGTGGTGCGGCAAGATGGCGCCACGCCACTGCCGCGGCCGGAAGACGCTGATCGGTGTCAGCGCCAGGACGTGCGCCGTGAGCGGAAGGATCGGGCCGTTGACCGACAGATTGTAGGCAGTGCTGCCGGCCGGTGTGGCGAGCAAAACGCCGTCACAGATCATCTCCGGGATGCGTTCCACCCCGTCAATCTCAAGGCGCAGCTTAGCGGCAAAGCGCGTCTCTCGCAGCAGTGACACCTCGTTCATGGCAAGCGCCTCGTGCACGTGCCCAGCAACGTCTGTCGCGCGCATACGCAATGGGTTGAGCTTTACCGCTTCGGCACGGCGCAGCCGATCCAATAATCCCTCTTCATTGAAGTTGTTCATCAGGAAGCCGACCGAACCGCGATTCATTCCGAAGATCGGCACTGCCCGGTCCATGAACCGGTGCAGCGTCTCCAGCATGAAGCCGTCGCCACCGAGCGCTACGATGATATCGGCACGGTGCGGCGAAACGGATGGCCATGCCGCCTGTAAGCGTTCGCTGGCGGCCTTCGCCTCGTCGTGCTCGGATGCGACGAAGGCGATGGTTTCAAATTGCATGATGGTCGCTCGCGTCGGTCGTCGGGCGGGGCGGATGGATCGGGTTAATAAAGCAACTATAGCCGAGCCGTCGCCAACCGCCAGCCACCGATCCTGAATTCCGGCTGGTCCATCGCTGTTGCCTTTCCGCTGGTCGGGGAAGGCGGGTTCGCGCTATTTCAGCCGCAATAGCAGGCGGAGGAGCAGCGGGATATGCAGACGGTCGTACCGGAGCGCATGACATGCGTCGAGATCAGCGAGCCGGGTGGGCCCGAGGTGCTTAAGCCTACGACGCGACCGACACCGGTACCGGCGGCCGGCGAGGTGCTGATCCGGGTGGCGGCGGCCGGCATCAACGGTCCGGACGTGTACCAGAGGCGCGGTCTCTATCCGGCGCCGCCGGGGACCACCGATATTCCTGGCCTGGAGATCTCGGGCACCATCGTAAGCCTGGGGGATGGCATCGTTGGCTGGAGCACCGGCGAAACCTGCTGTGCGCTCACCGCTGGTGGTGGCTACGCGGAATACTGTGTGGCCCCGGCGGCTCAGTGCCTTCCCGTTCCGGCGGGGCTCGATTTGATTGCCGCGGCCGCGCTGCCGGAGACTTTCTTCACCGTCTGGAGCAACATCTTTCAGCGCGCGGCGTTGGCGCCGGGCGAAAGCCTGCTGGTGCATGGCGGCGGCGGGGGCATTGGCACCACCGCAATCCAAATCGCAGCAGCGCTGGGCCACCGGGTGTTCACCACGTGCGGCCCCGAACAGTGTGCGCAGCTGGAGCGATTGGGCGCGGCGCGGGCCATCGACTTCGGACGCGAGGATTTCGCGGATGTGATTAAGCAGGAAACAGGGGGCAAAGGTGTCGATGTTATCCTGGATATCGTTGGCGGTGACTACGTTGCCCGCAACATCGCGTCTCTAGCCCGCGATGGCCGGTTGATAAGCATTGCCTTCCTGAAAGGCAGCCGCGTCGAGATCGACCTTATGCCGGTGATGCTGAAACGGCTGACCCTGACCGGCTCGACCCTCCGCGTTCAATCGGTGGAGCGCAAGGGGGCTATCGCCACGGCTTTGCGCGAGCGGGTCTGGCCGCTGATCGAAGCGGGCGCCATACGTCCGGTGATCCACGCGCGGCTGCCGCTGGCCGACGCAGCCGAGGGCCACCTTATTCTGCAACAAGCAACACACCTGGGAAAAATCCTGTTGCTACCGTGAGTGCGTCGTCGGCGGCCCGTCGACGATCCCGGCATAGCACGGCGTTGTGGTATGTTGGCCCACCAGTTCCGCAACACGTCATCAGGAAGCGAACAACATGGCGAAATCTGCCGGCGCGGCGGCACGCTCGAGAACCGCGGACGACCTCGCCGAACGCATCGTCGACGCTGCGATCGCCTGCGGCGAAGAGGTCGGTTGGGAAAACGTACGCCTGCGTCATGTCGCCGATCGTCTCGGCGTGCCGGTGAGTGAGATCGGCGCCCGCTTTGCCGATCTCGATGCGGTGGCGAATGCCTGGTTCGGCCGTGGCTGGAAGGCGATGCAGCAGCCGTTGCCCCCTGAGGTCTTGGCACTGCCGGCGCGCGATCGTCTGGAGGAGGTGCTGTGGCGCTGGTTCCAGACCCTGGGCACGCACCGGCAGATCACCGTGCAGATGCTGAAAACGAAGCTTTGGCCGTTCCATCCGCACCACTGGTTGCCGCTTCCATTCAACCTGTCGCGGACCATCCAGTGGCTGCGCGATGTTGCCGGTTGCGACGCGAAGGCGCCTCGGCGCGAGCTGGAAGAGATCGGGCTCACCTGGCTTTTTCTCGCGACGCTCGCCATCTGGTCGCGCGATGGAAGCGATCATCAGCAGCACACCCGGCGATTCTTGCGCCACCGGCTGATCAATGCTTCCTCGTTGCTGACACTTCTCTTCGGGGCACAGCGCTCAACGCCTGGGACGCACTGAGGCGGATGCCGACGGCGGAAGCCTCGCAAGCAACAGGTCGACACGATCCTCTGCCAGCCCGGCGGCGGACTGCTCGTACTCGCGTGCCGGCGCTAATGGTGTTGCTTGCCGCCCTGCAGGCGATGACGCTTCCCGCGGCGTCGGAAGACGAGACACCAGTCGCAGAGCAACCCGCGGCAGAAGCTTCGATCGCCTACAAGGTCAACATCGAAGGCGTCGACGATAGCGGAATTCGTTCGCTGTTGGAGCGCAGCTCGCAGTTGCTAGCGTTGGCCGACAAGCCGCCCCTTACCCAGGCGGGTCTGGAGCGGCGCATTCAAGGGGACTTCGAGCGGTTCCGGGCGGTGTTGCGCTCAGAGGGCTACTATGACTCGCTGATCGATTATCGCATCGACGATCAGGTGAGCCCGATCGTGATCACCGTCGTTGTCGATGTCGGGCCTGTCTATCGATTGCAGGCTTACGATGTCGTTTTCGAAAACGAGGATACCGAAGCGCCACGCGAGCCACCGCCATTGTCCGCGCTGGGCCTGCGCCTCGGAGAACGGGCGCGGTCGGCAGACGTCATTACCGCGGAACAGCGGTTGCTGAGCGTCCTCGCTGAGGAGGCGCACCCGCTTGCGGAGCGGACCGATCGCCAAGCAATCGTCAATCACGATGATCGCAGCATGAAAGTCACCGTGCGCATCGATCCGAAGCAGTTCAGCCGCTTCGGTGTAATGACAATCCTTGGGCTGGACACGGTCCAGGAAGTTTACATCCGCAGGCTAATCCCCTGGCGCGAGGGCGATCCGTACGATCAGCGAAAGGTCGATGCCTTCCGCCGCAAGCTGATCAAGACGGGGCTGTTCTCCACCATCGTCTTCGACCGGGAGGAGCAACTCGACGCCGACGGCACGCTACCGATGACCGTCCAGCTGATCGAGGGCAAGCAGCGTTCGATCGGTGCCGGCGCCAAGTACTACACCAGCGAGGGACCGGCCGCCGAGGTCTTCTGGGAACACCGCAACCTATTCGGTCAGGACGAAGATCTGCGGATCACGCTGGAACTCGGAATGATCCGGCAGCAGGCCACGCTCAACGTCATCAAGCCAAACTGGCGGCGGCCGGATCAGGATCTGCTGGCAGAAGTGCAGGCAACCCGTCAGACAACCGACGCCTTCGACGAAATTGGTGTATCGACCTTCGGCAAGGTACGCCGTCCGCTCAGTGAAACGTGGACGGGTAGCGTGGGCCTATCTCTGGAGTGGTCGCAACTCGAAGACGACAACGGCACCAACACCTCGACGCTGCTGGGCGCGCCTCTCGAGTTCTATCGTGACGCTACCGACAATCTTCTGGATCCACGGGAGGGGATGCGACTGCGCCTCGAATCGACGCCCTACATTGGTTGGTTCAACGAGGTTGCCAGCTTCGTTTCGAGTGCCGCCACCATCTCCGGGTACCAACCTCTCGACAGCGAAAAGCGCTTCGTCCTCGCCGGCCGAGCCAAGGCGGGTACCATTCTTGGCGAGTCGCGGGAGGACATTCCCGCAAACAAGCGCTTCTACGCCGGTGGCGGCGACTCCATCCGCGGCTACCAATTCCAGAAGGTCGGGCCACTTGATGACAACAACGATCCGCTCGGCGGCCGCTCGGTGCTGGAGTTCAGTGCCGAACTACGCGCTCAGGTGTGGGGTAACTTCGGCCTGGTGCCGTTCATCGACGGCGGCAACGTCTACACACAAGTATATCCGGATTTCTCGGAAGAGTTGCGCTGGGCAGCTGGAATAGGCGCCCGTTACACCACCGTGGTGGGTCCGGTTCGCTTCGACATTGCCTTCCCGCTAAATCCGCCGCGCGAGCTGGATGATCCCTTCCAGTTCTATGTCAGCCTCGGCCAGGCATTTTGAAAAATGGTGGTCTCCGATCGCCTACGCCGCGCTATCGCCCTCGTCGCCGCAACCGGGCTGGCGGTGGGGGCGGCCTGCATCGGCATGTTGCTCCTGCTCGCCGTCGTCGGTCTTGGCGTGGTGCAAACGCCCGGTGGCCGCGACCTTCTGGCACGCGGGGTCGAGCGACTGCTGACTGGCCCCGGCGGATCAGGGGTTCGCATTGGCACCATCGCGTCCGGGCTGCCGGCGCGGCTGCAGATCGATCGCATTGAGGTCGCCGATACATCTGGAACGTGGCTCGCTCTCGACGATCTGGTTTTTTCCTGGAAGCCCGCGGCGTTGCTGTCCGGCCGGTTGCACGCCGACGAGCTTTCGGCGCAGCGGGTGGCGGTGCTGCGCCTGCCCCTTGCCGGTGATGAGCCGGCCTCGGCCGGGCCGGCCAGCGGGCCGCCACGGCTGCCTCGACCTCCGATCGGCATCCGCGTCGACCGCATCGACATCGGCGAGCTGGCACTCGCTCCAACCGTCTTCGGCCGGCCGATGCGGCTCGGCATCGATGCGCGGCTAGCGGCTGAAAATCCCGGCGTCGAGGACGGCGCAATTCGGACCGCACTCTCGATGGTGCCACTGGACGGCGATGGCGGTGCGGTCCTTTTCGACGCCAGTCTCGATCCGCGCACTAACGTTCTCGAGGTCGAAGCCTCTATCGATGAGCCAGCAGGTGGTGTGATCGGCGGCCTTCTCGGCTTGCCGCACAGGACGCCGTTGGCGGTGCGGCTCGCCGGGCACGGCCCGTTGGATACCTGGCAGGGCGAACTGCGGGCTTCGGCCGGCGGGATCGGCAGTACCGGTCTCAAGCTCTCGTTGCTCTGGACAGACGAGATCCGCCTGGAGACGACAGGCCGATTAGACGTCGAGGCGACGTTGCTGCCGCAACTGGCGCCGGCATTGGCGAATGGCCTGCAGGTGCAGGCAGCAGTCCGGCAGACGTCCGATCGTGCCCTGGCGGTGGATGCGCTGCAAGTCGCCGGCGAAGGCATACAGCTTAGCGGCAGTGGCGCTATCGAGGCCGATGGCGCGCTGGCGTTCGACAGTCGACTTAGCGTCGAGGAGCGCGCACTTGCCGCCGGTGGATTGGGGTCGTTGCAATTTTCCGCGGCCACGGTTCATGCCGTCGCTGCCGGCACGATGCAGGCGCCGACGCTGCGTGCGAACTGCACGGTCGCCGATCTCGTCGCTGCCGGAGCCCGGGCAAGGGAGTTGGATTTCCAAGTAGATGCGGCCCTCGCGCCTACCGCTGCCGGAGCGGAGGGCGGCAGCATCGACGTGAGCGGAGTTCTGGTCGGCTTGCACTTGAAGGATGCGCCGCTGCGTGCCGCCATCGGCGACGCGCCTCGCTTTTCGCTGGCGGCCGGCCTGGATGCGACGAAGGCTCGACTGACGCTGCGGTCGCTGACGCTCGACGGGCAGGCCATGCGGCTGACTGGCGGCGGCAGCTTAGGCCTCGAAGACCAGCGTTTGGACGCCCGCGCCGATCTCGCATTCGATGAGCTGAACGCCATTGCCAAATCTGCGGGTTCAGCGGTGAGTGGCGGCGCAGGCCTGGCCGCGACGCTTGAAGGCACCCTGCAACCGCCGGCCTTCACCGGGCGGCTGAACGCCAGCTTCACGCGCCTGGGC
The DNA here is from genome assembly GCA_016712375.1 of Rhodospirillales bacterium. GTDB lineage: Bacteria > Pseudomonadota > Alphaproteobacteria > Rhodospirillales > Defluviicoccaceae > Defluviicoccus. Next base: position 359,898 of record JADJRE010000002.1, read on the forward strand.
ACGGGCATCGCTGCTCTCGACGCGCTCCTGGGACCCGAGCCGCGGCTCGACGCTCCGTTCGCCTGGGCTGAGCAGACGGGCCTCAATATCCCCGGTCTGCGTCTGGATGCCCGTCACATCTCGGGCGATGGCCAGGGTCGGCTTAATGCCGATGCTTCGGCACTGGAAGGGCAGCTGCGGCTGACCGCGCCCTCGCTGGCACCCTTGTCGGCAGCGACGGGCCAGAAGGTGTCGGTGGGGCGACCCTCACAGCCGAGGTGTCCGGCAGTCCGGCCGACCCGCAAGCGTCGCTCCTTCTGCGACTGCAGGACGCTGCCATCGACGCGACGAAGATCGTCGAAGCGACCGTCGAGCTTCGTGCCGCCGCCCTGGTCACTCGACCAAACGGCCGATTGATATTGAAGGGAACCTCTGATCTAGGGCCGCTGTCGGCTTCGACGAATTTTGCGCTCGAGGAGGGCCGCTGGCTACGCCTCGACCGCATCAGCGCGCGCGGCCTCGGCATTGTCGTCGACGGCGCAGTGCAGGCCGATCTGGCACGACCCCTGGCGACCGGAGCGCTGCACGCCGCGAGTGAAGCACCGCAGACCGGGATCGGACTCGCGGACACGACACTGCGAGGCCCGCTTGGCCTCGACGTAAGGCTGAGTTCGGACGAGGCGCGGCAATTGGTGTCGGTAAGCCTTCGCGGAGGGCCGTTGTCGCTGGCTCAAGGCGGCGAGGAACAGCTTTCCGTCGCGGGCCTCAGCGGTAACGCCACCGTCAGCAACGTCTTCGCCGATCCGCAATTAGCGGCGACGATAGAGGCCCGTGACCTCCTCGGGCCCGTGAACGTCAGCAATGCGCGAATTACTGCTGATGGCACGCCTGCCCGGATGCGCGTGTCTCTAGCCGGCGAAGGGCAGGGCGACGCCCCGTCCACGCTCGATGCCGGGGCCGACATTATGTTGGCAGGTGATACCGTTCGGGTCGACCTAGACAGGCTGGCCGGCCGCCTTGCCGGAGAGGCGGTGCTGCTGTCGCATCCGATGCGCGTCATCAGCTCTCCAGGCCGGTTGGAGGTGAGCGGACTCGCGCTTACCGTGGGCAGCGGCAGCCTCGTCCTCGACGCCCGGCTGGCACCGGGCGAAACCGCCGCCTCACTGCGTGCCGAAGCTCTGCCTTTACGCATGATGCGCGCGCTCTCGCCCGCCGCCCCGGCGCACGGGACATTGCAGGCGGAGCTGGGGCTGCGCAGCGAGCAGGCTGAGACGATCGGCAACGGACGCATTGGACTGCGCGAGGTGGGCTTCGACAATGCGGGGCCCGCGGACGCCCATGTCGATGCCGATGTCAGCCTGAGGCTGGGCCGCGGCATGCTGCTAGCTGACGCAGCCGTTGCCGGACCGCAGGGCTCCCGGCTGACGCTGGCGGGGCGGCTACCGGCGCGCCTACCCGCCGGCGGGATGAAGCCGGTTGTCGATCGTGCGGCACCGATCGAGGGCCGGCTCGGCATGGACGCCGATCTGGCCCGTCTCTCTCGCCTGCTGGCGATGGACGATCAGCGCATCGAGGGCCGGCTGGTGGGCGACCTCGCGGTCGGTGGCAGCCTTGCCAGCCCGAATTTTCAGGGCGAGGTAAACCTGACGGATGGCCTTTACGAAAACTTCGTCTCCGGGACGCTGTTGAACAGAATGACCGGACGGATCGAACCGCGCGACTCGCGGAGCCTCGCGCTGCATCTGGACGGCACCGACGGCGAACAAGGCCGGATCACCGTCGAGGGTGAGGCGGCGTTGGACACGGAAGGCGAGATAAGGACGCAACTGGCGGTGCGTGCCGACGCAGCGACGCTGGTGCGTCGCGATGACGTCACTGCCACGCTGGGCGCTGACGTCAAGTATTCCGGCGACGGCTCTCCTCCAAAGCTGTCCGGGCGCATCGAGTCTCGGGAGATCATCGTCCGCCTCGTCGATCGGCTGCCGCCCTCCGTGGTTGATCTGCCGGTGACGGAGATCGGCCGTCCGCGCGCGTATCGTCCGCAGCCGGAAGAAATCGTCGCTTCCGTGGCCCTGGGCCTCGACATTGCCGTCTCGCTGCCCCACCGCGTTTTCGTCCGTGGGCGGGGCCTGGAATCCGAATGGTCCGGCGCCCTGAGAGTGACCGGGACCTCAGCAACGCCGCAGGTGATCGGCGAAGTTGCCCTGGTGCGGGGAACGTTCTCGTTCGCGGGCAAGCGCTTCACTCTGCAAAGGGGAACGGTGGCATTCACCGGGGGCAAGAAAATCGATCCGCTGATCAACGCCACGGCCGAGTACCGGTCGTCGGAAATCACCGCGTTCATCACGCTGACCGGACTTGCCTCGGCTCCGGAGATCGCCATCACCTCGCAGCCGCCGCTGCCGGAAAGCGAGGTTCTGGCGCAGGTACTGTTCGGCAAGAGCTCGGCAAAGCTTGGCCCGGTAGAGGCGGTGCAACTGGCGGCTGCGCTGGAAGCGTTGGCACGCGGCGAGAATACCGGGGAAAACGCGCTCGACTTCGTCCGCACGTTGCTAGGCCTGGATACGCTGGCGGTACAGCCGAGCAGATCAGGTGAAGGATCGAGCGTTGCGGTAGGAAGTTACATTGGTGATCGGGTTTACATCGGCGCCGAGCAAGGCTTGAGCGACGGATCGCAGGCCGGCACCCTGGAGATTGAGATCGCACCTGGCGTCAGCATCGAGAGCGAGATTGGCCAAGCCACCGGCAGCGGCACCCAAGGCGCCCTCGGCCTCAAGTGGAAGTGGGACTACTAGACCCCACTCGAACCGAGTCCGTCGCCGCGGCAACCACCGAAACCCGCAATTGATACAAGCATAAAGTGTGCACTGGAAAATGAAATGCTCTCTTTACGAGAGAGCGCAATTTATATAAGTTGTCGTTGTTCGAATGAATACCCTTAATGGTGGCATGGTGCAGTGATGTTGACGCAGAGCTCTGATTGCCAGCAACCGACTTTCAAGCTGCCGTCTTCGCCTCGGCCGCTGCGGGTGGACGCCACACAGCGAGCGGTCGATGACGCCATCGCCCTGAAGATCGGTCAACTGCTCTGCTCCCGGCTGTGTCACGACCTGATCGGGCCCACCGCCGCAATCAACGCCGGCGGGGAGTTGATGGGCGACGACGATGACGACGATGACGACGAGGACAACGACGACGTCCGGGACTTGATCGTCGACAGTGCGCGGCAGCTTGCCGGACGCCTGACCTTCTTCCGCATCGCGTTCGGTCAAGGTGGCGCGCGTTCCGGCGGGCTGCCGTTCGCGGAGGTGCGTGAGCTGGCGGCAGGCTACCTGCATGGTAGCCGGGTGCAGTTCGAGTGGGAGGATGAAGAAGACAAGCCGTCCTCCGGAGCGATGCTCTCAGGAGACAACACGCGGCTGTTGTTGTGCCTGATCATGCTGGCAACGGATGCGTTGCCCCGCGGCGGACGCGTATCGGTGCGTATCCACCAACGTGGGAAGGAAACCTTGCTGTCGATCATGGTCGCCGGTCGTTCCATCCATCTTGCTAATGACGTGATTGAAGCACTGCAGGCAACCGAGGCGACGGCGGTGACTCCGCGCACCGTGCACGCGTTCTACCTCTCGTGTCTTGCCACCCGACTTCATGCGTCCATTGCTTTCGATGGCGCCATCGAGGGCGGCCCTGCCGATAGGCTGGAGATGCAGGTCCGGGTGCCGCAATCGTCGGTGGCGGCGGAGCGTCTCTGCGCTTGAAGATCGTGTTCGCAGCCGGTTGCCGTGCCTAGCTTTGCCAGCGCCTCGTAACGGGTCGTAAATGCTCTCGTGCTACGGTGTTGCTTGGGATCGGCGGGCGGCGAGGCTCGTCGACCTCGGTTTAACCGCATTCTGCCCGAGGCAACGATGGACGATCTGCTACTCGAGTTTCTGACGGAGACGGCGGAAAACCTTGCGGTGCTCGATGCCGAACTCGTTCTTTTCGAGCACGCCCCCGAGAACGCCGCCATTCTCGGCAACATCTTTCGTTTGGTTCATACCATCAAAGGAACGTGCGGCTTCCTTGGCCTCTCACGGCTGGAATGCATCGCACATGCGGGCGAGAACGTGCTCGGCAAGTTCCGCGCCGGTGAACTTGCCGTTACCCCGCAGGCGGTGACATCGATCCTGAAATGCATCGACACAATCCGCGAGATGTTGGCAGCTCTCGAGCAGACGGGAGCTGAGCCGGCCGGGGACGACGGCCCACTTCTCGCTGAGTTAGCGGCGATCGTCGCCGGCACGCAGCCCGCATTATCTTCGCCATCCCCCCGTGGCGCGCCTCCTGTCGAAGCCCCTTCCTTCCCGGTAGCGCCGGAGATGCTGAAGGAGATCGAAGACGCACTGGCTGCTGGCGGCCAATCCGTCGAGCACGTGGCCGTGGACGCAGCGCCGCCGGCATCCCGCCCTTCCGGGCCGCTCTCGTCAGGTGGCGCACTGACAACGACGCCACGCGCGGCGGATGCCGCCCCGGTGGAGACGAAGGCGCTGTCAGTTGCTCAGCAGTCGATCCGGGTGCCGGTGGAGACGCTCGAGTCACTGATGAATTTGGTCAGCGAACTGGTCCTGACCCGCAATCAGTTGTCGCAGATGGTGCGGGGCCGAGCCGACACCGAGTTCGCGACGCCGCTGCAAAGGCTCAGCCACATCACCAGCGAACTGCAGGAAGGGGTGATGAAGACGCGGATGCAGCCGGTTGGCACCGCGTGGTCGAAGCTGCCGCGGATCATTCGCGACCTGGCGCATGAGACGGGCAAGAAGCTCGACCTGCAGATGGAGGGTGAAGGCACCGAACTCGACCGCCAGGTCCTTGAGATGATCAAGGACCCCTTGACCCACATGGTACGCAACGCTGCGGATCACGGCATCGAGCCGCCCGACGAGCGCCGCCGTGTTGGAAAACCGGAAGCCGGCGTCATCCGGCTGAAGGCGCGGCACGAGGGCGGCCACATCATTATAGAAGTTCACGACGATGGCCGTGGACTCGACATCGAGCGGATCCGCCGCAAGGTTCTCGACCAAGGGCTGGTCCGAGAGGCCGAACTGGCCCAGATGTCGGAACAGCAGATCTTTCAGTTCGTCTTCAATGCGGGCTTTTCGACCGCCGAGAAGGTGACCAGTGTCTCCGGCCGCGGCGTCGGCATGGACGTGGTGCGGACCAACATCCAGAAGATCGGTGGAAGCATTGAGCTCTCCTCGGTCGCTGGCCACGGCTCCACGTTCGTCATCAAGATTCCACTGACGCTCGCCATCGTGTCGGCGCTGATCGTCGCGGCCGGCGGCCTGCGTTTCGCTCTCCCGCAGATCTGCGTACTCGAGCTGGTGGGAGTCGACGGTGGTGGCGACGCCAGGCTGGAGATAATCCGAGAAACGCCATTGCTGCGGCTGAGGGATCGGCTTCTGCCACTGGTCGACCTTCGCTCCCTGCTGCAGATCGATATCGCTGCGGAGGAAACCGGCACCCGGCAGGCCTTTGTCGTCGTCACCCAGGTCGGAAAGTTGCGCTTCGGGATCATCGTTGACGAGGTATTCGACACCGAGGAAATCGTCGTCAAGCCGATCAATCCGATGCTTCGTGGCATTGGCTACTACGCCGGAAACACCATCCTCGGGGACGGCGGCGTGGTGATGATCCTCGATCCCAATGGGATCGCGCAAAAGGTTGGCCTGCGGGCGACGCAGGCCGAGGAAGACGCCGCAATCGAAGAGAACGCGGCTGCGGCCCTCTGCAGGCTTCTGCTTTTCCGGGCCGGCGGCGCCGGCCAGAAGGCAATCCCGCTGGAGCTTGTGGCGCGGCTCGAAGAGATCGATCTGTCGACGATCGAGTACTCACAGGGTCGGCCAATGATCCAATACCGTGGCCACCTGATGCCGCTCATTGCGTGTGATCCGGATTTCCAATGGCCCGCCGAAGGTCGGCGGCCGGTTCTGGTGTTTGTCGATGCGGGCCGGTCGATGGGGTTGGTCGTAGACGAGATTGTTGACATCGCCGAGCTGCAACTCAGCGTAGAACTCGCTGGACGCAGCCAAGGCCTCGTCGGCAGCGCCGTGATCGATGGCAAGGCGACGGAGTTGCTGGATGCGGCGCACTTCCTGACCCAAGCGTTCCCCGGCTGGTTTGAGGCAGCAAGCGAACATGCTCGCGGCCATGACGGGCACCAGGCGCGCCTGCTGCTGGTCGAGGACAGTCCTTTCTTTCAAAGGCTGGTGACGCCGGTGCTGGAGGCCGAGGGTTATGAAGTGACCGTTGTCGGTGATGCCGGGCGGGCGCTGGAACTTTACCGGTGCGGTGCCTGCTTCGATGCGGTGATCAGCGATATTGAGCTGCCGGGGATGAGCGGCTTTGAGCTGGCTCAGCATCTTCGCAGCGACCAGCGCTCAGCTTCCGTGCCGTTGCTGGCCCTCTCCTCGCACGCCACGGACCGCGATCTGGCGGTTGGTCGTTCGGTCGGCTTCACCGACTACATCGCCAAGTTTGATCGGGACGGCTTGATGCAAAGCCTTGCCCGCAACCTGAACGAGGCGCGTGGCTGAAGCTTCGCCGCCTTCGAAATCGCAAACGGAGCAGCCAATGAAGTCCTGTCTTGTCGTCGACGACTCGCGGGTCGTCCGGATGGTCGCGCGGCGCGTTCTACAGGACTTGGCGTTCGATGTATACGAGGCGACGAACGGACAGGAAGCCCTGATCAGCTGCTTGTCAAGGATGCCCGATGTCGTGCTGCTCGACTGGAACATGCCGGTGATGAACGGCATCGACTTCCTGCGCGCGCTCCGCAGTCTGCCCGGTGGCGACGAACCGGTGGTGGTGTTCTGCACCACCGAGAGCGACGTCGCCCACATTCAGCAAGCAATTGATCTCGGAGCCAACGAATACATCATGAAGCCGTTCGACAGTGAGATCATCGAGCTGAAGTTCACGCAAGTCGGCCTTCTCGGCTAGGGCGGCGTCACATGCCCCCCGAGCATCTTCAGAAACGCCAGACACTCGTTCCAGGGCAAGGTTCCACACCGCGGTCGGATGCATCTTTCTGCGACCCCTGCCGGGTGATGGTTGCCGATGACTCCGCGGTCGTGCGCGGCCTGATCATCGGCATGCTCCGCACCGATCCACAGATCGAAGTGGTTGCCTCCGTCCCCAACGGAGCTGTTGCCGTCGACCGCCTGGCACGCACCCGTGACATCGAGGTTGTCGTTCTCGACATCGAGATGCCGGTAATGGATGGCCTGACGGCGCTGGGCAAGCTGCTGGCGATCGACCCGACGCTGCAAGTGGTGATGGCGTCGACGCTCACCCAGCACAACGCCGAAGTCAGCATTCGCGCCCTCGAAATGGGTGCTGCCGACTACATCCCGAAACCGTCGTCGCGGCAGCTCGGTGGCAGTGCCGACTTCCACCGCGACTTGCTTTCCAAGATCAAGGAGCTGGCGGCGGCGCGGCGGCGCCGCGGCGGCATAGCGAAACCTGAAGTCGTCGCGCGACCACCGCACAGCCGAGCCGCCGGTGCATCGGCCGCTGTGGCTCCTGTGATCACGCTGCGGCCGAACTCGGGCATTCGGCCCGACATCATCGCCATTGGCAGCTCGACCGGCGGTCCGCAGGCGCTCACCGCAGTGCTGAAGGAGTTGGTGGCGCAAGCGGTGCCGCAGCCGGTGATCGTCACGCAGCACATGCCGCCGACCTTCACCGCCATTCTTGCCGAGCATCTCCAGCGGGCCACTGGGGTGCGCTGCGCCGAGGCGGTCACCGGCGAGCCATTACTTGGCAGCCGCATCTACGTCGCTCCCGGCGATTATCATCTGCTGGTGGAGCAAACGCCAGGTGGGCCGCAGCTTCGCCTGTCTCGGGATCCACCGCAAAACTTTTGCCGACCTTCGGTCGATCCGATGCTGCGCAGCGTCGCGCGGTGCTACGGGCGGCGCGGTTTGGCGGTCATCCTCACCGGGATGGGCTCGGACGGACTGGCCGGCTGCCGCGAACTGACGGAGGCGGGAGGCGCTGTGATTGCGCAGGATCAGCAGAGCAGCGTCGTGTGGGGAATGCCGGGAGCCGTTGCTTCGACCGGTCTCTGTTGCGCCGTGGAGCCGTTGTCTCGTATCGCCGCATGCGTAGCGGCCCTGGCAAAAGGGGGTAGGGCCGCATGACGCCCACCGAGCTGGAATTTCTCAGTGACCTGGTGCGGCGGCGCTCCGGCATCGTCATTACTCGCGACAAGGAGTATCTGCTGGAGAACCGGCTGTCGCCGATCGCCACGCAGCGAAAGCTGGCTGGCCTGGCGGGCCTTGTTACGGCGTTGCGCCGGCCGGACGAGGCCCTGGCACGCGAGGTGGTCGAAGCGATGACCACCAATGAGACGCTGTTTTTCCGTGACGGTCGGCCATTCGAGATGTTGCGCACCGAAGTCCTGCCGATGCTGTTGAAGGAACGTGCCGCCAGCCGCGGCCTGCGCATCTGGAGCGCCGCCTGCTCTACTGGACAGGAGCCATATTCGATCGCCATGCTGCTAAGGGAGGAAGCGGTGCGATTGGCTGGCTGGCGGGTCAGCATTGTCGCGACCGACATCACCAGATCGGTTCTGACCAAGGCGCGGGCCGGCGTCTACTCCCAGTTCGAGGTGCAACGCGGCCTGCCGATCACTCTTTTGGTCAAATACTTTAAGCAGGTCGGCACGCAGTGGGAACTGGATCCCGCTCTGCGCGCAATGGTCGAGTTCCGTGAGCACAACATCATTCAAGAAGCTGCTCCCGGCGCCGGCTTCGATATCGTCTTCTGCCGCAATCTGTTGATTTATTTCGACCAGGATCAGAAGCGCCGGGTTCTCAATAACCTTGCCGCGTCGATGGCGGAAGATGCGGTGCTGTTTCTTGGGGCACTGGGAGCGTACTCGGCGTCACCGATAGCCTCGAACCGGTCCCTGAAAAACGTGGCCTCTATCGCCGTGCCAGCGGGCCTGTGACGGCACCGCGCATGGCAGCGGGTGGCCGGAGCTGATCGACACCGCTGGCAAAGGCAAGAAGGCAATCAGCCTGCGGCGGAAGAAGCCCAACTCGACGTGTCGCGACGCAAGTCCGGCCGGGCGCCTCGCTTAAGCGGGCGCCGCGGGCCGTCATCGATCACGCCGCGAAGGCCGCTGCCTCTCCCTGATCCGGATCGCGCAGGACGTAGCCGCGGCCCCAGACCGTCTCAATGTAGTGCTCGCCAAGCGTCGCCGTCGCAAGCTTCTTGCGCAGCTTGCAGATGAAAACGTCGATGATCTTCAGCTCGGGTTCGTCGAGGCCGCCATAGAGATGGTTTAGGAACATCTCTTTGGTCAGGGTCGTTCCCTTTCGCAGGCTCAGCAGTTCAAGGATGCCGTATTCCTTGCCGGTCAGATGCAGCGGCTGGCCATCAACGGAAGCAGTGCGGGCCGCCAGGTTGACCGCAAGTTTGCCGGTCCGGATTTCCGACTGCGCGTGACCCTTCGAACGGCGAACGATCGCCTGGATGCGGGCCACCAGTTCGCGCTTGTCGAACGGCTTGGTCAGATAGTCGTCGGCGCCCGATCCCAGGCAGCGCAGCTTGTTTTCGAGCTGCGACAGACCGGACAGGATCAGCACCGGGGTAGTGATGCGGGCTGCGCGCAGCCGGCGCAGGACTTCCGTGCCCTCCATGTCCGGCAGCACCAGGTCGAGCAGCACGATGTCGTAGTCGTAAAGCTTGGCGATCTCGATCGCATCTTCGCCGAGATCGGTAGTATCGACCACCATGTTCTCGGACTTGAGCATCAGCTGCACGCTGCGGGCGATTATGCTGTCGTCTTCGACGAGGAGAACTCGCATTGGGATGGCCCCCTGCACACTTTGAAGTTGTTGTGACTCAGAACGTGCGATCATTAATAGTGCCTTTGGGTAATGTGTGCAATCCTAATTTTATTATCTGATTAATATACAACCTTAAAGGGCACTGACTTGTGCACGCTGTCTCCTGCCTCCTCGGCTTGGCATACAGCTGCCCGTTGACGAAGCATTAACCGGCGCGGGGTATCTCTGCTGTTCACCGCCTCAAGGCCGGGAGAAAGCTGCCGTGCACAACGCTTCTGCAGCCACCGCCACCTCTATCGTGCAGCGTCTCGATGCGTTACCGAGCGTGCAGCGTTTCGGCCGGATATCCGGCATCACCGGCTTGCTGGTTGAGGCGGACGGGCTGGGTGAAGTGCTGGCCGTCGGCGATCGCTGTCGCCTGATCGATCGCGCCGGTGCGGCGGTACACGCCGAGGTGATCGGTTTCCGCAACGGCCGCTCGCTGCTGATGCCATACGGCCCACTCGCCGGCATCGGCCCGGGTTGCCGCGCTGAAATCGGCTGCGACGATGATGCCGTCTGGCCCGGCGAGCACTGGCTCGGCCGGGTGGTCGGTCCGCTCGGCGAGCCGATCGACGGCGCTGGCCCATTGACCGCGGGCCCGCTGCGTTATCCGCTTCGGGCGGCTGCACCGCCAGCGCACGCGCGGCAGCGGATGGCCGGCAAGCTCGACCTGGGCGTGCGGGCTATCAATGCGTTTCTTACATGCTGTCGCGGACAGCGGCTCGGTGTGTTCGCTGGATCAGGGGTGGGCAAGTCCAGCCTGCTGTCGATGCTGGCGCGCCACACCGAAGCCGATGTCACCGTCATCGGATTAATCGGCGAGCGTGGTCGCGAGGCCCGCGAGTTTATCGAGGACAGCTTGGGTGAAACGGGAATGGCACGCAGCGTCGTCGTCGTCGCCACCTCCGATCTGGCACCGCCGCTGCGCCGGCACGCGGCCTATACGACGCTCGCTATCGCTGAATACTTCCGCGATAGAGGCGCGCGGGTGCTGTGCCTGATGGACAGCGTCACCCGCTTCGCCATGGCGCAGCGGGAGATCGGTCTTGCCGCCGGCGAGCCGCCGACCTCGAAGGGCTACACGCCGTCGGTGTTCGCCGAGTTGCCGCGGCTGCTGGAACGCGCTGGTCCCGGCATCGAAGGTCAGGGCAGCATCACCGGGCTGTTTACCGTCCTGGTCGAAGGCGACGATCACAACGAGCCAATCGCCGATGCGGTGCGCAGCATTCTCGACGGCCACGTCGTTCTCGACCGGGCGATCGCCGAACGCGGCCGCTATCCTGCGATCGATATCCTGAAGAGCGTTTCCCGCGCCTTGCCCGGCTGCAACTCGGTCGAGGAAAACGCGCTCATCGGCCGGGCGCGACGACTGTTGTCGTTATGGGAGGAGATGGCCGAGTTGATCCGGCTGGGGCCTATCGCAGCGGCACGGATGCCGAAGTCGACGAGGCGATCCGCCTGCGTCCGGCGATCGAGGCATTCCTCTGCCAAGGGAAGGATGACCGCTGCGACCTGGCGCAGTCTTACGCCGCCTTGCGTTCGGCACTCGAAGGTTGTTCCGTCGGCGTCGGCGGGAGCGGGCAGAGCTGATGGGCAGCGGCCTAGCTTCTTTGATCCGACTGCGCCGATGGAACCTCGATGAGGAGAGGCAGCGGCTGGCGCCGCTGATGCGCGCGTTGCAGGAGTTGCAAGAAAAACTAGCCGGACTGGATGCGGAGATCGACCGCGAGCGAGAAGGCGCCGCCAACGACGAAGTCGCCTTCGCCTATGCCTCTTATGCCGGCAGAGCGATGGTGCGCCGCGCCGCGGCCGTGGACGCAATCGCAAGAGCGGAGGCTGCGGCGACGGCGCAGCGACAGGTGGTGCTGCTCTGCCATCGTGAGATGCGGAGCGCCGAGCTTGCCGAGCAGGCCCGCTTTGAAAAACTCGCCCGCGAGGCTCGGCGCCGCGAGCAGATCGCGGTCGATGAACTTGCGCTTTTGACACGTGATAACGGTTGATCCCCCTACGAACAAAGCGGAACCGCTGCGATGCTAAAGCCGCGCGATTCGTCCGATATTGAACTCAAAGACATGAAGTGGCGGAACGCCATGCAGCAACTGCATGGCGTTGACGAGGGCGCCGTTGTCCGTACAATTCAATTGGGATGAGAAAAAGGGGGAGGCATCGATGCCTGTACGGGGGACGGCGAAATCACGTGTGAAGGTTCTGCACAAGATTTTGCAAAGACGGCGACGACAAGCCAGCGTCGCGGTCGTGTTGTGGTTTCGTAGCCAGGGCGGCGAAGATTCTTGTTCGACTCGGTCCGGCTACGGTCGTTGTTTCAGTAGCTTTCCATCGCTGGCACCGGATAACAATGCACTCGCGGAATCAACCGAAGCATTATCCACATAGGAATTGTTGAGGCATAGGCCTGCGCCAGGGCCATTCTTGGCGGTAGGCGAAGAAGGAGACCTCGGCGGTGCACACGCATTCGCTAGCCCCGTGGCAGCACGATCACGCCTTCGGCCAACAGGTGCGGCGGGCGGGCGAACGGCGAACGTTTGCTGTCGTTTTGCTGACGGCAGCAATGATGGCGGTCGAGATCGGCGCCGGCCTCGCCTTCGGTTCCATGGCGCTGCTTGCCGACGGCCTGCACATGGGTTCGCACGCGGCGGCGCTGGGCCTCGCTGTCGTCGCCTATGTCTATGCCCGGCGACATGCCGAGGATCAGGTCTTCACTTTCGGAACTGGCAAGGTGAACGCCCTCGCCGGCTACTCCAGCGCCCTGTTGCTCGTCCTGTTCGCGGCCGCGATGGCTTGGGAGAGCGGCAACCGGCTGTTGCAACCGCAGCCCATTGCCTTTGACGAGGCGATCCTGGTCGCCCTGCTCGGTCTCGCTGTCAACCTCGTCAGCCTGCTGATGCTGCGCGACGCTCCGGCACACCGGCATGCGGCGCGCGGGCATCACATCGATGACGATGCCCATGTCCACGAGACCACGTCCCAACACGACGAGCATGCCGCTCACCCGCATGGGCATGGCGCTGCTCCTGGGCATGGGCACGATTACAACCTCCGCGGCGCTTATCTGCACGTGCTCGCCGACGCGACGACGTCGCTGCTGGCGATCGCTGCCCTGGCGCTCGGTCGGACTTACGGCTGGACTTGGCCGGACGCGGCGGTCGGCCTGGTCGGAGCCTTGCTTGTCGGCCGCTGGGCATGGGGGCTGGTGCGGGACAGCGGCGGCGTGCTTCTCGATGTGCAGGCGCCGGCGGAGGTGCACGATCGGATCCGACACGCCATCGAGCGGGGCGACGATCGTGTCGCCGACCTGCACGTCTGGTCGCTGGGCGGCGATGGCTACGCCGCGGCGCTGTCGGTTGTCGCCCACCATCCGCGCTCACCGGAGGCTTACAAGGCGATGATCCCCGCCTCCGCGCGCGTACTGCATGCGACGGTAGAAGTGCACCACTGCAACTGAGGATGTTGCCGTCAAGCATCATCCTCTCGCAGCCGCGATGCAGGCCTTCTCCCCCTGCGTAACCGTGGCGGCCACTCGGGGTGGCGTTAGCCGCCGCAGTGGCCGCCTGCGCCGAGCCCGCTCTAATGCCGCACCGTGGTTACCCGCGGATATGCCGGCAATGTGAGGAAATCGATGAACTCGGGTGGCATCGCCACCTGCAGGAACACGTCGATCGCCTGCTTGAAGTTGCCGCCATCGTAGCGATCCGCGCCGAGTACCTGTTTCAGCTTGGCCATTTCTTCTTCTACAAGCGCGCGAACCAGGGCCTCGTCGATTGTCCGGCCGCTGTCCAGCTTCGCCTTGTGCTTCAGCCACTGCCAGACTTGCGAACGACTGATCTCGGCGGTCGCTGCGTCCTCCATAAGGTTATACAGCGGCACGCAGCCCAGCCCGCCTAGCCACGCCTCGATGTACTGGATACCAACCCGGATGTTGTTTCGGAGTCCCTCTTCGGTAATCGAACCGCCTGGTACGGCGACGATGTCGGCGGCGGTGACCGCAACGTCCTCCCGCACACGATCGATCTGGTTCGGTTGCGGCATGTGTTCGTCGAAGATTGCCTTGGCGAGCGGCACCAGGCCGGGGTGGGCGACCCACGTGCCGTCGTGGCCGTCGGTCACCTCCCGCAATTTGTCCGCGCGCGTACGTTCCATGGCGGCCTCATTGGCGGCGGCGTCCGCCTTGATAGGAATAAAGGCCGCCATGCCGCCCATGGCATGGGCACCCCGCTTGTGACAGGTCTTGATTAGCAACAGGCTGTACGCCCGCATGAAGGGAACGGTCATCGTCACCGCATTGCGGTCCGGCAGAACGAAATCCGGCCGGTTGCGGAACTTCTTGATAAAACTGAAAATGTAGTCCCAGCGCCCGCAGTTGAGGCCAGACGCAAAATCTCGCAACTGATAGAGAATCTCCTCCATCTCAAACGCCGCAAGGATCGTTTCGATCAGGACGGTGGCGCGAATCGACCCGTGCGGGATCCCGAGGGCCGTCTCCGCCTCTGTGAACACATCAGCCCACAGCTTGGCCTCCAGATGGCTTTCGATCTTCGGCAGGTAGAAATAAGGGCCAGAGCCCTTGTCGAGCAGCGCCCGGGCGTTGTGAAAAAAGTATAGCCCGAAGTCGAAAAGCGAGCCCGACATGGGCGCACCGTCGACATGAACGTGAGCCTCCTCCAAATGCCAACCGCGGGGACGGACGAGGAGCGTCGCCGTTTTTTCTGCAAGCTTGTAGGACTTTCCGCCCTCGGAGTGGGTGATCGTGCCAGCGATCGCGTCGCCGAGGTTAATGTGGCCGTCCATCAGGTTCGACCATGTCGGCGTAAGCGAATCCTCAAAATCCGCCATGAAAACGTTGGCGCCGGAGTTCATGGCATTGATCACCATCTTGCGATCAACGGGCCCGGTGATTTCGACCCGGCGATCCGCAAGGTCGGCGGGCGGAGCGGGCACCCGCCAGGATCCACGGCGGATGTCCTCGGTTTCCAGCAGAAAACCCGGCAGCTGGCCGCGGTCGAGCGCTCCCTGTCGCTCCTCACGCGCGGCAAGCAACTTTCGGCGGGTGCCGCCAAATCGCCGCTCCAGCATGGCGACGAAGGCTACGGCCTCACTGGTCAGCACTTTCTTCCATTGCGGATCGATCGCCGCTTTGATCGTCACCCCGGGCACCGACACTGACGCAGGTTCCTTAATCCCAACAGTCCGCGGCTCGCTTCCTCCCTGTGCCGCAGCGCTTGCCGGGCATCGACCCGCTTTTGAAGCCGGCTTATTCGTAGCCGACCGTTTGTCTCTTGGGTTAGATGGGCTCGCACTTGGCGAAGATCGAGAACGCTGGCAATCTCTGGCGGCGAATATGGTCCGCCGCCGGCGCCCGGCGACAACGTTCGGCAATGAGGGGAACGAAGTTGTTCGCGCGCCTCTACCATCTGTCGCTCGCGATGCTCTCAGTCGCCGCGACGCTGGTGCTGTCGTCCACCAGCTTTTCGCGAGAAGCGATCGCCTCCGAGCCAGCCGCCGCTGCTCTGTTTGCCGAGTTCGGCTTCAACGCCGAGGAACGTCGCGAGGTGGCTGCCGGCGAGATCGTCGCCATCGACGGGCAAACGGTGCTGAACAACGAACTCACGGGAGCTGCGGCGATGCGCCTCCCGGTGCCGCCGGCCGAAGTTGCCAGCCGGCTTCGCAACGGCCTTGTCATCCTCGCCGATCGGCAGCGTCGGGCCTATGCGCGGATCGACGCGGCGCAGGCCGATCCGTGGTCTTCCGTCCGCTTCGACGAGAAGGATGATGCCGAGGTTGCCCGCTTGTTCGATGTCGAACCGGGAGATACCTTCAATTTCTCTCCCATCGAGGTCGCAGCGATACGACGCAGGCTGGCGGGCGGAACACCGCAGGCGGCAGATCGTCGGGCGCTCGCCGCGGCCGCCTGGCGCGACGTTCTAATCGGTCGTTATTCAGCTTATCGCGCCCAGGGGGTGCGGGGGCTGGCTGATTACGATCGAGGCGATAGCGTATCCTCGCCCTCCGAGGAACTGCTTCGCATTGGTGTGGCGGCGGTGCCGCGGCCGGTACGCGGCATGGCGAAGGCGCTCGACCTCTATCCCGCGGCTCAGTCGGCGGCGGCGGAGAGCCGGTTCTACTGGAAAAAGACGATTGTTGATGCCCGAACGGTGTTCGTGTTGTCGCACGTGCTGGTTGAGGAGGCGCCCGATGCGATATTGTTCGCTCTGCGCGAATACTATGTCGGCCACTCATATAACGTTCTTCAGCAACTCGGCGTCATCGTCGCATACGGCGATGGCGCGTTGATGCTGGCGGTCAACAGCACCCTGACCGATCGTATCGTAGGCACGTTCGGTGTCATCGCTCGGCCGGTCGGCCGGCATCAGGCGCGGGAAGCGCTGCGCAACTATTTCGCCGGGGTTCGGGATTGGTGTGGCCGCCCGATGCCTTAGCGGTGCCTTTCGATGCTACAGGTATTGCGCAAGGCTGAGCCGGCGCACACGGGCGATGACCTCATAGGAGGCTTCAAGGGGTCCTTGTGCCGTCCAGCAGCCGGGTGATCGCTTCCTGCGCATCGGCATTTTCCTGGCCGGCGATACGGTCGTCGAGCAATCCTGCGAGATGCGTGTGCAGCGCCTTGCTGTCGGCGAGCGTTACCTGCTGAAAACCAATTGCGCTTTCCACATCCTTCAGACTGCGCTTACCTTCGGTGCCGAACGGCGGCGCACCGGCGGCGGTGCCGTCGACCGCGTCGTTAAGCAGAAACAACGCCTGATCGATCCGTTCCCGGTGAGCGTCCAGTCCGCCCGCCTGCCCGGTTACCCCTTGCGCAATGATGCCGAGAGCGCGGATCGCCTTTTCAAACGCCGGATCGATGCCGTTGAGATCGAGGGCGAATGAACGATCTTCGTCCAACCGGTGGGTTTGCGCCAGGGTATCTCCACGGTACCAGTTGCAGATGCTGATGCTGGCGGAGGTGTCAGGTGCCCCCAGCGGATCAGCCAGAGAGTTGGCGACTGTAATCGACGTCGTCGCCGGCGGAAAGGTCAGCGTGCCCGCAATCTTAATGGTCCGATCACCGTCAGTGGACACGACGGTGTACGTTCCATCGTTGCCGGTGCTGCTCCCGTCGATGGTAATCGTCGTTCCCGGCTGCAGCGCCGCGAAAGCGCCGGGGTTGGCGGCAGTGATCGTATCGAAAGGGCCGGCGGCAACGCTCTGGGTGATGCTCAAATTGCCGGTGGTGGCATGCGCCAGAGTGCCGGCGGCGCCGATTTGTGCGGTGCGGGTGGGCGGATAAATCACCTTGCTGCCGTCCCAGGCCGCCTGAAACTCGGCCAACGACGACGCGCCGATGTCGACGGGCCGTTGACCGACGCGGCTGCCGGCGAACAGCGACCGACCGTCCACATCGGTATTGAGATACTCCTCCAACGACTTCATCGCGCGAAACGCCGAGGCTTGCAGATCATTTATGTTTGCGGCCGAGAGGACAGCACTGCCGTGGTTAGCTTCAGCAGGCCCTGGCGGAAATCACGGATGGTATTCCCAATCCCGTCCACCGCGTTGGAAGTTATGTCGATGCGAGCTTCCATCACCGCGTTGTTCTGCTCGTACCTGTCGAGCATTTTGCGGCGCGTTTCGAGGTCGATGAGCCGCCCCGCATCGGCGGCGATGCCGGCGTAGGTCTGTGCGCGTTTGCCGGTCGCCACCTGCGTCTGCAGGTCGTTCACGCGCGATTGCGTGTGGTTGAGGATCGAATTGAGATAATCACTGGTGGCCAGGGTCGCGATCCGGCTCATCGCGGCATCTCCTTATCCCAACGCCCGATCGAGTGTCTCGAAAAGTTCCTGTACGACCTGTACGACGCGTGCCGCTGCTGAATATGCCTGTTCGTAAAGAGTCAGATCGCTCAACTCTTCGTCCAGGTTAACGCCACGCACTGAATTCGATTTTTGCTCCAGTGCTTCGACCATATCAGAATGGAAATTGGCTTTATCTTCCGCGACCTGCGCCTGGACGGAAGCATCGCCAATCAGCGTCCCCGCGTATTCCGCCAGCGTTGCAGTCGTCGCCGGCAGCCGTCCGGCGGCGGTTAGGTTGGCGGCGGAAGCTAGCGTCGTCGCCAGCCGCTGGATCACCGTATCGTCACCAGTGCTGACGGCGTAGCGGCCGGCGGGAGCACGGCTGGCATCCCATTGCACCGCACCGCGCGCCACGCGACTGGGCGCAGCGACAATATCCGCCCGCACGTCGATCGTCGACGAGACGCCGGTCCGAGCCGCCTGCGGACCCTGGCTGTCAACGAAGAAGTCGTTGAGGCCGAAAAAAGCGGAAAAGCCCTCGTGGTTTTCGTCGGTACCGCCAACGCCATCGCTATCGAAACCGAGCTTCGCATCCTGCGCGGCGGCGCCGCGGGCGCTCGATGCCTGATCACGCAGGGCGAGTGTTGCGCCGGGCGTGGTTACCGAAATCACCATCTTGCCATCAACGATCTGCGCCGAGAGCGCCCCGGTCAGAGCGCCGTTGAGCGCCGTGCGCAGCTCAGCGATGGTGGCCGTGGCGTCGCCGGCGGAGAGCGGATTTCCTGTCGCCGCCGGATCATCCAAAAGAGTTCGCACCGTCGTCTGGCCGATTTCGTTGCCGGCAGCGTCGAATAGCACGAGCGCGGTGTCGCTTGTTGCGCTGAAGGTGATCGTCTGCGTGGTGGGATGGGTGAAGCGGCGGATGGGGGTCATCGTGGCAAGTCAGGGAAAGCCGGTGCCTTGGTTGTGAACCGCGTTGACTTCACCGCGCAGCTGGACAGCCAGCTCGTCGAGGGTGCTCTGCAGGTTGGGCAGAGTACGGTCACGTGCCTCGATCAGCCCGGCAATCTCCCCATCACGCAGCTCGTTGGTGATGTCGTTGGCCGCAGCGGGTTCACCGATGAAGATGCCGTCGATGACCCCCGATGCGAGATCGACCGAGGCATTGACGTTGCTGGCGGGCGCGTGACTGAAGGTGACGGCGGTGCCGTCGAGCAGTGTCCGGCCGCCGGCGGTAAACACAACGAGGTCACCCCCGGTGCCGCGGTCGGCCACCCGGATGTCGATCAGCTGAGCGAGCCGGTCCAGCTTCAGCTCCCGCGTATCCTCCAGGTCGGCGACGCTCTGCCCGATCGCCCGATTGCGGACGATGGTGTCGTTCAATTCCGAAACCGAGCCGAGCAGGCCGTTGATCTCGTGCACGCGGTCGCCAATCAGCCCGTCGGCCTCGCGGCGCAGGTTCTGCAAGGTGGCACTCGATTGCTGCAGCGAAACGGCAACGTCCCGGCCCGCCGCGACCATCGCTTGTTGCCCGAGGACGTCCTGTGGCGACAGAGCCAGCGACTCGACGGCGGCTTGCAGATCAACCAGCTTATGCGCCAGAGAAGTGTCGCTTTCGGGCTTGCCGAACAGATCCTGCACTCGGGCCAGGATATCGCTGGTCGCCGTGCTCGCCTGCTGACGGCCGCTTTCCAGGCGCAGGTTGGCCAGCAGTCCCTGGTCCACATGCCGGGTAACCGCAGCCGATTGCACACCCGCGCCGAAGCCGGCGAGAGTGCGCTGCTCCAGGTTGATGATCTTGCGCGAATAGCCGGGCGTGTTCGCGTTGGAGACGTTACGGGCGATCACATCCAGTGCTTGCTGGTTGGCGATGAGGCCGCTATGTGCCGAACGCAGCGCCTGGGTGAGATCGGAAGACATCCGCTTCGTCCTTGAAGGCTCCGGACTACGTTGCCCGGTCGAAGGTGAACGCCGGCGGCGCCGCCGACAGCCGGGCGCGCGCCACTGGCGTGCCGCCGCGGGCGTAGCCGCCGGGCGCTGGTTGCTGGGCGCGAACCGCCTCGCCGATGAGCTGTATCAGCCGGTGGTGCGCGGCAAGCGCAGCGGCCAACCTCCGACGGTTCTCTGTCGTGACATCGGCAAGCCGATGCAGCGCTCGCCGCATCGGCTCCCGCTGTCCCGCGTCTGCGCCCTCTCCGAACTCACGCGCCGCTTCCTCGTAGTGGCCACAGGCGAGGCGCTTTTCCTCGGCGAGCAGCCGGACATTGTTGCGGTCACCGCGGATCAACGCCGCATTCTCCCGTTCGATCACGTCGATCAAGGCTGTGATTGACGTCAGCAGCGTATTGCCGGCGGGCGGACGCAAGCCGGCACTCATTTCGAGCCTCGCCCGCGGGCTTCCTGCATCGCGAGCAGCTCACCGTAGACGGCATCGGCAAGTCCGACGCCCCCATTCTTGGCGATCGCCTCGCCGAACTTCTGCACTTGCATCGACCGCCAGACATCTTCGCCAAAGCCGCCGCCGAACGGTGCCTCGGCCTCTATCCCCTCGAAGATTGGCTTTAACATCTGCGCCAGATAAACTGCCTCAAACTCGACCGCCTGCCGATGCATCGCCTTGTGATCGGCCGACCTGTCGGTGCGCGCGGCCCCAATGCCAGCGTTCAGCGGCAGCTCCGGGGTGCCGGTCGGCAACCTTCCCTCAATCATCGCCGGATGCTCCTCACATCACGCCCATTTCGGCTTGCAACGCGCCGGCGGCCTTGATCGCCTGCAGGATCGAAATCAAATCGCGCGGGCCGACGCCGAGGGCGTTCAGGCCATTGACCAGTTCCTGCAGGGTGACGCCGCCGCTCACCACCCAGCCCGCGCTCGTGCTGTTCGTCCACCGCGATATCGGTTCGTGGCACCACCACAGTGGATCCATTCCCGAATGGCTGGGGTTGCGAGACCTGCGGCTCCTCGGTGATCCGGATCGTCAGGTTGCCCTGAGCGATCGCCACCGTCGAGACGCGAACGTTCTAGCCCATGACAATGATCGCCGATGCCGCGTCGATCAGCACCCGAGCCTGCTGGTCCGGTTCGATGCGCAGCTGCTCGATGTCGGTGATCAGGTTGACGACGCTACCCTCGTAGGTGTCGGGCACCTCGATCAGGATGGTGCTGTTGTCGCTCGGCCGCGCCGCCGGTTCGCCAAGAAAGGCATTGATCGCCTGGGCAATACGCCTGGCCGTGGTGAAATCCGGACTGCGGAGCGTCAGCGTCAGCGACTCCATGCGCGCCATCTCATAGCCAACCTCGCGCTCGATGATCGCGCCACTTGTGATGCGACCCGCGGTCGGTACTCCTTTGACGATGCTGCTCCGCCTGGCCTTTGGCCGCGAACCCGGCAACGCCGACCTGACCTTGCGCGACGGCGTAAACCTCACCGTCGGCGCCGAGCAGAGGGGTAACCAGCAGCGTCCCACCGAGCAGGCTCTGCGCGTCGCCCAGCGCCGAGACGCTGACGTCGAGCCGGCCGCCGTGACGGGCAAAAGGCGGCAACGCCGCGGTGACCATAACGGCCGCGACATTCTTCGACACGGTGCCCTTGTCGGTCGGCTTGACGCCGAGCCGCTGCAGCATCGAGTGCAGGCTCTGCTTGGTGAAGCTGCCGTCCTTCAGCTTGTCGCCGGTGCCATTCAGCCCAACCACCAGGCCATAGCCAACCAGGCTGGTTCTCGCGCACGCCTTCGACGTCGACCAGATCCTTGATCCGCGACGGCGCCGCGCGAGCGTCGATGCAGGCCAGCAGCAGCAGGGCGAAAACCATGGTCAGGAGACGCATGCGACGAATTCCTTCAATGCACACCCTCATATGCCAGCCGCGTGCCACCAGCCCTCCATGATGCAACCATATGATTTGCCTACAGATACCGTGGCCGGTGGCGGCGTTTGACGGAAGTCGCTCGGCGAAGAACGGAACGTTCCCGGCAAGATCTGCCGGTGTTTATCGGTTGCCTCAGATGCGTTGCGGAATGGACGACGCGGCTGAAGCAGAGGGGCGGAGGCGCGACGGTCTCAAGCGATTTCCGCGGCGGTTGCCGGAGGCGCCGCCGCGGCGGAGGGTGCCGCGAGCAGGCCGGCCGCGATATTACGGTTGATGTCGACCAGGGCCGCGATCGGTTCGGCCGCCGGCTTCGCCAGGAGCTCGAGGGATCGCTTGAACACGAAGACGGCGATGCTGGCGATGTTGTTGCGAAGCTGCAGCGGCAGCTCGCTGGCATCGTTCCCCATTTCCGCAGCGAAGATCGTCCACAGCTTGCGATTGTACAGCAAAGCCGAATCCAGCTCACTGTACAGTTCCGGTGCCCAGCGGCGCCGCAGTTCGTCGAGACGCTGCGCCGCCTGCAACAGAACATCGCCTTCCAGGCGGCGTTGATCGACGAGGCCGCGGCCTCCACGGCTGTAGGCGCCGACGGCGCGGCGATAAGGATCGGTCATCGGTACCATCTTCTTCACTGTGGCGGGACACGCACATGCGACGCGTCCTTGATTCGCCGATGCTAAGACTTCCTGGTGAGGGATCAGTTAACGCTCGGAGAAAAATTCGGACGACCAAGCGAAGAGCCAGGCATCGAGCAAGAAAAAGCCGGCGGCGCGAGGGGGCGCCGCCGGCGGGTAGGCGTGGCTGGTTTCGTGACGTCTCACGGAGCAACTGCAGCACGCTCTGCTGAGACTGCGATGCCAGCGACAGTGCGGACACCGCCAGCTGCTGGCGGGTCTGTAGCGCCATCATCGTCGCACCCTCTTCGTTGGCGTCGGCAACCGTCAGCTTGTCCGCGCCTTCCTTCAGGGTGCCGATCGTCTCCTTGGTGAAATCCTGACGTGTCTGGATGACGGTCAGGTCGTTCGCCAGGCTCGAGGTGAAGGTCCGCAGCGTATTGGTGGCGCCACGCACCGCCGTCAACGCGCTCTCGACACCGGTCGAGTTGCCGAAATTGGCGGCGGTGAGACCCATGCCGGACGAGGTCAGGACCTGGCCCTTGGTGACGATCGAGGTGCTCCGATCCTCGTTGAAGTCGGTCGTCAGCGAGTCGCCGTTCAGCAGGTTGGTACCACGGTAGCCCGCGTCCTTGACCAGCGAGTCGATCTGGTCACGGACCTTGTTGTAGCTCGCCTCGTAGGTAGCGAGGTCTGAGGCCGCCGAGCCCAGATGGATCGATTCAACCGACTGCAGCTGATCAAAACCAGCAGTCTGCGCGCTCTTCACGCCGAAGCCGAAACGGGCGGTGACGCCGGCTGTCGTCGCCTCGTCGTCCTCGACACCGAACTGAACGGTGCTGACGCTAGCATCTGTCGAACGGATATTGATCTTGCCGGTTGTCTCATCGAAGCTGGCGGCAAGCGTGCCCTTGAAGTCGACGTTGATGTTATCGACCAGGCCCTGAATGGTCGTCCCGGCGATGCCGTAACTTTTCTGCGAACCACCATTCACGCTGATGACGATTTTGTCGGCGTCAGCAGCGTTGGCACCGGTGATCAGGTTGGTAGCCGCGGCGGCATCGGTCTTCAGGGTTGTCAGCGCGTCGCTCGCCCGCGCCGTGCTGTTGGCGCCACGGTAGAGGGCAACTGACGTCAGCGAAGCATCGGCTTTGGCGGTCATGACCACGTCGTTATACTTGGTGCCGGTACCGTCACCAGCCGAGTCGGTACCATTGGCGACCTTATTGGCGACGCCGCCAAAGCCGAGGGCCTGCGCGAACGAGACGTTCGCGGAGTCGACGACGTCGGTCGTGCCGGGGGTGGTGTTGTTGCCGACGAACTTCACGGAAACGCTGTTGCCGCCCAGCGCCGTGACCTGCAACTGGCCCTTGTCGTCGAGCTTCGCCTGAACCAACGGATTGCCGGCCTTGTCGTCGAGGCTGTTGATCTTGTTGACGAGATCATCGATCGACTTGGCATTGCCGGCGGTGGTGCCGATGGTTACGACGGACGGGTTCTGCGTGCCGGCTTGGGTAGAGTCGAAGTCGACTGCCGCACCATTCTTGTCGACGACGGTGAACGTCAGCGTGCTGTGATCGTTGGTGATACCCGCAAGGGTCGTGAGGTCGGTGACCTCTTTCAGGTTGACGCTACCGGCGAACTTTGCCTCCTGCGCGCCCTTCGTCAGCGCATCGCGGGCCTGGCCGGCGATGGAATTGGCCTGATCGACCAGCTTCGTCAGGTTGGCGACGCCTGTGTCGGCCTGCTTGATGCTGGAAATGCTCTGCCCCATGCCGTCGAGCAGGTTGTTCAGGTCGGACGCGCGGTCGGTGAGAGATTTGGCGGTGAAGAATGAAACCGCGTTGTCGAGGGCGCTGTTGACCTTACGGCCGGTCGACAGATGCAACTGCGTCTTGTCCATCATCGCGTTGGTGTTCTGCAGGGACAGCAGATTGGCGCGGATGGAAGCGCTCATGACGGTGTCGGACATGTACTGCGTGCTCCGGTTCTGGGGACGATGAAAGCGGAATATTCGTTCCGATCGCCGCAACCATAGCGCTTTCCCGGCCGCAAATACAATTTATTAGTTTATATCTATTTTATATACAACTTTTAATCTATTTGCCGCACCTCTCCTGAACCAGCCATCACATTGCGCTCGTGGCGAAACAGCTCGCGCGCCTTCTTCAACGCCTCGTAAAGATTGCCTGCTTCGACCGCCGCTCGCACGGCTGTCGCCAGTGGAAGGGCGCTCGGCGCTGCTTGCACGTAGCCCTCTAGGAATTCCTCCAGCTGCGCCATGTGGCGGGCACGGCTTTCGCGGAACACGTAAGCGCACTGCAGCGCGAAGTAGATCCGGCTGGCCGGTGTTACCGCGTCTTCCGGCTGCAAAACGTCGTCGTCGCGCAGGATTGATGCCTCGTTCTTAACAGCGAGCGAGATGGCCCGGCCGCTGACGTTCTCGAGGACAGCGCCGTTGATGATGACGCGACCGTCCTTGCGCAGATGAATGACCAGGGCCATGCGGGTGACCTCCTCCCACGCGCGGGGCCATGGACGACGGCCCAGCTCGGATGTTGTCGCAGCATCGGGTTAACGAGTCGCAAACGTTGGGGAGGAAACGCGCACCTTTCGTCCCGGCAGAAGTTGCCGGGCCGACACTGGAAAGGTTGTAACGCAATACAGAAAAAAGTTCGAATTCAGATGCTTACGGCATTGGCACGGCTGGCCTGTGGTTTGCTCTCAACAAGGCGACCACCGCTTGGAGGCGCCTACCGTGCACCCGTCGACTTCCTCCACCTATCCAGCAGGTCGTTCGCTGCCGCAATCGTGCGCCGATCCGCGGAGCTTTTCGGCAGCCGGCGACATCGCCGTCAACGGTCCCGGATTCGCCGAGTTCCTGCGTCCAAGTCTACCGCCGCGCGTCGCCGACTTCGATACGGGGTCGAACTCCCATCCGCGAGCTGAAGTGGACCGGGTCCCCAGGCCCGAACGGGAACTTCGCGCCGAGCTGGTGAACGATGGACCGCCGGCACCCGACCGCAAGCGTCCGGCGCCCGCAGTCGCATCGCACCGGCCAGAGGAGGTGACGGACGAGGAGTTATCTGCCCCTCCCGCCGCCGAAGCGGCCGAGCCAGCCGAGGCGCCTAATTCCAACCCACCTGCGCCGTCCGATCCCGGTGATACAAGCGATACAGCAACGACCTCCTCCGAGGAGACGATCGACCCGTCGTCGTCGATGCTGCTTGCCGTTGCCGATGCGCCGCTGCCGATCACGACTCAACGGCTCGAAGCCGTGATGATGGATGGGCGGGCCTGCGGTGCACCTGCCAGTGTCTCCGCCGGCGTTGCCAGCACGATCAAGGTGGCCGATGGCGGCGTGGATGTAGCTTCAGCGACGGCCGTTCCCACGGCGGCGGAGGCCGCGACGCCGCTGGCGGGGCAGGCCACCACTCCGCCGATGGCGCGGGTTAGCCTGCACGCCGAGCCCGCTTCCTCGGCGCCCTTGGCCGCACCCGCAGCGGAAATCGTTCAGCCCGATACGGTTGTTCCGGCCACCGTCGCATCTGATGCGGCAACGAGCGCCCAGCCTGAGAAGATAACGGCCGGCGTGGCCGGCGAGAGCACGGGCCGGCAGCAAAACGGCGGGTCGGTTGCGCCACAAGCACCGGAGCCTTCAGTCGATAGCGAAACGGCCGCTAACGACGCCCTCGCAATGCCCGGCAAGGACGCTGACGTCGGCTACGGAGACGGCGGGGATACCGCTGACAATTCGGATGAGCGATTGCCCGGAAGCGGGCTCGGGCAAGCCGCAGCAACCGCGGGGCATGCTGCGGCGACCGGACGCTTCGAGATCCCCCGCAACGACGCCCAGGCGCTGCATTCCCCTACGGCGCAGCTCGCAGCACCGGTGGCCCACGCGGCAAAGACGGGTGTTCAGCGTGTTGAGATTGCGCTCGAACCGGCGGCCCTCGGTCGGGTTGACGTCCGCCTCGACTTCACCCCCGACGGCCGGGTGAGTGCTTTCTTCGTCGC
Source organism: Rhodospirillales bacterium (assembly GCA_016712375.1). GTDB lineage: Bacteria > Pseudomonadota > Alphaproteobacteria > Rhodospirillales > Defluviicoccaceae > Defluviicoccus. The sequence goes on from JADJRE010000002.1 coordinate 386,062, forward strand.
CGAAAATCGCCAGGCGCTCGACGCGTTGCGCGCGGATGCGCAGACCCTGGCCCGCGCATTGAGCGATGCCGGCGTGGATACCGGGGGCCTCGGCTTTGGGCTTCGTCACCGTGAGCAGGGCAGCGACGGCGGTGGTTCCGCCCCGACATTCGGCCGCTCCGGCGGTGAGCCCGGTGGCGACCTTTCGACGGGGCCCGATGTCGTCGGCAATCCCAAGTCTCTCTTCCGGTCCGGTTCGCCGGGCCGCCTCGACATCCGCGCCTGAAGCGCACCCTTTTCAGGAGATCATCGATGATCCTCGGCGCCACATCCACTTCCGCCGCTCCTGCTGCCAGCAAGGCGACCACCGACCAGAACAAGTTGACCGGCGATCTCAATCGTTTCTTGACCTTGCTGGTCACCCAACTTCAAAACCAGGACCCGCTGGAACCTCTGGACGCGAACCAGTTCACGTCGCAGCTGGTGCAGTTCGCCTCCGTCGAGCAGCAGATCAACCAAAACGCCAACCTCGAGAAGCTCCTCGCCGCGCAGACAGGCAGCGGCGTCGGGGCGTCCATGGGCTATCTCGGCAAAACGGTTGAAGCCAAGGGATCCGTGATCGCTTTGCAGGAAGGTTCCGCTGACGCCACGTACACGCTGGCTGCGAAGGCGACGGATGCTGTGGCGATCGTCCGCGATGCCAGCGGCAAGACCGTCTACTCGTCGAAAGTCGACCCCGCCGCCGGTCGGCACTCTTTCCATTGGGATGGCCGGACGACCGAAGGCCGAGCGCTCGACGACGGTACGTACAGCTTGCAAATCCTGGCAAAGAATTACACCGGCGCCCCCGTCGCGGCGACGCAGACCTGGTTCGGCCGCGTCACCGGTATCGGCGGCGGTACCGACGGCGCGATGCTCAACATCGGCCACGATCAACTTCGGCTGGCCGATGTGCTGTCAGTCCAGGAAACAGCCGAAGGCGCCGCCGCCACTACGCACTGATGGACGGCGACCTCTAGCCCGGCCTGGGTCCAACTTCTTTTTCTCGTTCTCGTGGCAAGGAGAATCGACATGAGCCTCTTCGGCGCAATGAACGCCGGCGTCTCCGGTCTCGCTTCACAGTCAAGCGCGATGGCGGCGATCTCGGACAACATCACCAACGTGAACACGATCGGCTACAAGGGCACGAAGGTCGACTTCCAGACGCTGGTGACCCGTCAATCGTCGAACACGCACTACGCCTCCGGCGGCGTGCGTCGCGCCCCCGCAGCGACATCGACGTTCAGGGGCTGTTGCAGGCCTCGGCTTCCACGTCGGATCTGGCGATTTCGGCGACGGCTTTTCTTGGTGAACGAGGCGGCACAGCCGGGGTCATCGGATCAATACATGTTCAGCCGCGCCGGTTCATTCTACACCGACGACCTCGGATTTCTGAAAAACACCGGCGGCTACTACTTGCAAGGGTGGCCGACGGACCGGCAGGGCAACATCGTTCTGCCGAGCAATCAGACCGGACTGACCAACCAGAACATCATCTCCAACCAGTTTTTGGAGACGATCAACCTGAACCGGGTCGGCGGCACGGCGGACGAGACGACCAACATTTCAATCGGCGCCAACCTGCCGGCCTTCGATGCCGTAGGCGGCAGCCACGATATCGACGTGCAGTTCTTCGACACCCTTGGCAACAGCAACGCGGCGGCGTTCACCTTCGCCAAGTCGGCAACCAACCAATGGGATCTGACGGTCGAGCCGCCGAAGGATCCAGCTTCCGTCACCCTTTATGATGGCGCCGGGAGTGTCTACCGCAGCACCGGTCAGCTCGAATTCACCGCCATGCCGACAGCCGGCAACACCGTTGTCGTCAACGGCACGACCTACACCTACGGGGGAGCCAACTGGCCCGCCGCCGTCAACCTGCCGGCGGCCGTCGCTAATCTGGTCACGGCGATCGGCGGTGACGCAGCCTTCGGCACGCCCGCCAGCGGCAAGAATACGGTGGCGCTGAAAAACGCCGCGCCGACGACCATCCTGCTCGGCGGCGGCAGCAATGCCGCCGGCAGCGATTTTACGATCAACGCGGCCGGCTGCAGTGCGATCCGGGAAAGTCTTCTTCAGTCGCCGACATTCGGAGTGTTCAAGCAGGGGACGCCGCTGGCACCGGCGATCGCCTTCAATTCCCAGGGCGTTCCAGCTGCCTTCGGCGTTACCGCAATGGCGGTAACCGGCTTCGTCAGTGGCGCCGCGTCGATGGACGGCAGCGTCGTCGACGTGAACCGCATCGCTCTCGATTTCGGCTCCAAGGACGAGGCGGATGGGATCACGCAGCTTAGCGCCGAGTTTACGCCAAACTTCATCGAGCAGGACGGTGCCCGCTTTGGCACCTTCAGCGGCGTAACTATCTCCAGCGACGGTCAGGTGCGCGTTGTTCGACAACGGTGAGCGTCGGCCGATCTATCGCCTTCCGCTCGTCACCTTCGTGAATCCCAACGGGCTGGAAAGCAAGAGCGGCAACGTCTGGACGACCACCGAGGCATCCGGCAATCCCACCCTGCGCACGGCGGATAGCGGGCCGGCCGGCCAGATCGTCCAATCGTCGCTCGAGGCTTCCACCGTCGATATCGGGCAGGAGTTTACCAACATGATCGTCGTGCAGCGGGCCTACTCTGCCGCGACCCGCATCATCAGCACGGCCGACGAAATGCTAGACGAGCTGGTGCGCATCAAGCGGTAAACGCGGGCGGTAAATCGGCGGTGCGGCGTTAACCTCGCGTTCATGACATATCTCTACGGTCGCTCCCGACGCGGATCTGGCATCGCCAGCCGCATGGGCGGGAGTAACCATGGAGTCGTTGCGCGCCTTCGTCCGCACCCTGGGTCCGGTCCGGCTGGCCGTGCTTGGCAGCGTCGCCCTGGCGCTCGCCGGCTTCTTCATCTGGATGATCGCCCGCGCTGCCCAGCCTCCGATGGCGCTGCTGTACGGCGACCTGGAGGTAAGCGAAGCTGCCAAGATTACCGCGCAACTCGACGCCGCCCGCATTCCCTATCAGCTCAACGGTGGGGGTCTGCGGTTCTTGTCGCGGCCGATCAGGTTGCCCGCACCCGCATGACCCTGGCTGAGCAGGGGTTACCGTCCGGCGGTTCGATCGGCTATGAAATCTTCGACGGATCCAACGCCTTGGGCAGCACCAACTTCCAGCAGAACGTCAATCTGGTGCGCGCCCTGGAAGGCGAGCTGTCGCGAACCATCCGAGGCATCGCCGACGTCAAGGCGGCGCGCGTCCATCTGGTGCTGCCGCAGCGCGAGTTGTTCAGCCGCGATAAGCCGCAAGCGAGCGCCTCCGTCCTGTTGCAGATGCGCGGTCGTAGTCGACTGGCGCCGACACAGGTCGCCGCCATCCAGCAACTCGTTGCCTCGGCGGTGCCGGCCCTGACCGCCGGTCGTATCTCCATCGTTGACAACGCCGGAACCCTCCTCAGCGAGGGGAACGATGGCGCCGATCCCGTGGCAGGTTCCGTAGCCAAGGCTGATCAGCGCCGACGGAACCTGGAGACCCACCTGTCGCAGACGATCGAGCAGCTCGTCGAGCGTACCGTCGGCGCCGGAAAGGTGCGCGCCGAGGTATCCGTGGACATGGATTTCGATCGCATCGACAGGAGTGAAGAGATTTTTGATCCCGAAGGACAAGTGGTGCGATCGACGCAAACGGTCGATCAAAGCGGCAGCAACCGTCAAGGCACGTCCCCACCTGTCAGCGTCGCTACCAACCTGCCGGACGCTCAGCCCGTCCCCGAACAGAGTGACCGCGAGCTCAGCAGCGACAAGCGCAGCGAAGAGACCGTCAACTACGAGATCTCGGAGAGAAAGTCATCAATCACGTCCGCGAGGCAGGCATCGTCAAGCACTTGTCGGTCGCCGTGCTGGTCGACGGTACCTGGAGCAACGACGCACAAGGGGAGAGAACATACCAGCCGCGTAGCGCCGACGACCTGCAGCAGCTGACCACGTTGGTCCGCAGCGCGGTGGGCTACAACGCCGAGCGCGGCGACAAGGTAGAAGTCGTGAGCATGCGGTTCGCCGACGCGGAATTGCCGGCGGCCCCGGGCGCCGAGAACTTCCTCGGACTGGAAAAACAGGATCTGTTCAAGCTCGGCGAGTATGTCGCGCTGCTGCTGCTCGGCGTCCTGGCGTTGCTGCTGGTCGTCCGTCCGATTGTCGCCAAGGCGATCGATACCGTTGGGTTAGCGCCGCTCGGCCCGAAGACCGAGTTGCTGGCGGGGGCTATTTCCAACCCGGCGTTGACCGGGCCGGCAGGAGCTTATGACAGCGACGGCGGGCTGGAAGAAATGATCGACATTAACCGCGTTGACGGACGGGTGAAGGCTTCGTCGGTGAAGCGCGTATCCGAGATCGTCGACAAGCATCCGGAAGAGTCGCTGGCGATCCTTCGCACCGCTGGATGCACACCGAACGTGAGGGCAGGCGATGACCCGATCCACAGGCGGACATGCGAGCGTCAGCGGTCCGAAAAGGCGGCGACGTTCATGCTGGCGATCGGCGAGACGCAGGCGGGCAAGCTGCTGCAGATGATGGACGAGGAAGAAATCCGTACGTTGTCTCAGGAGATGGCTCACCTCGGGACGGTGGACTCCGACTCGGTGGAAGACCTGCTGCTCGACTTCGGCCGGCACATATCCAGCACCGGCGCCCTGGTCGGCACCTATGAATCGACCGAGAGGCTGCTCTCGAAGATCCTCGACGGAGATCGCGTCCGGCACATCATGGAAGAGATCCGCGGTCCTTCCGGCCGGACGATGTGGGACAAATTGGGAAACGTCAACGAAGCGGTGCTCGCCAACTACTTGAAGAACGAGTATCCGCAAACTGTCGCTGTCGTCCTCTCCAAGATCAAGCCGACGCATGGAGCGCGCGTCCTGTCGCTGCTGCCTGAAAACTTCGCCCTAGAAGTCGTGATGCGCATGCTGCGGATGGAGACGGTGCAGAAAGAGATCCTGGAGCAGGTCGAACGCACCCTGCGTACAGAATTCATGACCAATCTAGCGCGTACGCATCGCGGTGACGCGCACGAACTTGTTGCTGAGATCTTCAACAACTTCGACCGCAGCACAGAGAGCCGTTTCATGATTGCGCTGGAAGAGCGCAATCAGGATTCGGCACAGCGGATCAAGCAGCTGATGTTCACTTTCGAGGACTTGCAGCGGCTTGATGCGTCGGGGGTGCAGGTCCTGCTGCGCCAGGTTCCGAAAGAGCAGCTGCAGGTCGCCCTGAAGGGCGCCTCGGAAACGTTGAAAGCGCTGTTCCTGAAGAACATGTCGCAGCGTGCCGGGAAGATGTTGCAGGAAGACATTGCCGCCATGGGGCCGGTGCGGCTGCGCGACGTCGATGAGGCGCAAGGCGCGATCGTCGCCGCCGCCAAGACGCTGGCCGATGCCAACGAGATCATCCTCGCCGGGAGCGGCGCTACCGAAGAGATGGTCTACTGAGATGGCGGAAATGATCGACGTAATCGAGCGTTTCCGTTTCGACCGCGATTTCGAAGCCTTCGCGGGCACCGGCGGCGACTCGCTGCGGAGGCAGCCTTCGAGGAGCCTTCGTTCACCCGGGAGGATGTCGAACTGGCGCGCGCCGAAGGCTTCGGTCGCGGGCGGTCCGAAGCCGTGGGTGCCGAGGAAGCTCGGCGGGAGGCTGAGAGACATCGCCAACAAACGCTCGACGAGATCGTCGCTCAGGTGCGAGCCCTGCTGGATGCCTCATCCGCTTCCGCCGAGTCCGCGGGCAAACAGGCGGTGCTGGTTGCAGCGGCGATCGTCCGCAAGATGATGCCGCGTTATTGGCGTGAGGGCGGCGGCAAGGAGATCGAAGAAACGGTCTCCGCGGTTCTGGCCGAGCTTGCGGAAGAGCCGACGATTACCGTTCGCATTGCTCCGACGCTGCAAGCCGAACTGTCGCCGGGGTTGCAGGTGGTGGCGGCCGCGTGCGGTGCCGATGGTCGCCTGCGGATCATCACGGATGCGGGCATCGCGGCGGGTGATTGCCGCATCGAATGGCGCGACGGCGGCCTGCTGCGTGATCGGCAGGCGATGTCTCGGATGATTGACCAGGTTATCGAACGATCGGTGGGCATGGCGGTGCTGTCGGTGGAGAAACCATCCGACACCCTGCAATTGGAGAGCGCCAATGGCTGAAGAAACGGACTTGAGTCTGCGAAATCTGAGCGGTCAGGGCGCAACTTCCAGCCGTGCGATGACGCCGGTTGATGCCGCCGAGACGCCGCGTACGGCGCAGGATCTAGAGGCAGTCTACGACATCCCGGTGCAGGTTTCGGCGGTACTCGGCCGGGCAACGATGGAGGTCAGCCAGCTGCTGAAACTCGGGCGGGGCGCCGTCGTCGAACTCGACCGGCGCGTCGGCGAGGCGATCGATATCTACGTCAACAACCGGCTTGTGGCGCGTGGCGAGGTCGTCGTGGTTGAGGAACGTCTCGGCGTGACGATGACGGAAATCGTCAAGGGCGACCGTGGCTGAGGCACTGGCGATGATCGGCAACGCCTCGAGAGACCATTTCGCAGCCAGAGGCACTCGACCGCGATGCCGGTTCGGGTGGCGGCGCATTATTGGGGCTGGCGGCAGGCGGCTTGGTGTTGGTCGGCGCCGTCATCCTCGGCGGTTCCGCGCGATCTTTCTTCGATCTCTCCTCGCTGATCATCGTTCTGGGCGGAACCCTGGCGGTCATCAGCATCTGCTTCTCGCTGCGCGAGGTCCGGTCGATGCTTGGCTGCGTGGCAGCGGCGATGCTCGAGGCGGCACCGGATCCACGTGCCGCCGCTCTGCGAGCTCTGCGGCTGGCCGACGATGCCCGCCGCTACGGCCTCTTACACCTGGAAGAACTGGCCGCTGCTGAGAAGCGCTCCGCATTCTTGCGCAAGGCGCTGGCAATGGTTGCCGACGGTAGCGGCGAGGCGGAGCTGGAGGCTGTATTGCGCCACGACGTGCTGGCGACGCCCGACCGTCTACGTCGCAGCGCAGCGGTGCTGCGACGGGCTGCCGACTATGCTCCGGCGATGGGCTTGATCGGCACGCTGATCGGCCTGGTTCAGATGCTGGGACAGTTGAGCGAGCCACATCGCATCGGGCCGAGCATGGCGGTCGCCCTGTTGACGACGTTCTACGGCGCGGTGCTCGCCAACATGGTGTGCTCGCCGTTGGCGGTAAAGCTTGAGCGCTGGGCCGACGACGAGGAGATGATCTGTCTGATGTTCCTGATGGGCGTCGTTTCGATCAGCCGGCAGGAAAATCCGCGCCGGCTCGAGCTGCTGCTGAACAGCGTGCTGCCGCCAGGCAAGCGCGTACGGTATTTCGAGAATTGAGCCGGATGAGGAGCTAAATCATGCGCCTGCTGATCCTCGGCAGCCTCGCCGGTCCGCTCGGAACTGCCAGCCGCATCGCCATCGGCCGCGGCGCCAAGGTGCTGCACGCCGAAGATATCGAAGGCGCGTTGTCCTCGTTGCGGTCAGGAGAGGGAGCCGATCTGGTGCTGGCCGACGTTCGGCTGGACGTTGCGTCGCTGATCGGCCGGCTCGCCGCTGAACGGATCGCCGCGCCGGTCGTCGCCTGTGGCGTCGGCAACGACACCCGCGCCGCCGTTGCCGCGATCCGTGCGGGTGCCCGGGAGTATCTGCCGCTGCCCCCCGATCCAGAGCTGATCGGCGCCATCCTGGCCGCGGTCACGGAAGAGAGCCATGCCATCATTCACGCCGACCCGCGCAGCAAGCAATTGCTGTCGGTCGCCGAACGGGTGGCCGCAAGCGAGGCCGGCATCCTCATCGTTGGCGCGTCTGGCACCGGCAAAGAGTTGCTCGCGCGCTTTGTTCACGCCAGGAGCCGGCGGGCCGGCGGACGGTTCGTTGCGGTGAACTGCGCAGCGATCCCCGAGGCGCTGCTGGAAAGCGAGCTGTTCGGCCATGAGAAAGGGGCCTTCACCGGTGCCGTCGCCAGACGCATCGGACGTTTCGAAGAGGCAAACGGCGGCACGCTGCTGCTCGACGAAATCAGCGAGATGGACGTCCGGTTGCAGGCGAAGCTGCTGCGGGCACTTCAGGAGCGGGAGATCGATCGGGTCGGCGGCAGCCATCCGGTAAAGGTCGATGTGCGGATTCTCGCCACTTCCAATCGCGATCTCGAAGCGGAGGTCGCGGCCGGCCGCTTCCGCGCTGATCTGTGGTTCCGCCTGAATGTCATGACGCTGGCTATTCCGGCGCTCGCCGAGCGTCCGCATGACATTCCGGTGCTGGCCCGGTATTTCGCCGAGAAGTACGCTCGCGCCAACGCTCTGCCCTTGCGCCCGTTGTCCGAAGGCGCGCTGCGCGCTTTGCAGGCCCATTCCTGGCCCGGCAACGTCCGGGAGTTGGAAAACACGGTCCATCGCGCCGTCCTGCTGGCGTCGGGACCCATTGTCGAGGCCGACGCCATCTCGTTGTCCGGCACTCAGCGGCTCGCCAGCAGCGATGGCGAAAGCGCCGCTTCGCGGGTCGGCCGCACCGTGGCCGACGTTGAGCGCGACCTGATCATCGATACGCTGCGGCATTGCTTCGGCAACCGCACGCACGCCGCCACCATTCTCGGCATCTCGATCCGCACGCTTCGAAACAAACTGAAGCAGTACACCGACGAAGGCGTCCGAGTTCCCGCTTCCGGCGTTCGCGCCGATGCCAACCTTGCCGGCGCGTGAGCATAGCCATGGCCATTACTTCCGCCGCCGCGCTGGGCTTCGATTTCGACAAGCTGTTTGGTGGCCGTCTTTCTCGGGCCGGGCGACACGGCGATATTCTGCTGGCGAGCGGTGTCGTCGGCATCCTCGTCGTGCTCATCCTGCCGCTGCCGCAGTGGCTGCTGGACATCAGCCTGGCCTTTTCGATCACCTTATCGGTGCTCATCCTGCTGACGGCGCTGTTCGCCGAGAAGCCGCTGGAGTTCAATGCCTTTCCGACGGTGCTGCTGCTCGCCACCATGGTCCGCCTGGCGCTCAATCTTGCCTCGACGCGATTGATCCTGGCGCATGGCCATGAAGGTCCGGACGCCGCCGGCCACGTCATCGAGGCGTTCGGCGGCTTCGTCATGGGCGGCAACTTCGTCATCGGCGTCATCGTCTTCGCCATCCTGATGATCGTCAACTTCGTGGTCATCACCAAGGGCTCGGGGCGCATCGCCGAGGTTTCCGCCCGCTTCACCCTGGACGCGATGCCGGGCAAGCAGATGGCGGTGGACGCCGATCTTTCCGCCGGGTTGATCAACGAAGACGAGGCGCGGGCCCGCCGCCGGGCGCTGGAAGACGAGAGCAGCTTTTTCGGCGCGATGGATGGTGCGTCGAAGTTCGTTCGCGGCGACGCCATCGCCGGACTGATGATCACCTTCATCAACATCATCGCCGGTATCATCATCGGCGTCGGCGAACGCGGCATGCCTTTCCTCGACGCCGCTGACGCGTATTCGCGGCTGACCGTCGGGGACGGGCTGGTGACGCAAGTACCGGCGCTGATCGTCTCGACCGCAGCCGGCATCATCGTCACCAAAGCGGGCCTGGCGGGGAGGACGGAGAAGGCGTTGTTCGGCCAGCTCGCGGGAAACCCGAAGGTGCTGGGGATGAGTGCGGCACTGTTGCTGCTGCTGGCGCTGCTGCCGGGATTCCCCTTGCTACCGTTTATGCTGCTTGCCGGCATCAGCGGCGGCCTCTGCTGGAAGGCGTATCGCCGCGACCGGGAGCCGGCGACGACCGATCGGGCAAGCGGTGCCGCAGAGCCGCAACCGGCTGCGGAAGAGCCGATCAGCAGCGCGCTGCGCATGGACGAAATCCGCCTGGAGCTGGGCTACGGACTGCTATCGCTGGTCGGCGGGTCGGGCGAAGGACCGAAGCTCACCGACCAGGTGAAGGCGCTGCGCCGACAGCTCGCGGCCGAGTTCGGCTTCGTCATGCCGAGCGTCCGCATCCAGGACAACATGCAGTTGTCAGCCAACGCCTATGTCATCTTCGTCAAGGAGATCGAGGCCGGCCGTGGTGAGGTGAGACCCTCTATGCTACTGGCGATGGATCCGCGCGGCGAGGAGATCGATCTGCCGGGCGAACGTACCCGCGAGCCGACTTTCGGCCTCGCCGCGCTTTGGATGGACCCGGCACACCGGGAGCAGGCGCTGTTCCGCGGCCTGACCGTCGTCGAGCCGGCGACCGTGGTCACGACACACCTCACCGAGGTAGTGAAGGACCAGATGGCGACGCTGCTGTCCTACGCCGAGACGCGCAAGCTGGTCGACGAGCTGGACAAGGACCAGCAGAAGCTGGTGGCCGACCTGATCCCGGCGCTCATCTCTTATGGCGCGGTGCAGCGGGTGCTGCAGAGCCTGCTGGCAGAGCGTATCTCGATACGCGATCTGCCGACGATCCTCGAGGGTATCTCGGAAGCTTGCGGCCATACCCGCAACGTGCAGCAGATCACCGAGCACGTCCGGGCGCGGCTCGCCCGTCAGATCAGCGATATGTACACCAACGAGGCGGGCTTCATCCCGCTGCTGACGCTGTCGCCGGAATGGGAACAGGCTTTCGCCGAATCGCTGGCGGGATCAGGCGACGATCGTCAGCTGGCACTCGCTCCAAGCAAGTTGCAGCAATTCATCGGCGCCATCCGCGGTGCCTACGACCGTCAGGCGCAGGTTGGTGAGGCGCCCGTGCTGCTGACCAGTCCCGTCATCCGGCCTTACGTCCGCTCGATTGTCGAGCGCTTCCGCCCATCGTCGGTGGTAATCTCGCAGAGCGAGATCTCGCCCAAGGCGCGGATCAAGACGCTCGGCCGGATCGCCTAGGAGCGGAGGTGCAACGATGCGCCTGAAGACCTTCACTGCTCCGACCATTGCGCAGGCGTTGCAAAAGGTGCGCTCCGAGCTCGGCGAGGATGCGATTATTCTATCGACCGAAAGCGGTCGCAACGGCGCCCGTCTCGTCGCAGCAAAGGAAGCTTCGGACAGCGACGATGCGGATGCGGCGTTCGTCCCAGGATTGGAGGCGCAAGCCGAAGAAATTGCGCCCCTTGTGGCAGCGCGCGACGACCTTCGCGCGGCGCTGCTCTGGCACGGCGTCCCAGCGCCGCTCGGAGAACGATTGCTGCGCGCCGCCGAGCCGGCATCACACGAACCAGTGGCCGCGCTCGCGGCAGCGCTCGACGCGGCACTTACGTTCCAGCCACTCGCCGACCGGTCGCTGGGCCGGCCAATCATGCTCGTCGGTCCCTCCGGTGGTGGTAAGACACTAACCGCCGCAAAGCTCATCGTCGAGGCTCACCGGCGTGGCCGGCAGACCATGGCCGCATCGTGCGACACGCGGCGGGCCGGCGGCATCGAGCAGCTGGAGGCGTTCACCCGCATCCTGGATCTGCCGCTTGCACGGATCGGCGAAGCCGCCGAACTGGTCTCCTTCGCGGCGGCGGCAGCCGGCAGCGTCGCGATCATCGATACCGCGGGCTGCTGCCCTTTCAGCGTCGAGGAGATGCGGGATCTCGAAGAGCTGATAGAGGCCGCGGACGCCGAGCCGGTGCTCGTGCTCGCGGCCGGCGGCGATGCGGCGGAGGCCGGCGAGACGGCGGCGGCATTCGCCCGACTTGGCTGCCGGCGGATGATTGCCACCCGCATCGACGTCAGCCGCAGATTCGGCGGACTGGTCGCTGCTGCCGGCGGCAGGCTCGCATTCGCCGGAGCTGGTATCGGGCCGCATGCCGCCGAACCGCCGGCTGCCGTCAATTCACTGTCGCTCGCCAAACTGTTCTTGTCCGCCGCCCGCACCACGCCCGTCGCAACCTCCTCCGCGCCCGACCGCGCCGCCGATTCTGGAAAGGCTCGCCGATGACCCAAGCCATGCCGCTCACCTTTGGGGCCGAGATGGCGCCGAGTCCCCGTAACATGATCGCCGTCGCCTCGGGAAAAGGCGGTGTTGGCAAGACGTGGCTTGCGATCACGCTGGCGCACGCGCTCGCCCGCCTTGGCCGCAAGACGCTGCTGTTCGACGGTGACCTTGGTTTGGCCAACGTCGACATCCAGCTCGGGCTGATGCCGAGTCAGGATCTCGGCACCGTGCTGGCGGGTCGTCTCACGCTGGCGCAGGCGGCGTTGCCTTATGACGGTGGCGGCTTTGACATCATCGCCGGGAGGTCGGGCTGTGGCCGCCTCGCTGCCTTGTCCTCCGCCCGGCTGGGCGGCATTGCCGACGAGTTGGCGGCGACGGCGATGTACTACGACTACGTCATCCTCGACATCGGCGCGGGCGTGGACCAAACGGTGCGGCAGTTGTCCCGGCAAGCCGGCGCGTGCATCGTCGTCGCCACCGACGAGCCGACGTCGCTTACCGATGCGTACGCGTTCATGAAGGTGGCACAGATGGAACGGGCGCCGGCTGAGATGCGGATCGTCGTCAACATGGCCGCCTCGAAGCGCGCCGGCGAAAAACATACGCGGCGCTGTACCGGGCGTGTTCATCATTCCTCAAGCTTTCGCCGCCGCTGCTGGGTGTGGTACGGCGAGACGTCAAGGTCCGTGAGGCGATCCGATGCCAGACCGCCCTGCTGACGCGCTTTCCCAATTCCGACGCAGCGGCCGATGTCGAGGCAATCGCTGCCGGTATCGCCGGGCGCTAAGCGCGCCGCCTGGCGTCGAGGCTGATAAGCACGACGCCAGCTGAGATAAGCCCCAGACCGGCCAGTTTGGCGATGGTCAACGGCTCACCCAACGCCAGCGCCGCGCTGAGCACGCCAACCACCGGAACGCCCAGCGAACCGACTGCCGTCGTCGTTGCCTGCAAACTGCGGTTGACGGTAACGAACGCCCAGTAGCAGAAGGCGGATGCGATCGGTCCGTTGTAGGCGATGACCGCCGCCAGCGGCCAGCCCCAGACGATGCGCGGTCGCGGCTCGATCAGCAGCGCCAGCGGCAGCAGGACGGCCGCGCTGAGCAGCATCTGCCAGGGCATCAGCTCGAGCGGCGTTGCCTGCCACTGATGGGCGTGGACATGGACGATCGCCAGTGCCCAGACGAAGGCGCTGGCCAGCAGCATGCCGTTGCCGAGCAGCATCGTCCGGTCGCCGTAGTCGAGTTCCAGCGGGTTGAACAGCACGGCGAGGCCGGCAAGGCCGCAACCCACCGCCAGCAGCCGGACAGTGCCGATGCGCTCGCCAAAAAAAATTGCCGACAGCAGGACGACCCATAGAGGCGTTGTGTAGGCGAGGATCGCCGAGCGACCGGCGTCGACGTACAGCAGTGCCATGTGGGTGAGCGCCAGAAAGGCGCCAATCTGCAGCACCCCCACCGACACCAGCACCGAAAGATCGGCGCGCGGCGGCAGCCGCAGCCCCGCCGCGCCGCCAGCAGCAGCGCCAGGCTCAGCCCTCCCAACACGACGCGGGTGAAGGCGAACCACAGCGGCGACAGGTATTCCAGGCCTACCTTCATGATCGGCCAGTTCACGCCCCACAGCAGAATGACGAGACCGAGCAGCAGCGCTGCCCGACCGGTGCCCACGGTGTTCGCCATTCTTCCTCGCTCGGTCATCTGTCCCTGGGGCGGACGCAGTACTTGACCGCGCCCATGGAACCTAGCACAAGGCGGTGTTTCCCTATAGCGCGAGCGACCGATGACCGCCGTTGCCAACCGCATCCGCCGGAAAATCAGCGAGGCGCTGGCGCCGTTGCGGCTTGTCGTCGTTGATGAATCGCACCGGCACGCCGGCCATGCCGGCGCCCGGCCGGAGGGCGAAACGCACTTCCGCGTCGAGATCTGCAGCGCGGCCTTCGCCGGCCTGTCGCGGATCGAGCGCCAGCGTCTCGTGCACAAGGTGCTCGCCGAAGAGTTGCGCGACCCGGTGCACGCCCTCAGCCTCGCCACCACGAGCCCTGATGAAGACCCCGCTGCCTGAACTGGCGGTCGTTCTTCTCAACGCTTGGCGTGCCGAGCCTCCACCAGGCAGGTGACGACGCCGCGTAGGGTGCGAATCTCCTGCTGTGTCAACTGCGCGCGGCCGAACAGATTGCGCAGGTTACGCACCATGCTGGGGCGCTTGTCGGTGTTGCGCAGGAAGCCGCAGGCGTCGAGTTCACCCTCCAGGTGATCGTAGAAGCCTTGCAGCTCCGCCTGCGTTGCCGGCTTCGTTGGTTCGGGCATCACCAGTTCCGCCTCCGCCACCGCAACCGCTCCGGCGGCGAACCACTCGTACCCCAGGAGCAGCACCGCCATCCCCAGGTTGAGCGAGCTGAAGCCGGCGTTGAGCGGCACGGTGACGACCGCTTGCGCCAGCGCGACATCGTCGTTGTCGAGGCCGCTGGCTTCGCGGCCGAACAGCAGCCCGGTGGCCACTCCCCCCGCCTCGCGGGTCCGCAGTGCCATCGCCGCTGAACGCGGGGTCAACACTTGCTTTGTCATATAGCGCGGGCGTGCCGTCGTTGCGCAAACGTACTCCAGGTCGGCAATGGCGGCGGCGGTCGAGGGGTAGAGGCGGGCGTCGTCGAGAACACGGTCGGCGCCGGACGCCGCCGCCACCGCCTTGTCGTTCGGCCACAGCTCGCGCGGGCGGACGAGGCGCAGGCGGGTGAGCCCACAGTTCAACATGGCGCGGGCCACCATGCCGATGTTTTCGGGCAGCTGTGGTTCGACGAGCACCACCACAGGCGCGCCACGTCCGTCGCCGGCTTCACCGGCCCGGCTTCGATCGGTCCCAGACAAAGATGTCGCCCGCGCGCAGCGCTGCTAGTCAGGCCTGTCCGGCAGCCGCTCCCTCGCGGAACAGCCGGTAGACGATGCTGTCGTGCAGGGCCCGGTATGAGGCGTCGATGATGTTGGTGGAAACGCCGACCGTCGACCAATGCTCGCCGTTTGCCGCGCTCTCGATCATCACCCGGGTCACCGCCCGCGTTCCATCACCAGGGGTGAGGATCCGCACTTTGTAATCGACGAGGCGGACGTCGGCGAGCTGCGGGTAAACCGGCAGCAACACCTTGCGCAGCGCGGCGTCGAGGGCGTTGACTGGCCCGTTGCCTTCCTCCACCGCCATGAACTGGCTTCCGTTGACTTCCATTTTAACCGTGGCCTCGGACAAGGTGACGAGGTCGCCCTTGGCGTTCCAGCGGCGCTCGTCGATGACCCGGAAGCTGGAGCAGCGGAAGTATTCCGGCAGCCCCTCGATCGCCTCCCGCGCCAGCAGCTCGAAGCTGGCCTCCGCGCCGTCGTAGGCGTAGCCGTCGAACTCACGCGCCTTCACCGCCTCCAGCAGCCGGGTAAGCTTCGGGTCGGATGCGTCGATGTCGAGGCCGATGTCGCGAAAGCGCGCCAGGATGTTGGAGCGACCGGCCTGATCCGAGACGACGATGTGCCGATGGTTACCCACCAGTTCCGGCGCAATGTGCTCGTAGCAGCGGGGATCTTTTTCCACCGCCGAGACGTGCAGGCCGCCCTTGTGGGCGAAAGCGCTCTCGCCAACGTAGGGCGCGTTGCGGATCGGCGCCCGGTTCAGCCGCTCGTCGAGCAGCCGCGAAACGTGGGTCAGCCGCGTCAGGTCGACTGGCGTCATGCCGAGCGAATGCCCCATCTTCAACGCCAGCGTCGGGATGATGGCGATCAGATCAGCGTTACCGCAGCGTTCGCCCAGTCCGTTCAAGGTGCCCTGCACCTGCCGCGCCCCGGCGCGCACCGCCAGCAGGCTGTTGGCCACGGCGTTGCCGGTATCGTTGTGGCAATGGATGCCGAGGTGGTCGCCCGGCACCTCCGCCGCCACCCGCCCGACGATCTCCTCCACCTCGTGCGGCAGGGTGCCGCCGTTGGTATCGCACAACACCACCCAGCGGGCGCCGGCTTCGTAGGCGGCGCGGGCGCAACGCAGCGCATAGGCGGGGTTGGCCTTGAAGCCGTCAAAGAAGTGCTCGGCGTCGAACATCACTTCCTCGACACGGCTGCTGGCCAGCCGCACGCTGTCCTCGATCATCGCGACGTTCTCGTCGAGCTCGATGCCGAGCGCGTCGGTCACCTGATAATCCCAGCTCTTGCCGACCATGCAGACGATCGGCGCCCCCGATCGGAGCAGCGAGGCGAGGCCAGGGTCGTTGTCGGCGCTGCGGCCGGACCGCCGGGTCATGCCGAAGGCGGACAGCCGGGAGCGGTGCAGGTGCGGCGGATCGGCGAAGAAGGCGGTGTCGGTGGGGTTGGCCCCGGGCCAGCCGCCCTCGACGTAGTCAATGCCAATGGCGTCCAGCGCGCGCGCGATCGCCGCCTTGTCGGCGACGCTGAAGTCAACACCTTGCGTCTGCGCGCCATCGCGCAGCGTCGAATCGTAAAGGTAAACGCGGTCACCGGACATCGACTACGGCTTTCATTGCGGCGAGAAGGGCGGGAGGATGCCGAAAACGCTTCGCACACACAAGTTCGTTGCGTCGCTTCACGCCTGGTCGCTGTCAGCGGCGGCAAACGCCCGCAGCTTTTCGGTGATCTGGGCGTGCTCGGCGGTTGTCAGCCGCGGGCGAAGGCGGCTGTCGATGGTGGCCGCTTCGCTCGCGATCAGCGCCGGGTACCAGTCGCCCGGATCGGGCAGATCGCCGTCGTGACGGGGGATAATGTGCAGGTGGAGGTGCGGCACCGTCTGTCCGGCGGCGGCGCCGTCCTGGATCGCCCAATCGAAGCCATCAGCAGAGAACACCCGCGTCAGCAGGCGCGTCGTTCGTCTGGCGAACACCATCATCGCCGCCAACTCTTCGTCCGAGAGCCCGAGCAGGCTCTTGACGTGGCGGCGTGGCACGATCAGCGAATGTCCCGGCAGCACCGGAGAAATGTCGTAGAGCGCAAGGAAACGTTCATCGTCCGCAAAGGCGGCCGAGGCGATGCCGGCAACACAAAACGGACAAGCGCAGACCGCCGGCTCAGATCTCGGCATCGGCTGCCCAAGGCACACATCTAGGAAAAAGACCTTGCATATAGGCTAACGGTCCTGTAGGAATAATTTCAGTGAACGCCCTTGGTGCGTTCCTCTCTCTCTCCCCTCGTGAGACTGGGGCGGCGGTTCCCTCAAAGATCCGCCGCCCTTTTTTTAACCCGTCTACAGCGCCAGCATCCCGCCTGTCGCCGAGGCGTCGGCGAGGAAGGTCACGACGCCGGCTACTTCTATCGACAGATCGCCACGCAAAGCAACGGCGTCCAACCCCATCGCCCGGAGCCCCATTTCGCAGACGATGAAGCGCACGCCGAGATCGGCGCAGGCCGCGAGAAGTTCCTCGAAACCGGCCACGCCTCGCGCTTGACGTTCGTCGTCGATTGCTCCGGCGGGCCGGCCTCCTTCGCCCTCGATCTTCCGCCAGCCAGGGCCATCCGCTCCGCCAGCGGCGAGTGCAAACAACGCGCGGTCTGTGAAGAACACGGTCGCCGGGGTGCCGATGGCGGCGGCGGCGCTGGCCAGCACCAGCGCATAGTGGACCCGTTCGAAACCGCCGGAGAGCACCAGCAGCGAAAACTTGTCCGGTGAGTTGCGTTCAGGCCCGGCAGAGGGCATCCACGGCTCCGGCGTGGACCTGAAAGATCAACAATGCTGGGATGGTCGCCGCATAGCGGGCAGCCCGGGTCGCGGCGCACGCGGATGCGTCGCCAGGTGCCGGCCAGCGCATCGACCACCAGCAGCCAGCCGGCGAGACTGTCGCCAATCCCGAGCAATTCCTTGATCACTTCCGTGGCCTGCAGCCCGCCCAACGCGCCGCAGAACGCGCCGAGCACTCCGGCTTGCGCGCAGGTGGGGATTTGGCCTTCCGGCGGCGGCTCGCGGTAAAGGCAGCGGTAGCACGGCGGACGTTCGTCGCCGGCCGCTCCAGGCACGCCCGCCTTGAAGGTCGCGAGCTGCCCGTCAAAGCGCAGCACCGCGGCCGAAACAAGCGGCTTGCCGGCGAAGAAGCAGGCATCGTTGACGAGAAAGCGGGTGGCGAAGTTGTCGCTGCCGTCGGCGATGAGGTCGTAGCCCGCCACCAGCGCCGCCGCGTTGCCGGCGGTCAGGCGAACGCCGTGCGGAATGATCCGGACCTCAGGGTTGATCGCTGCCAGCGCAGCCCGCGCGCTCTCCACCTTCGGGACGCCGAGGCGGTCGGTGGTGTGCGCCATCTGCCGCTGGAGATTGGAGAGATCGACGACGTCATCATCGATCACGCCGATTGTGCCGACTCCGGCGGCCGCGAGATACAGCAGCATCGGCGAGCCGAGCCCGCCGGCTCCGACGACGAGAACGCGCGCCGCCAGGAGCTTCGCCTGACCGGCACCGCCGATTTCGTCGAGCAGGATGTGCCGGGCGTAACGGCTGACTTGCGCGTCGGTAAAGTCCATCGGCGCTGGTTTCGTCCTTTAGAAGTCGGGGCCGCTTCGGCGGCCCGATCTCCAGTGGGAAGCTACTCGCCGAGCCCCTCGAACAGCGCCGTCGACAGATAGCGTTCGGCGAACGAGGGCAGGATGACAACAATCGACTTGCCGGACATCTCCGGCCGCTTGCCAACCTCGATCGCTGCAGCCAAGGCTGCTCCGGAAGAGATACCGACCGTCAACCCCTCCAGCTTCGCCACCCGACGCGCCATCTCGAAGGCGGCCGCGTTGCTGACCTTGATCACTTCGTCAATGGCGCGGACATTCAGCACCGCCGGCACAAATCCGGCGCCGATCCCCTGAATCTTATGCGGGCCAGGAACGCCGCCGGAGAGTACCGGACTGTCCTCCGGCTCGACCGCGATCATTCGCAGCTCCGGCCGGCGTGGCTTCAGCACCTCGGCACAGCCGGTGATCGTCCCGCCGGTGCCGACGCCGCTGACGATAGCATCGACGTTGCCGCCGGTGTCGCGCCAGATCTCCTCGGCGGTGGTCCGGCGGTGGATCTCAGGATTGGCGGGGTTGGAGAACTGCTGCAGCATGACGGCGCCCGGGTTTTCGGCAACCACCTGTTCGGCGCGGGCGACAGCACCCGGCATACCCTTCGCGGCCGGTGTCAGCACGATCTCGGCGCCCAGCAGCGCCAGCATCTTGCGCCGCTCGATCGACATGCTGTCCGGCATGGTCAGGATCAGGCGATAGCCGCGCGCGGCGCAGACGAAGGCGAGTGCGATGCCGGTGTTGCCGGACGTCGGCTCGACCAGCGTGGCGCCCGACCCGATGCGTCCTTCTTTCTCGGCGGCCAGCACCATTGCCAAACCGATACGATCCTTCACTGAGGACAACGGATTGAAGAACTCGCACTTCGCCAGCAGTTCGGCGCCGCAGCCAGCTTCCGCCGCGAGCTTGCGGACCCTTACGATCGGCGTGTCGCCAATGGTGTCGAGAATGCTGTCGTAGATGCGGCCGCGGCCACGCAGTGTTGCCGCATCGGAGAGGGTTTGCTCATTCATCGTCTCGCCCGCCCGTTGTCTATCGAATTGGTAGAGATAAATGTACGCGCCTGCACGCCATTTGCAACCCGGCTGCGTCCAAAGATGTTTCTGCGGCCATGGTCATATGGAGAAGTAAAGGCGGTCTCGTCCCTCGCTGACAATGCCGGCACTGTCAGCACGATTACAGAGATCGTCCATCGTTACCTCGTCGAGTCGGGACAGTAGTTCTCCCTGCAACTCCATCCACAACGGGCGAACCACCTTCCGGCCGAGCGGCGAGCCCATCTCTTCTTGCAGCGGGTCGTCCTCGTTGTCGGAGTTGCGGACCACCCGGATGATCTCGCCGACAGTGATCCTCCGCCGCTCGCGGGCCAGCCGATAGCCGCCGCGCGGGCCTCGGACGCCGACCAGCACGCCGCTGCGCACCAGGTTCTGCAATGCCTGCTCCAGGTAACGACGCGGGATCCCTTGCCGGCGGGTGATCTCGCGGCTCTGAACTGGCTCGGCGCCAGCGTGATAGGCGATGTCCAGCACCGCTTCAATGGCGAACAAGGTCTTACGCGACAGCTTCAACATATCTACGGTCCCCTGTTGGCGGTGGCGCCGGTGCCGGTGGAACCAAAGCCGCCTTCGGCGCGCGCCGTCTCCGTCAAAGTCGTCGTCTCTCGCCAGCGCACCGTTGCCACGGGTGCAACAATAAGTTGGGCAATTCTCATGCCGCGTTCGATGCGGAAGGGGGCATCGCCGTGGTTGATCAGCATTACCGCGATCTCGCCGCGGTAGTCGGCGTCGATGGTTCCGGGACTGTTGAGCACGGTGACGCCATGCCGAGCCGCCAGTCCGGAGCGGGGGCGAACCTGCGCTTCGAAGCCCTCGGGCAGTGCAATGGCGATGCCGGTCGGCACCAAGGCGCGGCCTCCTGGCGGCAGCATGGACGGCTCATCGACGGCGGCCTGTAGATCAAGGCCTGCGGCATGCGCGGTGGCATAGGCCGGCAAGGCCAGATCAATCGCGTGAGCCAGACGGCGCACCGGAAGATCGAGCGGATTCAAGACACGGCTCCCGGTGCTGCGCCGAGCGCATCGGCAATGCGTTGAGCGAGGCGTTCTGCAACCGCCTGCTTGCTCATCTCAGGCCAAGCCTCGACACCTCCGTCGGAGATCAGATGCACCGCGTTGCAGGTGCCGCCGAAGGTGCCGGTGCCCGGCGAGACATCGTTGGCGACGATCCAGTCACAGCCCTTACGCTCCCGCTTTGCCTGAGCGTACTCGACGATACGCATCGTCTCGGCGGCGAAACCGATGACCAGCTTTGGGCGCCGGTCGGGCGATCGAGCGAGCGTGGCCAGAATGTCGGGGTTTTCAGCGAGCACAAGCTCCGGCGGGCCTTCGGCGTTCTTCTTCATCTTCTGGGGCGATTCCTGTACGACCCGCCAGTCGCCGACCGCCGCCGCGCAGACGGCAACGTCAACCGGCAGCGCCGCCTCACAGGCCGCGAGCATCTGCACCGCGGTCGCCACTGGCACACGCGCACGCCCGGCGGATCGGTCAAGGCGGTCGGACCCGAGACCAGCGTGGTCACGGCACCCAGGCGGGCGAGGGCAACGGCGATGGCGTGCCCCTGCCGTCCGAGGAATGATTGGAGATGTAGCGCACCGGGTCGATCGGCTCACGCGTCGGCCCGCTGGTCACCAGCGCGCGCACTCCGGCCAGCCTGCGGGGAGCAAAATGCGCCTCGATGGCGGCAAGAATTGCGGCGGGCTCGGCCATTCGGCCATACCCCCACTCGCCGCAGGCCATGTCGCCCTGGTCCGGGCCGACGGTAAGCAGTCCGCGCGTCCGCAAGGTGGCGAGATTGGCCTGCGTCGCCGGATGTTCCCACATCCGCACGTTCATCGCCGGCGCCGCGAGCACCGGCTTATCGGTAGCGAGCAGTGCCGTCGTCGCCAGATCGTCGGCGATGCCGGCCGCCATGCGGGCCAGGATATTGGCGGTTGCCGGTGCGACGACGACGAGATCGGCGTCCCGCGACAGCTGGATGTGCCCCATCTCGCTCTCGCGGCCCAGCGCGAAGAGATCGGTGTAGACCTTGTCCTCGGAGAGCGCCTCCAACGACAGCGGCGTCACGAACGCGGCGCCGGCGGCGGTGAGGATGCAGCGCACCGAGGCGCCCTGCTCGCGTAACCGCCGGATCAATTCCAGGCACTTGTAGGCGGCTATCCCGCCGGCGATCACCAGCAGAATGCGTTTTCCGGCGAGAGCGCTCATAAACCCCTATTTACGAAACTTATGTGTTGAAAGAACCTAGCGTGCAGAGGGTGATGAGGCAAGAAGCCGAAAGCGGGAAAAAGTCCGGCATGGATTCCCGTGCAAGCACGCCGCTCAGCCGGCGAGCATTCCGATGACAATTCCGGCAAGCAGCGCGGCGGCGAGCCAGCCGGCATAGGTGCCATTCATAGGACCATGGGCTTGGCGGAGATTTTCCGCATCGATCTTCAGCCGGCCCTCCGCGAGGGTGGCGAAGCCGTGCTCGGCGCGGCGCACCAACGCGGGCAAACGTGAAAGCGCTGCCGCTACATCGGTCGCCGCCTCGCGCATCCGTGCCTGCGGGCCGAGCGTCTCGGCGCACCAGCTCTCGATCAGCGGCCGGGCGAGCAGCCACATGTTGGCCTCGGGCGCCAGGGTGCGACCGGTGCCCTCGGCAACCAGCATCGTTTTCTGCAGCAGCAGCAACTGGGGCTGTGTCTCCATGGCAAAGGTTTCCGTCACCTGGAAAAGCTGGCCCAGCAAGCGCGCGACCGAAATTTCGTTCTGCGGCTTGTCCATGATCGGCTCGGCAATCGATCGACACGCCTGCGCGAAAGCATCCAGCGAGTGATCGGACGGCACCCAGCCGGCCTCGAAATGCACTTCGGCGGCGCGCCGCCAGTTACGCGTCAGGAAGGCCAGCAGCATCTCGCCCAGGTGGCGGCGGGTCGACCGGTCAATCCGTCCCATGATGCCGAAATCGACGGCAGCAACGCTGCCATCGGCGCGCACGAACAGGTTGCCGGCGTGCAGATCGCCGTGGAAGAAGCCGTCGCGGAACACCTGGAAAAAAAACGCCTCGGCGGCCTTGGTCAGCACGGCGCGCGGGTCGTGACCGGCCGCGATGACGGCGGCACGCTCGTCGATCCGCAGGCCGGCAACGCGCTCGGTGGTAAGCACGCGTCGCCCGGTGCGGGTCCAGTCGACGGCGGGCACGAAAAATGACCGGTCGCCTCTGAAGTTGTCGGCGAGTTCGCACGCTGCTGCAGCCTCGAAGCGCAGGTCCATCTCGACAACGACGGTTTTCGCCAGCGTCTCTAGCGACTCCAAGAGGCGCAATCGGCGCAGCGTCCGCAGGTTGGCCTCGGCGTTGCGGCCGATCCAGAAAAACAGCTCCAGGTCGCGGGCGAAGGCCTTCTCGATGCCGGGGCGCAGCACCTTCACCGCAACCTCGCGGCCTTCGGTATCGATCGCGAAGTGCACCTGGGCGATCGAGGCGGCCGCTACCGGCTGTTGCTCGAAGCTGCGGAACATTTTTTCCAGCGGCTGGCCGAACTCCTCTTCGATGGTGACGCGGACCTGTGCGAAGGGGAAGGGCGGCAGCCGGTCCTGCAGGCTGGCGAGATCGCGGGCGAGTTCCTCGCCGAGCAGGTCCGAACGGCTCGCCAGTGCCTGGCCGAACTTGACGAACGACGGGCCTGCATCTTGCAGCGCGAGCGCCAGCCGCTGCCCCGGCCGCAATGCCGGTTGGTTCGCGGCGGCGCGGCGAGCCAGCGGCCGCGTCACCCACAGCAGCAGCCGGCCGACGGCAAAGCGCTCCAGGACGAACAGCGCGTCGTGCCGAGCCAACAGGCGCGCCAGCAGCAGCAGCCGCCCGGCATTACGCAACCCGCTGATCATGCCGGGGAGCAAACCTGCGGCTTGCGCTGGCGAACCGTCGAACGGTGCTGCCGCATCGTCAGGTGCGCCAGGCGGAATGCAGGGCGGCGATGCCCCCCGAGAGGTTGCGCCAGCTCACCTGGTCGAGACCGGCGGCTCCGATCATCTGCGCAAACCGCTCCTGCGGCGGAAAGCGGCGAATGCTTTCGGCGAGATAGCGGTAGGCGTCGGCATCGCGGGCGACCACGCGGCCGAGCACCGGCAGCACGCGGAACGAATAAGTGTCGTACAGACGATCAAGGACTGGCAGGGAGACGCGGCTGAACTCCAGGCAGAGAAATCGACCGCCTGGCTTGAGCACGCGCCGCGCCTCGCGCAGCACCGCTTCAATGCGAGTGACGTTGCGAATGGCGAACGCGATGGTGAATGCATCCACCGAGCTGTCGGCGACCGGCAGCCGCTCGGCATCGCCGCACACCCAGTCCAGCCCGCGCAGCAGGCCGCGGTCGATCGCCCGGTCGCGGCCGACCGCCAGCATTTCGCGATTGATGTCGACGACGACAACCCCGCCACCGCCGCGATCGAGGAAGCCGAAGGCGATATCGCCGGTACCGCCGCCCACATCCAGCAGCGTCTGCTGCGGCTGCGGGTTGAGCCAGTCGAGCATCGCCGTCTTCCACAGCCGGTGAATGCCGCCGCTCATCAGGTCGTTCATCAGGTCGTAGCGCGAGGCAACGGAATCGAAGACGGCGCCGACGAGCGAGCGCTTGTCGGTTTCGCGCACGGTGCGGAAGCCGAAATGCGTCGTCGCCTCTGCGGCCTCGGCGGAAGGTTTGCTGCTCTCGTCGGTTGCGGGATCGGACATGGCGCGGAACCATAGCGGAAGGTCGCCAGGCGCGCTAGCTTGCGCCATGCCCGAGTTGCCCGAGGTCGAAACCGTCCGCCGCGGACTGCTGCCCGTGCTCGCCGGCCACCGGCTTGCGGTAGTGGAGCAACGGCGTTCGGATCTGCGTTTTCCGCTGCCCGTCGATTTCGCCCGCCGCCTGGCCGGACGGCGCATCGAGAATATCGAGCGACGCGGCAAGTACCTGCTGATCCGCCTCGACGCGGACGAGGTGTGGCTCGCCCATCTGGGAATGTCCGGGCGGTTCTGCATCGACGGCCCCGATACGCCGGCGCCAGGGCCGCACGACCACGTGCTGCTGCGTACCGATAGTGGCGTATGCGTTCGCTTCCACGACCCGCGCCGTTTCGGCTTCATGGACCTGGTGCCGGCGGAAGCGCTCGACCGGTGCCCGCATCTGGCGGGTCTTGGCCCGGACCCGCTCGGTCCGGCGTTCGACGGGGCCTACCTCGCAGGCAGCCTGGCCGCGCGGCGCACGCCGCTGAAGGCGGCGCTGCTCGACCAGAGAGTGGTCGCCGGAATGGGCAACATCTATGCTTCCGAGAGTCTTTTCCGGGCCCGTCTGTCGCCGGCGCGGATGGCGGCGACAGTGGGCGGCAAGCGCGTCGATCGCCTGGTGGCGGCCATAAAGGAGGTGTTTGCCGAAGCGATCGCGGCGGGTGGATCGAGCCTGCGGGATCATCGTCAGCCGTCCGGCGAACTCGGTTTCTTCCAGCACGGTTTCGCGGTATACGGTCGCGCGGGCGAGCCGTGCCCGGGGTGTCGCTGTCAGCCTGCACGGACAGGGGGCATCCGCAGGATCGTGCAGAGCGGCCGCTCGACCTTCTACTGCGGCCTCCGGCAGCGCTGAGCAAAGGGCTGATCGGCAGGGCCGTCCGGAAAAAACCACGAGGGAAAAGGAGAGACGGACATGGCGTACGAGATGATCATCGCCGAAACGCGCGGTGCGGTCGGAGTGATCACGCTGAACCGGCCGAAGGCGCTGAACGCGCTGTGCAACCAGCTTGTCGCCGAGCTTGGCCAGGCGCTCGATGCCTTCGAGGCGGACGAAGCGATCGGCGCCATCGTCATCACCGGCAGTGAAAAGGCTTTTGCCGCCGGCGCAGACATCAAGGAGATGAAGGACAAGTCCTTCATGGATTGCTACCTTGAGGACTTCATCACCTCGGCCTGGGAGCGGACGGCGCAGTGCCGCAAGCCGGTTGTTGCCGCCGTCGCGGGCTTCGCGCTGGGCGGCGGCTGCGAGCTGGCGATGATGTGCGACTTCATCATCGCCGCGGACACCGCCGTGTTCGGCCAACCCGAAATCACCATTGCCGCCATTCCAGGCGCCGGTGGCACGCAGCGGCTCACTCGCGCCGTTGGCAAGGCGAAGGCGATGGACATGTGCCTCACCGGCCGGCAGATCAAAGCCGAGGAAGCGGAGCGCTGCGGGCTGGTTTCCCGCGTCGTTCCGGCGGCCGACCTGATGACGGAAACGATGAAGGCGGCCGACAAGATTGCCGCGATGTCACGGCCGATCGCCATGCTGAACAAGGAAATGGTCAATCGCGCCTTTGAGACGACGCTGGCCGAAGGCATCCGCTTCGAGCGGCGGATGTTCCACGCGGTGTTCGCCACCGAAGATCAGAAGGAAGGCATGAACGCCTTCGCAGAGAAGCGCAAACCGCAGTTCCGCAACCGTTAGGCGGTACCGGTCGAGGCGGGGCGGACGCGATGGCGAGATGTTGCTTCGGGTTCCCCCGCCGGCGGGCCCATCGCCGGGCTTTCCGTCGCGAGCATGTGTGGTATGGTTCCGGCCGTCGCGATTGACGCTCCGGACAGTGGCGGCTACAAGCATCAATCCCTGTAAAGGCGTCGGTAGAAGGTTTCGACATGGCACAGCACGCTTCGGCGAAGAAGCGAATTCGGCAAACGAAAAGGCGCACAGAAGTCAACCGGTCACGCGTTTCCCGCATTCGCACTTTCCTGCGGAAGGTCGAAAGCGCCATCGCCGGCGGCAATAAGGACGAGGCCGCCGCGGCCTACGGCCTAGCGCAGCCCGAACTCATGCGCGGCGCCAACAAAGGCGTCGTTCACCGCAACATGGTTGCGCGCAAACTGTCACGTTTGGCCCGTCGCATCAAAGCGATGCCGACCTGATCCGGCGGCGCATCGTCGCGCCGCGCCACCTCTCGATCCATCAGCCGTCCCGCAACCCTTATCGTCCAGGCGATAGCGGCTTCTCAGGCGGGCACTTGAAAGGCTTTCCCGGCGCGTGCTGGTGGAAGGGGGGAGAGGTGCGTTTTCGTGTCAAGAGATTTTTTTTGGTCGTTCTGGATTCGGTCACGTTGCGCGCTTTCAGGCCCACCTATAAAGTTTGGCAGGTTTACAGAACCAAAAAAAAATGAGTGAGCACAACCTTCCAAAAAGGCCAGGAAAAGGTTAGCTTTTTCGAAAGAAACCTAACGTTGCGTTCACGATATAAAATATTGTCAGGGGAAATGGGACGGGCGTCACTTCAAGGGTGTAATCCAAGCGGGCACACAATAATCAGATCGGATATTAGCCCGGCAAAGTCTTTAAAAGGACGGTCGGGACGTGCTTGTGGGGGAGTAACCGAGCTGTTAGGCCGGCGTTGCTGCGTGTCTGTTGCTCGTCGTAGATTTGACACGAACGGCTTTGTCGCCAGGTAGCAGGAGAAATACTGTTGTCGTGGCGGTACAGCCTGGGCAGGTTATACGACTGCCCTCTCTGTCCAGCGACATGCCGCGGAAAAAGGGTGGGCCGGAGCTTGGAAACTCGACGTGTCAGAACTCCCCGTACGCTAGTCCTCCCGTGGCCTATCGTTGTGAGACGGACCAAGGGATTGAAATGAACACCGAGGTTGCAACTTCTCTCGATTTTCAGTGGAAACGGGTAAGCGGACTCTTGCGTGCGGAGATCGGTGAATCAGCCTACCGTAGCTGGCTCAAGCCGATGGTCGTCCGAGGGTCGCAAGCTGGGCTGGTGACGATGACGGTCCCGACGCGGTTTATGCGTGACTGGGTCGTCGCCCATTACGCCGACCGGCTGCGGGCGCTGTGGGGTGGCGAGAACCCGTCGGTTCAGGGCATTGACATCATCGTCCAGCCAGATCGCTTCGCCTGCGCCGGGCACGAAGCCCAGGTACCGGAGGGACTAAAGTCGCTGCCTTCGACGGCGTATGGGTCTGGCGAAGGTGGCGCGGTCAAAATCAATGGCGAGCCGATCGCCGACGAAATCAGCGCGCCGCTGGACACTCGCTTCACATTCGAGAATTTCGTCGTCGGCAAGCCGAACGAGTTTGCCTATGCGGCGGCGCGCCGCGTGGCCGAGGCGAAACGGGTGCCGTTCAATCCGCTGTTTCTGTATGGCGGAGTCGGCCTCGGCAAGACGCACTTGATGCACGCCATCGCCTGGGACATTCGCAAACGCGATCCGCAGCGCACGGTGATCTATCTGTCGGCCGAGAAATTCATGTACCGCTTTATCCGGGCGCTGCGCGAGCAGAACACAGTCGATTTCAGGAGCAGTTCCGCTCGGTCAACGTGTTGATGATTGACGACGTGCAGTTCATCAGCGGCAAGGAGTCGACGCAGGAGGAATTTTTCCACACGTTCAACACCCTCGTCGATCAAGGTCGTCAGATCGTGCTGAGCGCCGACAAGTCGCCCTCCGATCTGGAAGGGATGCAGGAACGGCTGAAGTCGCGGCTCAATTGCGGGCTGGTCGCCGACATTCACGCCACAACCTACGAGCTGCGGCTTGGCATTCTGCAATCAAAGGCCGACCAACTCGGCGTCGAGGTGCCGCAGAAGGTGATGGAGTTTCTGGCTCACCGCATCAGCTCCAACGTCCGGGAGTTGGAAGGGGCGCTCAACCGTGTCGTGGCCCACGCGCAGCTGATCGGCCGGTCGATCAGCCTGGAGACGACACAGGAGGTGTTGCACGACCTGCTGCGCGCCAATGATCGCCGGATCACCATCGACGACATCCAGAAACAGGTGGCGGCTCACTTCAATATTCGTCTCGCCGACATGTACTCGGCGCGCCGTGCCCGCTCGATCGCTCGCCCAAGGCAGGTCGCGATGTATCTCGCCAAGCAGCTCACCTCGCGCTCGCTGCCGGAAATCGGCCGCAAGTTTGGGGGTCGCGACCATACGACGGTGATGCACGCCGTCCGGAAGGTCGAGGAGCTCCGGGACGGCGACGCTGCCTTCGCTGAAGATCTGGAGCTGCTGAAACGCACGCTGCAGGGGTGAGTCGCGGTACCATCCATCAGGAATTAGCTACCCGCTTGAGGAGGCTTTGCTATACTGATGGTGTCGGTGGCGCGTCCGCGCCTCCGGTCGGCCGGCCCGCAGGCGGCGGTGGGGAAGTGTCGCTATATCCGGCGGCGCTACCGCTCTTCGGCAACCAGCGCCGGCATAGCTCGGATCGTCAGACGCAATGAAAGTCACCATCGAACGCGCTCATCTTCTGAAATCTCTCGGCCATGCGCAGAGTGTCGTTGAGCGTCGGAACACCATTCCGATCCTCTCGAACGTCAAGCTGCAGGCTGAAGACCGTGAGCTGCGATTGACCGCCACCGATATGGATCTGGAGATTGTCGATCGGTGACCGCCGACGTATCCGTCGCCGGTGCCACCACCGTTCCCGCGCATACGCTTTACGACATCGTGCGCAAGCTGCCGGACGGCTCTCAACTGGAGCTGCAATCGGAACAGGGCGGTGAGCGGCTGACTTTGCGCTGTGGCCGCTCCCGGTTCACCTTGGCCTGCCTGCCGATCGAGGATTTCCCGACGCTGACGTCGAGCGAGTTGCCCTTCCGCTTCCGGCTGCCGGTCGCCGAGATGCGCCTGCTCATTGATCGGACGCGCTTCGCCATCTCCACAGAAGAGACGCGATATTATCTCAACGGGATCTATCTGCATGCGGCGCAGGAAGATGGTGTTGATATTCTGCGCGCCGTCGCCACCGACGGCCACCGGCTGGCGCGGGTGGAAATGCCGATTCCCGACGGCGCCCTCGGCATGCCGGGCGTCATCATCCCGCGGAAGACCGTCGCTGAAGTGCGCAAGGTGATCGATGAAGCCGGCGAGGATGTGGATCTGGCGATCTCGGAGACGCAGATCCGCTTCAGCGTCGGGCCGGCGCTGATTACCTCCAAACTGATCGACGGCACCTTCCCGGACTACCAGCGCGTCATTCCCGAGCACAACGAGAATCAGCTCGACGTCGTTTGTCGCGACTTCAAGGATGCGGTCGACCGGGTCTCGGCAATCTCCAACGACCGCTCACGGGCGGTCAAGCTGAAGGTCGCCAACGGCACGCTGGAGCTTTCGGCGAGTAGCCCGGAACACGGCAGTGCCAGCGAGGAACTGGAAGTCCGCTACCACGGCGATGCGATGGAGATTGGCTTCAATTCACGCTATCTGCTTGATATCGCCGAGCAAATCGGCGGTGACAACGCACGGCTGTCGATGGCCGATGCCGCCTCACCGACCATCTTGCACGAGCTCGGCGATCGCAGCGCCATCTATGTCCTGATGCCGATGCGCGTGTAGGCGCTCGGTCGACTGTTCGGAGTTTCTGATACTGGATACGGTATTCCGGGTGGGGTGCAATCCGCCACCGGTCATCGGTTCGCTTGCTGTTACGCAGTTGACGCTGCGCGATTTTCGCTGCCACCGTTCTTTGCGGCTGGACCTGCGGGCGGCGTCGGTCGTGGTGGTCGGCGCCAACGGCACCGGCAAGACCAGCATCCTTGAGGCGCTGTCGCTGCTGACGCCGGGGCGGGGACTGCGGCGCGCGCGGATGGCTGATATCCTCCGTGCCGAGGCGGCCGCCACCGCCGAAACATGGTCGGTGCGCGCCCTCTTGGACACGCCGACCGGGCCTACGGAGCTTGTCACTATTTTTGCCGGCGAAGCGGCCGGCGGCCGCGACCGGCGGCGAATCCACATCGACGGCCAGATGGTCCGTGACCGCGCCCGGCTCGCGCAGACTGCCGGCGTGATCTGGCTGACGCCGGAAATGGACGGGCTTTTCGGCGGCTCACCGTCAGTCCGGCGACGGTTTCTCGATCGCCTTGTGTGGGGTGTCGATCCTGCCCATGCGGGCCGTGTCGCCGCCTACGAACGAGCCTTGCAGCAACGCTCAATACTGCTTCGCCGTGACAGCTTTGATGCCCTATGGCTGAATGCCGTTGAGGCAACGATGGCCGAGCACGCTGTCGCAGTAGCCGCCGCGCGCAAGCAGATCGCGTCCCAGATGTCTGCGATCGCCCAAGCCGGTCATGATGGCTTTCCGGGTGCTATCATCGACGTCCAGGGCTCGGTGGAGGGCTGGCTCGACGATGCGCCGGCGCTGGCGGTGGAAGACCGGCTGCGGGATGAACTGGCCCGCTGCCGCGACCAGGACGCACAGGGTGGCGGCGCCTCCGTCGGTCCACACCGTTCCGACCTCAAAGTGGTCCACGTCGCAAACCGCCGGCCGGCGGAGGCCTGTTCAACCGGCGAGCAGAAGATGCTGCTGATCGCTCTCGTGTTCGCCGGAGCGCGGCTGCAGCGGCGCGAACGCGGCGCCAGCCCGCTGCTGCTGCTCGACGAGGTGATCGCGCATCTCGACGAACGACACCGTCGCGCGGTGTTCGATGCCGTTGCCGACCTGGCCGCGCAAGCTTGGTACGCCGGCTGCGACCCGGTGCCGTTCCAGCCCCTGGAGGGCATGTCACAGGCGGTCTGCCTCGATGAGCTGCAAAGCGCAGCCGGCCCCAAGCGAGGCTTCGATGCCTGAGCATCTCCCAGGAACCCGCCAATGACCGAAGTCGAAGCCAGCAATCCCGCCGAGACCTACGATGCCGCCTCGATCAAGGTGCTGCGCGGTCTTGACGCGGTGCGCAAGCGGCCCGGCATGTACATCGGCGACACCGATGACGGCTCCGGCCTGCATCACATGGTGTACGAGGCGGTCGACAACGCCATCGATGAGGCGCTCGCCGGCTATTGCGACACGGTGGAGGTGCAGCTCAACGCCGATGGCTCGGTGACGGTTACCGACAACGGCCGCGGCATTCCTGTCGACATGCACCACGAGGAAGGCGTGTCGGCCGCTGAGGTGATCATGACCCGGCTGCACGCCGGCGGTAAGTTCGACCAGAACTCATACAAAGTCTCGGGGGGCCTGCACGGGGTCGGCATCTCGGTGGTCAATGCCCTTTCGGACCGGCTTGATCTGCGGATCTGGCGCTCCGGCAAGGAGCATTTCATCCGTTTCCGTACCGGCGACGCCGAAGCGCCGATCGCTGTTGTGGGTGACGCGCCGAGGGATGGCGACGGCAAATCCGCCACCGGCACGCAACTCACCTTCCTGCCCTCTCCCTCTGTGTTCACCAAGACCGAGTTTGACCTCGCGACCTTGGAGCACCGGCTGCGCGAGCTCGCCTTCCTCAATTCCGGCGTCAGACTGCGGCTGACCGACGCACGCTCGGTTACGCCTCAGGTCGTCGACCTTTGCTACGAAGGCGGGCTCGCCGCGTTCGTCGCCTACCTGGACCGTTCCAAGACAGTCCTGACGCCGAAGCCAATCACCCTGCGCGGCGAGCGCGACGGAATCCTGGTCGAGGCAGCGCTGCAGTGGAACGACAGCTATCACGAGACAATGCTGTGCTTCACCAACAACATCCCCCAGAAGGACGGCGGCACGCACCTTGCCGGCTTCCGGGGCGCGCTGACGCGAACCGTTCAGACCTACGCGGCGAATGCGGTGGCGAAGAAGGAAAAGGTGGCGATCACCGGCGACGACGCCCGCGAGGGGCTTACCTGCGTTCTATCGGTGAAGGTGCCGGACCCGAAGTTCTCGTCGCAGACCAAGGAGAAGCTGGTTTCCTCCGAGGTCCGGCCGGTCGTCGAGGGGCTGGTCGGCGAGCATCTCGATCGTTGGCTGGAGGAAAATCCGGGCGACGCCAGAAAGGTGATCGCCAAGATCGTCGAGGCGGCGGTGGCGCGCGAGGCGGCGCGCAAGGCGCGCGAACTGACCCGGCGCAAGGGAGTGCTGGAGATCAGTTCCCTTCCGGGCAAGCTCGCCGATTGCCAGGAGCGCGATCCGGCGAAGAGCGAGCTGTTCCTGGTGGAGGGCGATTCCGCCGGCGGCTCGGCGAAACAGGCGCGTAACCGAAGCAATCAGGCCATCCTGCCGCTGCGTGGCAAGATCCTCAACGTCGAGCGGGCAAGGCCCGACAAGGTGCTCGGTTCGGCGGAGATCGGCACGCTGATCACCGCGCTGGGCACCAGCATCGGCAGCGAGGACTTCGACGTCGAGAAGTGCCGCTACCACAAAATTATCATCATGACCGACGCCGATGTCGACGGCAGCCACATCCGCACGCTTCTGCTCACATTCTTCTTCCGGCAGATGCCGGACATCATCGATCGCGGCTATCTCTACATTGCTCAGCCGCCGCTCTACCGCGCCAAACGCGCCTCCTCCGAGGTGTATCTGAAGGACGATGCGGCGCTGCAGGAGTACTTGTTCGCCGCCGCCATCGACGAAGGTGCGGTGTTCCGCAGCTTCGCCGGCGAAGAGATTGCGGGGGACGACCTGCGGCGGCTGGCAGAGGAGGCGCGCGTCGTCAGGGGGCTGCTGGAGCGCCTCGCGCAGCATCTGCCCCTCGCCGTTCTGGAGCAGGCGGCGATCTCAGCGGCGCTCGACCCGGAGGTGCTCTCCGATGCCGAAAGGGCGCAGACAACCGCCGTTTACATCGCTAAACGGCTCGACACGCTGGAAAAGCCGGCGGAACGGGGCTGGCAGGGGGAGCCGCTCGCGGCTGCCGGTCGCGGGCTCGTCTTTACGCGCACCTTGCGAGGTGTAGGCGAGCGGCACGTCATCGGCCCCGCGATCACCGACAGCAGCGAGGCAAGGCGCCTCAACACCCGCGCCGGCCAGCTGCAGCAACTCTATGGCAAGGCCGGAACGCTGCTGGTCAAGGACAAGGAGCATCCGATCAGTGGGCCAGTGGCACTCGTCGATACGATTTCCGGGCTCGGCCGCAAGGGCGTGGCGATGCAGCGCTACAAAGGCCTGGGTGAGATGAACCCGGAGCAGCTCTGGCAGACGACGCTCGATCCGAACGCCCGGACGCTGCTGCAGGTGCGGGTCAGCCACGCCGACGACGCCGAGGAGGTGTTCTCGACGCTGATGGGCGATACCGTCGAAACGCGCCGCGAGTTCATCGAAAAGAACGCCCTGAAGGTCGCCAACCTGGACGTGTAAACCGGTCCAATCGGCGACCTTCCACTTTACGATTCTCTGAATCCGTCTTACATTGGTTCCGGATTCGGAGATGCTGATGTCCGTTCCGTTGCGTTACCCGGCCACCCGTCACGATCCCGCGCCACTGATTGATCTTTCTCGGCGAGCCGAGCGGGAGCGGCTTAGCCCGGCGGCGGTGCGAGGGTTCCTCAACATCATCGCCCGCTGGCGGGTGCGCGACGAGGATGCCAGGCAGCTGTTGGGCGGAATTGCGAGCAGCACGCTGCACTTGATGAAGAATGACCCCGACCGGCTGCTGGACGAAGACAAGCTGCGCCGCATTTCCTATCTGATCGGCATTTTCAAGGCGCTGAACATCCTGTACGGCGAAAGCCTCGCCGACCGCTGGATGCAGATGCCGAACAAGAACCGCATGTTCGCCGGCTCCACGCCGCTCGCCTACCTGATCAGTGGTGGCCTGCCAGCCTTTGATGCCGTGCGCCGGCTGCTTGACGCCCGCCGGGGCGGGCTTTGAGCAGGCCGCCGCTCGCCCCGCTGCGTCAGCACGACACGCACCGGCTGATCCCGACCAAGTATGGCGAAGGCGGCGAGAGCGTCCTGGTGCGGATCGCAGACGATGACGCTCAACTTGCCGCCATCTTCGATCTCGATAACGCAACCAATCATCGCCTGCTGGCCGAGAACGGACGCCTTCCCGGCATTGGCATCGACGAGCTGGTGTTCGGTGTTGCCGGCGCAGGCATCGTCAATGCAGCGTTCACCCACCCGCATCCTCTGGGAAGCCGCTTCAACGGGCCCGAGCGCGGGGCGTGGTATGCCGGGTTCGAGTGGCGGACGGCGAAGGCCGAGGTAGCCTGGCACAAATCGGTCGAGCTTGCCGAGATCGACTGCTTCGAGGAGAGCATTTGCTACGACGACTGGCTGGCCGACTTCAGTGGCGCTTTTGACGATCTCCGCACCGCGCCAGCCTTCGCCACCTGCCTCGATCCGGAAAGCTATGTCGCATCGCAGGAACTTGCCGAGCGTCTCCTCCGGGAAGGCTCGGCGGGAATCCTTTATCCAAGTGTGCGGGAACAGGGCGGCACCTGCCTCGCCTGCTTCCGTCCCGCCCTGGTGCAGCACGTTCGTCGTGCCGATCGCTGGCGCTTCACCTGGGCGGGGCGCCCCGAGCCGGAAGTCGAAAGAGAACCCTTCGAGGTTCCGGAGCGTCTTGAGCTCGATCGCTGACGAACAGCACCTGCTTCCGCGCGTGCGGCTCAGCCCGCTCGCTCTGGATACAGCCGTAGCAGTCCCTCCGCCGAGGCGTCGCAGCGTCCCCGCTCGGTGATCAGGCCGGTGATCAGGCGGGCGGGAGTGACATCGAAGGCATCGTTGCGGGCGGGCGTCCCGTCTGGGGTGACCTGTACCCAGCCGCCACGACCGTCTTCGGCGCGGCCGAAGATGCGCGTTACCTCGCCAGCATCGCGCTGCTCGATCGGGATGAGCAGGCCGTCCCCGATTGTCCAATCGATCGTCGGTCCTGGCAATGCGACCCAGAACGGCACGCCGCAGTCCTGGGCGGCCAGTGCCTTCAGGTAGGTGCCGATTTTGTTGCAGACGTCGCCGGTGCGGGTCGTCCTGTCGGTACCGACGATGACGAGGTCGACCAGTCCCCGCTGCATCAGGTGCCCGCCGGCGTTGTCGACAATCACTGTGTGCGCCACCCCATGCCGCCCAAGCTCCCAGGCAGTCAGCGAGGCGCCCTGATTGCGCGGCCGCGTTTCGTCGGCCCACACGTGGACCGGGATGCCCTGCCCGTGCGCCTTGTAGACAGGAGCCAACGCGGTCCCCCAGTCAACCGCCGCGAGCCAACCGGCGTTACAGTGGGTGAGCACGTTGACCGGCTCGCCGCCGTTCTTCGCTGCCCACGCCTGCTCGATCAGCGGCGCACCGTGCGTGCCGAGTGCCTCGCAGATTGCCACGTCCTCGTCTGATATCTCGGCGGCGCGCCTGGCCGCCGCGGCGGCCCGTCGGTCAGGCGGGAGCTGTGCCAGTACCGCTGCCACGTCATCCAAGGCCCAGCGAAGGTTAACGGCGGTCGGCCGCGTCGCGAGCAATTGCGCGCAAGCTGAGGCGAGTGCTTCGTCCGATGGATCGGCGCGTGCTGCCAGGGCGAGCCCCCAGGCCGCGGTGGCGCCGATTAAAGGGGCGCCGCGCACCCGCATCGTTGCGATCGCTTCCGCTACCTGCGCGACCGTCGTCAACCGCGCAACAGCAAAATCGAACGGCAGCCGCGTCTGGTCGATGATCTCGACATCGCCGGTGCCGTCCTCGGCAGCCCAGATCGTCCGATAATGCCGGCCTTCCACCCGCATGCGCCGTTCCTCCCTCTGTCGCCAAGACTATACGATTTGGCTCGAGCCAATGCGCGATCGGCAGTTTCCATGGCTCACTTTCCGCGCTATGTGGCGGGGCGACAGGGCGACGGGGCGCCAGCGACCGGGACAGGGAGAACCGCATGCAGCTGCATCGCTTCGCCGCCGACGACGGTACCGAGATCCGCGTGCAGGTGGCAGGCAGCGGCCCGCCGATCGTGCTGCTCCACGAGTGGGCGTCGAGCCACCGCGTCTGGGAGCCGATCGCGCATCGCCTCGCCGACCGGTTCACCATCTACCGCTGGGACGCCCGCGGCCATCACGGACACGGCGAGGCGCTACCACCGGTCGCTGCAGGCGTCGTGAGCGTCGAGCGGATGGCCGACGACCTCGCCTGCCTTCTCGACCATTTCCGGCTGCAACGTCCCGTCGTCATCGGGCATTCGATGGGGGCACTGACCCTGTGGGCCTACGTCGCCCGCCATGGCTGCGCCGAACTGGGAAAGGTCGGCATCATCGACCAGTCGCCGAAGCTGACGACCGACGCGGCCTGGCGATTGGGCATTTACGGCGACTGGCCGGCGGAGCGCGACGCGGCATTCGTTGCGGGCATGCGCGCCGACTTCGTGGAGACCGTCGTCCGCCTCGTCTGCTGCGGGCTGAACCGGCGGGCGCGGACGCGCTTCGAAAGCGGTCATCCTGGCATCGAACGGCTGCGGACCTACCTCGCGATGCTCGATAACGTGCCCCTCATCGAGGTGTGGGAAACGCTCTCGCGGGCTGATTTCAGGCCCGTCCTGCCGACGATCGTGGTGCCGGCGTTGCTCGTCTACGGCGGCGAAAGCAACTACTATCCGCCCGCGACCGGTCCTTATGTCCGCGATGCGATGCCGGACGCCCGGCTGTTGATCTACGACGGCACCGACCATTCGCCGCACGTTGCCGACCCCGACCGCTTCGCCGCCGACCTCGCTGGCTTCGCTGCTGGAGGCTGACGATAAGCCAGCACGGCTATTCCTTCTCGACCCAATACTCCGGCCATTGGCGGCGGACGACGTCGCTGCCGCGCGCAAGGGCATGGCAGGTATCAAGGATCGGTGGCGGTTTGCCACCTTCCTGCGGCTGCTGACGGCGGCTGCGGGCAGGGCCAATGGTCTGGAATGCCGTTGTCGTCATCGGGCCGAGCAGCAACTCAGTCAGGTGCGTGCAGCCGGCAACGCCAGCCATCCGCTGCAGCACCGCCCGGCGCCAGCCGGGACCGATGCGCAACCCGGCGAGAGTTTTGAAGGTCGGCGTGATCGCCGGACAGAGGTCGAACGGTCCCGCTTCGGTGGCGGCCTCGCAGGCCTGCACCAGCATCTCGTCGTCGAGCGTCAGGCGGATGCGCATGTGGTGGATCGCCTCGCCGGCGACGATGCCCTCACGGTCGCGATTGGCGAACGAGTAGGTCTTGGAATCGACCAACTCGCCTTCGATGTCCCAAAGGCCGTCCTCGCGATGGAAACCCCGGCAGCGGATTTCGCGGCTGTGGATATGCTCGCGGGTTGACGGCCGGCTCAACGGCATGACAGTTCCTGTCCCCTCAAGGAGCCCGCCCCGCCGGCTGCGGCGGCGTGACCCGGATGGCGGTGATCTGGTGGCGGTGGCGGCGCAGAATTTCGAAGCGGAAGCCATGGAACAGAAATGCCTGTCCGACATCGGGAATGCGCTTCGCTTCGTACAGCACCAGGCCGGCAATGGTCACTGCTTCCTCGTCCGGCAGCCGCCAGTCGAGCTCGCGGTTCAGGTCTCTGATGGTCACCGAACCTTGCACCACGAAGCTGCCGTCCGGCTGGCGGATGACGCCTGGAACGGCGACGTCGTGCTCGTCGGTGATCTCGCCGACGATCTCCTCCAGGATATCCTCGAGGGTGACAATGCCCATCAGGCTGCCGTACTCGTCGACAACCAGCGCGAAGTGCTCGCGGCGCCGGCGGAAGGCCTGCAGCTGATCCATCAGCGTGCGCGAGTCCGGCACGAACCAAGGCTTGGCCGAAAGTGCGATGATGTCGAGGCCATCGAGACTGCCGCCCCGCGCTTGCACGGCACGGAACAGCGCTTTCGCGTGGATAACACCGACAACGTCGTCCGGCTCGCCGTGCCAAAGCGGGAGACGGGTGTAGGGGCTCGCCAGCACCTGTGCCACGATCGTCGCCGGCGCCTCGTCGGCGTCGATCATCGCGACGTTGCGGCGGTGGGTCATCACCTCCTCAAGCGTCACCTCGTTCAGGTCGAGGATGCTGTGAAGCATCGCGCGTTCGTCCCGAACAACGCCCCCTTCCTCGGCGTGCAGCTCGATGGCGCCGCGCAGCTCCTCCGAGGACGGCCCGAGGCCGGGAGCCTCGCCGCGGCCGATGACCCCGCGGACGATCGGGCGGACCAGCAGGTCGAGAGCGCGGGTGACAGGGGAAAAAATGGTGATCAAGCCGGTGATTGCCGGCGCAACTAGGAGCGAAACTTGGTTTGCGCGCCGAAACGCCAACGTCTTCGGCAGTACCTCGCCGAACATGACGACCAGGAACGTCATGCCAAGTGTGGCGTAGACGACGCCCGCCTCGCCGAACAGGGTGATCAGCACGCTGGTCGCGAGCGCCGAGGAGAGGATATTGACGAGGTTGTTGCCGAGCAGAATCGTCGACAGCAATCGGTCGGTGCGGGCGTGCAGCCGGTTGACGAGCGTGGCGCGGTGATCACCGTTCTGCTCGAGCTGGTGCATCAGTGGCCGCGAGGCCGCCGTCAGTGCCGTCTCCGAGCCTGAAAGAATGCCGACAACAGCAACAGAAGGAGAATGCCAGCGAGCGTGAGCGCGATGGTTTCGTCGATCACGGCTTCGGCTTCCCAGCAGTGGTGACGACCAGGGCTTCTTCCAGCAACGCCCGCAGATCGCTCTCCGCCACGTCGTGGCAGACGAAGGTATCGCCGATGCCGCGCGCCAGCACGAAAGTCAATCGCCCGTTGCGGACTTTCTTGTCGGTGCGCATGTGGGCGATGAGCGCGTCGGCGGAGGTCGGACAGCCGGCCAGGAGCGAGAGGTCGGCGGGCATACCGAGGCTGCGCAGATGCCGGCGAACACGTGCCGCGTCTTCTGCCGCGGCGAGCCCGAGACGGGACGACAATTCGAACGCCAATACCATGCCAACGGCTACCGCCTCGCCGTGCAGCAGCACCGCACCAAATCCGGTTTCTGCCTCCAGCGCGTGGCCGAAGGTATGACCAAGATTGAGCAGGGCGCGGATCCCCCCCTCCCGCTCATCCGCGGCGACGACGGCCGCCTTGGCACGGCAGCTTACAGCCACCGCCCGCTGCAAGGCCGCCGGCTCTCTCCGCAGCACGGCATCGCCATATTCCTCCAGCCAGTCGAAGAACGGCGCGTCTCCCAGCAGGCCGTACTTCACGACCTCGGCGTAACCGGCGCGCAATTGCCGGTCGTCCAGCGTCGTCAGGGTCGCGGTGTCGGCCAAGACCAGCTTCGGCTGGTGAAAGGCGCCCACCAGGTTCTTGCCTGCCTTGGTGTTGATGCCGGTCTTGCCGCCGACCGAGCTGTCGACCTGCGCCAACAGGGTCGTCGGCACCTGCACGAATTCCAGACCACGCAGCAGAATGGCGGCAGCGAAGCCGGTGATGTCGCCGATGACGCCGCCGCCGAGCGCCAGCAACGTCGTCCGACGTTCGATCCCCAGCGCCAGAACCTGGTCGCAGAGATCGGCCAAATGCGGAAAGTCCTTTGTGCCCTCGCCGGCGGGCAGCACGATCGCGGCGTGGATGATGCCGGCTGCCGCCAGCGACGTCGTCAGCTCTTCGAGATAAAGGTCGGCGACCGTCTCATCGGTGATCACGACGACGCGCGGCTGCGCCAGGAGTGGGCGGATGCGCGCCCCGGCGCCGGCCAGCAGGCCGTGGCCGACCTCGATATCGTAGGAACGCTCGCCGAGATCGACGCGGATGCGTTCCCCCGTCAACGCTTCGGCGAACGCCTTCCGGCTCGCTGCGGTCACGAAGCCACTCCTCTTGTCCGGGACGGCTTGGCAAGATGTGCGGTCAGGGCGGCGAGCACCCGCCCGGCGGTGAAGTCGGCCGGCTCGTATCCGGTGTCCACGACGATGTCGGCCTCAGCGTAGATCGGCTCTCGCACCGCCATCAACGTCGCCAGGACGGCGCGGGGGTCTGCCACCTCCAGGAGTGGTCGACCGGGGCGGCCGCGGGTCCGTCCTTCCAGAACATCAAGTGACGCGCGCAACCAGATGGAGATGCCAGATCGGCGAATCACTGCCCGCGTGGCGGGGTCGACGAACGCGCCACCGCCGGTTGCCAGTACGTGGGGTGGACCGGCCAACAGCCGCTCGATGACCTTGCGCTCGCCGTCGCGAAACGCCGATTCGCCAAAAACGGCGAAGATCTCCGAGACGGAAGCTCCGGCGGCGGCTGCGATCTGCTCGTCGGCGTCGATGAACGGCATGTCGAGGAGGCGCGCCAAACGCTTGCCGATGCAGGTCTTGCCTGCCCCCATAAGTCCTACGAGGACGATCGTCCGGTCGATTTCGGCAATTGATGAGGTCATCGGGCTCAGGGGCGAAGCTCGCCGCGCCTGTAACGTTGAAAGGCGGCGGCGGCGCCGATAAAGTTTCGGCGGCGGATCATTCCTGCACGCTAGCAGAAAACATCGGGGCTGTCGCGATAGCGAAAGCGTCGCCTCTTCCCGGCGAACTCCCGGCGAGGCGGCGGCTCATGTTCTCCGACCGGGTTCAAGAAGGTTGTCACACCGATGGTCTCGTTCCTTCGCATCGTCGTCGTTCTCGGGCTGCTCATCATCGTCGGCGGCTTTGTGCTGTTGGGGACGATGGACCTGCAGCCGCCGACGCAGCGCATCGAGAAGTTGATCCCGAATGATCGCTTCCAGCGGTAATAGGCGACCAGGCAAGAAGAAATTTGCTGTCGCGCTATCGCTCGCGACTTTTTTCGCAGGTGTGACCGCCCTCGGCTCACCGCAAAGTGCTGCCGCGGCGGAAGCAATGCTGCTGGCGGCAAGTAGTCAGGTCGAAACGGATCGTCTCAGCGTTGTTGGTATCGACACGACGGGCGCTCTGTCCGCGGCCGATGGCGCGCTTCCGGTTGATATGTGGCGTGACACGCCGCGATCCCTGGTCGATGCGCTGTTGCCACGTCTACCCGCCGACACTCCGTCGCCAGCCGCGCGGGCGTTAATGCGCCGCCTGTTGCTGAGCGGGGCGGCAATGCCGCGTGGCGACGCCGAGTCGGGCCGGCTGCTCGATGCACGGGCGTGGATGCTGTGGCGCATGGGCGATACCGCCGCTGTGTTGCAGCTCATCTCGGCCGCGCCGGTGGAGAGCCGATCGGCGAGTCTCTGGCGCTTGGACACGGATGCGCGCCTGCTCGCCGGGGACGCCAGCGCTGCCTGCCGCACCGCCGAGGAGCGGATCGCTGAGGACCCCGACGTCTACTGGCAAAAGGTTCTAGGATTCTGCCAGGCCCTCGCCGGCGACGAGGATGGCGCGTCACTGACCATCGCCCTGCTGTCCGAACGGAACGAGGACGTGCGCTCCTATCGAGCGCTGATCGACGCCCTCGGCATCCGTCGCTCGCCGCCTCCGAAGCTCGTCGAAACGACTCCCCTCAGTCTCGCCATGCTCCGTGCTGCCGGAGTTTCGCCGCCGCCGCAGACTGCCGAGGGGGAAGACCTGCCGCTGGCGGCAATGATCGCGCGAACCGAGACTTTCGCCGGGCCTTTGCGGCTGACCGCCGGTGAACGCGCGGTTGCCGCCGGCGTCCTGCCGGCGGAAGAGATTTACCCCCTGTTTGCTCACGTACGATCAGGCAAGCTGCTGCCGACAGCCAGCCGCGGCGGCGTTCCGGTCGAAGCGCCTCCCGCGAGCGTGACGACGGTGCTGCGGGAGGCTCTGGCGGCAGACGAAACGGGGATCAATCAGATTGCCTGGGCCGTACGGGTGCTGGATGCCGGCCGGCAGACCGGCACCTGGCTGCAGGCGACGCACTTTGTCGCCCCGTGGCTGGCCGCCGCCACGCCTTCCGCTGAAACCGTCGGTGCCGCCCAGTCCATCATTCCGGCTTTGCTGGTGCTCGGCGAGCGGACGCGGGCTGAGGCATGGCTTGATTGGCTTAACGACGCTTCCAATAACCTTCCGCAAGCGGAAGCAGCGGCGCAGGCAGTGCTGCCGCTGGCGCGGCTAGCCCGGCTGAGGCAAGCCCAGTCGTGGAGTGCGGATTCCCTGATGAACTGGTGGCAATCGGAGCGTGGACAACCCGGGGCACGATTGCGGGCCGAGCGATTGGTGACCATGCTGCAGGCGGCTGGGGAGACTGTTCCGGATGCACTGTGGCAGTCGCTGCTGCAAGGTCCGGCACAGGTGAGTGGCACCAGCATCGACCCGGCTTTCCGCGCCCAGCTGTTCCGCGCTGCGCGGGCGCGGCGAGTGGGCGAGGCGGTGCTGCTGACGCTGGTCGGTCTCGGTACCGACGGACCTCAGTCGCTCGGCATCTCAAGCCTGGAGGTGGTGGTGGATAGTCTTCGTGCCGTGGGCCTGGACGCGGACGCGCGGGCGCTGGCCGTCGAGGCGGTGGCCTCGCGATGAAGGCGCGTAGCGGCAGAGATATGAACGCACGATACCTTGAGACATTTCTGGAAATGCTGGTCGCGGAGCGCGGGGCTTCGCAGAACACCGTCGACGCCTACAAGCGCGATCTGCGCGGCTTTTTCGCTTTCGCCGCGCAAGGTGGACGCGACGCACTGATGTGCGACGAGCAAGACTTGCGTGCCTGGCAGCGGGCACAGGCCGCGGCTGGCATGTCCGCCCGCACCGGTGCCCGGCGGCTGTCGGCGCTGCGGCAGTTTTTCCAGT
Source organism: Rhodospirillales bacterium (assembly GCA_016712375.1). Lineage (GTDB taxonomy): Bacteria > Pseudomonadota > Alphaproteobacteria > Rhodospirillales > Defluviicoccaceae > Defluviicoccus. The sequence continues at coordinate 428,813 of JADJRE010000002.1, forward strand.
TCTTGTTTGCCGAGCGCATACGAACCGACGATCCGAGCCGTCACCTTGACCGACCGAAGCAGGGTCGGCCGCTGCCGAAGTATCTCAGCGAGGGCGAGGTCGACCGGCTGCTTGCCACCGCTGCCGCGTACCCCGGTCGCCACGGTGTGCGGATGACGGCGCTGCTGGAGATTCTCTACGCCACCGGGCTGCGGGTTTCGGAACTTGTTGGCCTGCCGATGACGGCCTTCGGCCGCGACCGGCGCGTTCTGATCGTTCGCGGCAAAGGCGGAAAGGAACGCATGGTGCCCATGACCGAGCCCGCGATCGACGCGCTCGCCGCCTGGCTTTCGGTACGCGAACCTTCGAACAAAGAAGGCATGCGCGGGCGAGTGGCCTCGCCATGGCTTTTTCCTTCGCGCTCCGCCAAGGGCTACCTCACCCGCGTGCGCTTCGGTCAGATGCTGAAGCAGCTGGCGATCGACGCCGGCATTGATCCACATCGGGTATCGCCGCACGTTCTGCGCCATTCCTTTGCCAGCCACCTCCTGGCCCATGGCGTCGACCTGCGGAGCCTGCAGCAGATGCTGGGACATGCCGACATTGGCACCACCCAGATCTACACGCATGTTCTCGAAGCGCGCCTGCATGCTCTGGTACACTCGGCACATCCGCTCGCCCGCTTCACCTTGAAGGATCTGCAGAGCAAACCCGGCGACTGAACGGCCATGCGTGAGCAGGACGCGCTTGACAGGCGGCAGCGGCGGCCTCGTGTATAGTGCCCGCTCGGGCCGTGCCCACGTTTCCAACCCTGGTGCCAGAAGGTCTGCTGTGAGCTTCACCGTCGTTCCCGTGCCCCGTTCGCGACTCAACCGCTCGCAACTGGCGGTGCCCGGCTCCAGCCGCAAGTTTATCGAGAAGGCCATGGAGCTGGCCGCCGATATCGTCATGTTCGACCTGGAAGACGCGGTGGCGCCGGACGAGAAGGAGCAGGCCCGCGCCACGGTGATCGAGGCGATCAACGGCCTCGACTGGGGCACACGGACCCTCTCGGTACGGATCAATGGCCTGGATACGCCCTGGATGTACCGCGATCTCATCGAGCTTGCGGAGCGCGCCGGCGACCGCCTTGATCTGATGATGATTCCGAAGGTGGGCACCGCGGCAGACGTCTACACCGCTGATGTGTTGCTGACGCAGATCGAGGCAGCGAAGCGGCGCACCCGGCGGATCGGTCTTGAGCTGCTGATCGAAAGTGCGCTCGGTATGCAGAATGTCGAGGCAATCGCCGCGTCAAGCCCGCGGATCGAGATCGCTGCACATCGGGCCGGGTGACTATGCCGCTTCGACCGGCGCGAGGACGCTCTCCATCGGCGGGCCGCACCCCGGATATGCGGTTCTTACCGATGCCGATTCCGCGGGCGCCAGGCAGGTGCATTGGAACGACATGTGGCACTATGCACACTGCCGGATCGTCGTCGCGGCCCGTGCCAATGGGTTGCGGCCGATCGACGGCCCCTTTGCCGACTTCAGGGATGCGCAGGGCTTGGCGGCAGCGGCAACGCGCACGGCCGTCCTCGGCTTCGACGGAAAATGGGTGATCCATCCGAGCCAGATCGACGCGGTGAACCGGATCTTCACGCCGTCGGAGGATGAGGTGGCGAAAGCCCGGCGCATCCTTGCGGCGATGGCCGAGGCGCAGGCGAAAGGAACCGGCGCGGTGACCTTGGACAACCGGATGATCGACGTCGCCTCAATTCGTCAGGCGGAAACGCTGGTGCGCAAGGCCGACGCGATTGCCGCCGCCACCTGAGCGCAGAAACCGACGGCCGGAAAGACATGCGCACCTTCCTCGACTTTGAAAAACCGATCGCCGAGCTGGAAGGCAAGATCGCCGAGCTACGGCATCTCAGCAGCACCAGCGAACTCAACATCGCCGACGAAATCGGACGTCTTCAAGGCAAGCTCGACGCGCAGCTGAAGCAGATTTACGGCAAGCTGACGCCCTGGCAGAAGGCGCAAGTTGCCCGCCATATCGACCGGCCGCACACCCTCGATTACATCGGCCGACTGGTCGAAGATTTCACGCCGCTGGCGGGCGACCGGGCCTTCGCCGACGATCCGGCGATGGTGGGCGGGATCGGTCGGCTGGACGGCCGCGCCTGCGTGCTGCTGGGCCAGGAGAAGGGGACGGACACCGAAGCGCGGCTGAAGCATAATTTCGGCATGCCGCGCCCGGAAGGCTACCGCAAGGCACAGCGGCTGATGCGCCTCGCCGACCGCTTCCGCCTGCCGGTGGTCACTTTCGTGGACACGCCCGGCGCCTACCCTGGTGTTGATGCCGAAGCGCGCGGCCAGGCGGAGGCGATCGCCCGGTCGATCGAAACCTGCCTCGCGCTGGGCGTGCCGCTGGTCAGCGTCGTTATCGGCGAGGGTGGATCCGGCGGCGCGTTGGCGCTTGCCGCCGGCAACCGGGTGATGATGCTGGAGCATGCCATCTACTCGGTGATCTCGCCGGAGGGCTGTGCGTCGATCCTGTGGCGAGACGGCGAGCAGGCGCAAACGGCGGCACAGGCGCTGCGCTTGACGGCCAAGGATCTGCTCGATCTTGGTGTCGTGGATCAGGTTATTGCGGAGCCGCTGGGTGGCGCGCACCGCAGTCCGCAGGCCACGATCGAGGCGGTCGGCAAGGCGATTACGGCGGCACTGGCGGAACTGGTTGGTCTCAGCGAGGATACATTGCGGATACAACGGCGAGAGAAGTTCCTGGCAATGGGCCGCCCGTCCTAGGGCGCCACCGCCCCCGGGTCGCGGCTTTCGGCGAACCCGCTCCGTAGGGTGCGTCGAGCGGAAGCGACACGCACCGTTTCCGGCACGATTGAAGCAAGTTGGTGGAAAGCGCTTTGCGCGTTCCACCCTACGGATTGGATTGTTCGGAGCCGGGAGCGCGGGTTTTCCAGATCGCGGCGATGAACAGGCCCTTGGCGCGTGGCAGGATCAGGAGCGATAGAGCGAGAGCCAGCGCCGGCCACAGCGTCATCGAGACCCATCCCGGCCATAGTTCCCACGCTTCGACGGCGATCGCCGGCGGCACGAGGATGTGGCCAACGATCAGGATGGTGAGCCACGGCGGCGCGTCGTCGGCGCGGATGTGGCCCCATGCCTCGCCGCAGACGGCACAGTGCTCGACCTGCTTAAGGTAGGAGGCGAACAACGGGCTCTGCCCGCAGTTAGGACAGCGCCCTGCCAGCGCGCGGCCGGCGGCGGTCAGGAAGGAGGGGCGGGGGTGCGAGGGGCGGTGGGGCGCCGGCGGTGACATCCCGCCGGGCGCATCCACCCCACCTTCGCTCACGCGAGAAAGATCCGCTCGAGCGCGCTACGCGCACGGTTGCCGCGGGCGTCCTCTGCTTCGATGAAGTAGCGGACGTCGCCAGCGCCAACAGGCAGCGCCGCGGTACAGTAATGGGCGGTGATGGCAGCCCCGTCTGCGACGGATAGGGTCCGTGGTCATTCATCGCCGTCCGCTGCTCCGCACCGCCGTTGCGCAGCACCAGGGTCGCCCGGGCGATGCCGGACATGTCGGCGATGAAGGTATGGACGGTGCCCTCGCGCGGCGCGTCCTCCAGCCGTCCCTGCCCCCACTTCTTGCCGCCCGGGTTCTCCGGCGTCACCCATGGCGCGAAGATGGTGGGTGGCGTCGCATCTCGCCCGGTGGCGATCAGTCCCAGGACCGACTGCTGCAGACGCGACCAGGCAAGATTGGCCGCATTGGTTACCTGCTGGTCCCAGACATGCTGGCCGGTCCAGTACCAGTAGCAGCTCGTTTCGGCGCACAGCATAAGACGCTGCGCCTCGGCGAGCAGCGGATTTCCCGGCTCGGCGTCTTCCAGCGTGTGCACGGCGTTCTGCAAGGCGGTCAGCACCGCCCACGAATTGAGATCGGGCGAGTACGGCTGATCATAGCGGCTGAACCACTTCATGAACTGCGGATCGCCGTTGTCGGCGCCCGCCCACGACCCCGGCTCTATGTGCACGCTGTTTGCCGGATCGGGCGGGAAGCGGTGCAGGTAGTCGCCGATCGCCGTCAGCTCGAAGCGCTGGTCCTGGTGCAGCCATTCCACCAGCCCGGCGGTGTTGTGGTGGTAGTAGCTGTCCGCACCGCCGCCATGATTGTCGCCGTCCGAGTGCAGCAGGAAGAACGGCGGATGCTTGGGATCGAATGAGCCGGTCGCGACGATCTGGTCGTAGACCTGGCCCAGCACGCTGCCGTACTGCAACGCGCCGAAGCCGCCGCGGGCGTCCTCGTTGCCGATGTACCGCTCCGCCGGCACGGCGACGATCTTGTGGCTGGCGCCATCGGGATCAACGTACTCGACGTATTCCGGCCGCAGCATCGACGGCGAGATTTTTGAGCCGGCCCAGATGTTGTTGAGCTGCAGCCAGTCGTCGGCCGGTGGATTAGCTTGCTCCGCCGGGTTGGGCGGCAGCATCCCCTCGTTCATGCCAGCATAGGGATAATCGCGGCAGGCGCGGAAGCGGTGAATGGAATCATAGATCACCGCCTCGATACCCGCCTCCAGCAGCGCCGGGATCATCCGCACGTGAAACGCCGTCTCCGGTGGGAACAGGATCGGCGGCGCTTCGCAACCGAAAGCATCGCGGATGATCTGCCGGTGCCACTCGATCTGGCGGACGATGTTGCGCGACGGGATCAGCGCCATCAGCGGATGGAAAAAGCCGAAGGCGGTGAAGGTGACGCGCGGATATCCGAGCGCCGTCTTCTCCTGGGCGATGCCGCGCAGCGCGGCGTTCCAGCCGGAGAAGCGGCCACCGCAAAGGCCGTCCCGCGCACAGCGGTCGAGTTGTTCGATCAGTGAGCCGCTCCAGCTGGTCGACAGGCCGGCGTGCGGCAGGCCCCCGCCGATGTACTGACGAACGGCGGCGGGGATGAAGTCGGTGTAGTTCCCGCCTCGCGAGCCGAAAATGCCGTCCTTCTCGCCGTCCCAATAGGTCCAGTCGGTGGTGTTGTAGTACGGCTGGTGCATATGCTTGTGGATGCCGAAATAAAGCCGCACCGCCGCTGCATCCGGCCCGGCACTCGCGGGCGGCCGCGCCGGTCGCGGCGCTGCTTCGACGCGCAGACGGGCGAAGGCCTTGATCCAGTCGCCGCCGCCGGCCGTGGTGATGTCGGCCTTGCGGCAGCCTTCAACCTGAACTTCCACTTCGCCGGGGCCGAACAGCCCGGCTGGCACATCGGCGAGCCAGTCGATGTTGCCGGCGTCGACAGCGGGCGCGGAGTGGATGGCCTCGCCCTTGATCAGCCGCTCTCCGCCCTGCGAACGGACGATGACCTGCGGAAAAGGCACCTCACCGTCGGTGGTAAACGCGATCTGGAACGCCGGCGTCCGGCCGGCCGCCTCGCAGACCAGACCCCGCGGCAAATCAATATCCACAATTTTGGTAAAGACGGTCATTTGCTTATCCCTGCCAGTCTTGTTCCCTACGGAATGCCGGGATGGCCGGCGAATGCGGAACGGGGCCGGTGGCGAAACTCGGCGGGCCGGACAGTCGGCGGAGCAGGCTGGCAAATCAAGCCCGTCGTTGCGCGGCGGGCGCTAAACCGTCAAGTGCCGTTGTGGCCGAGCAACGCTATGAGCTGGCGGGTGAGATCGCTGCGCGAGTACGGCTTCAACAGCCACGGCATGTCATCTTTGCTGCGGCGGTCGGCGAGAATGGCTTCGCGAGCGTAGCCGGTGGTGAACAGCACCTTGAGGCCGGGGACGAGTTCCAGCGCGCGGTCGGCGAGCTCGGCGCCGTTCATGCCTCCGGGCAACTCGATGTCGGTGAACAGCAGATCGACGTGGCGCTGTCCCAGCAGCGTCAGCGCCTCCTCGGCGCTTTCCGCCTGCAAGATCGTCAGGCCGAGCTTATCAATCATCTTTACCGCCACCTTGCGCAGCTTCGGCTCGTCTTCAACCAGCAGCACCACGCAACCCTTCAGATGCTCGATTGATGGAACCGCGGGCCGTAACTCGTGGCGCCCGGCTGCCCCGCGCACTCTCGGCAGATAGAGCTTGACCGTCGTCCCCTGGCCGATGCGGCTGTCGATCTCGACGTGGCCGCCCGACTGCTTGACGAAACCGTAGACCATGCTGAGGCCGAGCCCGCTGCCCTTGCCGACCGCCTTGGTGGTGAAGAACGGCTCGAAAACGTGGCGCATCACCTCGGGAGACATTCCGCCGCCGCTGTCGTTGACGGCGAGCAGGACGTAGTCCCCCGCGGTCAGCTCCTCGTATTGCTGAGCATAGGTTTCGTCGATCGTCGCATTGCGCGTTTCCAGGATCAGTACGCCGCCGCTCTGCATCGCGTCGCGAGCATTGACCGCGAGGTTGACCAGCGCTCGTTCCAATTCGCCGCGATCGGCGTAGGCCGTCCAGAGATCGGGCGCGAGTTCCTCGCGGATGAAAATGCCGGCGCCCAAGGTCCGTCGCAATAGATCGGACAGCCCGCGAATCACCGCGTTGAAGTCGACGGCGTCGGGTTTCAACGGCTGCCTGCGAGCGAAGGCGAGCAACCGGTGCGTCAGCTCGGCGCCGCGATTGGCCGACCAAAGCGCGTCCTCGAACAGTTCCCGCAGCTTCGACTCGCCGTTAATGCGCTCGCCCAGAAGCTGCAAGTTGCCGATGATGATGGCCAGCAGATTGTTGAAGTCGTGGGCAATGCCGCCGGTGAGTTGGCCCAAAGCCTGCATCTTCTGCGACTGCCGAAGCTGTTCTTCGATTTCCTTACGTTCGGTAATGTCTTCCTTCACACCAACATAATGAGAGATTTTTCCATCCACGTCCTTGACCGGCGCGATCGAAGCCAATTCCCAGAACAGCTCCCCGTTCTTCTTGCGATTGTGGAATTCGCCGCGCCAGACGTTGCCGCGGGTAATTGACCGCCACAGCTGTGTATACTCTTCCGGCCGGGTATGACCCGATTTGAGGACGCGCGGGTTTTCACCGATCGCTTCTTCGCGCGCATAGCCGGTCGCCTCGCAAAATTTCGGGTTCACGTACTCGATGGTGCCGACCGGATCGGTAATGACCACCGAAACCGGGCTCTGTTCGATCGCCTGCCACAGCTTGCGCAGGTCCGCCTCCGAGCGCTTCGACTCGGTCACTTCGCGAGCATAAACGGCGACTTCCTGCGCGTGACCTTCGGGTCGGCGAACTGGATAGAACCAGAAATCGAACCATCGCGACCGGATCCGAAGATCGTAATGTACCATCGTCCCGGTCTCCGCCACCCGTCGCACAGTGGCCAGCCGCTGCGCCGCTTGATCGGCCGGGAGCACGTCGGCGAGCCTGGCTCCCAGCGGCTCGGCGCCAGCGGAGCCGCGCGCGAGCCTGTCGCACGCCGCTTTGTTGATTGCCAGTATCTGGCCGTCGGTGGAGAGCAGCAGGATCTCGTCGCGGCTGGCATCAAGCAGCGCACGCATCCGAAGTTCGCTCTCACGCAGCGCATCCTGCGCCTGCTTGCGCAGGCTCACGTCGCGGAGCACGGCGATGACGTAGAGCGGGCGGCCGTCCTCGTCGCGCTGCAGCGCGTTGGTGACGTTGATCCAGACGACCCGGCCGTCCTTGTGAAAGCAGCGCTTTTCCAGGGAATAGGCTTCGACGTCGCCGTCGATCATTTCCTGGAACCGCTGGCGATCGGCGGGCCGATCGTCGGGATGAGTAATGTCATCGAACTTCCGGTGCAGCAACTCGTCGCGATCATAGCCAAGCATGAGACAAAACTGCTGATTGATGCGCAGCCAGGTGCCATCAAGCCCAAGGTTGGCGATGCCGACCGCCGCGTTCTCGAAAGTGGCCCTGAAGCGGGCTTCGCTATCTTTGGTCGCTTCCTCCGCTTGCTTACGGTCGGAAACATCGCGGAACAGCGCAACGATGTTACCGCCAGGAAGCCGGTACACATGGTTTTCGCGCCATTCTTCGCGGGTTTCATCACGATACAGTTTGGCTGGAAGGCTTTCCGCCTGGCCGGTTCGCCACACCCGCGCCAGCACGTCGACCAGACCGAACTCGCGGATGCGAGGATAGACCTCGGTCAGCCGCCGACCGACGACTGTTCGGCGGTCAAGTCCCTCACTTAATTCTCCCGCCCGGTTCAGATCGCGAAAGACGAAGTCCGTGCCGTCAGCGACCGGTTGGTAAACGGCCACCCCGAGTTCCAGGTGGTCGAAGAGTTCGCGGTAGTGGATTTCGCTCTCATGCATCCGCCGGATCATCGGCCTGCCGACGCGCAGCGACAGCCCCGTCGCAGCGGCGGCGACAAGCAGCGCCAGGATAGCCGCGAGCCCTGCGGCGCGCAGGTACCGTTGGTCGATTTCTCGCATGTCAATCGCGGCGACCAGGCCGAGCCCGGCATCGGCAACCGGCTCGTACGCCGCCAGCACGCGGCGCCCGTGCTGGTCCGTCCCGATCATCGTTCCCGACCGGCCGTCGAGGGCAGCCTGCATTGGCTCGCCGGCGAGTCGGTTGGATGACCCAGCGGGCTCGTCGGCAGCAGTGCGTGCCGGCGTCAGCCAGACGACCTGCTCGCCGTCACGTCGGGCGACAGATAATTGGCCGGTTGAGCCGATACCCGCCTCCCGCAAGACGCGCTGCGTTTCAACCAACTGGCGGGTGATCGTCGTCTCGCGCGGCGAATCCGAGGGGGTGGTGCTGGCGTTGGCAGCGAGCCCGGACATCAGCATCGCTTGGCCGCGCGCAACTGCGGTCAACCGGCTCCGCTCGCGATCCAGTGTCGTTTGATAAAGCAGGCCTAAGGTCGCCGTTTCGACCATGACGACCACGCCGACCATGATCAGAATCAACAGAACGAGACGCCGGTATTCGCCCATGGCATTTATCCACAGCGGCCGCAAAACAGGCGCCCGATACCGGCAGCGAGGCGATCAACCGGAGGTCATCTAAGAGCGGCGTGCCCCCGGAAGACGTTACCCGATGCGTTCATCGTCGGCAGGTCAATCTAGCCGAGCAGGAGAAGCAGAAGCGAGTTTTTTGTGACAGCGCGACGTCGCGATGGCCTTACCAGGGCAATTCCTCCCCGTCGTAGTTATAAAAGCTTCCGCTGTCGCGCATGGTCAGTCGACCGATCACGTCGCGCATGCCGGCAACGCTCTCGAACGCATCGAGTGGCGCGGCAGAGCCGCCCATGTCGGTACGCACCCATCCTGGATTGATCACGCAGACGATGATCTGCTTCGAACGAAGATCGACCGAGAGGCTGCGCATCACCGCGTGCAGCGCCGCCTTGGATGATCGGTAGACGTACGAGCCCCCCGAGGTGTTGTCGCCGACGCTGCCCATCAGGCTGGTGATGGCGACGGCCGTTCGGAGGTTGCTGCGGGCAAGATTAGCTGCGAATACCGCCGACACCTTGAGCGGCGCCATGACGTTAACCCGCATTACTTCCGCCCAGGCGGCATAATCAACGCTGTCGTAAGGCGTGATGCGCGGGCCAAAGATGGCGGCGTTGTTAAGGACGAGATCGATGGGCAGGCGGTCGAGCTTGCGGCCGAGAGCCTCGATTCGCGCAAAGTCGCTGACGTCCAGGCGTTCGACGCGGATGTCACCCTGCAACTGAGCCAGCGCCTGGGCCTGTTCAGGTTGCCGGCAGGTGGCAACGACGGTCCAGCCTTCGGCAGCGTACTGCTTGACGAACTCCAGGCCGATGCCGCGGCTGGCGCCGGTGACCAGGCAGGTGGGCATGCCCCTCTAACTCCGACGTCGCGCTGGCTCGAATTCGCAACGAGTAGACCCGGCGACTTCTCCGCGCCCGCGCCAACTATACGCGGCAGGCGCCGATGGGCAAGCGGCGAACGGTTTGGCCGCATGAGCCGGCCGGCTGCGGCCATGGCCCGGTGATGGGGCGAAATTCCGTTGTTTGTCCTCGCGTTCGGCCTTATGAGTGAAGGTGTTGGTGAACGCCGTAGGCGCTTGCGTTCGTTCCGGCGACAGCAAACGCGGTCGGAGGGGGCTTCGCCGGGATCGGCGACGCACGTCATTGGAAACGGGCCGGGAAGACATGATGCTGCATCATTGCAACAAGGCTTTGGGTTTGGCGGCCGTCGTGACGCTCGCTCTTCTCGCCGGCTGCGCCGGCGACACTGATGAGTGGTCAAAGGCCAGTCCTGAAAATCAGGGCTATCAGTGGAAAGGTCAGGGCGATCCCAGCAACTTCGGCTCGGCCTATGGCTTCTGTCGCTCGACCATTGGCGAAGACACCGTCGGGCAGCGCCTGGAGGGGGGCGGCGGGCCGCTGACCACCATGCCTGGCGGGCCGACTGTCATTCCCGGCTATCAGCGCGGCGCGCAGACGACGCCGCGCGCCAGTACGTCCAACCAGCGGCAGTTCTCCGATTGCATGGCCAGCCAGGGCTGGGTATCGACGGCGCCGGAGCCGACGCCGAGACAGTTCTGATAGCGACCAGCTTAAGGGCGGCGGGCGCTCGCCGCCGCCCCGGCTACCGGCAATACTGGTCTCCGAGCCTCACAGACCCTGCATTTTGGCCGCAAGATCCATGTCGAGCGGCTCGAAGCGGTCGTTCTCGGGAACGAAGACGTACATGTTCCCTTCGTTCAGGTCGAACCGCCAGCCGTGGATGCGCAGGCGTTCGTCCTGAACCCGCTCGCTGATCCATGGGAACGACAGCAGGTTTGCAAGCGAAGTCTTGATGGCTTCCTGCTCCAGGATGCGCAACTGCTTCTCCAGCGGTTGATGACGCGCCACCACCAGCGTTCGCCGCCGCGCTTCATCGCTGATCTGCATCCAGTTGTGGATGAAGGCATGTTCCCGAGCGATCACCGGATCGGCGGTAAGCAGTGCCTTGATGCCGCCGCAACCGGAATGGCCCAGCACGATAATGTGCTCCACCTCCAGCGAGATGACGGCAAACTCCAGGGCGGCACTGGTGCCGTGGGCGCCATGATCGATCGTGCAAGGTGGCACCAGATTGGCCACGTTGCGCACCATGAACAGCTCCCCGGAATCTGCGTTGGTGAGAATCGCCGGATCGACGCGTGAATCCGAGCACGCCACCATCATGATCTTCGGCCGCTGCCGTACCGCGAGATCGCTGAAGAATTGCCGCTTCGGCATGAAGGTGCCGCGCTGGAACTCCAGAAAGCCATTTGTAAGCTTGCGAAGCGGCATCGCCCGGCCTCTCGTTAGAAGCGCTGATCGGCGTCAGCGTCGGTCCCTGTTAGCACGTGCACTCAGGATGAGCAACCAACGGGGACCTGTTTCAAAAGCTTGCTATTTTGCAACTTTGATGATAAATTCTTTTACTTATAACTACCGAAGAATGGTAGAAGGATTGGCGGAGATGAACCGGGTCACCATCGTCGTCGACGTGCTCAATGCCGATCCGCGGCATGGCGGGCTGTTTGCAACAGCGCCGGAGCGTGCGGAGGGGCCGGCTGCCGAGGATCGGCGGAGTGGCCGGGAGCGTCGCGATCCAGTGCCGCATCTCGTGGCGGCGACGCTCCCCGGAGAGGCGCGGCAGTATTGCTTCCGGTCGTTCGGCGACCGCCGCGTCAAGCATAAGGGGCGGATGCCGGCAGCCTCCGCTGCTTGCAACATTGCTCAACCGCCCACCGACGAACCGCCACCGTTCGCCGCTAGTGGCTATGCCTCGTCCACGTCGTGGGAGCGCGAGGAGATTCTGGTTCGCATCGACGAAGGCGGCGGCGACGGCTCGTCCCTTCGCTGGCTGCACATTCGAACCTGACAGAGAGAAACGTCGCTTTCCTACCGCATATGAGATATTTTGCACCCGAATAGGTGGTTAGTTCGGGTTAACGATGAACATTGCGGCGCGTGCCTTGCTCCGCCCTCTGCTGCGACCGCTGTGGCCGACGTTTCATGAAGTGATCGTGCTGTCGACCTTCGTGAATCTCCTGGCGTTGGCGGTGCCGATCTTCGTCATGCAGGTCTACGACCGAGTGGTTTTCCATGCCGGCTTGGCGACGCTGCAAGGTTTGGTGATCGGCGTGGCCGTCATCCTCGCCTTCGACTGGGTGCTGCGACAGGCGCGCGCCCGGATCCTGCAGAGCGTCGCTCTGCGCCTCGATGTCGCCGTCGGCCGCCGGTTGTTCGAGAAGCTGCTGGCGTTGCCGCTGGCGACGCTGGAGGGCCGATCGGCAGCGCACTGGCACGCCCTGTTCCGCGATGTGGACGTCGTCCGCAACACGCTGTCCGGTGGTCCGGCGCTGATGTTCTGCGACGTGCCGTTCGCCGCCTTCTTCTTGATTTTGACATTTGTAATCGCGCCGCCCATCGGATGGGTGCTGCTGTCGGCGCTGCCGCTGTTCGCTCTGCTTGCCTGGCGCTCGGCTTCGGTGATGATTTCTGCCAGTCACGCCGAACGTGACAGCGGCCTTGCCCGCGATCACCTGATTGCCGAGCTGATCGCCGGCCGCACCACCGTCAAGGCGCTCGCTTTAGACAGTTCGATCCGGCCGCTCTGGGAGGCGCGCCACGCCGAGTGCATCGAACGCGCGGTGTCACGCGGCGCGCGGGCGGACGGCTACGGAAACTTCGCGACGACGATGACCATGGCCACCACGGTGGCGATGACCGCCGTCGGCGCGCATGCCATCATCGAACAGCAGATGAGCATCGGCGCGCTGATCGCCGCCAGCATGCTCAGCGGTCGCGTGTTCGCTGTGCTCAACCAGCTGGTCGGCAGCTGGCTCATTTACGCCGCTTTCGTCCAATCGCTGTCCCGGCTCGCGGAGCTATTCGCGAGTCCGGAGGAACGATCGAGCAGCGCCCTCAGGTTGCAGCGGCCTGCCGGCGTAATCACGCTCGAAGAGGTGCGGTTCGGCTATGCCGAGGGTCAACGGCCGGTGCTCGAGGGCGTGTCGCTGACGTTCGAGACCGGCGGCGTCATCGCGCTGATCGGGCCCAACGGCTCGGGCAAGAGCACGCTGCTGAAGCTGGCACAGGGGCTGTACCCGCCGACCAGTGGCCGGGTGCTGCTCGACGGTGCTGACATCGCACAGTTCACCCGCGCCGAGCTGGCCGGCTGGATCGGCTATGTCCCGCAGGAGTGCGTCCTGTTCGCCGGCAGCATTCGCGACAACATTGGCCATCGCTGTCCGGAGTCGAGCGACGAGGCGATCGTCCGCGCCGCCGTGCTGGCGGGTGTTCACGGCGTCATCGTCGATCTGCCGGACGGCTATGCCACCGACGTTGGCGAGGCCGGTCGGCGGCTCTCGGCCGGACAGCGGCAGCGTATCGCCATCGCCCGCGCCTTACTCGGCGATCCCGCGGTGTTGCTGCTCGACGAGCCGACAACCAGCCTCGACGCCGAGGGCAGCCTCGACCTGCGTGCGACGCTGGCGAAACTCGCTGCCGGGCGGACCGTGGTCGTTGCCACGCACAGCCCGCAGCTGTTGCCGATCTGCCGGACGATCATTGAGCTGGGGCGTGGCCGGGTCGCCTATGATCTGCCGGCGGAAGAGGCGCTGCCGCTCATATTCGGTCTCGGGCGGCCCTCTCCCAAGGCCGCGCCGGCACCTGTGGGATCGACCGGAGCAGCGGCATGAGCCGGCTGGACGCGCTGCTGATCGAGCACCCGCTGCCGACGTGGCGCATTGCCGCCTGGCCGATCGTCGCGCTGCTCAGCGGCCTGCTCGTCTGGGCGAACCTCGCCACCCTCGAGCAATTTTCGGTTGCGATGGGAGAGGTGGTACCGCAGGGCAAAGTGAAGGTCATCCAGCACCTGGAAGGCGGCATTATCGAGCGCATTTTCGTCGCCGAGGGTGCGCGGGTGCGCGCCGGCGATCCGCTGCTTCGCCTCGACCTCGCGACGTCGGGCGTCAACCGCAAGGAACTGCTGGCGCGGCAGGACAACGCGCTGCTGCATCGTGCCCGGGTGCGCGCGCAGAGCGAAGGCACGCCGCTGGCGTTGCCGGCGGACGCCGCCGCCCGCCAGCCGAACGTCGCCGAGGCGGAACGACAGGCGTACGCGGCGCGCGTCCGCGAGCTGGAGTCGAACACCAACATGCTGCGTGAACAGACCCGGCAGCGGGAGCTGGAAGTGCAGGAGCTGGAGGCGAAGCGCAAGGCGGCGGCGAGTAACCTGGGACTCGCCCGCGAGCGGCTGAAGATGTCGGCGTCGCTTCTCGAAGAGGGGCTGACCGCGCGGATGGAACACCTCCGCCTGCAGTCCGAGGTGGAGAGCCTGGAGGGCGAACTGCAGGCGCTGGGTCCGGCGCTGCCGCGTGCCCGCGCTGCCGTGGCCGAGGCGGGCCAGCGGCTGCGCGAAACAGAGGATCGCTTTCGCCGCGAGTCGCGGGACGAGATGGGCGAAACTGAACAGACGATCGCCCGGGTGCAGGAATTGCTGGCGCAAGCGACCGATCAGGGCGTCCGCGCCGAGATCAAGAGCCCGATCGACGGCGTCGTCAAGAAGCTGCGCACCAACACCATCGGCGGCGTGGTGACGCCGGGCGAGGCGATCATGGAGATCGTGCCCAGTGGCGACAAGCTGGTGGTGACGGCAAGACTGAATCCCACCGATCGCGGCTACGTCAACGTCGGCCAGCCGGCGCTGGTGAAGATCTCCACTTACGATTTCGTCCGCTACGGCGGGCTTGCCGGCACCGTCACCCAGGTGGCGCCGGATGCGTCCACCGACGCCAAGACGGGCACCCCCTACTTCGAGGTGATCGTCGAGACCGACAAGGCGTGGCTCGGAGCCGAGACCGGCAGCCTGCCGATCATGCCCGGCATGCAGGCCACGGTCGATATCCAGACCGGCTCGCGCTCGGTGATGGACTACCTGCTGAAGCCGGTGCTGAAGCTGCGCGACGAAGCCTTCCGCTAGCGGTGAGCAGGCCGCCGCTCATCGAATAGCGCGTCCGTCAATAACCGGGCTCAGCGCGTCCACCAGGTGGCGAGGAACAGCACGCCGCCGACCAGGCCGCCGACCAGCGTGCCGTTGATCCGCACGTATTGCAGGTCCCGGCCCACCGCCGCTTCCAGCCGGTCGGCGAGCGTGCTCGTCTCCCAGCCACGCATGACATCGGCGAAGAAGCCGCCGATGCTGCCGCGCCACGGACGCACCAGCCCGCGCACCACCCAGATCAGCCGGCGCTCCAGCCGTTTGCGCAGGCCCTCGTCCGCTGCCAGCTTGCCGGCGAAGCGCTGCGCCGCGTCGGCGATCACCCGGCGGATCTGCGAGTCGCGGTCGGCGACATCCTCCAGCACCAGCCGGCGCAGTTCCTCGGCGGCGCGATCGAGCGCTTCCGCGAGCTGCTCGGAGCCCAGCATGTCGCGCTTGATCGCCTCGATCCGCCGCTGGTAGCGCGGCGAGCCGCGGAAGTCTTCGATCAGCCGGGCGACCAGAGCATCGAAGCCTTGCCGCGCGGCGGAGTCGGCGGGCGCCATCTCCGCCAGCAGTGCCGTCGCCTGATGCACCGCCAGCTTGCCGAGGCCGCGGTCGATCGCTTTCGGCACCCACCAGGCGGTGCGGTCCTCGACCATCTGCTCCAGCCGGCTGGGGTTTTCCTCAATCCAGTCGCGCGCCCGGCCGAGCATGCCGTCGAACAATTCTTGGTGGCGGCCGCTGTCGTACATCGCCTGCAGGCCGATGGCGAACAGGCTGGCGAGATCGACGCTGGAGATGCCGCGCACAGCGGCGCGCCGGACGAAGCCGTTCAGTTCCTGGTCCGGTACCGAGGCAACGATTGCCGCCAGCGCCTGCGCCGACCGATCGGCCAGCAGTGTGGCATTTTCCGGCGCCGCCAGCCAGCGGGCGAACATCCCGGTGAGGTCGGCGTGACGCAGCCGCGCGGCGACGGTGGATGGTTCCAGGAAGTGCTTCTCGACGAAGCGCGCCAGGCCACGGGCAATCCGCTCCTGGTTGTTGGGGATGACGCCGGTGTGCGGGATCGGCAGGCCGAGTGGCCGTCGGAACAGCGCGGTGACGGCGAACCAGTCGGCGACGCCTCCGGCCACTCCCGCCTCGGCAACGTGGCGGGCGAGCAGCGTCCAGAAGTCCGGCTGCGGATCGAAGAAGGTGGCGCCGAACAAGGCCAGCGCCATCACCAGCAACCCGGTAGCGATCAGCCGCTGCCGCGATCCCTCGCGCTCGTCGGTATCGATGGATTGTGCCAAGCAGCTTCTCCGTTGCGGCCACGGGCCGGCCGCCAGAGTGTAGAACGCCGTTGCCGCCGCGCAAACGGCGGCCGATCAGCGATGGCCCGCGTCGGCGCAACCGGCCCATGCACGGACAACGAATCGCCATGGCTGCGGGATCGACTAGGATATCGGCATCGCGAACGGGCGTTTGACGTCCATGACGCGGAACGCCGGCAGTTCCCGGACGTTCCCGGCAGTCGTGCAAGCATGCCCCGGTGGCGGAGAGGCGACAGAAGGCAGTTAGATCATTTGCGCCCAGGTAAGGATAAAAATCCTATTCAACTGGCGTTATGTTCCTGTATCGTATCTGTTCGACTGGCGTCGGTGTCGCAACGCAAGGAGAAGGCGATGGGCTTTGATGAACTAGCATGGGTGCGTGACGTGATCGACCGCTGGTTGAGCGCCAACGCCTCGACACTGGCCCTCGCCGCCGCGCTGCTGTTCGCGATCGGCAGCCTGCTCGTGGGCAACTGATACGAGCGAATCGTCAGCGCAGGGGAGGGTGAACTCGCGGGGCGGCGGGGCATTTTGACGACAGAATTTTGACGACTAATTCGCACCCTCTGGCGCGGCATATATGGCTTTCTGGCGCGGCATATATGGCTTTCTGGCGCGGCATATATGGCTTTCTGGCGCGGCATATATGGCTTTCTGGCGCGGCATATATGGCTTTTCAAAGGGTTACCCGATTTTTCTGGCATTTTTCGGGTTCCGATCGGTCTCTGACGGATCCGAATCGCACTGTTGCTGGACGAAGCGCTGCCGTTCGTCGAGCCGAACGGTGCCATCCATCCCCCCTCACAAGGTGCAGAACGTTTAGAACATGCCTCCGGCCAAGGGAGACCAGCGGTCCTAACCGCCTTTATGAAAACGCGCGCTCGAGCAGGCTCCTCAGTCGGCCATCCGCCTCGAACCGAGAGATCGCCAGGTCCAGCAAGTCGACCAGCTTGCGATTTCCCTTTGTGACGGCGATGCCGAAAGGCTTCGGGTCGAAATGGTCCCCGATGTCCAGGATCTCGAACAGCTCGGGACGGGCGCAGTGCTTCCGCATCAGCAACAAGTTGATGTTGTCGTTGGAAGCGGCATCAGCCGTCCCGTCCGCCACCGCCTCCAGCCCCTGCGATTCCAGCGGCGTGACAATGAGGGTGGCTTCGAGAGCGCCTTGGGTCAGCCGCGCCTGCAACCTTCGCAGCGAGATCGATCCCGCCGGCACCGCTATCCGCTTTCCCTGAAGGTCCTCGTACGTTTTGATGGCGCTGCCGGCGCGGACCAGGATCGCCTCCCGGGCCTCGTAATAGGGAATCGAGAAATCCACCTGCTCGGCGCGATCCGGGGTGATCGTGAGCTGCGCAACGACCATGTCCGCTCTGCCTTGCTGCAGCGCTGCGATGCGCTGATCCGGCAGAACCTGGACGAAGGCAATACGATCGGGGCTGCCGAGCAGTTCCCGGGCAATCGCTCGCGAGAGATCCGCTTCGAAGCCCGTGATCTCCCCTGTCCGCGGATCCCGCCAGGCCATTCCGGCAATGTCGAACGAAACGCCGACCGTCAGGCAATCCTGCGATAAAAGACTATCCATGGCACTCCCGAGCCTGCGCAGTTCGCGGTCATCATAGCAGCCCGGGCGGGATTTGCGGATGTGAACCACAAGGGAACCGCGTACCAGATCGCCGCGGCGACGCGGTGGAACCGCAAGCACGACCCCCTCGCCTGCGCTTCCTCCAGGCGACGCTTGCTTCCTCAACCCCAAGCAAGGCGACGCGGACGCGGGATCCGATGAGGAAAACGGGTCGCGGGTCCGCTATGGATCGCGACCTTCCTGTCATCAGTCGTAGGGTGGCGCTGAGCGAAGCGAAGCCCACAAACACCGCGACGCCGAGGGGCATGGCGACAAATGTGTTGGACTTCGCTCTGCTCAGTCCACCCTACGCGGGCTGTGCCGCGCAAACAGGCCGGACACACGACTGCTATCGCACCAGATCAGAGTTTCTCGCTTCCAACCCTTGCATCCAGGGGGCCGTCCACAAACAGGCTACGCTTGCTGACATACCCCTCCCACTTGCCGATGACACCCCCCATTCGGCCGATCCGAGGTAGTCGCCGGTCGAGTCCAGCTCGCGTGGGGCGGATTAGCGGAGCGTAATCCGCCGCATGTGGAATGTTCAATCGGTGATCCGGCGGATTACGAGCTTTGCTCTAATCCCGCCCTATGACCTACGAAGTCCGCTCCCGTGCATCAGGCGGCACGGCGCTTCCGATTTGGCTGCAAGCGGACAAGCGGGGTGTCCCGCTCAGTATAACGTCGGCGGCATGCCCTTTCGCTCGACGACGGCCCTGACATACCCCTCCCACTTGCCGATGACACCCCCATTCGGCCGATCCGAGGTAGTCGCCGGTCGAGTCCAAGTCGAACTCCGGCATATAGAGCCCCGCGACACCGCGCTCGAGAATGCCGTCATCCATAACTCCCCGCTCTCGGAAAATCAGAATCGGAAGGCCGAGCTGGTAAGCCATCGCTGGCTCAATATGCGCCCAAGGCGTCGTGAGCCACTTCCCGTCGATCGGGGTTTCCTTGAGGTTCTCCACATCGGAGCGAAACTGGGCGGTTCCCTTCTCGACAAAGGTGCGGCGGAAGGCGACCGTGATCAGTCCGTTCGACTCCAGCATAAGCCGCCGGATTGCTTTGAGCGGGGCGTCCATGTCGTAGTCGGTGACACCCAGTGTGCGTGGCTGAAAGCCGCGCTGCTCAAGGTATTCTCGAACGCGTCCGATGAATTCCTTCTGTGCGGCGAAGCAGGGCTTCGGATAGCTGAGGAAAATCGAAATTCCGGCTGGCAATGGGAACCTGGTTTGGCAGTTTTCGAGCGAAATGCCCTTTATCGTACCGTCCCGCAGGCACCTTCTTCAACGCAGACTTCGTTTGAGACTGCCCGCGGGCTTGCGCCTCCCGCTACTATGTCCGGGACGCTTTCGCCAACAGCACTCTTGGCGTCCGCTTACGGCAACCGGGGGCGGTCGCAAATGCGATACCCTATAGATCTTTGGGTTGTAGGCCCGTTTGCCGAGCGATGCGGGCCAACATGCGCGGACCGATCTCCTCGCCGTCATGAATGCGAACACGACGTCCGGGTAATCATCCCGGCGAAGGACGCGATGCGAGCCAGCCTGCCGAACGACCCGCCAGCCGTTTCTGACAAGCGCCGCAAGAACTCGTGAAGCTTTCGCCGCTGGCCAGCGACTCACGCCGCGAACAATCCCTCGAGGTCCGGGACCGGCTCTCCGTGATCAAGACGATCAGCCAACACCCGTAGAGCCAACACTTCAGCCTTGATGACCGCTTCGGATCGCGTCACGCCATAGGCAAGCACCCCCGGAAGGTCTCTGATCTCGGCAATCCAGCGGCCGTCCTCTTCCTGCTCGATCTCTAAAAGGAGCATGCGCCTCTCCTCGTCGATTACCCCTTGCTTATATCGCGACGAGGTGCTCGCAGGCGAGGGGAACGCTCAGGCCTCCATTGCGGCGCTCGCTGGGTCTGCTTGAGAACAAACGACGCTCCTGGCGATCACGTCGCCGGGCGCTTTCCCCTTCGTGCTGAGTTCTGTGGGGGTCGCTGTCGCTCATCCCGCCCTACGTCCGCGAGGCGGCGACTTCCTCCTGGTGCTACCCCTACCCCCCGACCCGCTCCGGATCGTACGCCAGGTTGGGTGCCAGCCAGCGTTCGGCTTCGGCCAGGGTCATCCCCTTGCGCCTCGCGTAGTCCTCGACCTGGTCGCGGTTGATGCGGCCGACGCCGAAGTAGCGGGCTTCCGGGTGAGCGAAGTACCAGCCGGAGACGGCGGCGGCGGGTGACATGGCGAAGCTCTCGGTGAGCTCGATGCCGGCGTTCGTCTCGGCGTGCAGCAGGTCGAACAGGGTGCGCTTCTCCGTGTGGTCCGGGCAGGCCGGGTAGCCCGGGCGCCGGGCGGATGCCGCGGTAGCGCTCCTTGATCAAGTCTTCGTTGCTCAGGCTCTCGTCGGCGGCGTAGCCCCAGAACTCGCGGCGCACGCGTTCGTGCAGCCGCTCGGCGAAGGCCTCCGCCAGCCGGTCGGCGAGCGCCTTGACCATGATCGCCGCGTAGTCGTCGTGCTTGCCCTGCATCTCGGCTGCGATCGCATCGACGCCGTGGCCGGTGGTGACCGCGAAGCCGCCGAGCCAGTCCGGCACGCCGCTCTCCTCCGGGGCGACGAAGTCGGCGAGCGCCATGTTCGCCCGCGCCCGGGTGCCCTCGCGCGCCATCTGCTGGCGCAGCGTGTGCACGATCGCAAGCGGCTGCCGCCGCGTCTCGTCGGCCCACAGGACGATATCGTCGGCGCCGCGGCGGTTCGCCGGCCAGAAGCCGATGGTGGCGCGCGCCCGCAACCAGCGCTCGCCGATCATCCGTTGCAGCATCGCCTGCGCGTCGGCGAACACTGAGCGCGCCGCCTCGCCGACCACCGGGTCGTCGAGAATGTCGGGGTAGCGGCCCGCCAGCTCCCAGGTCTGGAAGAACGGCCCCCAGTCTATCCGCCCGACCAGTTCAGCCAAGTCGTAATCGTCGAACACGGTCAGCCCGGGGACGGCAGGGCGGACCGGACGGGAGCCGTCATCGAAGACGAGCGCCAGCGCATTGGCCCGCGCGGCGGCAAGCGCCAGCCGGTCCTTCGCCGCGTGCTGGCGGGTGTGCGCATCGCGCAGCTCGCGGTAATCATTGCGGATGCCGGCGGCGTAGGCCTCGGCGTCGGTCGGCGAGCGCAGCGCCTGGGCGACGCCGACGGCGCGCGATGCATCGGTGACGTAGACCAGCGGGCCGTCGTAGCCGGGCGCGATCTTCACCGCCGTGTGCACCCGGCTGGTGGTGGCGCCGCCGATCAGCAGCGGCGTGGTGAAACCCTCGCGCTGCATCTCCTTCGCCACGTACACCATCTCGTCCAGCGATGGGGTGATCAGCCCGGACAGCCCGATGATGTCCGCCCGCTCGCGCCGCGCCGCCTCCAGGATCTTGGCGCATGGCACCATGACGCCGAGGTCGATCACCTCGTAGTTGTTGCACTGCAAGACGACGCCGACGATGTTCTTGCCGATGTCGTGGACATCGCCCTTGACGGTGGCGAGCAGGATGCGGCCGGCGTTCTCGCGCGGCCTGCCCGCCTTTTCCGCTTCCATGTACGGCAGCAGCCAGGCAACCGCCTGCTTCATCACCCGGGCGCTCTTCACCACCTGCGGCAGGAACATCTTGCCGGCGCCGAACAGGTCGCCGACGACGTTCATGCCGGCCATCAGCGGACCCTCGATGACGTCCAGCGGTCGGGCCGCCTGCAGCCGCGCCTCCTCGGTGTCCTGCTCGATGTACTCGGTGATCCCGGCGACCAGCGCGTGCGTCAGCCGCTCGGCGACCGGGCGCTCGCGCCAGGACAGGTCCTGCTCGCGGACCTTCTTCTCGCCCTTGACCGAGCCGGCGATGTCCAGCAGCCGCTCGGTCGCGTCCGGGCGGCGGTTGAGGATGACGTCCTCGACGCGCTCGCGGAGCGTGGGGTCGATCTCCTCGTAGACGGCGAGCTGGCCGGCGTTGACGATGCCCATGTCCATGCCGGCGCGGATCGCGTGGTAAAGAAACACCGCGTGCATCGCTTCCCGCACCGGATCATTACCGCGGAAGGCGAACGAAACGTTGGAGATGCCGCCCGAGACCAGCGCTCCAGGAAGCTCCGCCTTGATCCGCCGCGTCGCCTCGAAGAAGGCGACGGCATAGCCGTTGTGCTCCTCGATGCCGGTGGCGACGGCGAAGATGTTGGGATCGAAGATGATGTCCTCGGGCGGCACGCCGGCCTTTTCAGTGAGCAGCCGGTAGCAGCGGGTGCAGATTTCGACCTTGCGTTCGGCGGTATCGGCCTGGCCTTGCTCGTCGAACGCCATCACCACCATCGACGCGCCGTAGCGCCGAACCTTGCGGGCGAGCGCGAGGAACGGCTCCTCGCCTTCCTTCAGGCTGATCGAGTTGACGATGCCCTTGCCCTGCAGGCACTTCAGCCCGGCCTCGATCACCGACCACTTCGATGAGTCGACCATCACCGGAACCCGCGCGATGTCTGGCTCGACGGCGATCAGGTTGAGGAAGCGGACCATCGCCGCCTGCGAGTCCAGCATCGCCTCGTCCATGTTGACGTCGATGATCTGGGCGCCGGCTTCCACCTGTTCGCGGGCGACCTGCACCGCGGCGGTGTAGTCGCCGGCCAGGATCAGCTTGCGGAATTTCGCGGACCCGGTGACGTTGGTCCGCTCGCCGATGTTGACGAAGCTGGGGATCATGTCGGCAGCGTGAACGCTTCCAGGCCGGACAGCCTGAGCGCACGTGGCAGCTCGGCGAACGGCCGCGGCGGCAGACCCGCGACCGCGCGCGCAATCGCCGCGATGTGGTCCGGCGTCGTACCGCAGCAGCCGCCGACGATGTTGACCAGCCCGCTCGAAGCCCATTCGCGCAGGTGCGCCGCAGTCATGTCGGGCGTCTCGTCATAGCCGCCGAATTCGTTCGGCAGCCCGGCGTTGGGATAGGCGCAGACGAAGGTGTCGGCGACGCGCGAAAGCTCGGCGATGTGCGGGCGCATCTCGGCCGCACCCAAGGCGCAGTTCAGCCCGATGCTGAGCGGCCGGGCGTGGCGCACCGAGTTCCAGAAAGCCTCCGCCGTCTGTCCCGACAGGTTGCGGCCGGAAAGATCCGTGATCGTGCCGGACACCATCACCGGCAGGCTCGCGCCGCGTTCCTCGAACAGCTCGTCGAGTGCGAACAGCGCCGCTTTGGCGTTCAGCGTATCGAACACCGTCTCGACCAGGATGACGTCGCAACCGCCGTCGATCAGCCCTTCGGCCGCCTCGCGGTAGGCGGCGGCGAGTTCATCGAACGAGATGTTGCGAAAGCCCGGATCGCCGACGTCCGGAGAAAGCGACGCGGTGCGGTTGGTCGGGCCGATGGCGCCGGCGACGAAGCGCGGCTTGCTCGGCGTGGCGGCGGTGGCCGCGTCGGCGGCGGCGCGCGCCAGCCGGGTGCCGGTCTCGTTGAGCTCGCGGGCAAGGTCTTCCTGGCCGTAGTCGGCGAGCGAGGTGCGGTTCGAGTTGAAGGTGTTGGTCTCGACAATATCGGCACCGGCGTCGAGATACTGGCGATGGATATCCTGGATGATGTCCGGCCGGGTCAGGCTGAGCAGATCGTTGTTGCCCTTCAGGTCGCGTGGCCAATGCGCGAAGCGGGTGCCGCGGAAATCTGCTTCCTCCAGCGCGTGCTTCTGGATCATCGTCCCCATGGCACCGTCCAGAACCAGGATGCGTTGGTTCAAAGTGGCGCGCAGCAGCGCGGCACGGTCGTCGCTGGCCATTGGCATCACGCTCCACCCGCCAGCGCCGCCTGCGCTGACCGGTCCGCCGCCTGCGGCGGTCGCACCCCAGCACGTGGCAGATGGCATACGCGAGGTCGGCGCGGTTCAGCGTGTAGAAGTGGAACTGCTCGACGCCGCCCGCCGACAGCGCCCGGCACTGCTCGCAGGCGACCGATGCGGCGACCAGTCGGCGCGTCTCCGGATCATTGTCGAGACCGTCGAAAAGTTCCCCCATCCAGCTGGGCACGGAAGCGCCGCACATGGCGGCGAACCGGCGCACCTGCGCGAAGTTGGTCACCGGCAGGATGCCGGGGATGATTGGCAGCGCGATGTTGGCCGCCGCCGCTCGGTCGCGGAAGCGGAAGAAGTGGTCAACGTCGAAGAAGAACTGAGTGATCGCCCGGCTGGCCCCGGCGTCAACCTTGCGCTTCAGGTTGTCGAGATCGGCGCGCGGGCTCGTTGCCTCAGGGTGGGTTTCAGGATAGGCCGCCACCGAGATCTCGAAGTCCGCTACCCGCTTCAGCCCGGCCACCAGATCGGCGGCGTAGGCGTAGCCGCCGGGATGCGGCAGGTAGCGGGCGGAACCCTCGGGCGGATCGCCGCGCAAAGCAACGATGTGGCGGATTCCGGCCTGCCAATAGTGCCGCGCCACCGCGTCGATCTCGTCGCGAGAAGCGCCGACGCAGGTCAGATGCGCAGCCGGCTCAAGCGTCGTCTCCTCGCGGATTCGTGCGACGGTGGCGTGCGTGCGCTCGCGCGTCGTGCCGCCGGCGCCGTAGGTTACCGAGACGAAGGCCGGTTCCAGCGTCGCCAGCCGCTGCACGCAGGTCCACAGCGTCTGCTCCATCTGCTCGGTCTTCGGCGGAAAGAACTCGAATGACACGCGGACGTCCGCCGGCAGCGGCGCGGCAACGGGAAGCGGGGTCGGCAGGGATGAAACGGATGCTCTCATGGTCCTCGTTTGCGTGCGCACTGGTGCCGGGGACGCACAGGCGTCCTCTGCATCACAGCGACTGCACAACATTCGATGGCGAAGGCGCCGGATGCCGATCTACCGCCGCAAGGTGCGGTTTCCGAGGACATTGTGCAACCTCTATCGCGCCATGTTGTGCCCCGGGCTGCGTCGCCCAGAAGCGAGTGGCTATGGTTCAGCCGAAACGGCAGGACAGTGAAGCGGCTATTCGGCAGCCCGCCCGTCGACAACCGGCGACAGCGCGGGCATCGGCTCTATGGCCGGCGTCTGGCTGACAAGGAGTTCTCGACCGCCGGCGGTCTTCTTTACTGGCCGCCACACTTCCCAGGGTGCTTCGCCTTGTTCGTACATCCGGTCAAACGTCATCTTGTCCTTGAAGGTGTCCATGCACTTCCAGAAGCCGTCATAAGGATGGCAGAACAGCCGGCGCTCCTGCGCCAGCCGGATGAACGGCTCAGCCACGAGTTCCTCGCCTTCGCGGATGTAGTCAAAGATTTCCGGGCGGAGCAGGAAGAAGCCAGCGTTGATCATGAGCGGTGATTTGCTGACCGGGCCGATCTCGCGTACCCAACCGTCTTCATCGGCGGTGACGGCGTGAAAGCTGTCGCCGGTGCGCGCCGCCATCAGGCTGGCAACGGCTTTTCCAGCGGAAGCCCGCTGAATGTAAGCGTTCAAGTCCAGATCGCTCAGGCCGTCACTGTAATTGGCCAGGAACATCTCGTCCTGGACAAACTCGCGGACAGCAAGCAGCCTTTGCCCGATGTTCGACTGCTGACCGGTATCAACAAAGGTGATCTGCCAGTCGTCGATGTCTGTGCGTAACGTCTCGATCTCGCGACCGCCCTTTCGCATGATGAAATCGTTGGAAATGCATTCGTTATAATTCAAAAAATACTCTTTGATCAAATCTCCGCGATAACCGAGGCAAAGCACGAATTCCTTATGGCCGAAATAGGCATAGTATCGCATGAGGTGCCAGATGATCGGCCGATAGCCGATATTCACCAAAGGCTTGGGAATTGTCTCGGAATGTTCCTTGAGTCGAGTTCCCAGGCCGCCGCAAAACAGAACGACTTTCACCGCATACCTCCGCTGGATCAGCGATTGCTCTGGCAGCTTCTATCGACCGGCGGCACGGTTATGCCGGGACCCTCTGCGGCAGATTTAGCGGAAATCGGCGGGCGAAACAACACGATCGATGCTCTTGTTGTGAACGTCGGAGGCCAACCCGCTGCTGTGGCGCACGATCGACATCACGGGCGCCTCCGCGCATGTCGCGGATCCGCGCCGGCGTTGCCCTGGGGCTTTCCAACATCTGGCCCGGCGCAGGCAGCGACGGCGTCTGCCTGGACAGATGAGAGTCCATCCCTCATAGTTGCATTATTCTGCGCCTTTGACTTGTCATCCGGCAGGGTCGTCCGCGTCACATGCAGGCACCGATGGCACATCTGCGTCGCGTTATTCTAATCACCGGCATTCCACGATCCGGGACGACGCCTTTCGGCAGTAATCTCGAATTGGCACCAGGCGCCCGGCATTTGTATGAGCCGTTCAATCCCGGTTACGGCATGCAAGGGATCTCGCGCCACTATGAAGTACCCGGTGCCAACGATTTCTCGCTCGAGCGCTTTGATGCTTGCGTCGATG
>JADJRE010000002.1:462500-535926 GCA_016712375.1 Rhodospirillales bacterium
AAGTGCAGCACAGACGGGCGCGCCTGTTCACCGCCTGTTCACCCGCAAACGCCGCCGCTGATGACGCTCGGCTGCCATTGTGTAGGGCGGTGACAACTTAGGCCACGTAGCGGCGGCGATTGGTACGGCCGCGCCGGAGCAAAATCCGGCCAGTGGTTAGGTGTTGTAAGCGTCCTGTGACGGCCCTGCTGGGTTTGGCGTGAGCTTTGCTTGGTCAGGCTGCCGCGGCGACGTGGGCGGCGGGCGCCCAATTCCACGGCAGCAGCTCGTCGATCCGGTTGATCTTGTGATCGGCGACGCGCCCGAGGACATCCCGCAGGTAGGCGAACGGATCGATGCCGGCGAGCTTGCAGGTTTCGATCAGGCTGTAGATCGCCGCGGCGCGGTCGCCGCCGGTGTCGGAGCCGGCGAACAGCCAGTTCTTGCGGCCGAGAGCGACGCCGCGCAGGGTGTTTTCGGCGCGGTTGTTGTCGATCTCCAGCCGGCCGTCCTCGGTGTAGCGGGTCAGCGCCGTCCAGTTGGCGAGCGCGTAGCGGATGGCCTGCGCGAGGCCGCCCTTCGGCGGCAGTTTCGCCAGCTGCACCTCGAACCAGGCCTTGAGCGCCGCAAGCAGCGGCCGAGCCTGGCGCCGCCGGACGTCCAGTCGTTGATCCGGCGGCCGGCCGCGGATGGCCGTCTCGATCCGATACAGCTCGCCGATCTTCGCCAGGGCCTCCGCCGCGATCGGCGACTTGGTACTGTCGTGGACGTCGAAGATCTTGCGCCGGGCGTGCGCCCAACAGCCGACCTCGACGATCCGCTCACCATAGAGCTTGTCGAAGCCGGGATAGGCGTCGGCCTCCAGGAAGCCCGAGAAGCTGGCCAGGTGCGCCGCCGGCCGTTCGCCCTTGCGGTCCGGCGAAAAGAAGAAGACCGCCGTCGGCGGGCTGGCATCACCCGACGGCCGGTCGTCGCGGACATAGACCCACAGCCGCCCGGTCTTGGTGCGGCCACGGCCGGGATCGAGCACCGGCACCGGCGTGTCGTCGGCATGGATCTTGGCCGCGGCAAAGACGTGGGCGGCCAGCCGCTCGCCCAGCGGCTGCAACAACCAAGTCACGCGTCCGACCCAGTCGGCGAGCGTCGAGCGGTCAAGTTCGACGCCGGCTCGGGCGTAGATCAGGGATTGCCGATACAGCGGCAGATGATCGCAGAACTTGGCGACCAGCACCTGGGCCAGCAGCCCTGGTCCCGGCCGGCCGCGCTCGATCGGCAACGACGGCATCGGCGCTTGGTGAATGCTCTCGCAGGCCCGGCAGGCGAAGCGCGGCCGGACGTGGCGGATCACCTTGAACTGCGCCGGCACGTAGTCGAGAACTTCCGAGACGTCCTCGCCAATGACGTGCAGCTTGCCGCCGCAGGCCGGACAGGCGCAGCCCGCAGGCTCGTGCCGGCGTTCGTCGCGCGGCAGATGGCCGGGCAGCGGCCGGCTGGAGGGCTTCTTCTCGGGCGCGGCGGCCGGCGCTGCGGGCTCGCTCTTCGCCGCAAGCGCCGCGATCTGCTCCTCGATCGCCTCGAGAGCAAGCGTCAGCTGATCCGGATGCTGCTTCTCCGACGAACGGCCGAACTTCAGCCGCTTCAGCGCCGTCAGAAACAGTTGCAGCTTCTCCAGTTCGGCATCCCGTTCGGCCAGCCGCGCCTTCGCCGCCGTCAGTTCGGCGTCCTGTCGCTCCAGCACCTCGGCCAGTTCCCGCACCACCCGCTGCAGCAGGACGGGATCGGTTGGCAGCCGGGAAAGATCGAGACGCATGGCCGTCTTGCTAGCGCAGCGGCAGCGGCCCATCCAGAAAAAAACCAACAGAGTCAGAAGCTTCGATCATACCGCCGTCGGCTTCGGCAACGCGTTGAAAACAACCGCCCGGCGCCAATCGAGACCCTCGACGAGCATCGCCAGCTGCGCCGAGGTCAGCGTGAGCGCCCCCTCCTTGACCTGCGGCCAGACGAATCGACCCCGCTCCAGCCGCTTGGCGAACAGGCAAAGCCCGCTGCCGTCCCACCACAGCGCCTTCAAGCGGTCACCGCACCGGCTGCGGAACAAAAACAGATGCCCCGAGAACGGATCGCGAGAAAGAAGATGCTGAACCTGCGCCGCCAGGCCATCGAAGCCCTTGCGCATGTCGACCGGCGCCAGCGACAGATAGATCTTGCTGCCGGCCGGCAAACCGATCGGCATCAGCCCGCAGCCTTCAGCGCCGTCACCAGCCGATGCAGCACCAATGGCTCGATGTCGGTGGACACGCGCAACCGGCAGCCGTTCGCAAGCTCGATCTCGGCCAACGAATGGCCAATCACCGAAGAGACCTCGGCCGAAGGTCGCGGCGGCATCGGCGACGACCGCAACGACGGCGGCGCCTCATCCCCGATGATCCGGACCGGCACGAAAGGGAAATCCGCCGGGAACGGGCCAAACACGCCTTCCCGTGCTAGCTTCCGCCACTTGAACAGCTGATTGGAGCGCAAGCCGTGACGCTGCGCCACCAAGGATACCGACGCCCCCGCCCGAAGGCTCTCGGCGACAATCCGCCGCTTCTCCTCAACACTCCACCGGCGGCGCCGCGCGACACCGGTGATCACCTCGATCCGCTCGAAAGACCCAGTCATAAGCCCAGTCTTATGACTAACCCTTCGCCCGATCACCACGTGGGCATCAGCCCACGCTTACCTAGGTGTCAACGGCGGAGACATTTTGCATCACTGGGGCGGCGCAAAAGTACATCACGGCCGGCTCGGGTGGCGTTAGCATGAAGGGGACCCTGCGGGGTCCCCTTCATGTTTTTGGGTGTCGACGGAGGGTGGGTCAGCCGTTGAGGATCTCGCCCGCTTCGGGCTCGATGATGGTGCTGACGGCTTGATTTTGTTCCGGCGCGCTTCTGCTTCGCCGGCGCCCCCTGGATTGCTTCAGGCGGTAGCTTTCGCCGTTGAACTCCAGGATGTGGACGTGGTGGGTCAGCCGGTCGAGCAACGCGCCGGTCAGGCGCTCCGAGCCGGCTGAATGAAGGGTTAGGTGTCCGGTTGACGCAGCTGGTTGAATCGACCCTATCCGAACGGATCGATCCAAACATACTGCTCCACAATATTAACCCGCATATCCCAGATGAGGCGCTGGCTGGGTGACGCCGCTGAGCGAATCGTGTATGGAGATCAATATGTTATCGCCAGTTCGGTGGTTCCGGCATGTCTCATCCAGCGGGTGAATCGGTAGCGGGTCTTTCCCAGCTCAAGTTCGATCGCCGCCTCAAGCTGGAGTTCCACGGTAGCAACATCACGTCCGATGCCGGGCTGCTTGCCTATCGCGAGTTGGACGAGGCGCTCGGTCTGACGGCGAGCGCGGGGACGGCTCTGTCGGATCTGCGGCGTGGCCGGAACAGGCGGCATGTCCTGACCGGGTTGCTGCGCCAGTCGATCTTCGGCCGTCTCGCCGGTTACGAGGACGTCAACGATGCCCAACGTCTGTCCGTCGATCCGGCGATGCGGGCGATCGTCGATCGGCGAGGCCTCGCCGGCGCCGCTGCGTCGATCAGCCAGATGGGTCGCTTCGAGACGGCGTGGTTAACGCTTGAGGCCAACCTCGCTGGGTTGTGCGACCTGGCCGGCTCCTGGATCGCCCGGGTGCACGCGCGCAAGCCGCCGAAGATGATTATTCTCGACCTGGACAGCTCGGAGAGCCGGACGCACGGCCGCCAGGAGGGGGCAGCATACAACGGTCACTTCGGCTGCACCTGCTACCACCCGCTCTTCTGGTTCAACCAGTTCGGCGATCTCGAGCGCAGCCTGCTGCGTCGGGGCAACGCCCACAGCGCCGAGGAGTGGAAGACGGTGTTGGAGCCGGTCGTCGCCCGCTACCGCGAGCGCCGTCTGCGGCGCTACTTCCGCGCCGATGCCGCCTTCGCCATGCCGGAACTCTACACGTTTCTCGAGGCGGAGGGCTTCAAGTACGCCATCCGGCTGCCCGCCAATCCGGTTCTGCAGCAGGGGATCGGCCATCTCCTGCGGCGTCCGGTCGGCCGTCCTCCGAAGAACGTTCGCCGTACCTCTTCCAGTTTCCGCTACCAGGCGAAGAGCTGGACGAAGCCCCGCCGGGTGGTCGCCAAGGTTGAGTGGCATCCGGGCGAGCTGTATCCCCGGGTCGGTTTCATTGTCACCAATCTCGACCGTCCGGCCGAGCGGGTCGTCGCCTTCTACAATCGGCGCGGCACCGCCGAGCAGTGGATCAAGGAAGGCAAGAACGCCCTCGTCTGGACGCGGCTGTCGTGTCGCGGCTTCGATGCCAACGCCGTGCGGCTGCAGCTGCACACGCTCGCCTACAACCTCGCCAACTTCATGCGGACCCTGGCGCTGCCGCAGGAGGTGAAGCAGTGGTCACTGACGACGCTGCGCGACAAGCTCGTCAAGATCGGCGCCAAGGTGGTGCGCCATGGCCGGTACGTGACGTTCCAGCTCGCCGAGGTGGCCGTGCCGAGAACGCTGTTCGCCGAGATCCTGCGGCTCATCGACCAGATGCGGCCAGAACCGGCGCCGACATGACGCGCGGCAGGGGCAACTCTCACCAAGATCAGCGCCGTACGACGGGAAAACTGCGCGCTGAAAGCAGCGAGGAGTTGACATTCCGCCGCATATCACCGCACTCGACCGGCCTCGGCCAGCGAAGCCCCTCGCTACCGTCCGGAATCACCCAGGCGTTGAACATTGGTAGGCGGCGGCGTACGATTTCAGACCTCAACAACCGGCTATCCGGGATATGCCGGCTTAAACCCCCTCTTCTAGAAATGGCCGCACTCCCCATGCGGCCATATTTCCTATAACGCTAGCCAGTTCTCCGGTGACGGTCAATCAGGCATGTTCACCGCCTCCTGCCTTGCACGAAAGCTGATTGCCGAGCTTGATCACCGGTGGCGGTCGCAGTTCGCGACTGGCCATGTCCCCTTGGCTCCGTTGCCGCCACCGTGCTGCTGGCCTTCAGCGCTTCTTCGCTGAAGCTGCTGGCTGCAGCAGAGCGAGCAGCCCGCCGAGAAGCTGGATTGGCGTGGGAGGGCAACCGCAGATGTGCAGATCAACGGGAATGACGCCGCCGACGCCTCCCGCGTTTAGGCGTATTCCGACAAATGTTTTCATCCGCCGGGTCAGGCGTCGAGCTGTTAATGGGGACGGCCCGCGTATCGGCCAACTCCATTTCCGGTTTCAGCCTACCCGACGAGCTTCATCCGTCGGAATACGCCTTCGGCTATTCCGACCTTGTAATAGCCGCTTCCCCTATTGTGAGAGTGTTCCGAGAGGAGCGCCCGGCCCCGGGTGGCCACCCATAGGCGCTAAAATAGGCGGATGAGTTCTTGATAACTTCGTCGTCGAGGCGGCTCGCGGAATTGTCGCTGAAGGTTTGCCGCGCAGCGCTGGAGGCAGGCGATCGTGGGCTCGGGGATGATGGTTTGACGAAGCGTGGCGACGAGCTGGCACAGGAGACGCCAAGCGGCCGGGCGGGGTCAGGCGGCGGCAGCCGAGCAGGAGAGTCCTCGAACGCGAGGGCGAGCGTTCGAGTAACAGGATCATCAGGAGATGAGCCAGGACATAAGCTCTGGCGGAGCGTTCGTCGCGGCCCGGCGGTCCCTGCAAGCCGATAAGGCTTTTGAGGCGCTTGAAGCCGAGTTCGATGCGCCAGCGCAGGCGGTAGAGGGCGAGGACATCGACCGTGGGGAAAGCCTCGGGTTCGAGCGAGGTAATCAGGATGACCCACTCGGCGGCGGCGAGCGTGCCCTTCGGATCTGGTGCCCGCCTTTGCGCGCCGCCTGACGCGCCTTGCGCCTGGCCGCCGCGGCCACCTGCGCTGTCTTTTTAACGGCGACGAGGCGCAGGCGCAGCGGCAAGCCTGACTTGCGGGCAAGCCAAATTGATCGATCGATCAGCCCGCTGGCCGTGCCGGCGTGGAACTCGGCGAGAAGATCGACCGGCTCGCCCTCGCCATCGAGCCAGCGGGCATTCCTCCAGCCGGCCCGCACGATGATGTCGGCACCGGCGTAAAGGACCGGGCCCATCCGATCGGGCTGCAGATAGGCGCGGTCGGCGATCCGGATCTCGCCCTTGACGACCGGAATGCGGTCCAGCGTTTCGCCGCCCTGCTGGTCCGTCAGTTCGAAGAAGCCGAAGCGTTCGTCAGGCAGATCGAAGGCACTGTGCACGCGCCACAACCGGTTCTTCGTCTTGGCGAGCGTCCCGGCCTTCGGCACCGTCCTCGCATCGATAAGACGAATCAACCGACCCCGGCTCGCCTCGGGCGCGGCCGCCGCCAGCGCGCGGCCGACCAGCACCGCCAGCCAATCCCCGCATTCGAGCAAACGATAGAGCAGTGCCACGTTGGAAATATCGACAAGTCCGATCGATGTCGCCCAGGCGGCGGTCGATCGCATGCCTCGCTCGCCGGGCAATAGGCCAAGACCAGACGCAGCAGATCGACGGCGGTTTCGATCACACGGGCGCGCACGAACGCTTTCGTTTCCCGCGCGCTCGCTTCCAGGGCGGCAGCCCCGCCCAGCCGATCCACGATCTCTCGCCAGTCTCGATCAACAACCGATTTGTGAGTCATCCCACTCTGGAATCACAAACGATTCCAGGGCGCAAGCTCTATTTTAGCGTCTATGGGGTGGCCACCCGGGGCCGGGCGGCTGGCGGCGGATCGGATCCGCCCTGAGCCGTTGCGGGCTCTCGCGTAGCATGATCGCGCCAGCCTCTTCATCGGACCCGGATGGTTGCTCGAACGAAAGGTTCGATTCACAAGGCGGGGTCAAACGAAGATGGTCAACGATATCACGCGGACGGCGGGGATCGATACCGGCAAGGACAGGCTCGACGTCGCCGTTCACGGTGGGGGTGATCCGTTCACGGTCGACAACACGCCGACAGGTTGGCAGAGCCTCGCCGCCCGGCTCCGCCAGGAAGGCGTGCAGCGGGTCGGCATCGAGGCCAGCGGCAGCTACGAGCGCGGCATAGCTCGGCACTTGCAGGCGGCGGGCTTCACCGTCGTCGTCCTGCAGCCGCTGCAGGTCCGCGCCTTCGCCAGGCTGCACCTGCGGCGTGCCAAGAGCGACCGCATCGATGCCGTGCTGATCGCCGCCTGCACCCACGTCCTGGATCCCACGGAAACCAGGGCGGCCGATCCCCGCCTGGACGGGCTCACCGACCAGCTCACCTTCATCGAACAGGTGGAAGCGGACATCGCCCGGCTGAAGACACGCCTCGAACACGTCCGCGACGCGCGCCTGCGCGACATCGTCACGGCGGACATCGAGCACCTGCGGGCGCGCCGCGCCGACGAGCTCCGCCGCCTGATCACGGCACTCCGCACCCATGCCGACCTGGCGCGGCGCTTCGACCTGGTGCTCAGCGTGCCGGGGATCGGCGAGCGCACGCGCTGGCGCTCGTTCTGCGCCTGCCGGAACTGGGCGCGGTCAGCCGGGATCAGGCAGCAGCACTCGCCGGGCTTGCGCCGTTCGTCCAGCAGAGTGGACGGTGGACGGGCGAGACCCATATCGCGGGGGGCCGCGCCCGGCTTCCGCCGCTCGCACTACGCCGCCGCCCTGCCGGCCGCCTTTCGCTGGAACACTGCCCTCAAGGCCCTCTACCGCCGCCTCGTCGAACGCGGCAAGCCACACACCGTGGCCCTCTTCGCCTGCGCCCGCAAGCTCCTCATCTTCGCCAACACCGTCGTCGCTCGCGGCACCCCGTGGATCAATCAGCCAGCCGTAGCTTAATGGTTGCTACACACACTTTCTGGCGGAGCAAACTTCAACCCTCGAGCCTGTCCACTTGGCGTGCTGTGGGAGCGTGTGTCGGCGCTGGAAAAGGCAGAGCTGCACACACTCCGGATTGATCTTTGCGGGAAGTTGACTCACCATCTGGTGATCGCTTTCCTTAGGCAAGGAGTCGGATGCCGCCCGCCGCACGCGTAACGGATATGCATACATGCCCAATGGTGACCGGCGTCGTGCCGCACGTTGGTGGACCAATCTTGCCCCCGGGCTGCCCGACCGTATTGGTCGGCGGAATGCCGGCGGCCAGGGTTGGCGACATGTGCACTTGCGCCGGGCCGCCCGACGTCGTCGTAATGGGCGAACCAACCGTGTTGATAGGAGGAAGTCCCGCGGCACGCCTCGGTGACGCGACCGCGCACGGCGGAGTGATAGTTCTAGGCGGCCCAACAGATTTAATCGGCGTCCCGGCAAGCGGCAGCGTCCTTACCTCGGCGGCGGAGACAGGGGCTCCGTTCGCGGAACCGTGCCCGGGCGACTGAGAGATGGGCCCACGGACCATGGCTGATGAAGGAAGTATGTAACCATGCTCGAACCGGGCGCCCGCGAGCGTCTCATCGGCCTGTTGAGCGAAACGCAGTTACCGTTATACGGCGTTTTCGACGCAGCCCGCGACGGACGAGTTCTGAAACTCCTTGCTGCCTCCGACACGCAGTCGCAGTGCCTGTATTACGGAGACAAGGCTGATAAGCTGGCCCGCTACGCGCCCTATCTAGTGCGCCTTGCCCCGCCGGTTTCCGACACCCTCGCTAGCCTGCTCACCGAAGGGTGGGGACGAAGCTGGGGCATCTATTTCCTGTGCAAAGAACCGTTCGAGCGCATCCGTTTGCATTGGAAAAGCCTGCTCTACGTTCGCACCGAAGCGGGGCGCCGGCTATACCTGCGCTTCTACGACCCTCGCGTCCTTCACCCATTCATGGATACATGCCCGCCGCGCAACGTTGCTGCATTTTTCGGTCCGGTGACCAAGATTGTCGCAGAATGCGGCAACGGCGAAGCGCTAATCGCCTACCATCCCCACGCGGATGGTATGATCCACCGTGAAAAACACCTCTTTAGCCCCGGCTTGGGACGACCGAATAATTTACAGGCGTAGGCCTCCGTGGTTGGGGGATAGTCCACATTGCCATGATCACCGTACCGGACGAACAACTGGCCGCACTCGCACGAAACTATTCCTTCGAGCGTATTCGAGAGAGCCTAGGTGCGGCAGGCTACACGGTTTCGGGGAGCCCTTACGCGGGCCGCGTCCTGGTCACTGACCGCAACGGCAACACGAGTTGCCTTGGACTCGATGGCCATGGCCGTCTCGCCCTG
The DNA here is from genome assembly GCA_016712375.1 of Rhodospirillales bacterium. Taxonomy (GTDB): domain Bacteria; phylum Pseudomonadota; class Alphaproteobacteria; order Rhodospirillales; family Defluviicoccaceae; genus Defluviicoccus. Next base: position 471,653 of record JADJRE010000002.1, read on the forward strand.
TTCTCAACGCCGCTCAGCCAGACCTACGCATGGGAGTATGATGAGCATAACCGTGTGACCTCCTTTCGGCTACCATTCGGTCATGAACTGAGGTTTTCGTATGACGAGCGGGATCGCCCGTCCTCATGTTGGTGCGACGGCGAACGACGATGGCGATTCGAGTGGGACGATAATGCGCGACTGCTGAGTTGCGTATATCCAGACAACTGCATCGAACGGTCGACCCATCATCCCTCGGGTGGCCTGGCGGACTTCGTTGACCGCGCTGGAGGCCGAACGGTCTTTGAACGGGACGAACGGGGAACCGTCGTTGCTTTGGTCGATCCGAACGGCCGTCGCACAACATACGAGTATGCCGGCTGGGATCGGCCTGCCCGGATTGTCCGGCCTGACGGCAGCACCGAGGAGGTAGAGCGGGACAAACGGGGCCGGGTCAGGACGGCACGCATCAACGGTGCGCTTTGGGCGCATGTCGAGTACGACGATCGGGATCAGATCTCGCGCATCGATTACGGAGACGGACATTTCGTCGCGTTTACCTACGACGCCGCGGGCCGGGTAACAGAAGCCCGCAATCCCTCGACGGTGGTCAGGCGGGAGTACGACGCAAAGGGCAGGCTGCTGGCCGAGGATCAGGGCGATGACCGAGTCACCTACACGTACGACGACTGCGGCCTACTGACGCAGATCGCGACACCGGACGGCGCGTCTGTCGGGTTCCACTACGACGCAGATGGACGAGTCGTCCAAATCGACGACTTGGCCGCGCAGACGCACACGTTTGCCTATCGCCCGAGCGAGAACGGGCAGCGCGTCCGGCACCGCTATCCCAACGGCATCGTCGCCGAGACTGCGCTCCGACCCGACGGCCGGCCGCTCAAGAAGACGGCGGCATTCGCCGGCGCCTCACCCTGGTCCCACGCGGTTCGGTTTACGTACGATGTAAACAACCGCCTGACAGACGTTGACGATACGGCGGTCGGGGCGAAGTGTTACGAATACGACGCGATCGGGCAGGTTACCGGCTTCAGCTTCGGCGGCCGGAGCCGGCAGTTTGCGTACGACGCCAACGGAAACCGCCTCCTCGCCGATGGGGAGCAGGCGCGGTTCGGGGCGATGAACGAGCTGTTCGAACAGGGCGGACAGTCGTTCACTTACGACGCCCGGGGCAACCTTACCGAGGCCGCCGGCGACGGCGGGCGGACGCGCTATACCTTCAACGACCAGAACCTGCTGATCGCCGTCGATCTGCCCGACAGCCGCCGAGTCGAGTTCACCTACGATGCGTTTGCTCGCCGCATCCACAAACGCGTCGGCGATACCACGACACGCTACCTCTGGGCGGGCGAGGTGCTTTTGGCAGAAATCACCGAAGGTCCGGCCGGACGCGTCAGGCGGGACTATCTCTTCTTTCCCGGCGTGTATGCTCCACTCTCCATGCGGGAGAACGGTTGCAGTTTCTTCTTTCACAACGATCCGCTTGGTGCGCCGCAGTTCGTGAGCGACGCCTCCGGGCACCTCGTCTGGTTCGGCGAGGCGACCCCTTTTGGAATGCCGATGTATTGTCGCGGCTCGCTTCGTCAGCCGCTGCGGTTCCCGGGACACTACTTCGACGAGGAAACCGGATTGCATTACGGCCGCGCCCGCTATTATTCGCCTCATATCGGGCGATGGCTGTCGCGCGACCCGCTGGATTTGTTCTCGGGACCCAATCTCTATCTTTACTGCGGCAACGATCCGGTCAACGATGCCGACCCGCTCGGTCTGCTGAGCGGCTTCTGGAAATACGCGGCCGCCGCTGCCATCGTTGCCGTGGGAGTGGCTGCGGTCGTCGTGGCCGGCCCCGCGGTTCTCGCCGTTGCTGCTGGCGCGGCCGCATTCAGCGCCGCCACCGTGTCGTCCGCCGCCCTCGTCGTCGCCGGTGGCGCGGCAATCGGCGCCGGGGTCGGGCTTGGTCTGGCGCGGGACGGATGCATTCAGTGCCAGGCCGCAGCGATGAAACAGGGGGCGTTGATCGGGGCCGGCGCCGCTTTGGGGGTGATGGGAGCGGCAGTTGGTGCCATCGGTGCCGCCGGCGGCGGCGGGCTTGCGCTCGCTGGCGCCGGCGCGACCGCTTCCTCGCAGGCGGCGGTCGTTGCAGCAACGAACGCTGCGACAGCGGCGGCAGGAATGACCGCCGCCGCCACGGGCGTCGCGATGATGCAGCAGGGCGGGCAAGGCGAGGGGGGAGGAGAAGCGGAGTCAGGCGAGGATGAGACCGAGACCACAAAGCAAGAGCCGCCGCGCCTGCGCGAGCCGGGGGAAGGAACTAACGTTGACGCCGACTGGGGGAACCCCAAGTCCACCAAAGCTTACGGACACTCACGAAGTGAACATGGCGCTCAGAGACCGGGGCAGCAATTAGCGGACCGTGCGCGTGGAAAGGGTACTGATCAAGGCCAATTTCATGATAATGACAGTATTGTTGAGGCAGAGCAGAGAGCGCCCATTACCGCGGGCGAACACACTGTCGAGATGGGAAAGCCGGTTGGTCGGGTTTACCACCCTGACGGCTCGACATCGGAGAATGTTACGAAGGTCAAAGTGATTCGTAAACCTGACGGCTCTGTTCGAACGAGCTATCCCGTTGAATGATGGCGTGAAATGCTACAGGACTTCCAAATACATATTAGTTATAAGCGAAGGTTGTCATTCGACGATTTCGATGTTTCGGACTACGCGGACGCCTCTAATATGTTTGTGGAAATCAAAAAGTTATGTGCACACTATGAGGGCCAGTTTACAATAAAAATAGGAGAGTACGCACTTGAATTTGATCTTGATCCAGATATCACAACGATTATAGATGATATTTTCAGCACGTTGGAGCACATACAAACTGCTGAAAAATGCGCTGCGGAGATATACTTCTTTGAACAAGGCAGCGACACAAATATCGTCATAAACAAAGATGTGCCCGATACCCTTTCGCTGCGGGTGCGGAAGGGAGAGTATGTCTCCAAGGTTAACAGTATGTTTCCTGAAACAACATTCGAGGTGAAGCTTAGCGCATTCATCCAGGAATGGGCCCAACTAATAACCATTATACTGGATCTTGCCATAAAAGACACGCCAAATTTGGCAAGAGAAAGTTTCTTCGCCGACTATAAGCGACGACTAGCAGATTTATTAATCGCGCAGAAGCTACGAGTTAATTTTTACCAACGCCCCTTTTATGTCTGTCAGCGCACCCCGCTCCACCTCGATCGTCGGCGCGGTGATCTTGGTTTGCGTCCGGCGTCATCTCGATGCTGCCACCGCAGGTGAGTGACGATGCTCGTCGTGCCGACGACCTCCCCGCGTTTGCCGTGAGCCGGGGTTCCCGCCGGGGCTTTGATAGTAATGTTCCCCGCCTTGACGTCGAGCTTTTCGTTGCCACTGTCGAGGGTCTTTTCCGAGTCTCCGACCTTTATTGTTTTGCTGTAGCTCGGTGAATGACTGCCTTCGATGACGACCTTGTAATCCCGGGCCGCGTGAATGAATATTTCCTCGCTGCCCTTTTTGTCCTCCATCCTGATTTCATTGTATCCGCCGCCCCCCTTGCTGCTGTTGGACTTGAGGCCGCTCATCGTCGCCTGGTCGGGCAGGGTCATCGGCGGCATCGTCTTGTCGTTGTAGACGCTGCCGATGATGAGGGGGCGGTCGGGGTCGCCTTCGAGGAAGGCGACGATCACCTCGTCGCCGACGCGGGGGATGAACTGGGAGCCGAAGCGGTTGCTCGCCCAGGCCTGGCCGACGCGGATCCAGCAGGAGCTCGTGTCGTCGCCTTTCGCCCGGCGGTCCCAGTGGAACTGCACCTTTACCCGGCCGTATTTGTCGGTGTGGATCTCCTCGCCGGGCGGGCCGGTGACAAAGCCGGTCTGCAGCCCCTGCACCATCGGCTTCGGCGTCAGGCGGCGGGGGCGAAAGCGCACCGTGCCGGGGACGGCTGTGAAGCTGCACCTGCACAGCGTGCCGCTGCCGTCGCTGCCCGAGACGTAGGCGTCGGAGGCGAGCTCCAGCGTGGTGGCGAGGATCAGGTATTCGGCGTTCTGATCCTTGCGCGGGTGGCCGGTGAGGCGGAACAGGTTGCCGGCGGCGAGGCCGGCCGCGTCGCCGCCTCCCGTCACCTGGCGGGCGTCGGCCTGCAGTTCTTCCAGCCGCATCCGGCTGGTACTCGTCGCCTCGGCGGCGGTCAGGTACTCCCCGGGATAATCGTAATACTCGAACTTCGCGAGCGAGTGGCTCCCCAAAGGCTGCGCGTCGCTTCCTTCGAGCGTGACCCGCGGCTTGGTGAAATCGAAATCGCGCAGGGCGTAGACACCGGTTTCGACCCGCTCCAGCCGCTGCCAGTCGGAGATGTTGTCGCGCTCGCGCCGGTCGCTCGACTCGGGGGGATAGTAGGGGATTTCGGCGTAGCCGGCGGCGGGAGAAAGCGGCGTGTCGGCATCGGCGAGGACGAGGACGTGCCGCTTCGACTCATGGCGGAAGAAATAGAAGATGCCTTCCTGCTCCATCAGCCGGCTGACGAAGTTGAGGTCCGTTTCCCGGTACTGGACGCAGTAGTCCCAGGTCCGGTAGGTGCTGGTCAGCTTGTCCTCGAACTCGCTGAAGCCGCGGTCGTGAAACACCTGCTTCAGGATATCGGGGGCGGTCTTGTTCTGGAAGATGCGGCAGTCGGCGTTGCGCCCGAGGAACCACAGCCAGGGCCGCAGCGTGACGGCGTAGCTGGCGTAGCGATCGACGGTGCCGCGGTAGGCGAACCGATCGACGAGACCATGGAAGGGCCGCACCTCGGCCCCATCGACCGCCGGGTCGACGGCGATGGTCATCGGCTGACCCAACAGCTGGTCGCCCTTGATGTCCGGATTTTCGCTGAGGAGGTCGAGGTCGATGGCGAACGGCTGGCTGAGCGCTTCGGTCGCGGCCATCCGGCGGAACAGCAGCGCGTCCGCCCCGAGCGGGCTGTTCACCCGGATTAGCCGGTAAGCTTGAACCGCTTCCGCCATGTGCTCCCCCTGAGCTTTTACTGAATGCTAGGCCGTTCGTGGGCGGTTGAATAGAGGGCGCCTGATTGTGCCGTCTTGGTTACTCCATGCAAGCCTCGGACGGACGGCCTAATGGGTCGCGGCCACTCAGCTTCGCCAGGGGCCGCTCAGCGTGACGGCTGGAAAAGAAGCATGTCGCGGTTTGCAATCCGACTCACAGTCCCTCTGGCCGGCGTATTTCGGTAAAGAACTGGCCAACGACATGGTCAATTTCGTTCCTAGCCTCTTCCAAATTCCTTCGGACGAAATTGTTATAACTCGTCGTACCCGGTTTGAGCCCCAGGCCGTCTACTTCTCGGTCGATGCGCCGGTAGTGGCGGTCCCATATCTCGCGCACTTTCGAATTGTGCAGTTGTCTTCGACTGGCAAGCTCCGTCTCTATGCCTCTCATGTTCTGAAAGGCGTTTAGCTCCGGCTCGCTAAACACGTTGGGATAACGATCCAGGACCTGCAGCTCGATGGCATGATGGACCTGTCCACCTTGGCGTACACCGAGACTTTGCGCGTAACCTTCTCGAAGAGTGTCGAACCGCGCTCGCGCGGCGGCGGCTCGCCCGGTCACGGTTGGCGCGCGCGGTTTCGGCCGACGGGCAGGTCGCGGCGAGATGCCCGCTTCTTCGACGATGCCTTTCTCAACCATTTCGGCGATCTCTGCGTCGATGTCGATCGGGCCATCAAAGTGCTTGGCGGCACTTGGACTGGGCAAGGATTTCTGAAGCTTCTCCGGCAGGACGCGCGTCAGGCGCGCCAGTTTTGTCGATTGCAGAAGCTTGCCAGCGCCCTTAGTCGCCAGGATTTCGATGACGATCGCCATGACGTCGACCTGGAGGCGCCCGGTGCACTGCGGCAAGCCGCCGGCGTCATAGGCCTTGCGGTAGCCTTCGACTGCATCCTTCGCCAGGCGAAGTCCAAGGTCGTAAACCTCCTGTTGATAGGCTTCGCGGAAGGGATGGGAACGAAGGACAAGGGGGTAGCCGATGGCGACCATGACCTTGAGAGCGAGTTGGGCCATCGATAGAAGCGAGCCTGCGAAATCGGCCCATGCTTTCTTGAAGGACCCCTCCGTCTTCCCCAGACCCACCGCGTCCCGCAGCCAGCCGAGGACGGCCAGTGCCTGATCGCCATACTCGGAAAGCCGATCCGCAATGCCCCGCCAGAAGGCGGTCCGGTCCGCCTCCGACCAGAGCTCGCAATAGACGTACCGTTGGGCGAAAAGGGCCGCGGACTGTGGTCCCGCGGCAAAGATCTCAACCGGACCCGGCCTCCAAGACGGCGACCGGCACAGGGTGCCGTCGACGACGGATTGGACTTTCCCGATATCAACCGGCCCGAGCGTACTTCCGGCCCATTATCACTCCGGTGTGGGCGACAGTTCGGGGATGCTGCGCAGACACGACGGCTAAGGGCCGGAGCCTGACGGCGTAGCTGGCGTAGCGAATCGACGGTGCCGCGATAGGCGAACCGATCGACGGGAAAGGCCGAACCTCGGCCCCGTCGACCGCCGGGTCGATGGCGATGGTCATCGGCTGACCCAGCAACTGGTCGCCCTTGATCTCCGGGTTGTCGCTGAGGAGGTCGAGGTCGATCGCAAACGGCTGGCTGAGCGCTTCGGACGCGGCCATCCGGCGGAACAGCAGCGCATCCGCGCCGAGCGGGCTGTTCACCCGGATCCGCCGGTAAGCCTGAACCGCTTCCGCCATGTGCTGCCCCTGAGCGTTTTCTAAATGCTAGCCCGTTCGTGGGCGGTTGAATAGGGGGCGCTTAATCGTGCTGACTACCGGAGATTATCCGGCACCCTAACGGCCTAATGGGTGGCATCCACTTTGATAAGGAGCGGACCCATGCACTTAAAGAGCAGGGAATCGCGCGTTACTGAGGGTGGAGTTAATCATAGCGCCTGTTTTCACGCTCGGTGCAGGACTTGGGAATCCGTTTGCTGGTGCATCGAAGCAAGGCTTAGGTGATCGGGGATGCAGCCAGCGGACGCGTCGCGTACGAAGGCTGACTACATCGGTGCGCCGATCACCTCGGAAGGAAAGCAGCCTCAATGATGTCAAATCCCGGCTCGGCAATAACAACGCGTGCATTGCGCCCCCGCGAATGGGTGTTGGTACGAACTTCCCACCACCGCATTTCAGGGTCAGAAGAACGTATTTGAGAAATTCGGGCAGGTTCCAGCCACGTCCACCCTCGCGATTCGACGGTCGATCGGGCGACTGCAAGCAAGCGGCGTTGTAATTCGGGGTCGATTAATTGTTGCAAACGCTGCGTCTCCTAATCACAGGCCATGAGTGGCGCCGGGCACACTGGAGGGGGGTCCTGCAAGACAAGCTGAACTGAGAAAAGTTGGCCACCCAACCAAATTGTACCGATCTCCGCACCCTCACACACGAGTTGCTGTACCGTGACATAACCGTTGGCAATTGGAAATCGAATACCCGTGAGAATGCCGCGGAGACCATGAACACTCAGTTGTGCATACCCTTCGGCCAATGCTTCCTCAAGGTACGTCATAATCGCCGATCGGGAGTACGCCGACATCGCGAGCCGGGCGCGAAACGCTCGGAAGGGCCAAAATCTTGGCGAGAAGAAGCTGTGCACTAGTTCATGAAGCCTGACAAGCTGGACCTCTGTTGCCGACCCTGCAGTCGAATAGGTTACGTCTCCGAACGCCGTCGTTGAGCCTTCTCCTGCCGGGAGGCTCGCATCACCATCAACAAAAGGCCGACGCCGGGGATTCCAGGCCTGTTCATCTGCTCCAACTCTGGCCAGACCAGGGCTTCGCGGTCGAGCGGCATCAGCGACACTAGCACCACGCGTTGCCTGAATGCTTCGCGCACTTCGGCGGAGCAGAATCGCCATCACTGCGGTGACTCCAGCCGTGACGAGTGCTCGGGCAAAAAGACGTGCTGCTGCGTCGAGGTGCTGCGAGGTCCGTGCACGGTAGGCTGTTGTTCCAAAATCAATCAGATCTCGAGCCACGTCGGTGATAGACCAGCCAATCAAGAAGGCACCGACAAGTAACAGCCCAACGTCGACCACCTCTCCCACTCCAAAGAAGTGTGATCCCGCCCAAATGGCAAGTGTCCCAGCAATAATTGCAAGCGTTTGAGGCTCAAGAAAGGCCTGCAGTTGCGCTCCTAACGCCGCTGGCATGTAGGCTGCCGACCTCTGGATCGCCTCCGTAATTTTCCTCTCAGCCGGCCATTGTGAAACGTCACACATGTGTTTCCCTTTTCCGCTTGCATGTCCACGAAGGCCAAACTTGTGCTAGTTTGAAAGCCTGAACTCTTGTTCCGCTATGCTGACATGGACGCTGGAAATTGGCCGTACGTCCCTCGTCCGGGTAAGAAACTCCGCCGACAGCGACGGCAGCAACGTGTTTGTCAGTATGGCGTCGATCATCCGGCCGCCGCTTTCGAGCTCGGTGCAGCGGTCGGTGATCAGCTTCACCACCGCGTCGTCGTAGGTGAAGGGGACGCCGTAGCGCTCGGCGATCCGCCTGGCGATGCGGTCGAGCTGTAGCCTCGCGATCATCCCGATCATCTCGTCCGACAGCGGGTAGTAGGGAATCGTCACCAGCCGGCCGAGCAGCGCCGCCGGGAAAACCTTCAACAGCGGCTGGCGCAGCGCCTGAGCGAGGTCGTCCGGCTCGCCATTCAGTTCCGGATCGGCGCACATGCTCATGTTCAGGTCCGAGCCGACGTTGGAGGTGAGAAGGGATCAGCGTGTTGCGAAAATCGATCCGCCGGCCCTCGGCGTCGTCCATCCAGCCCTTGTCGAAGATCTGGAAGAAGATCTCGTGGACGTCCGGGTGCGCCTTCTCGACCTCGTCGAGCAGGACGACGCTGTAGGGGCGGCGGCGCACGGCCTCGGTCAGCACGCCGCCCTCGCCGTAGCCGACGTATCCCGGCGGCGCGCCCTTGAGAGTCGAGACGGTGTGCGCCTCCTGGAATTCGCTCATGTTGATCGTCACGACGTTCTGCTCGCCGCCGTAGAGCGCTTCCGCCAGCGCCAGCGCCGTCTCGGTCTTGCCGACGCCGGAGGGCCGCAGAGGAGGAAGACGCCGATCGGCTTGTTCGGATTTTCCAGGCCGGCGCGCGAGGTCTGGATGCGCCGCGCGATCATCTCCATCGCATGGTCCTGGCCGACGATGCGCTCCTTGAGCGTGTCCTTCAGCTTGAGGACCGCCTCGATCTCGTTCTTCACCATCCGGCCGACCGGAATCCCGGTCCAGTCCTCGACCACCTTGGCGACCGCCGCCTCGTCGACGCTGACGAGGAGCAGCGGCTGCTCGCCCTGCACCGAGACGAGTTCCGCCTGCAGCTGCCGCAGCTCGGAGAGCGCGGTCTGGCGCTCGTCGTCGCTCAGCGCCGGCGGCGGGGGCTCGCCGTTCCCAGCCGGTATGGCGGGCGTGGTCACCTTTGCGGCGGCGGCTTCGAGGGGAGTTCCGGTGCCTTCGACCGGGCCCACAACGCCGCGCAGCCTGGCGCGGAGTGCGAGAATGCGATCGACCAGCGCCTTTTCCCGCGCCCAACGCTCGTCCAGCCCGGCCAGACGCTGCCGCTCTGCTGCCAGCGCTTCCTCCCCCGCAGCGTCGCGCTTCGCCGTATCGACGCCGACCGCCCGCTCGCGCTCGCAGATCGCTCGCTCGGTCTCCAGCGCCTCGATCCGTCGCCGGCAGTCCTCCACCTCCGCCGGCACCGCATGCTGGCTGATCGCCACCCGCGCGCACGCGGTATCGAGCAGGCTCACCGCTTTGTCAGGGAGCTGGCGGGCCGGGATGTAACGATGCGACAGCTTGACCGACGCCTCGATCGCTTCGTCGAGGAGCTGCACGTGGTGATGCTTCTCCAGCGTCGAGGCGAGGCCGCGCATCATCAGGATCGCCTTCTGCTCGCTCGGCTCCTCGATCTGCACCGGCTGGAAGCGGCGGGTCAGCGCCGGGTCCTTCTCGATGTACTTCTTGTATTCGATCCAGGTGGTGGCGCCGATGGTACGCAGCGTGCCGCGGGCGAGGGCGGGTTTGAGAAGATTGGCCGCATCGCCGGTGCCGGCGGCGCCGCCCGCGCCAACCAGCGTGTGCACTTCATCGATGAACAGGATGATGGGCTTCGGCGACGCCTGCACTTCGTCAATCACTTGGCGCAGGCGGTTTTCGAACTCGCCCTTCATGCTGGCGCCGGCTTGCAGCAGGCCGATGTCGAGCGCGCGGAGCGTCACGCCCTGCATCGGCGGCGGCACGTCCTTTGCGGCGATCCGCTGCGCGAACCCTTCGACGACCGCGGTCTTGCCGACACCAGCCTCGCCGGTGATCATCGGATTGTTCTGCCGTCGGCGCATCAGGATGTCGACGATCTGGCGGATCTCCTCGTCGCGGCCGACGATCGGGTCCATCTCGCCGTTCCTCGCCTTTTCCGTCAGATCGACGGAGAACCGCTTCAGCGCCTCCTGCTTGCCCATCTGCGCCGGCGCCAACGCTCCGCTCGCCTCGCCGGGCTCGGCCGCCGCAAGCTTCGAGCCGTCGTAGGCCGCCATGCGGTCCTCCGGTGAGCCGCCGACGATCGCGCCGAAGCGCTCGCTCAGCGCATCGGTGCTGACCTTGGCGAACTCCCTGGACATGGCGAGCAAGCCGTTGCGCAGGCTGGGCGTCTTCAGAATTCCGAAGATGATGTAGCCGGAGCGCACCTGCGGCTCGCCGAACAGCAGCGTTGCATAGACCCAGCCACGCTCGGTTGCTTCCTCGACGTGCGACGATAGATCGGATATAGAGGTAGCACCGCGCGGAAGCCGGTCGAGCGCTGCGGTAATGTCCTGGGCTAGGCGGGCCGGCTCCATCTCGAAGTGCTTGACGATCCGGTGCAGGTCGGAATCGGGAAGCTGGAAAATCTGCTGAAACCAGTGAACCAGCTCGACGTAGGGGTTACCGCGCAGCTTGCAAAAAACGGTCGCGCTCTCGATCGCTTTGTAGCTCAGCGGATTGAGCTTCCCGAATAACGTTGCGCGGTTTATCTCAGCCATTCTCCTCACCCTTGTTGTCCGTTTGCGCTTGGCGGGTGGCTGCTACCTCACTGGTTCAAGGATCAGGTCGTCCGGATCGCGATCGATGCGATCTGCCGGCAGCCAGGTCGTCCAGCCGAGTCGCATCGCGCCGTCCAGGCGCAGCGGCGGGACCTCCTTGCGGCAGAGGACAAGATTGAGGTCCCAGGCTTTCTCGTCGCCGCTGTAACTCCTCACAATTGCGACGACGCGATCGAGCCCGGCCATCCCAGGAAGAAAGCGGCAGTAGTCCGCGAAAATGAGCGGACCGAAGATCAGGCGGAAGCGATGCTGCGCTCCCCACACGCAAACTCCGAGCAGGATGGAGTGGCCAAGCAGGCCGGTGTCTGTGCTGGCGGCAGGCGAAAATTGCCAACACGCCTGTTCAGGGATACGTACCCACTCGCCGATGAATTCGCGGATTGCTACGGGGATCCTGAAGAAGTCGGCGAGCATCGCCCGCAGACCCGCCGGATGTTTCGACTGGCCGGCAAGGAGGCCCGCATAGAAGAGCTTGGCGCGATCCGGCATCGCGTCCCGGTCGCGCAGGCTCGCGAAACCCAGCCCGAACAGCGAGGCAAGGAAACGACCGAACCAGTCGGAGTCGGCACCGGGGCGGTCGAAGCTCAGCGGCGGCCGCGCCAGCGCCCAGGCACGATAGAAGGACGCGATCATCCGATGATGGAAGACGTCGAGAAAGTGACTGAACGTGTGATCATGATGATGCAGGGCCCGCTCGATCGCATACTCCGTGAGATGGCTGGGCAAGGCGCCGTTCGGCCCGAAAAGTCCAAAGAAATAGCCGGCAAGACGCGGAGCACGGCCTTCGCGCCCGGCACGTACGACGCGACGGTGGAGGGCGCGAAGACCAAGGACGGCAACTGCGCGAACCGGACCGGATCCTCCGCCGGTCGCACCGACGTCCCGACGCGTGGACGCTGCGAGTTCGCGCACTCGAGCCGACGAACGGCCTGGAAGAAGTCGAACGTCCACGGCTGCGACTTCAGCCGGGTCTCCAGGGCGGTGAGCGCAGGCTCATTGTCCCCGCCCGCGAATGCGGGAAATCGGAGGGCGTGCTGTTGGGGCCCGGCGCTGACGCCTCGGGCCCTACATTAGCTGGCGTTGCCCGATCCTCGCTGGCCATCGCATTACGTCACCACGACTGGAGGTCGTCAACAGCGTCTCGGTGAAGCTGTTGAGCGACACATAACGAGCGAAAAACTGTTCGAGCACGGAGCCGAGAACGAACGATCCGAAACCGGTAAACGGCTCCTCGTCGACGAGAAGGTGAACCTCGAGGCCGCGCCCGACGCTGACCGGTCCTGGTCCCGGCGACCGCCTGTTGATTGGCCTCGCCTTCACGCCCAGCACACCCTCCACGTGCCGGCGCGTATGGGTATCTCCGATCGCAGCGTAGAGGCTGAGCAACTCGCGCAAGGCGGCGGCACCACGCTCCGCATCGTCGGCAAGCGAAAGGTAGTTCAGCGACAGATGGCTGATCAGCTTCCAGGCGATCTCGCGGTTGGCCGTCATCGGTCGAGGCTCGGTGGGTCCGCCGAGGAAAATCGTCGCCTCCACCGGCGCGCCAATCTCAAGCGAAAGGTCGCTACCGCCGAAGCCGACCGGCATCTGTAGCGGCAGGTCGCGGTTGGTACAGAGCGCGGCGACGCCAATCTGCCGCAGGCCGGAGCGAAACGGAGCTTCGCTCGCATCTACGAGAGAGATAAACACCTCGGACCCGACGTAACTCGACCGCGCACCGCGTTCCTTATGTCGCGACGACAGCTTGCGGGGTTCGCGATAGAGCGTGTAGTAGGCGTTGTGGAAGCGGTCGCTGTCCGCATCGTTGCACGCGTAAAACGGCAGGAACTCCTGTTCCGGTTCGCTCCCCGTGCCGTAGCCGAGCACCTGCCGGAGTTGGTAAACCTCGAAGTCGAGCGGACGGGCGCGGTCGACGACGACGTGATGCTCGTTCGTCTGATCACTCAGATGGATGCGGCCGACCGGCCTCGGAAAGAGATTAATCGCCGGGCTGCAGAACAGCGCAAAGCGGGACGCGTCAACAACTTCCTCGAGAAGCGGAACACTCCGGTCGAACGGAACGATCAACTCGAACTCGCGCGCGGTTGCGCTGGCCAATGCGGTGCGCAGACCGGAAAGCTCCACGAACAAGTATCGCTCGGGAAGGGCAAAATACTCCTTCAGCAGCCGGTATCCCTGGAACGATCGCGGGCTTGCCGGCAGGAGCGCTTCGTTGTCGTTGAACCCGATCGCGGCGATGCGGCACCCGCCGGCGGCCGTCGCCTGCTCGCCACTCCCGGTCCTCACAGCGGCAGGCAAGGCGTTGGCGATGATCTGCTCATAAAGCCGTGCGGCGATCTCGTCGCCGCCGCGCAGGTAAAGGACCAAGCTGTCGAGACCGAGCTCGCCAAGCGGCGCATCGCCCACCGTCTGCAGCCGCAGCCGCAGCGCGGCCCGAGCACGGGCACCGGAAGCCGGCTCCAAGCGCAGCAACCGCGCCCGCCGAGCTGATATAGCTCGCTGCCGAAAGTGCAATCGGCCAAAGCCTGACGTCGTGCGCCGTCCGGTATTCGCAAGCCGTCGGCGACTCGCGGCCCGGTCGGCCTCGCAGGACGGTACCGCGCGGGACGACGATGCCCTCCTTCAGCGATCCCTGCGTCATGTCCGGCTGGAATTGAACGATCCCCAGCGAAGGGACCGGCGGGAGGAAGTCCGGGTACACCATCTCGAGGAGGTGTTGGGTAAACCGAGGATACTCGGAGTCGACCTTGAGTTGGACCCGCGCCGCCATATAGGCAAAGCCCTCAAGCAGACGCTCGACGTAGGGGTCCGGGCAGTTGAATTCCCTGATAAAACCGTCGAGGCTGAGCCGGCCGGCGATTTTCGGGTATTCTTGCGCAAACTCGGCGCACATTTCCGCCAGATGCTGTAGTTCCCGCGTGTAGTATTCGAGAAAGCGGGGTTCCATCAGCCAACCATCGCTCCGGAGTTGTCCTGCATCGACACATGACCGCTGTCAAGGTCGATTTCGCTCTTCAGCAGGAGGTGCATCGGGACGGGCTGTCCCCAAAGATCGCCTTCCACTTCGAACGCGATCGCATTGCGGTCCGACTTACCCGGACTCAGCACTGCGCGCACGCGCACGCTCTCCGGCCGAATTCGTGGCTCAAACCGCAATATTGCCTCCCGGATCATTGTCTCGATCCGCTTCGCGGTCAGGCTGGTTGCCGTGCGCCCCGTGAGGTCAGCAATCCCGTAGTTCAGGACCGACGATGCCACGCGCGGGTACGCCGAGAGGTCGGTCCCTGCCTCCAGGTTCGTCGTGTTAAACAGCCAGGAAACATCCCGCAGAACCTTCTGGCGCAGTTCGCGCATGGTCAGGACACGCTGCTGCGCCGTCTCCTGCCTGCGGTCCGGGTGGTCATCGGTCAGCCGATCGAGCAACGTCGGTTGCAGCCGCTCCTTCAGGATTAGCTCAGTCATTGCCGATCGCCTCCGGGGCCGAAACGGCGGAACTTTCCGGCGCGGCCAGGAAATCGATCGACCGGACGTTCAAGAGCGGATAGTCGCCGACGTCCGTCGCCAGCATCCTCTGCCCGACGCCGACGAAAAAGCCCTTGGCCAGCTCTTCCCATAGGGTCATGCGAGCCAGACGAAGTTGAGCATCCTGATTTGTTTCGGTGCCCGGATAACGCGTCGGGATCAGACCCACTGCTTCTCCGCCATTCGTCCACCTGATCTCGGCGGGCATCCACACCAAGTCCCGCAAGTCCTCGGGTTTGGCGATAGTTATTCTGGCGATTCGTCCGAAGGGTACCCAATAGTATGCGCCCTTCAGGATGATCTCGATGATCGGGCCGAGACGCATGTCCGCGTCTGCGATCCAGGCGAAGTTTTCGCCCCCGACCTTACCGGCTACGGCAGGCGCCAGCGCCAGCGCGTCGTCGCGCAGGACGTGCGCTTGTGCAAACTCACGTACAACCGTGAGCCTAAGGGCTTCCAGCATCAGGGCAACCCAGCGGTCGGGATCTCCGAAAACGAGCGGCGTCAGCTCCCCCCGGAATACTCTCTGGCGCAGAACTTCGCACTGGATCGCCTCACGGTAGGTGTGCACCATCATCAGCGATGACGCGTCGAGGTCCGCGAGAACGTTCAGCTGGTTGAGGGCCCGCTCCCACTCCCCCATGACGACGAGCAGCTGAAACAGGAAAATGCGCCGCTTGGCATCGGCGGGATAACGGCGCACCTCGCCTTTTAGTTGCGTCAGCGCTTCATCGAGTTCGCCATTGCGGAGGAGTTGCTCGACTTCGGCCACGTCGTCGCTCCCCGTCAGTCAACATACCAAGACGCATGACATCCGAGGACGCGCGCCCGCAAAGGCGTCCGACCGCCCGGCGGTGCGGGTCCACGTTCGCTCAACCCGGAGCGTGGCCCGAGCCGGAATTGGCCCGGGCCACGTCGGGATCTTCTCCGTCAGCCGAAGGATTTGTTTTCCTCGATGTTCCAGCCCACG
Source organism: Rhodospirillales bacterium (assembly GCA_016712375.1). Taxonomy (GTDB): domain Bacteria; phylum Pseudomonadota; class Alphaproteobacteria; order Rhodospirillales; family Defluviicoccaceae; genus Defluviicoccus. The sequence continues at coordinate 487,292 of JADJRE010000002.1, forward strand.
GTCTTCGCGGCTTCCTTCGTGCCGTCCGCTTTCTGCGGCGTGTACTCGAGCTTGAATTTCGCAAAGTTGAGCGAGAGATTCTCGGTCAGCCGGTCCTCGCCACCAGAACCGCCGGTCGAGAGACTGCTGACGATAATGTCATTCATCGTTATCTTGATGTATTCGACCGGATCTTTACCGCCTGCCTTGCGTACGGTCAGCACCCCTTCCTTGACGTGCGTGCCGTTACAGCAGTGCAGCATCAGTGCGTTGGTCGAACTGTCAATGTACTTGGTCACGCTGATATCGTTGACCTGCACTTTGCCGGAGCCGCCACCCCCGCCCATGTGAGCCGACCCGCTCTGCGAGAGTCCCCAGCTCCAGGCGAGCACGTCGATTTCTTCCTTGTGCTTGCTATCGCGCGCCTCTCCCTTGATCCCATCAATTTTCAAAAACATATCAACAGCCATTTCACTGCTCCCCTCGTTCTACTGTCTGCTCAACGCCTTGACCGCACCGATGGCAGCCCGCTCCCTAACAGCGGGTGGCCTGCAAACCACAGTGCCGGCGCGACAGGGTCGCCCAGCGACTTAGCGGACCGCCCTCCCGCTCAGCTCAGCTCAGCTGCCTTTTATGGAGGGCAGCTTCGAAACGAGCCGCAATGAAACCGTCAGCCCTTCGAGCTGATAAAGCGGCTGTACAAAAATCTTCGACTTATAGTATCCAGGGTTACCCTCAACTTCTTCCACGACGACTTCTGCCGCTGCGAGCGGCCGGCGCGACTTCGTTTCCTCATTGGAGTGCGCCGGGTCCCCGTCCACGTACTGTATGATCCAGTTCTGCAAAAATCGCTGCATATCCTCCCGTTCCTTGAAGGAGCCGATCTTGTCGCGAACCATGCATTTCAGGTAGTGAGCAAATCGACAGACGGCGAAGAGGTAAGGCAACCTGGCAGAGAGGTTGGCATTTGCCGTTGCGTCTGGATCGTCGTATTCGGCAGGCTTCTGCAGTGACTGCGCACCAATAAATGCAGCAAAATCGGTGTTTTTCTTGTGCACGAGCGGCATGAACCCGTTTTTGGCCAGTTCTGCCTCACGACGATCGGTAATTGCGATCTCGGTGGGGCACTTCATGTCCACGCCACCGTCATCGGTCGGGAAGGTGTGCACCGGCAAACCCTCGACGGCCCCGCCGGATCTGATCCCGCGGATACGCGAGCACCATCCGAAATACTTGAATGATCGAGTGATGTTCGTCGCCATGGCGTAGGCGGAGTTGGACCAGCAGTACTTGCGGTGGTCGGCCCCTCCACATCCTCTTCGAAGTCGAATTCTTCCAGGGGTCTGTCTTTGCGCCGTACGGAAGGCGTGCGAGGAACCGCGGCATGGCCAAGCCGACGTAGCGGGAGTCTTCGGAGTCGCGCAGTGAGTTCCAGGCTGCGTACTCGGGCGTCTGGAATATCTTAGTCAGGTCGCGCGGATTGGCGAGTTCCTGCCAGCTCTCCATCTGCATGACCGACGGGGAGGCACCGGCAATGAACGGTGTGTGTGCGGCTGCGGCGACGCGGGAGACTTCCGTAAGGAGTTCTACATCGGGCGGCGACTGATCAAAGTAGTAATCGCCAACAAGGCATCCAAACGGGGCGCCACCCAGCGTCCCATACTCTTCTTCATAAATCTTCTTGAAGACTGGGCTCTGGTCCCAGGCAGTCCCCTTAAATTTCTTTAATGTCTTGTGGAGTTCTTTTTTGGTGATGTTCATTACACGGATCTGGAGCATTTCGTCGGTTTCAGTGTTATTGACGAGATGTTGAACACCGCGCCATGCGCCTTCCAGTTGCTGAAATTCCGCGTGATGGATGATCTTATTGATCTGCTCCGTCAGCTTCTCGTCGAGCGCGGCAATCATTGCCTCGATCGAACGCACCGCGTCGGTCGACACGAGAGCAGTCTGGGCCAGGGCCTGCTCCGCCAGCGTCTGGACCGCGTTTTCGACCGCCTCTCGGGCCCGATCTGTCTGCGGCCGGAACTCCCTCTGTATAAGCGCGCTGAATTCGTCCGTCGTCAGCGCCTCGGCAACGGGTTTCGCCTCGACGTCGGTCTGTGCATCAGCCATTCATGCTACTCCCCGGTCGAAGCTTCCGGAGAAGCTGGCTTCGGTGCTGCGGCCAGCGACTGGAGCAGCACCGGGTCCTGCATTATCCGCGCCAGCAGTTCCTCCGCGCCGCTCTTGCCGTCCATGTAGCTAAGCAAGTTTGAGAGCTGGCTACGGGCCTCGAGCAACTTGTTGAGCGAATCGACCTTTCGAGCGACGGCGGCCGGCGAAAAATCGTCCATGCTTTCAAAAGTGATGTCGACGCTGATTTCGCCCTCGGCGGTCAGCGTATTCGGCACGCGAAACGCCACCCGGGGCTTCATTGCCTTCAGCCTCTCGTTGAAGTTATCGACATCGATCTCCAGAAATTTTCGTTTGGCGACCTCCGGCAGAGCTTCAGCAGGTTTTCCCGATAGGTCTGCCATCACGCCCATCACGAATGGGATCTGCACTTTCTTCTGGGCACCATACAGTTCGACATCATACTCTATCTGTACGCGTGGCCCGCGATTGCTTGCGATGAATTTCTGGCTGCTTTCTTTCGCCATATCCCTTCTCCCCAGCTAGCCTCCCGCATTGCGTGCGGGCAGTTGTCACCTCGCCTTACCCGATACTCCGTCAACCGCCACTTGCTTCGGCCGAACCGTCGGCAGTCCGGAAGCGCTCCGCCTGTTGCAGTCCCTCGGGCGCCAAGTCACGCAGTATTTCCATGAAGTCCTTCCCAACCAGCTGCTTGGCTCGGTGCAGGAGAATTGGCACAGGACTTGAGGGCTCATTGCGCTGGAAGTATTCGCATAGCATGTCCAGCACTCGGACGACGTCGTCTCGACTGGCAATCCTCGCCACTGCTTCGAGGGAGATCGCCGGCACGACAGGGGATGCCCTCACGTGCGCGTTCCCGTCGATCATCAGCGCTCCGCCCGGCTGGATTACTTCCGCCCCGGCGAGCCCGCGCTCGGTCACTCGCTCATCGAGGTAGCGTGAAATGGTTCGCAGCGCCGAGCGAATGGGAGACAGGTCGACCGCCTGACCGACGCCGACGTGATCGCAAACAACCTGCTCGATCCTCTCGACCAAGCTCTCCGAGTCCCGCGCCGCCGAAGCGGTGGCGAGCAGGCCTTCCGCGTCGCATTCCTTGAATGACGCCTTAATCTCGCTCGTGTCGCGCGGCGTCTCCTCATTGATCGGGGTCAACTCACCAGACGCCAGTGCTATGTCACGGTAGTTGATTTTTCCGAACCGGGCCGACACGACGAGTGGCACGGCGCGGAGTTCCCGGATCACGGTTTCCGGATCGTTGAGCGCGGCCAGCGTGTTTATTCGCAGCGTCGGATCGTTGTCGTCGTCGGGGTCCAGCTGCGGGTGCAGCGTGTCCCACCGCTCGACCAATAACCGATGGATCAGCGCGAGACCTTCATGCAGGCCGACAAGCCCGTCCGTCTGTAGGAGCGCGCGCGTCAGCCAGAAAGCGACGCGGAGGTCGACGGTACGAGAGAGCAACGCCAGTGCTCGCGCCCGAATGTCGCCCCAGTCGGGGAGTTTGGCGGCTTCCGCAGCCTCCACTCCGGTCATGGGATCGACGAACGGGTGGAGCAGGCGCTCTAGCGCCATGTACTCGCTGTCATACTCTATATTGTCGCCGCACGTCGCGCCCATCGCGAGCGCGCTCAGGAGCCCTTGCCGCTCGATCCCGTTCACAAGGATGTCCTCCCCCCCCTCGACTCTATCCTAGAACGCAACCCAATGGGCGATTGCGCGCGTCAATTAACGAATGTTTTCCTCCCACGCATATCGCCTATGATGCTACCACGATCGGGGAATGGGGCGGAATAAAATTCACATGCCGGGCGATATTGACGTGGCCGATGCAACACATATGGCACGGGAGAGCGAATCAGGATCAAACGCGGACAGTCCGCGTGTGGATGCGTCACCAGGTGCCATGCAGGCGTCAAGCATCCACTTGACCGTGCCGGTCACGGTTGCGGAAGCGTTGGCCCTTGCCGTTGAACGGCATCGGAGCGATCGCTTGCGCGAGGCCGAAGCGATTTACCGTGCCATCCTCGCCGTCGACCCTGAACAGGCGGACGCCCTGCATCTTTCGGGCGTTCTTGCGCTTCAGCAGGATCGCTCCGAAGAGGCGATCGCGTTGATACGTCGTGCGCTCGAACACATTCCCGGGCACGCGGATGCGCACAATAACCTCGGCAATGTCTTTCGAAGTCGGGGAGCAATCGAGGAGGCTTGCGCCTGCTATCAACGGGCTGTCGCACTCGACCCGCACAACGCAGTGGCTCACAGTAACCTGGGTGCCACACTGCGCGCGCTGAAACGCTACGGCGAGGCAGAGGCGGCGTTGCAGCGTGCGGTCACGCTCGACCCGCAGAACGCGGACTTCTTTCAAAATCTCGGTAATGTCTACCGGTCACAGCGGCGCCTGCATGATGCGGTTGCAGCGTTTCGACAGGCGATAGCTTTGCGGCCGTATAATTCCCAAGCCTACAAATATTTAGCATATACACTGTATGCCCTGAAGGATCGCGAGGAAGCGATACGCCTGATCACCCATTGGGTGGATATCGCGCCGGAAAGCCCCACCGCCCGGCATCTTCTGGCAGCGTACGCCGGGAGCGATGTTCCGGATCGCGCCTCAAACGAGTACATACGCGAGACATTCAAGCAATTTGCAGCGAGTTTCGACGAAGTCCTGACGGACCTTGGTTACCGTGCACCTCAACTCGTTGCCGAAGCGGTCGGCGAGGTGCTGGGCCCCCGCCGGCGGCGGGCTCCGCGTTCTCGATCTCGGATGCGGCACAGGATTAGGCGGCGAGGCTCTGCGGCCCTATGCCTCTCTACTCGTCGGCGTCGATCTCTCGCCGGATATGCTGAAGCAGGCTTCGCGTCGCGCCTTCTACGATGGCCTTTGCGAGGCCGAACTGACCTCGTACTGCCTGCTGCAACCGGATCGCTACGACCTCGTCGTCGCCGCCGACACGCTATGCTACTTCGGTCGTCTTGACGACGTGTTTGCAGCCGCCGCCTTCGCTCTCGCTGCTGCAGGTTGGTTCGTATTCACGGTGGAGGAGGCCGACGGCGACGCTGTTGCCGGCTACCAACTCAACGTCCACGGTCGCTACTCGCATCACCGCGACGACGTCACTCGATGGCTCAACGCCGCCGGATTCCACCCACACCTGATGCGCCACGCCACCCTCCGCCACGAACTTGGCGCCGAAGTTGCGGGCTTGGTTGTCGCGGCACGACGTGTCTAGCGACGCAGGGCATCCGCTTGTCCCGAAACATTTTCGGTGCACGCCTACGCGAAGCCTGTAACACTTGTTGGCTGCTGCAAGTGTGGTATCGTTTATATGGACGATTTGCCTGCGCGTTTCGCGAAGCGGAAGTATTTTGCGGCGCGCGCAACAAGGGTGTTGGGGGATAGAAAGGGAGTCTCCGCCGGTGTGAACCGCACGCTACGCCGTGTCGGAAGAATCGCGACGACGGAGGGGGACAGAAACGTGGCACTGAAATTGCGCGTTGCTCGCTGCGGCCACTCGACGCCGGCGGTGCCGGAAGAACGGTCGCTGGCCTCGGGTCGCCTCAGCATCGGCCGCGGCGGAGACAATGACTGGGTGCTCCCCGACCCCGAGAAGACGATTTCGAAGCATCACTGCCGAATAGAGGGCGCGGGAGCTAGCTTTCGTATCTTCGACGACAGCGTCAACGGCGTCTTTCTCAACGAGGATGATCAGCCGCTCGGGGCCGGCAACTGGAGCGAACTGCACAGCGGTGATCGCGTCCGCATTGGCGAATGGGAATGGGTAGTCGAACTATCTGCGGTGGGTGAGAAGGGGGCGGCTCTCGGCCCGGCGGCGAGAGACCGGCTCTACGCTGAGCACGAAGCGCTTTCACTCGGCCACGACTTTACGAGCGTCGATGCGCTCTTTGGCGACGCCCAATCCCGGCCGCCCATGGGCGATGACGCGGCGCAGCCGCGGTTCCAGCAGGTCCTTCCGCGGTCCATTTTCGACAAACCTGCCGCATTGCGGTTGCGCGACCTCGACAGCGGAGCACCCCTAGACAGTGTGTTCGAGGCGCCCCGGGGCCACGTTCACCCCGGGGACGACGCAGCAGCGACTAACCTTCCACCACCTCCTGTGCTCGACCAACCGGAACCATTACCCCGGCCGTCGACGCCGAGCGAGGCGGCCTCCGCCGCGACGCCAGGACCGCACCCGCTCGGAACGTCATCCGAAGGCGGCACATTCATACCCGCCGATCTTTTCGATGGGGTTGCCCCCGCCCCGCTGGTACCGATGGGTACGCTTCCGGTTCGTCCGATTGTGGAGGACGAAACATCCGTCCCGGCGAACGTCGACCGCATACCGCCTCTGCCCTCCACCGTAACCTTACCCTCGCCTGCGCCGTGCGAACCGACAGCAGCACCGATCGCTGAAACCGAAGCGGCGATGCCGTCGCCGCCACCGAGCGACGCGGCCATGTTGGCGGCGTTCCTTGCCGGTGCCCAACTCAAGCCCGCAGACGTCGATCTCGACGACCCCGCGGCGACGATGCGTCGTCTCGGCGAGATCTATCGGCTGGTCGTCACCGGGGTGATGGAGGTGCTCGAGTCGCGCCGGGCGTTGAAGAACGAATTCCGCACCGATAGGACGGAGTTTTGCCGGTCCGAAAACAACATTCTCAAGTTCTCTGTCGATGCCGAGAGCGCGATGGTAGACCTGCTCCGACCGACGCGGCGCGGCTTTCTCAGTTCCCGGCAGAGCTTCGAGGAGGCGTTCGCTGATATCAGACGGCATGAGATCGGGGTGCTCGCCAGTATGCAGGAAGCATGGACCGACCTGCTGCGGCGCTTCGATCCAAAGTCTCTCGAACAGAGACTGAGCGGAGACGCCGGCCTGAGTGGGCTCCTCGGCTCGAGGAAGGCGCGCGCCTGGGATGCTTTCGTGGTGCTGTACGAGTCGATCGCGGGCCAGACCGACAGCGAGTCCCGGTGCACATTCGAGCGCGTGTTCGGGGAAGCCTACGAGCGGCATCTGGCGAGGCTGAAGGAAGGCGGCGCCTCTTCGGACGGAGGGCGGTAAGGGGGAGGATCGACTGTGCGCGCTCACCATCAGGACAGCCGAGTGGCGCCGGCGCAGACGACGCGATGGAGCACAACCCTGCTTATCGCGACGGGAATGGGCCTGTTCGCAGCCTGCTCATCCCAACCGGAGGACAAGGAAAAGATCGAACCGCCACCGCCGACGCGCATCGAAGCGTCGATTACGGCTTCGGCCGACGCCAATCCCGACGGGGCCGGCCGAGCGTCGCCGGTGCGTGTTCAGGTGTTCGAACTAGCGGGCGACGCGGTCTTTCTCGAGGCGAACTTCTTCGCGCTGTCCGACAAGCCCTCCGAGGCGTTGCGCTCAGACCTGCTCGCCCGCGTCGAGTGGGTGCTGACGCCCAACAGGACGGTGACACTGGCCCGGGAAGCGAAACCGGATACCTGCTATCTCGGCGTTGTGGTGGCATACCAGAACCTGGACCAAGCCCTGTGGCGAGCCATCCAGCCACTCCAGGCCCACGAGACCAACGCATTGACGATCCGCGTCGATCGGCTCGCCGTCACGATGACGACGAACGCGCCCTGATCGAGCGGGCAGGGGAACGCATGTCTTGGCATAACCGTATGATCTGGTCGGAGGGCATGTTTCTCCGCCCGCAGCACTTCCAGCAACAGGATCGCTTTTTCGATGAGATCGCGCGCCGCGCGCTGGCTTGTGAACCGGGCCTATGGCTGGGGCTTCCGCTTACTCCAGGTCGACCGGGGACTGCTGGAAACCGGCAAGGTCTCGATCGTCCGCTGCGATGGTGTTTTTCCCGACGGCACGTTGTTCAGCGTGCCGGACGAGCAGGATCCGCCGCCCATTCTCGACGTCGCCCCGGACGCCGCCGACCGCGTCGTCTACCTGTGTGTCCCCGTCGAACGGTCCGCGCTCGCCGCCGCGGAACTGACCGCCGGTGCCGACGGTCTCGCCCGCTACGAGAAACGCGAGATCGAGGTCTACGACACGGCCGTGGACAGTCTCGGCAGCCGGGCGCGTTTGGAGATCGGGCGGATGAAGCTTCGGTTGCTTCTGCAGGGCGAAGCCCTGACCGGCTGCCACACGATTCCGATGCTGCGCATTGTTGAAGTCGCCAATGATCGCAAGGTGAGGCTCGACGAGTCCTTTGTTCCCAGCTGCCTCGACTATCGGGCGAGCGCGCATCTCATGGGGTTCCTCGCGGAGCTGCAGGGCCTCCTGCGCCAGCGGAGCGAGTCACAGGCCGAGTTTGTCGCGGCATCCGGGCGCGGCAGTGTCGCGGAGGTCGCGGATTTCCTCCTGCTGCAACTCATCAACCGGCTGGAGCCGGTGGCGACCCACCTTTGTGAAAGCGGAGGCCTCCACCCGGAAGAACTGTATCGTTTCTACCTATCCATCGCCGGTGAACTGGCAACTTTCACCGAGTCGAAGCGGCCCGACAATCTGCCTCGATACAACCACGAAAATCTCGCTCTCTGCTTCACGCCGGTCGAGGACGCCATTCGCCGCTCTCTCCAGTGGACGCGCGAGAAGACGGCGATCGCGATCCCAATCGAGGAGCTGGGCTACGGTATCCGACGCGCGACCGTCAACGATCGGCCACTCCTGACGACGGCAACGTTCATCCTTGAGATCAGCGCCGACCTCGACGCGGATCAGCTGATGAAGGGATTTCGTGCTCAAAGCAAACTGGGTCCGCAGGAGCTTATTCGCGACCTCGTGATGCAGGCACTCCCCGGCATCCCGCTTCGGCCACGCCCCAACACGCCGCGGCAGCTCCCCTATCACGTCAACGCTGTCTACTTCGAGATCGACACGTCCCACCAGATGTGGGCGGCGGTGGCTCAGTCTGGTGTGCTGACCCTGCACGTGGCCGATACCTCCTTCCCAAACCTGGCGATGACGCTGTGGGCGCTGAAACGGTGACGACATGCAAGGTGATAAGACCCCGCCCAACGAACGCAAGGATGTCGATCAAACGGTGTTCGTTCCGCGGCCGGGCGGGCGGCGGCGCGGAGGCGCTGCGGCCGAAAGCGCCACTCAGCCGGTTGCCGACGGGTTCGGTGACGCAGGAGCGGCCTTGCCGGAAGGCGTCGGCGCCAACCCGCTGCTGCGAGCGTCTGCCTCGCTGTTCGTGCTTGTCCGGCAGCTGAAAGCAGTCCGCCAGCACCATGACGTTCCCGGTCTCCGACGCGAAGTGACTGAAGCGATTCACCTGTTCGATTCCGAGGCGAGACGCGCCGGCGTCGACACGAAGACAACGGCGCAGGCGGCGTATGCTCTTTGCGCTCTCATCGATGAAACCGTGCTCGGAACGCCGTGGGGGCTCGAAAGCGTCTGGGCAAAACAAAGCCTCCTGATCATCTTCTACAAGGAGTATACGGCAGGGGAGACTTTCTTCAACTTTATCAAGAAAGCGAAGGAAACGCCAAAAGAATACATGGATCTGCTTGAGTTTTATTTCGTTTGCATCAGCCTTGGCTTCCAGGGTCGCTTTCGTGTGGAGTCAGGCGGGGTGAATGAACTGGCACGTATCAAGGACGATCTGTTCAACATCATCGTCCGTGAAAGAGGACGGCCAGACCCCGAACTTTCAGTCCGCTGGCGTGGGGTCAGCGACAAGGCGCCTGCGGTCTCGCGCGTCATTCCGTTGTGGACGGTTGCCGTCGCCACTCTCGGACTCCTGCTACTCGGGTACGCATTCTTTACCTACCGCCTGAACGCCGCCTCCGACGTTACCTACGCGAAGATCGCCGGTCTCGCACCGGTCGCGGCGCGGTCGGCGCCGGTGAGCATCCCTACGGTTATCGAAACAAACCCGCAGCAGATGAGCCAGAGGTTGCGCGTCACACTCGACGCGGAAATTCGTGCCCGCCAGCCTGACGTCGAGGATGTCGGCCATGCGACCCGGATCGTTCTCTACAACCGCGGGATGTTCGCGAGCGGTGGCGCCAACGGGGAGGCGCAATTTCAGCCGTTGATCCGCAAGATAGCATTGTTCCTCGCCGACCAGAATGCGGCGGGTCCTTTCGTCGTGACCGGCCACACGGACAACGTGCCGATCCGTAGCCTGCGCTTCCCGTCGAACCACGACCTCTCCCGGGCGCGCGCGGACGCGGTCGCCGACGTTCTCGTCGCCTCCGGGATAGACCGCGCGAAACTGCGGATTAACGGCGTTGCCGACAGCGAGCCGATTGCATCAAACGCCACGGCTGATGGCCGGGCGAAGAACCGGCGTGTCGAGATCCTGTTTTCGCTGACGCAGGCGCAGGAGGCGGCACAATGAAAAGCTTTTGGCTGGATGCTCAATCGCTGGGTGCTGTCCGTCGCGGCGCTGCTCATCCTGGCGCTGCTCGTCTGGTTCTTCGGCGCCGATCTCGCCTTCGCCGGTCACACACCGCTCGCGGGCGAGGTCTCCCGCCTCGTCGCAATCCTCGTGATCGTGCTGATCTGGGCGGCGGTCAACATCATCGTCCTATCGCGCCAGCGGCGTGCCAACCGGGACGTGGTCACCTCTCTTTCCGCTGAAGCGCCGGCGCCGATCCCGGAGGATCCGAAGGCGATCGCCGCGCGTGAGGAGAGCGATGCACTGTCGAGCGGCTTTCGCGAGGCTCTGGCGATCCTGCGGGAAGCGAGGCTCGGCCGACCCGGGCGGCGGCGTTACCTTTACCAGCTGCCATGGTACGTCATCATCGGCCCGCCGGGCGCCGGCAAGACCACTGCTTTGTATAATTCTGGACTGAGTTTCCCCCTCAGGCACAAGTTTGGCGACCGGGCGCTGCGCGGGGTCAGTGGTACCCGTAACTGCGACTGGTTCTTCAGTGACGATGCTGTTCTCATCGATACGGCAGGGCGGTACACGACACAGGACTCCGATGAGCCCGTCGACCGCTCCGCCTGGCTGAGCTTCCTCGACTTGCTGCGCAAGCATCGACCGCGCAGGCCGATCGACGGCATCCTCGTTGCGTTCAGTCTCACCGAAATCACCGCCGGAGCCCCGAACGAGCGGCTGGTCCACGCGCGCGCGGTCAAGGCCCGCATTCATGAACTTTACGCCACGCTGAAGGTGCGCGCGCCCGTCTACGTTTTGTTCACCAAATGTGACCTCGTCGCAGGCTTCACCGAGTTCTTTGGCGACCTGGCACAGGAAGAGCGGTCCCAAGTCTGGGGTGCGACTGTAACCCTGAAGGAATCGCAAAATCCGAACGACTTGCCGGCCACTTTCCAGAATGATCTGGACCAGTTGTTCGAGCGGCTAGCGACCCGCATTGTCACCAGACTCGAGGAAGAGCGCGATGTCGCGCGCCGTAGTCTTCTCTTGTCGTTTCCACAGCAGATGAAGGTCCTCAAGCCGGCACTCGAGGAGTTTTTGGCGGAGCTCGTTGGTCAAACCCGGTTTGAGGAACCGCTGCTGGTGCGCGGTGTGTATCTGACCAGCGCCACCCAGCTCGGCACGCCGACCGATCGCGTCATCGCGGCGATTGCGGCCCGGTTCCAGCTCAGACGCGAAGCGGTACCCGCTTTCAGCGGCCGGGGCCTTTCGTATTTCCTGAAGCGCCTCCTGCAGGACATGATCTTCAAGGAAGCCGGGCTGGTCGCCGGCACCGGGGTCATCTCACGCTACCGGCCGTATTTCCAGTGGGCGGCCTATGGGGGGGCGGCAGCCGCCATCCTGCTGATGCTTGGCGCCTGGACAGTCAGCTACCTTGGCAATCGGGCCTTGATTGCGGATGTCGAGGCGAGGGTCGAGGCCCTCCAGCGAGATCACGCCACGGCGCTGGCCGGCCGCGGCGGCGCAACGGACGTCATCGCGTTGTTGGATGCCTTGCGGGCTCTGCCTTACGGCTATGCTGAGGGCGATCGGAGTCCGCCGCTTTCGGTAACCGCCGGCCTCTTTCAGGGCGACAAACTGGGCGAGGCAGAGCACCTCGCCTACCATCGGGCGCTCGACCGACTGTTCGTCCCGATCTTGATGGCTCGCCTGGAGGAGCAGGTCGCCGGACATCTGGGTGATCCAGAGTATCTTTATCAGGCCCTCAAGGCCTACCTTATGTTTCCGATGCCCGAACACCTTGAGCCGGCGTTCCTCAAGGTTTGGATGGGAATCGACTGGAACGCGCGTTTCCCCGGCGCCGAGAACGCGGATCTTCGCCGCCGGTTCGCCGAACATCTCACAGCACTTCTCGAGGAACCGATTGATCCCCTCCCGGCCACGAATGAAGCGCTGGTTGCGCGCGCCCGGGCGGCGTTGCTTCAGATGCCGCTGGGCGCGCGGATCTACTCTCAGGCTGAAAACAGAAATTCTCGCATCCAAGGATAAGGATTGGTCGCTCGCGCAGACCGTGTCGCCCGATCAGCTTCGCTATTTCCAGCGCCGAAGCGGCCAGCCGATAACTGCTGGTATTCCCTATCTGTACACCGTCGCTGGCTACCGCGACGTCTTCATTAAAGAGCGCAAGGTCCTGGTTAACAACGCCTTAAAGGAAACCTGGGTCCTGGGTCCCGAATATGGACGCCTGCAAAGCGAAAGCGAGCAGGCCGATCTCGCGCGGAAGGTCGAGGAAGCTTATCTGACAGACTACATCCAGCAGTGGCAGGCCTTCATAAACGATATTGAGCTCGTTCCGACGACGAATACAGAGGCGCATGCCGATCTCGTACGCGCCATCGCGCAGCCGGATTCGCCGATCAAGGCAGTGCTCCAGAGCATTGCATCCCAGACTCAACTCGCGAGAGCGCTCCGCGCTGTCGAAACGGAGACTGGGCCAGCCCAGATCGGGCAGATCGGCGAACTCCGTCAAAAGCTTGAGAGCATGGTCGGTCTTGGTGCAGTCGAGGGGGTCGAGAAGGTGTTTGATCCGACGGAGAGGGTCGATCGGCATTTCGAACCGCTCAACGCCCTTGTGCGTCAGGAAGGGAATGCGCCGGCACCCATCGACGCGGCACTGCAGCCCTTTGGCGAGCTTTATGATTTTTTGCTGCAAGCCAGGATCGCCCCGGGCACGGGCAACCTTTCCGTGGAAGGCTTTGCCGGGGATTATGCCCGCGGACGCGCGATTATCGCGAGGCTGCAAGCTTCGGCGAAAGGCCAGCCGGAACCCGTCGCCCGCATGCTCGGCGGCCTTGCGTCGAAGACGCAGCGCTCGACCCTCGATCCCAAGCGCATGGAGGCATTGCAGAGGATTGTACAGGTCTGGCGCACGTCCGTCCTGCCGGCCTGCCGCAGCGCCCTTGCCGGCCGTTATCCCATGATCAGGAGCAGCACCGACGACGCCAACATCGCCGACTTCGGCAAGGTGTTCGGGCCAAACGGACTGATTGAAAGCTTCTTCAAGCAGTACCTGCAGGCCTATGCCGACACCTCCGTCCGCCCATGGCGGTGGACGGAAGCGAGCGCCGGCGGCCTTGGTTTCACGTCTTCGTCACTGCGCATGTTCGAGGACGCGGCGAAGATACGCCAAGCCTATTTTCCGAGCGGCGGACCCCAGCCGCAGGTTTCGTTGACGATCCAGCCGCAGAGCCTCGACGCCCGCGCACGGAAGGCAGAGCTCGACGTGGGTGGGCAGGCCGTCGTCAACGACCACGGGCCGCTGACCGCAGTCCCTATCCAATGGCCTGCGGCAGCTCCGACGGCGCGCCTGGCATTCACGCCAGTCGACAATCCCGGCCAGTCGATCGCCATCACCCGCGGCGGGCCTTGGGCATTCTTCCACCTGCTGGATGACGCGAAGCTGGAGAGCAGCGGCAGCCCCGATCGCATCCGCGCCAAGTTCGACCTCCAGGGGTTTCAGGCGACGTTTCAGCTGCAAGCCGAAAGCGTCGTAAATCCTTTCGCACTGCCGGAGCTTCAGAACTTCCAATGCCGGGATCTCCTCTAGACGACCGGCCCGCGGAGACGGCACCGGCCGTCGGGTCGGACCTCGGCTTCTACGGAAAAATCCCGGCATCAGGAGATTTCGTTCGCCGCGGTCTACCGGCGGAGTTCGTTCAGCCGTGGGACGATTGGTTGGCCGCAGCCGTGCATCGAAGCCAGGAGGAGCTTGGCGCCGCGTGGCTCGACTGTTACCTGACGAGCCCTATCTGGCGCTTCGCCATGGCAGCCAGTGTTTGTGGGTCGCGTGCCGCTGTCGGTGTCCTGACGCCGAGCGTCGACGCGGTCAACCGCCATTTCCCGGTGGTCATTGCGGCTTTGCTGCCCGACACCTCGAGCCCCCTAAGAGTCCTCGAAGCCGGAGACGGATGGTACGAGGCGGTTGAACACCTTGCACTGGCGGCACTCGACCCGGGATGCGACGCCACCAAGTTCGGCGGAGACCTGCTTGTCGTCGGCCCACCGCCGCTTGTGCCTTCCTCCTGCGCCTTGGATGATCGTGGTTTGTCGAAGTCCGCGGACGCCGCGATGTGGGGACTCCGCATCGCCCCAGGCCTTTCCGCCGCCCGCGGTGCGGACTTGGTCGTTGCTCTCCTCGACACGCTGTCGGGCATGCTGTTCGCCGGGTGGAGCCTGTGGTGGACCAGCGGCTCCGACCATGTCGAACCGGTGCTCCGGATCCACCGTGGTCTGCCGCCCGCCGAAGACTACACAGCGATGCTGCGAGACCGGCACGTGGATGCCGTGGCGGAACTCTTTGACACGGGGCGGCCTTCAAGATGAGCGACGCTCTCTCCTTCCGCTCGGCTTTCGAAAGCCACGCTGGGGCATTCAGAGAAATTAACGAAGATCCGTTCCTCGAGGCGCCCGATCTGGGCATCTGGGCGGTCGCCGACGGAATGGGCGGACATGAGGCTGGGCAACTGGCAAGCACGATGGTGGTGGATGCCTTGGACGCAATGGTGCCGGCCGGAGTGAATGAGCGGTTATCGCAGTCGGTTCGGGAGCGTCTGGAGCAGCTCAATCGACGACTGCGCGAGATTGCCGCCAAGCGGTACGCCGGGCGGATCGTAGGCAGTACCGTCGCGGTCCTCGTCATTGAGGGCGGTGCCGCGGTTTGCCTCTGGGCTGGAGACAGCCGGATCTATCGCTATCGCCGCGGAGGATTCGTCCGGCTGACGCGCGACCACAGTCGTACCGAGGAAATGATCGCGAGCGGTCAAATCGACGCGTTCGGCGCGGACGACCACCCGCTCGCCAACGTGATCACCCGGGCCGTGGGCGCCGAGGAACAGCTGGTCCTCGAGATGCGGATCGAGCCTGTCTTCTCGGGCGACCGCTTCCTCCTCTGCACCGACGGGCTCACCAGGACAATCGAAGACGCAGAACTCGCGAAGCTGATGGAGTCAGAAGACTGCGTCTCAGCGACGCAAGGCATCCTCAAGCGATCCCTGGCCCGTGGGCCGAGGGACAACGTGACAGTTGGGATTGTCGACGTGTCTTGCGACGACACTGCGCTGGCCGACGCCTCCGTTCCGCGAGACGACATCAAGCCAAGCCGATGATCCGAAAGAAGCGCTGCCCTGCCACCGCGCGCTTAAGGCGTGGTGGTGACGAACAGCGTTTCGGCGACCGGCGCTCCCGCTGCACCTCCCTGCTCCGCGGCTTGCGCGAGGGCGCGGCGAAGGGTCTCCAGATAGGGGCCCGCCGGGACCGGCTGACTTTGCGTTTTGCCGAGACTGAGTCGGTTCGGAGCGGCTACCAATGTGATCAGGTCCGTCCCGAACGGGGCGCCGACGGTCCAGTCGCCCGAGGCGCCGCCGTCGCCGAGACGAAGCGTGTCATTCGCCGGCAGTCGAACAGTGGGCGCGTCTTGTCGAGGCAGCATGTGGACCACGTACAGGGCTCCGTTTGCGACGAAGTAGTAGTCGACATAGACGTACCTCGGCGTGCCCCCACCGCGGACCGTGACCCGAATTTTCTCGCCGCCGCGGAAGACCGGATTGTCACCTGGCACTGACAGCGTCACGTCTCCGGGTGCCCCTCGATCGCCGTCGACGTAGGGCGCGAGGATCCGCAGAGGCTCGCACTTTTGCGCATGGAACGCGGTGATCGCGGTCTCGATGGTCCGCACGCCGGGTAATGCCTGCAACCCGTTTCGCAGGGCGACCAAGTCTGCACTGTCGGCGGCATAGCCGGTGATACGGAGAACGCCGTCATCACTGGCAGAGGTGAGCCTGGAGCAAGGGACATACTCCCGGAGCAGCGCCGCGATTGCAGCCTCGGAGGGCTTCCCGGCCGGCAGAGAGGGCGGGACTGGCGGGGGCGGGGCGACAACGGACGCGGTTTCGGTCGGTACACTGTCAGTCAACGGAGGAGGGGCAAGGGGCGATCGCGCATCCGACGGCGCCGCTTCGGGCGGTGCCGTGAGTGGTGTAGATACGACCGGCGCAGGTGTACCCTCGGCGGTGGAGGGCGTCGGAGCCGGCGGCGCCGGCGCGAAAAGTGTCCAGCCCCAACAGCCGCCGACGGCGAGGAGGAGGACGGCTGCGGCGGCTCCGACGAGCCACCTGCTGGAGCCTGGGCGGGAGGGCGCGTCGTCGAATTCGGCGAGGAAGGTCGTGACTGTGGGGGTGCGACGTTTTCGTTCGAAGGCAAGCGCCCCCTGCAGGGCTGCCCATTGCCGCGTGGTGAGTCCCGGAGGGCGCTGCGGATGCTCGTTCCGGTCACGTGCAACGACAGAAGACTTCCGGTTGAACGGATGCCGACCGGTCAGCAGCTCATACGTAACGCAGCCGAGGGCAAAGACGTCGTCCCGAGGGTCGGGGTCCAGCTCCTCGATCATCTCGGGACTGGCGTAGTACGTCGAAAGAGCCTTGAGCTGCCCCACGTCGAAGACA
This sequence comes from Rhodospirillales bacterium, assembly GCA_016712375.1. Taxonomy (GTDB): domain Bacteria; phylum Pseudomonadota; class Alphaproteobacteria; order Rhodospirillales; family Defluviicoccaceae; genus Defluviicoccus. Next base: position 504,220 of record JADJRE010000002.1, read on the forward strand.
GTTTGGTCGTCCTGCGTACCCTCGCCCCGCTTGACTGCGCGCGATCCCGAAGTCGATCACCTTGACGTGAATATCGTCGCCATCGCCGACGAAGACATTGCTCGGCTTGAAGTCGGAATGAACAATCCCGCCACGATGGGCAAAGGCGAGCGCTTCTCCGGCCTGTCGAATGATTTCCCGAACGGTCGGAAAAGGCAGACCCGAAAAGCCTGGGCGCTTTATGATCCTGTCGAGAGACTGTCCAGACAGATACTCCATGACGAGATAGGTGATGTCACCGTCACGATCGAAGTCGTAGATTCGGATAATATTCGGATGAGCGAGGCTTTGCGCTTTCTTGGCTTCCCGCTGCAGCGCGATGAACGAGTCGGGATGGTGGCGAAAGCCCTCCGACAGCAGCTTCATCGCAACGAATGGTTCGCGGTCACGCGCTTCCTGGCGCCGCAGGTCGAGGGCTTTGAAAACCGTGCCCATACCACCAGCGCCCAACTCTTGTTCGAGTCGAAAGCGCCCCTTGATGAGGTCGCCCGGGCCGACGCTGCGTTGAGTAGGCTTTGCGACAAACACCGTCTCGTCATCAGAGCCGGTGGACCGCTCGTCGTGCAGTGGCACGGCAGCAAACCGGCGTTCCATAGCGGCACGGATCCGTGCAAGAGCGGGATGATCGCGTTCAAGGTCCGCGACCGCGGCAAGTATATCCGAAACGGCACTGCCGTTGCTGGCGATCATCCGCTCGACACGGGCAAGCAGTTCAGCCTCTGTCACTTCGCCGCGGGCAAAGGCTTGCAGGTCAGGTTCCAGCGGTGCGACCGGCAACGCGTCGTGCTCCCTTGCGACTGCAGGACGGCCCGATTCTACGCACCGGACGCGGCTGCCGCATAGGGCAAAGCGAAGCGCTGGCCGCCGTCGCCGACCAAAGTGAAAGATCCCCATCGCAGGGGTGGGACGTCCGCGGATCGGAGATCAGCTGTTCCTGGCTCCGGCGGAGCGCTTCCGCCGCGGGCGTGTTGCCGTCTGCAACGGTCCGGAAGGTGCCAGTCATCAGGCGGACGGTGGGTTCGTCGGGGATCATCCAGTGGGTCACGAGCAGCGACCGAGCGCCGGCATAGAAGAATGATCGCGCCAAGCCCGACAGGCTTTCGCCGCCGCTCTCGCCGCCGGAACCGCCGGTGTTGCAGGCGGAGAGGACGACGATGTCGGCGTCCAGCTTTAGCTCGGCGATCTCGCTCGCCGATAGCAGTCCATCGCCCGGTTCGCCTGGAGGCTCGGACGTGACCAGTGAAGGCTCGTTCCAGCAATTGAGCTGCTTCGGCAGGAGGCCATGGGTCGCGAAGTAGACGACGCGGTAGTCGTTCAGCGGCATCTCCTTGACCCGCTGCTCGGAAAACGCGTTACCGAGAACGACGGCGTCGCTCGGGGCGCCGAGACTGGAGGCGACGGCCCTCAGCTCCTGGGCCGTGCTCGGCAGGGCAGGCGCGTTTGCCAGTGCAACGACATCGGGGCGACACGTCTCGGGCAGTCCCCGGCGAGCGAGGATGCCCTCCACGTCGCGCTTGGCCACGAAGTCGCCGAACCCGATCATCGGTTTCGCCGCGTCGGAAGGCTGCACGGTATTCCGCAGGTTGACAAACGACTGCACCGACGGCGACAGGGTGAGCGCGTGGCGACGGCCCATCCACGCCACGCGGCTGTAGTCGTCGGACTGGATTTCGGGCGGCTCCTGCACGACGAGTACCGCGAACGGCAGGCTCAGAAGGGGCCCGCTCGGGACAGTGATCACGTGTCTTGCCTTCGAAAGACGATCGTGCACCGGGTCGAGGAGCAGCCTGTAGAGCGCATGCGCACGCTTCACGTCGTAGGCCCCTGCGCGGGGCTGATCGAACGGCCGGCGCAGCGTTGCCACCGCTCGCGACAGCTCCGGCTCCGTGAGCTCAATCCGGTAGGCCTCGATGCCCTCCGCATCGATCAGGAACCCGACCCCGCCACCGCCGCCGACCAGAACTTGCACCAGGGCTTCGTCCGGCTGCAGGGACTTGCGCGCCGTCTCGGTCGAAACCGGCGTGTCGACGACCTGGTTATACCGCGGCGCCGCCGCCTGGACGCTGCGCTCAAGGTTGGCGACCCTTGCGTCGGCGTCGGCCAGTTGCTGCCGCAGAGCATCGATCTGCGGCGCCAGCATCCGGGGATCGCCCTGGGAGCGGGCGAGTGCTGCGCGAAGTTGGTCCCGCTCGAGCCGGGCGTCCTGCAAGTCGCGGATTGCCTGGCCGACCTGCTGCTGGCTTGCGGAAAGGCGGGCCGCCACCAGAGCCAGCGTCTGCGATGTCGTCGAGCCGCGCACCATCTGGCCGGCTTCGAACATCTCGGCGAACAGGGCCTGCCTCTCGTCCGGGCGGCGGCTCGCCTCTTCAAGCGCGACCCGGAAGAATGGCTCGACCTCTTCGAACTGGAGGTCGCCACCGCTCTTGCGGAGGATGCCGAATCCGGAGCGATAGGTCTCGAACGCTTCGGTCGAGCGACCCTGCTTGGTCTGAACGCGACCCAACGCGACGAGCGCCATGCCCTCCCCACGCGATTGCGCGAACAAGGAGCGTTGGGTGGCAATGCTTGATTTCAGAAGCCGCTCCGCACCGGCCAAGTCTCCCCGACGCTCGGCAATATCCGCCTGCAGGGCCTGGATCTGCGCCAGCCATCGTCGCGGTGCGCGCGGATCGGCATCGAGAATGGCGCGCGCCTCGCCGAGCGCCCTGGTTGCCTCATCGAGGCGGTTCTCGCGAACGAGCATCGCCGCCTCGACGTACTTGCTTTGCGCCGCGTCGCCCATCGCGGTTTGCGTCCGGCCGACGAGAACCGCCTGGCCTGTTGTCGCCGATAGCCCGGCCGATGTGGCCGGCGGTTGCATCGAGGGGAATCCGGCGGCGGTGGCCAATGACGCGGCACCGTACTCGCGGGCGATGTCCAGCCGCAGGTTCGTGGCCTTCTGCGCAACCTCCACCGCCTCCTTGTCGCGCTGCTGGTTGGCAAGGTGGATGGCGCGGTAGCCGAGCAGGCGAGCACGGTCCGAAGGATCGAGCGACCTTCTAATCAGGCCGTCTGCGCGATCGAACATTACGTCGGCCGCCGCAAACTGCTCCTGGTTGCTCAGTTCGAGCGCGATGTGCATCAGGACGAAACCGAGGCTGGCGCTGTCGTCGGGAAGCACCTTCTGCTGCAACGCAAGAGCGTCGCGATACCGGCTCTCGGCCTCAGCGTAGTTGCCGAGTGCGTTGTGGTACTGGGCGAGCCGGAGTGTGTCGCTGTAAGCCTGCAGATCGCCAAGACTGTACAGGCGGCTCGCGACTTTTGCTTCTAATTCCGCCATTTCGCGGGATGCTGCCCTCGGTCGACGGTGTCGGCTGATCGCCGGATTGCCGGCCGGAAATTACGCCGATGCCGCGCACCAGCGGCGGCTGGGCTGCGGGAATGCCGTCGCCGAGGTAAACATCCGGTCCGACGGCAACCGCTACGGCCTGATACGGCCACCCACCGTTGCGCAGCGAGCAATCGAAGGCGAGTGCCGGCTGACCATCGAGGAGTGTCGTTTCCGTTGGGGCGTCGCATTCGGCGACGGTGTCGAGTTGGTCGCGCCAGGCGCCCTGCGTCGAGAGCACCCTCAGATCGTCGGCCTTACCGGAGACGCGCACCATCTGCGCGCTCGGCTGCTCCCATCGCCCGCAGTAGAGTTCGAACGCGGTTGCCCCTTCGCCGAGGTCGGTTCCCGTCCGGGCGGGGGCCGTACGACACGGCTCGCCCACGAGATTGTTCCCGACCGATTGGGTTGCGGTCGGATTTTCACCGCTCAGGCTGGCACAACCGGCTAACAGTGCCGCTGGGACGAGTTCGAGAACACGCACCAAGCGCTTCGGCATACGCCTTACCTCCCGACCGGTGCGGAGGCGGGTGGGAGAAGCCCCCACAAACCCTGATTGCCGTCGGTGGAGTACATCTGGCTTTCCTCGTCTTCCGCCCCGCCCATTCCCGGCAAGACCGGCGCTGCAAAGGTGAAGAGGCCGACCGACTCTGCCTGTTGGGTGGTAGCTTCCGCTGCCGCGGGGTTCGTGGCCGGTATGACGGGATTCAATGTGTTCGGTGTCACGAGGTCCGTTATCTGGCCGTCGAAAGCTCCGGGGTAGATGAGGTCCGTTATCTGGCCGTCGAAAGCTCCGGGGTAGATAAAGTAGCTTGTTGTCGGACTAAGAGGTGGTGAGCCGGGCGGTAAACTCGTGTATGTGCCGTCGGCGAACCTCCCAGTCAGACCGGAGCGGCTGGACGGTTCCGTCGTATAGACGAGGAACCTTCCATTGTTCGGCTGGAGCCCCGCCGGGCCGGCGTTGTTGCTGAAGGAACCGGAATCGAGAATGATCGAAGAGGTCGTATCCCCGCCGACGGGAACGTAAGCTGACGAAGAGTACTGGGCCGCTGCCGGTGCATGCCCGACGATTGGAGCGTCGAGCGTCACCCGACGTCCCGGGTTTTGGATGTACACTTGGCTGTTGGCACTGGTAACTCCGGAAACACCGTCGACTGTGGTGACGGTGATGTCGCTATCGCTGTTCCGGATCGCGATGTTGCCAGGCATGTAGGATGACTGGCCGGTCACAAGTGCCGCCAGACGCTGCAGGTTGCGCGTGGTGAGGGAAACGCCTTCGTAGGCCGTAAGTCTCAAATCGTCGTTAAGCGCGAGCGTGACATTTTCGTCGGTTACGATCCAACCCCAGTGCTCGGAGCCGGGAGCGGTGTCATTGGGAAGGCCGTCTGCATCGGCGATCATCGTCAACGGTTGATTGACCGTGAGGTTAGCATCAATGTCGATGTCCTGTTCGGACGCGACGACAACCTTGCGCGCCGCCTCCGCGGGAATCACGATCGGCTCAGCGAACCGCACATAGCCGGCGCGGGTTAGCTGAGGGTTCTGTCCATCCCCGAGCGGGCCGCGGGTCAGCGCCTCGCCCAACGTCAGGACGCCTGTGGAGCGCAGATTTGCAAACGATTCCGCGTCATCAATGACGAAATCTTTCCCATCCTGGGCCGCGGGTCCGCTCGGCGCCGCATTGATGTTGCCACTGCCGGTCTGAACAAGCGCGTTGATATCAATGCCGACTTGGTCGCTCGACCCAAAGAAGACGGTCAGGTTGCCACCATTGGTGTTGATCGGCGCGTTGACGACCACCGCACCGGTGCCATCACCTCCGTTACCAGAAGGGCTGTAGATCGAGTCTGCTTCCAGGTGGAGATCCTGACCCGAAGTTGTGATCGACGCGTTGACCGTAATGCTATTGCCAGCTTGAGCTGTGACGCGCTGACTTGCTGACAACGGCTGTGCGAACGTAATGTCGTTGAGAGCGATGAAAATGAGTTGGCCTGCGGTGTCCGCCGCGATCGGGTCTGCCAAATTAACCGTCAGCGAGCCGATGCTCAGGGTCCTCGCGTTAGTCCCCTGTCCATCGTCGCCCCTGGTCACTGCCCGGCCGATGGTGAATGGACCACTTGTCTTTAGAGCATTGATAATACTGATCGGACTGTCGATGCCGTTCCGCGACCGCATTAGATTTATAGCGCCTGACCCCGCTTGGACCACGATGGGAAGTGTCAGGGTGACGTTATCTCCGATCAATGTCACCGCGCCGCCGTTGGTCGAGACCAAAGCGTTCAGGGCGACAACGCCGACGCCGTCGGCGCCAACGCCTGGCGTATGCGGCGAATCCGCCTCGAAGTGCAGGTTACCGCCGGCCGTGGTAATCCCTCCATTGATCGTGATCGTCCCACCCGCCTGCAGGCTGAACGTTTCGCCGGTGGTGAGGTTGGTGAGCGTCAGCGGCGAGTTCACCTGAATGGCGTCTGTTGCCTGTAGAACGATATTGCCGTCAATGCTGGCAAGCTGCAGCGGCGTAATCCAGAAATTGGTTTCACCATCGTCGCCCTCAGCGCCGAAAAGGATCGCCGGCAGGAAGTTCTCCGCATCCAGATAGTCCTCACCCGGCGACGTCGTAGCGATGATGATGTTGGCCGGATCGAATAGCACTGTACCGGTAAGCCCGAACGCGGCGCCGACGTCCACCGCGCCGTTGAAGGCGAGATTGCTCTTGCCGGAGACCTCGACGAAGCCGCCGTTGCCGCCCGTTGCACCTCCACGAGCGCTGATGGTGCCGTTTGCCATCGTCGTCCGGTCCGACCAGATGATCACCTTGCCGCCATTGCCGGTCCGCTTGGCGTCGGCGGCGATGCGCGCGTCCTTGTCCACGTAGGTCAGGGTGGCATTGCGCTCCGGGCCCTTGCCTTGATAGTTGCCGCCGACAAGCACCTCGCCGCCGCCGGCGTCGCCGCTGGCGTCGATCCCGGATCCGGCGAGGAGCGCCACCCTTTCTCCCAGCACGTCGACGCTGCCGCCGTGCTCGCCAGCACCATAGCCGGCCGCGTCAAGGATGCCGGCGACCGCGACGACGCCGTTGCCGCCGCCGTCAAGCACGATTGTTCCGCCCCGGTCGGCCACCGTCCGCGCCTGCACGACGCCGGTCATGTTGATTGCGCGATCCACCACACCGTCCGCCGCGTTTGCCGTCAACAGCACATCGCCTCCGTCGGCGGAAATCATACCGGTGTTGACAACCAGCGGCTCGCTGCGGTCGGCGACGTTGGTCACCGCCGAGGTCGCCTCGAAGCCGATCAACCCGTCGCCGCGGAAGTCGAGCGCGAAGGTCGGCACCCCGGCGACGACCACCTCCGCCAGCGTGCCTTGGATAACGCCGCCGTTGCGCACGTGCGGCGCGACCAACCCGGCCAAGCCCCCCTCGGCAATCGAGATTGTCCCCTCGTTAACCACCTTCGCCTCGCCGTTCGGCGAGGGAATGGAGAACCGGTACCGGCCCACCATGAAATCCTCGTTGAGGATATCTCTAGTTGTCGCGACAAAGCCGCCGACGTCCACCCGGGCCTTCGGGCCGATCAAAACGCCGTCCGGGTTGATGAGCCAGACATTGCCGTTCGCCGGCAGCTGGCCCTGGATGTTCGATGCCTCGCCGCCGCGCACCCGGTTGAGAGCGATCGCGTCGCGTCCCGGCTGGTTGAACCGCGTCGTCTCGTGTCCGTCGATGCTGAAGCTGCGCCAGTCGATGATCGTCCGCTTGCTTCCCTGATCGATCGTCGTCGTTCCAGGAACCTGCGTGATCGTTGCACTGCCGCCGACCACCTGTCCGCTCGTGGGATTGGCGAATGCCAAAGGCCCATTCAGCATCCCCGCGCCTGCCAACGCTGTGGACGCCAGCAGCGCTGCCCGCCAGGCCCGCGGCAATACGGCGACACGATCCAATGTCCTTGAGCTCGCTTCTGCTCGATTGACTGGGCGCAGGTGGACGATGCCCATGACGACCTCCTTCTCAGAAGCGCGCGTAAGTGCGGAACAGGAACTGCGGGCTGTGGCCATATTGGGCTGGCGTGTCGTTGCTCGAAGCATCGCGCTCCGTCCCTGGATGAAGCGGTTGCGCGCCGATGAACTCGACGCTGATGGCGTCGGCGACGAACAGCCGCAAGCCGCCGCCTACCGACGCGAGGTAGTCGTCGGGACCACCACCCTCATTCCAGACCTGGCCGAGGTTGCCAAAAGTAAACAGCTGGTAACTGTTCAGGTAAGGGATGTTGCTTATTCTCTGATTGAATCGCAGCTCACAGAGAAGACCGACCCCGCTGTCACCACTCAGTTCTCCGAGGTCGTAGCCGAGCCCGTACTGCAGGCTGCCAACCTCGAACTCTTCGTACGCAAGAACGGGGTCGGGCGCGAACTGTCCGGCCACCGATGCGAACAGATCGACCGCCGAAGGCTGGCTGAACACGGTGAATCCGTCGTAGAGGGGCTGCAGTCGCGATGCGGACGCTTCGAGGATCGTCACTTGGTTGGAGGCATCGTCACGAGACTTGTAAAACTCGCCTTTCTGCGTCGCGTTAAAGATGTCGATCCCCTGGCGAATCCCCGCGCCGACAGTATTCACGCCGCGCCAGGTATCGAGGAACTCGGCACTGCCGCTCAGGTGCAGCATGCGGATGCGGTCGCGAATGAACTTGTCGCCGCCAAATACGTCCGTGTCGCTGTCGATCAGGTCGAAGCCGAGGCGGCCGGTCACGGTGAGATCACGCGTGCGGATGAAGGGATAGCCGCCGGCAAGCGTGAACAGCAGGGTATCGCTCTCGAAATCGAACTGTTCGATATTGAAGCCGGGCCGCGAGCGGCCGTAGGAGAAAAGCGCCTGCGAGAAGAATCCCTGCGAGCCGAAGCGCCACGTGCTGTTGATCTGGCCGACCCACTGGTTCTTTGCGTCGTGAAATCCCTCCGAGGGATCACTCAACAGGCCGGTGATCGCGATGTTCTCGCCGAAGGGAGTAAAGGAATTCGCCGCCGCGGTGCCGGCCACCTCCCAGAAGCCGGTGTACCGGGTTCCGTAGTTGTCGACGTTGAGAAGCCCATCGAACGGCTTGCGGTCTACGGAAACCACCAGTTCCGCCGCTCCCGGGGTTGCCTTCGACGGCCGCAGCAACCCTTTCGCAGTGATGCCGGGAATGTCATTGACGAGCAGGAGAGCCCGCTCCAGGTCGGCGAGGGTTAGCGGTCGCCGATCCACCACTTGGGAGAGATACCCTTCGACCAGGCTCCGCGAGGGGCCGAAGTCACCCTCGATCCGGGTGCCGTCGATGAACCCCTCGACCACCTGGATGCGAAACACGCCGTGGTCGATGGACTGCGCCGGGACGATCACCCGGGTGAGAAAATAGCCGTCGGCCCGGTAGCCGCGCTCGATCGCATCAGCAACCCGGTACATGTCGGCGACGCTGACTTCCGTGCCGAGAAGGTTTTGATAGAACCGCGAAAAATGGTCCGGTGGGTACGCGGTTGCGCCCTCCACTGCGACATCATTCAAGGTAAACCGGATCGCCTCGGCTTCCGCGGGCGCGGCGCTCGGCAGCCCCTCCGGCACCTGGATCGCCGGCGGTTCCGGTGCCTCGGGACCGGGCAACTGTGGCACGCGAATGTCGGGCAGCGCCGACCGAGGCACTTGCGGGCGTGCGTCCTGAGCCACTGCAGTGGAAACACCGGAGGCGAACACAACCGCGGTCGCTATCGCCTGAATCGTGCGACACCCCACTGCGCGCACCATCTCCCCCGCCTTGCCGGTCGCTTTTTCGCCCCCGGCTTTGTCATTCTGACATGGTGAACAGTATTGCCTCCATCTCGCGCGATTGTCATACCGCAATTGTGGGCCGCGTTCCTTTCCAGTAGCCTGTTGCGGCGCAGTCACACAAAGCCCGATGCCAAGCAGGCAAAGCTTCCTCGTCACCGCCCACTTGGCGATGGATCCCCGAGCGAAAAGCGCGACTCTAGCCCGTCTTATTTGTGGGGTTCGGTGACATCCTTTCTCTTTTTCGGCTTCGTTCGTGTGTTGCCTTCTGGCTGTTCATCGCCTTCAGGTTGATGTTGTTGTTGCGGCTGTGGAGCTGTGGGCGGCAAGCGCCGTCCATCAGATCCCCAGCCGATCGGCCCGGGGCATGGCGGGGAACATGGACGCAAGAAGGCGTCTTGGCTGGGTGCGGCTTTACGAGCAGTTTGGCGACGCGGGAAAGGTCTGCCGACGCTGCGGCATTTCGCGGCCGACGCTGCGGAAGTGGTGGCGCCGATACCAGACGGACGGCGTCGCTGGACTGGAGGACGAGAGCCGCCGTCCGCACCACCTGGCGAAGCAGAAGGTGTTCGCCGACCAAGAAGCGCTCGTTCTCGATCTCCGGCGGTCGCGCCACCTCGGCATCAAGCAGCTGCGCAGCGAGCTTTTGCGTCAGCACGGGGCTCGGCCTGTCGCTCGACACGCTGCATCCCATCCTCGTCCGCCATGGCGAGCAGCATCTGAAACGGCCGAAGCTGACGCGCAAGGGCAAGAAACGGTATAGCCGGCCGGTGCCGGGCGACCGGGTACAGATCGACGTCTGCAAGATCGTTCCGGCCGTCTATCAGTACACGGCGATCGACGACTGTTCACGGTACAGGGTTCTCGGCGTTTATCCCCGCCGAACCGCCGCCAACACCTTGGATGATCGAGGAGATGCCGTTTCCGATCCAGCGCATCCAGAGCGACCGCGGCTTGGAATTCTTTGCCGAGAAGGTGCAGCGGCGGCTCATGGAGTGGGCCATCAAGTTCCGGCCGATCAAGCCACGGTCGCCGCATCTGAACGGCAAGGTCGAGCGATCGCAGCGCCGATCTGGAGGAGTTCTGGCCGACCGTCGATCCGCGCTCACCCGAAATTCGGGAGCGCCTCGCCGAACGGCAGCACTTCTGGAACTGGGACAGGCCCCACAGCGCCCTCGGCGGCAAAACGCCGATCGACGGGATCTGCGAGCTTCTGTCGAAAATCCCATCCGGGAAGACCGTCGAAGCTGCTTACGACCCGGCCAAAGAACGCATCCGCGTCGCCGACTACGCTGTCGACTCAACCCTAGCGCGGGTGAAATTATCTGTCCGAACCCTACATCTTATTCATGACGCCCCCGGCTGATCGATGTGGCCGCCGACGACATCCGCACCCGCCGGGCGCTGGAGAAGACGCCCTGCCGGCGCGGCTTCGCCGAGACCCGTTACCAGGCGAAGTCGTGGAAAAACGGGACCGCCGGGCCTGCGCTCGCATCGAAGCCACCAGGCTCGGCCTCGACATCCGCTTCGTCGTCACCAGTCTCGCTGCCGGTTCGGCCGAACACGTTTATGAGGTCCTCTGCTGCGCTCGCGGCCAAGCCGAGAACCTGATCAAGCTGCCCAAGAGCCAACTCGCGTCGGAGCGCACCAGCTGCCGCGCGCCGCTCGCCAGTCCGCCTGGTTCTCCATACCGCCGCCTATTGGCTGATGCTCGCCGTTCGCGACGCCATCCCAAAGACGCACGCTCTCTGGCGGTCGCCGAGTTCGCCACGCTGCGGCTGCGCCTCCTCAAAATCGGCGCCCGCGTCATCGAAACCGCGTCCCGCGTCCGCCTTGCCTTCGTAGCGGCCTGTCCCGAGGCGCCGCTGTTCCGCCACCTCGCCATCGCGCTGGCCGGACCGTGAGCCACGGGGCCAGAACCGCCCCGCCAAACCCCACCCGGAAACCACCAGCGCCGAAGTCAAATCCAGTCCAACCCGGCCGGAAAAACCCCGCACGCCCACGCTCGTCCCATCAACCAGCGCGGCTCAACCCCCTCCCTCCCGGCCGGCGCCATGAATAAGACGAGCTAACTACAACATCACTTCACGGGTAGCGAGCGCGTCAAGTTGGCCGGTTTCTGTAGCGCATCAATTGAACGCTTCTGTGGTTGTGGCGGCTGTGGGGTTGTGGGGTTGTGGGGTTGTGGGGATCGCGGAGCGATGTCCACAACCCCACAGCCGTGCCGGCTGCCGAAGCGGCTCAGGTGGCCAGTGCATGGGCGTTGCTCGGACGCCCGGCGGCGTCATAGTCGGCAAGCCGGTGCGGGCCGAGGAAGACGGCGAGGCAGCCGTCCGGATATTCGTGAACGCGCACCTTTGGCGCGCACGAAGTGGCGGCGCAGCGGCGACGGCGGGACCTGCAAGACGAGCCGCTTCCATTTGACGGTGTTGTCGCTACCGACGAGGCGCTCTTCCTGAACGCAGAGGATCTCCCGCCAGGCCTGCGCGGCATCGGCGACGAAGGCGGATCCGTCCTGTTCGGCGGCAACCGCGAAGCGGGCGTTGTGCTCGGGCAGATAAGCCTCGGCCAGCCAGCGGTTGTCCGCCTCGACGCTGGTGATGGCGGCCAGCTTGAGCTCCTTCGGCAGCCGGTCCTGCAGGGTGCGGAAAACCCGGTCAGAGCGGCCGGGCGCCTCCGGAGAGTAGGCAGCGATGTGCTCGATGCCGAGCTGCGCCAGCGCCCGGCCGACCTGGGCGAGCTGCGTCCGGGACACCTTGCCGCCGGCGGTTGGCGTATGGAAATAGTGGCTGCCGCGGTCGGTGTAGAGAGCGCAGAACAAGCCCTTCGCCGCGACCACCTCGGCCAAGCCGCGGAAGCTCGACGCGGTGCCCTCCTCCTCGACCACGAATGCCGAATAGACTTCGGAGGTGGCTTCGTCGAGGGTGACCACCAGGTCGAGCGGCGGAGCGCCATCGAGCCAGGCGTGCCGCGAGGCGTCCTGTGCAGCAGCATGCCAGCAATCGGACGACGCGGCCGCTTCTTGCGGTGCGCCCCGCGGCGCGGCGCCGGCTTGACCAATCCCGACCGGTGGAGATGCAGCTTGATCACCGTGTAGCCGAGCGTGTAATCGTGCCGCTTCACCAGCTGTTCGTGGAAGTGCTTGACGGTGAACTCGGCATAGCGCTCGCGATAGAGCCCCAGCATGCGCAGGATCTCGTCGGCCGCCGCCCGCCGGCCGGACGGCTTGCCGATCCGCCGGTCGACAAGCCCCTGCGGGCCTTCGTCACCCAGCCGATCCCGTCAGCGGCGAAACGTCCGCTCGCTCACCCCCAGCATCTCCGCCGCCTCGATCCGGCTCAACTCGCCCCGCTCCTGCAGATCCAGCAACGCCTCGAACCGCATCTTCCGGATCTCCTGCAGCACTCCCACCCGGCTCATTCCTCGCCCCCGACAACCCTGCCTGGAGCGATTCCAAAACCGGACAGATCACGCGCTACAAAATCCGGCCAACTTGACCAGCTTGCTAAAGAGAGTACCATGCGGGTTGACGTTACTGCAGAACCGCAAAATTGGATCAACGCATGCGGGCCAACGGGTCCATAGAGGGAGGGAACCATGACCAAGCCGAAAAATTGGGGACAAGATGGTCCTATGCCCAAACCAGAGCATTGGGGAGAGGAGATTTCCGTCGAGGAAGTTGGAAACCCTGTGGTATTTCATTTTCGTCCTCATACGATTGTGGCTATCAGATGCCGAGCGTCGAGCGGAGTTCGAGAAGTATTTTGAGGAGAACGTTGGTTTTCCCTCCTAAAATAAAGGGCGTGCGAAATAGTGCTCGTGCCCGTTATCCGAACGGTGGGATCAGCGGCTCAAACGGTGGTTGGGACGACAGCATCGTATAGGTGCGGAACGGCCTGAGCAGCGATGGAAGCCGCCTTCCGATGCTGCAGATAGGCGTCGTAACGCGGCACGACGACTTTCACGCCTACGTAGTGCAGCAGCTTCTTGAGGAGCAAGGTATCAAATGCCTGCTTCTTTTCGCAGATAGCCTGTCCTGGGTGGGTGGGATCTCCTGGTCCTCCTCCTGGCCGGCGGAGGGAGACCGGGCGGGCGGCGTCCTCTACGACGCGGAGGGGCGCGAGGTCGTTGTTGCCGACTTGGATGTCGTGTGGTGGCGGCGACTGACCGGTGAGCCGCGCATTCCCGTTAATTTGCCGAAGAAGGACAAGGGCGTCGTTCGCGGTCTCGTCGTTAACGACTGCCAGGCAGCTCTGCTCGGTTTGTTGCTGACCGACTTTCAAGGAACTTGGATCAGTTCTCCAGAAGCCACTCGTTACGCCAGCAACAAGCAAGTCCAACTAAGAGTCGCGCAGCGAGCTGGCCTTCGGTGCCACGAACTCTGGTGAGCCAGGATCCAGACAGGGTGCGCGCGTTTTGCGCGGCGGGCGGGGGCCGGGTCATCGTTAAATCCGTGGCGGGTTCGCAGAAAGCGCCCCTGATGACCGGGTTCGTAAGTGACGAAATCCTCGCCGAAGAGGCAATCCGGATCTGCCCGGCAATTTACCAGGAGTTCATCCCGGGCACCCGTCACCTGCGAATTTCCTGCTTCGGCGACGCGCTGCACGCAGCCATGCTAGAGACCGAGGCATTGGATTGGCGGTATACGATGGATGCTCATGTCACGCGGTTTGAGCTCGACGGCAACACCGCGTGTCGAATCCGCCGCGTCCTCACCGAACTCGGGCTGCGAATGGGCATGGTCGACATGAAGCTCGATGACGCTGGAATCCCGGTCTGGCTTGAGGTAAATCCGCAAGGGCAATTTATGTTCCTTGAGGGGATGTGTGACGCATTGCCCCTCAGCCGCCCCTTCTGTGACTTTCTCATCGCTGAGGCCCGCCGGGCCCGATCAATAAAGGGCAGCCGTGCCGCTTGACCGTTCCACAGCCGCGCGATGCTGAGCAGAGTGGCGTTGGTGCAGAAATAGCGGATGGCCGCTTGTGGCCCCGCCGGTTCCAGCCGAGGGTGCGAAGGCGTCATGGGAAGGCCTTGATTTTTGTAATGCTCAGGCGGCCGCCCGGTTAGTAGTTACTCCTTCCATGGCAGGCGCGCTTTGCTGGATAAGCGCCTGAGCGGTGTGGAATGGCCACGCAAACTCGATCTGCCGCCACACGTGCGGAACCGTAGGGCGTCGCCGATCACTGGTTTGTAACGGCTGATCGCCGCCTCCACCAACGCACGACGATTGTATCCAGGCTGCCTTCTGCCAGCCCATGCGCGCTGGGCGATCATCTGGAGAAGCCGGTCGCATTGCGTCCGGCGCGGTCTCGGCCGTCGCGCTCGGCGCCTCGTGGATCAATCAGGTCGAGCGCTTGTTCGCCCTGATCACCGACAAGCAGATCAGGCGCGGCGTGCATCGATCCACCGAGGCGCTCGAGAACGACATCCGCGTCTTCATCGACGCGCACAACACCAACGCCAAGCCCTTCCGTTGGACCAAATCTGCCGACGATATCCTCGCCGCCATCCACCGCTTCTGCGTCAAGACACAGCAGCTCGGAAGGACTGCGGAATCAGGGCACTAGCTGCTGAGGTTCACGACCTTGACCCGCCGGTTTTCCGCCGCCGTCGGATGCGCGCGATCGTTGAGATCGTTTTCCCCGAGACCGACCGCCTGAAGCCGCGACGAACTGATGCCGTGTTCGACGAGGTATTCTACGACCGAGGCCGCCCGCGCTTCCGAAAGTCGCCGGTTGTACGCGTCGCTTCCGACCGCGTCCGTGTGCCCTTCGATGCGAAAGAATGCGGCGCTCAGGCTCGGTGAGGCGAGTGCTTCCGTCAGCTGGTCGAGCTGCTCACGCGCCGTGGGCGTCAGTGCCGCCGAGTCGTATTCGAACAGGATCAGGGCGGACGCCGCGCGCTGCGAGGTCGGGCGGGGCGACGCCGCTGGGCGAGGTTGCGTCGTGACGCTCGCCTTGGTCGTTTTCTCGGGCGCCTGAGGCTGTGGTGTGGGAAAAATCGCCCGCGTCGTCTCATCGGTGCTTTCCCCACCGGCGCCCGCTTCATCCGGCGGACCGGGCTCTTCGAGAGCGCGACGCCACTCATCGGCGCTGGGAATACCGCGCATCAGTTCCTCTCCCCGCGCATCGCCCAAGCTCGCCGAGCAGGCACCGATCAAGCTGAACAGAGCGATCGATAGTGTTCTCACCCCCTTCATTGCGTCCCTCGCAGGTTCTTAGAACAACCTCCAATTCAAAGAATCCTAGCATAGTTGGCGCATGAATAGGGCACTATTCGAAGACCTGCCTCCAGATCAGCCGCTCGCGGCGGGACCGCTCGGCGTTTGCCGTCAGCAACTCCTCTAACCGCGCCACGAAGGCTCCGAGCTGCGCCAATCCCTCATGCGTCTCCCGACTCTCGGTACCGCCGGCCGCTATCGCCTTCCGCACCGTCTGCCGCAAAACCTTCAGGTTCTCGGCAATCCGCCTGATCCCTTTGCCCTTGACGAAATGTTCCCGGCGTATCCGCCCGATCGTCTCCACCGTCATCATCCCCGGCTCTGCCACCTCCGTTGCAACCGAAAGCAGCACGATGGCATCAGCAGGGGTGGTCAACATTTGGACGCCGATCCCAAGCCGGTCAACTATTCCATACGATAACGTAATTGCGGTTGGAACTCGCCTGAAGAACAAGTTCGGCTACGGTTTACGCTGAACAAGATAGAATTGGAGAGGGCCGTGAAGCATTACGTTGGACTGGACGTCTCACAAAAGGAAACTTCAGTTTGCGTTGTCGATGATGCCGGCACGGTGGTTTTCGAGGGCAAAGCGAAGTCGGAGCCCGGGGCATTGACTATCCTAATCCGCAAGCGAGCCCCCTTCGCCGAACGCATCGGCTTCGAGACCGGGGCCATGGCGAGCTGGCTCTGGCATGAACTCAAGCGTGTCGGGTTGCCGGTCGTCTGCATTGACGCGCGGCATGCCAACGCTGCTCTGTCGGTGCGGATGAACAAGAGCGACCAGAATGATGCGCGCGGCCTTGCCGAACTCGTCCGCATCGGCTGGTATCGTGAAGTCCGTGTCAAAAGCGAAGTGAGCCAGACGATCCGCTCGATCCTGGTGGCGCGTGCCCGGCTCGTCGGCATCCGCCGGGATCTCGAGAACCAGGTGCGGAGCATGCTCAAGGAATACGGCCTGCTGTTCAGCCGGGCGATCGGTTCCCGCTTCCGCCAGCATGCGCGCGAACTCCTGGTCGAGGATCACGTGCTGCGACCACTGCATCTGGGTTGATGGTACCGTCTTCGAATGGGGCCAGCCGAAAATGGCTTGAGCCACCACAATCTGATCTCGGGCCCGCGTTGCGGAACCGGTGATGTCCCCCGCCGGGACGGCGGTTGTGGTGACCTCGTTAAATCGGCTGATGACGGCTCCGCCGCATGTCGTTCCATACGTTGAGGCACCCGACCCGAACATCATCATGAGGCATCGACCTCGGAAAGGACCATGACCCCGGCGTTGGCACCACCAAAAGGCCTTGACGAACCTCCGCAATTAAAGGGCCGACTTACACTTTTCGCCGAACTTCATGAGACCGGGATAGGGCTGACCGGGCAGCGGATAGATGCCTTTCTTCAAGCTCGCGAGGCTGCGCCACAATCGCGTATAGCAGCCCGTTGACGATGTATCCGTTGTGATCATGTCGGGTTGGCGGTGACGGCGACGATGAGGAGGGCGAAGTCGCCACGGCCGTCGGTGTCAGGGACAGCGAAGAGGAGCATCGCCAGAATCTCCTCGCTATGAACGACGAACAGCAGCACCCGGCCGCGGGCGGCGGCCTCCCTTGGGGTGCCGACGCCGATCAGATGGCGCATCAGGATGCCGAGGTTGTGGCCGGCGACGTGGATCAGGTAGCGCTTGTGGACGTTTTCCCGGCCGCGAAGCCAGGTCCGCCGCATGCCGCGCTCCAGAGTGTGAGCGAACGATCGCTCGACGATCTCGGCCCGTTTTCGCATCGCCGCCTTGCCGACCGCGGAGCGGAGCCGGTTGCGGTTGGCGTAGACGGCGTCCCGCGCCTCGGTGTCGCCGTGCCAGCGAGAGAAGCTCTTGCGCTGCGGCTCGGCGATCCGCGTCTTCCAGACACCGCCGTCGAGGTCTTTCAGCACCGCCCGGGAGTGGTAGCCTTTGTCGGCGACGAGTTCGGCGGGCTCCGGCCGTCGCAGGCGCGCGATCGACTGAAGCCAGGTTCGCCGCCGCCGCCTCCAGCGTGCCCGGCAACGTCGTCGTGTCGCCCTCGTCCGCCGGGTGAATCTCCGCCGCGACCACCGCGCCGGTGTCGAGATCGACGGCGTGTTCCGGCTTGCAGGCCAGACGCGTGGTGCCGTCTTTCATCTTGGCGATCATCGCCTCGGGATCGGTCCCGCTCACCCAGTCCGCGTTGGACAGCTTCTTGCCCTGCGGGCGCGATCGATGCGAACGAGATCGTCGGCGGACGGCGTCTCGATGCCGCTTTCCGTGGCCATCCGCTTCAGCATCTCCCGGTAGGTCTCGCCCGTCTCCCGGCGCACGATCGTCCGAAGCGCGGCGTTCGCCTCCATGGTCGAGGCATCGACGCCGATCCGCTCGCCTTTCACCAGGCCGCGCTCGGCGAGCAGCGCCAGCACTCCAGCCGAATACCGTCTCGTGAACCTCGGCGGGCAGGCGCGAGCGCGTCTTCGACAGCCAGGAATGATCCGGCACCCGCTCGGTCGTCCGCAGCCGCAGGAACTCCCGCAGCGACAGCGAATCCGCACAGCGCCATTCGATCCCGCGCTCGAGTCGATGCCTCGAAATACCCCACCATGTGCATCCGGAAGTAGCGGCCGGGCGGAACCGACGGTGCCCCCATCTTCGCCGCGTAATACGGCTTGCAGATCGTCTCGGCAAACGCGTCGAAGCCGGCCTCGATCAGCACCCCTGAAGCCGATCGTAGAAAACATGCCCCGGCGACCGCGGCATCTCCGCCACGTCACCACCAGATCACCTTGCCGATCCCCCGCCGACCCAGCGCCATCCGGGCAATCCCCAAGTCCCTGATCAACCCATGGAGTCAGAGCCGGCGGACTTCGTCAACGGGTTGATAGGCCTCGTCGGTTGCGCCGGCGAGGCTGATGAACCTCACCACGGATCGGTTTTCGTGACGTCTGGAATCCTGGTGTGATTATGGATGGCCCGCCCTTTCCACGCGATCCGGTAGGATCGTACGGGTTTCCAGGAGAGGGAGAACGGGGCCGATGGGGGTTGGACGGGTCCGGCCGGGTGGTGGTGCGTTGACGGGTGCGGCGTCAGGCGCTGGAGCGGTTCGTCGGCGGCCTGCCGCGGTGCATCGTGGCGATCGAGGCGTGCTGCGGCGCGCACCATCTCGGGCGGATATTCGGCGCGCAGGGCCACGAGGTTCGGCTGATGTCACCGGAGTACGTGCGCCCTTACATGAAGGCGCAGAAGAACGACGACCGGGACGCCGAGGCCCGCGGAAGCGGCGACACGCCCGACGATGCGTTTTGTTCCGGTGAAGAGCGTGGCGCAGTCCGACGTGCAGGCGCTGCATCGGGCGCGGGAGCGACTTGTGGCGGAGCGTACGGCGCTGATCAATCATCTGCGGGCGCTGTTGCTCGAACGCGGCATCACCGCCCCGGAGGGACGCGGCAAGCTGGCGGCGGAGCTGTGCACCTTTGCCGACGAGGACGACAGCCGGCTGAGCCCGCGCATCCGGCTTCTGGTCGAGGATCTGCGTCGCGAATGGCGCGCGCTCGACGAGCGGATCGCCGCCTTCGACGCGGAGTTCGTGGCCCTGGCGCGTGAAGACGCGGCGGCCCGGCGGCTGATGACGATCCCGGGCATCGGCACCATCAACGCCACGGCGCTGGCGGCGTCGGTCGGCGATGCGCGCACCTTCGGACGCGGGCGGGACATGGCGGCCCTCGCTGGGCCTCACGCCGCGACAGCGGACGACCGGCGGCAAACCGCGCCTGCTCGGGATCAGCAAGCGCGGCAACCGCTACCTGCGCAAGAACCTGATCCATGGCGCGCGGGCGGTGCTGCCGCGCCTCGCCGACCAGGACACGCCGCTCGGGCGATGGACGCGGGCGTTGCTGACCCGTGCGCCCAAGAACGTCGTGATCGTGGCGCTGGCCAACAAGCTGGCGCGCATCGTCTGGGCGGTCCTCACCCACGGCCGCGACTACGACGCGCGTTACGCGACGGCATAAGTTCTGACGCTCGGTCACGCAATCCTGCGCTGACCGGCCGGCGGTGTCTTCGGGCGGTAGAGAGGAGGATGGCCTGACAGTCGGACGGCAGCGTGGAAACCTGAAGCGTTGAACGGTCCGCCAAGGCCGTTGTGATTATGAGGATTAGGCTGCGCGGATCTCCATCTTGGCCGGGCAAAGCCCGAAACCGGATGCGTTGATGCAGACTGACCAGCGCCAGAGACCCAAAACGCCTTGCAGACGGGGCGGCCCATACGTTCAAGGGGTCCGCCCTTGATTGGAGCGGAGCGGCGGGGATGGGTGGGATTGAACGGCTTGGCTGGGGCGATCTCGACGGACCTGAAGGACCGTTTGCCTGGGCAGCGCAAGACGCAGCAAGAGAAGCTGGCGCTGCTGGTGGCGACGATGCTGGAGGTGCGCTAGCCCGGTTGAATGTATGCGCAATGCTCAGCCAGACCAGCGAGCCTTTTTCGCCGCCGGCCGCGGGCTGGGCGACCCTTTCTGCATCTCGGATGTCTCGCAATTCCAGCCATTCATGGCCGGCTGGCGTGCTACGACCGGCGCCGGGACAACACCAAGCTCGAACGGTTATCCAGCTTGGGAAGGCAGATCCCGCGCAATAACCGGTGGGTGCAGGCGGAGGCGCTATTCGCGACCACGTTCGATCGACGCGAGAAAGCAGCCCCAAGTTGTTCCATCGTGTGCACGATCGGAGATCCAGATTTCGATCGCTTCGCGAGACCAGTTGTCAATGAGCGCAAGCGGCCTAGGAAATCCATTACTTTCCAGACGCTCGCGAATTTCCAAGAATTTCGACGGAGCGATCTTCAGAAGCCGTGCGACGCCTTTGACGTCCAAGATCGGGCTCAGGTACGGCATAAAACCTCTTCGACCTATTTTTGCGATCTTCCACGCAAACCCCCCGCCCGGTATGGACCCCGAAAGTCACGAGGAATCGCGCCCCCCACCGAGGGCGGCCAGTCCCTGCGAGCACGCTGCCCCCAAGATGGTGGCGAGGGCGTCCAGTCCGGCACGCAGCTGCGGGCCGGTCCCACGCGACGGCCTTCGATCCTGGAAGACCACCAGATCATCAACAGCTGATTTCTTCTTTGGCGCCCACGGCAGCACCGTGACCAGTGGCGCGCATGCCGGCCGACGTTCCACCGGCGCTCGGTCGCCGCGGTCGATGCTGCTGCCAGAGCGTGCGCGGCCAAGAGCAGGGAAACAACCGTCCGCAGCGTCCGCAAGAGCGCCTAAGACATTAGATTAAAGGATAATCCTGCGGACGCAAACGCGGACGGTGTGCGGACGGAACCTGAAATGCGGACGCAAACCTCGGCGGCGGCCGCAAGTGATTCCAAGCGAGTGATTTTGCGTCTGCACGTCAAGTCATTGGGACTGAAAAGTTTTATTTGCGTTCCGGACGCGAGGACGGTGCGGACAAAAAATTCGCTACTTCTAGCCCTCATCATCATTCAACCTGTGCTCGATATGGATGAGCCGATTCCGAGCATGCCCCTCTCTGTCGTCGAACCGAGTTTCTATTCCGACCTTTCGCAAGAACGTCGCCCCACGTCGCAAGCGGGCCGATAGGGCGCGCGGCGTTGCCGGCCAACCCTTGCTCTTGCGGGTACCATCGTCCACGTGCTCAGCGAGGGCACCCAGTAAGCCGGTCGCTGTACCGCGCCACGTTCCGCACGCATCCATCAGCGAGCGGACCGAGGCAGTTACCGGGTCGCCTTCAAGGACGTTCTCGACCATCTCGCGCCGATTGGCCTCAAAGGCCTGCAGGAATGTTCCGCGCTTCCACACCGCGCCCTCGCATGCGGTCGCCCACAATGCGAAATCGGCCATGCGCGGCAGCCGCTCTAAGCGGACCTCTGGCAGCTCTCTCAACCCAAATGCCACCATGTCCAGCAACGCGCCGAGGATTCCGGGCGCGCCCGCTCTACGGCGGACCACAACCCCGTCTCCGGGCCTTCGAACATCCTCTGCGATGGCGGTGAGCACGATTCCGATGGTGCGGTCGGCCAAGTCCGGCCGGTCGACAAAATCGACGATGCCGTTCATCACCGTCGGTCGTGTTCCATCGAAAATCACCTCATCACTATCCGTGTACAGCTGCCGGCACGACCAGCCGCCGCCAGTCGACAAGCGGCATAGCGCATCGCTCAGCCAAAAGGGCAACGAGGACACATTGTCGAATGCGAGGACGTGCCCATTAGAAGCAGCGATGAATAGGTCGCGTTCCTCACGCGGCAGCGAGCGAATGGGCGCCGCGTTCGGGTCAACGAAGAACCGAAGCACCGCAGTCATGGTCGATTTGGCGCTGCCCTGCTCGCCGGTTACCTCAAGGGCAGGGTATGGACTGCGGCCTGCGAGCGCAGCCACTAACCATGAGACGATAAGGACTAAATCGCTCTCGTTGGCGACATTCAGAAAGGGCCGCAGGTCGTCGAGCGAGCCGCTACGCACGGGAACGGGCAGCGGTCGCATGCCGGCGGTTCGCCGGAAACGCACCGGCGGATTGCTGATGACGCGCCAGCCGTCCGGCCCCACCTCAACGGCACGCCACTCTTCGTCAGCAAGGTCGAGGTAGATTTTGCCTTCATGCTCGCCGGTGCGCAGATGAACCCGGCGGACGTCGCCGGCGGCGTAGGCGGTTGCATCAAGCATTCCAATAAGCTCTCGGAATTGGTCCGCCTTCAGCACATGTCCCATGGCGTCGTATGTCAGGTGGTTCACCCAGCGGCGAAACCCGCGCGACAGTATCGGCCATGTCTCACAATGGCCACCGACGCGGACGTGCCCAAAGCATTCGTCTGCCGGCGTATTGAAAAGCCCGGCGTCGTCATGAAACTCTTTGAGTATGATATCGAACACGAGAGTGGATAGTTTCTTCTTTTCCTTTTTCTCTTTCTCTCCCGGCTTTGGCTTCTTTCGCTGATGCCGGGTCAGCTCTTCGCCGAACAGCGCATGCAACGCGGCCGTCAGCTTTTCCGTCCCGACCGCCCGATGAACCTCGGTGACATCCTTTCCGCTGGCACCGACACGCGCGTGCAGCTCTTGGGTCGAAAACCGCAGGACCTCACGGCCGGGGTCGAACCGGTTGAGTTGCGCATCCCCGGCCTTATCGTAGTCGCCGAGCGCGATGACGACACAGAACGGCTCAAGATATTGATTCCACTTTGGTTTCCAGTCTTTAAACGATGATGCAGTAAAGCCAAGCTGGCGCAGGGTATCCGCATCTCGTTCGCCCTCGGTGAGGATGATGGCAGCGTTAGTTGACTTGATTATCTCTGGCAGAGCATAGGGAATGCGGCAGTGAGCGTTCGGCTGCCACTGGTCGCCAATCTTGGACCAGGGGGCGCCAGCCAATACCGCCCGGATATTTCGCGTTGCAAAAGGCAACCTCGCCGGCCGCGTTCTGGTAGAAGTGCTCGCGAACAGGCGCCTGCCCTCGACACTGGCGTGGATGGCTCTTTACGCGCTCATCCTTAGTGTCGTTGGGCCAGAGCCCGCGCGCGACTAACGCGGCGCGCACGGCGTCTTGCGAGCAGCCGGCAAAGCAATGCCAGAGCACCTTGCCGCCGTCGCCTTCCGATATCTCCAAGCTTGGGTTCGTGTCCGCATGCCCGGGACAGCATACTTTGACTCTGGAACCCAGCCACTTGCCGCCAAGGGCGGCGACCAGCTCGCGGACGTTCATGCCGCTACCTCCCCGATGCGATCCCATATCTTCTGGAGGATGCGGCGTTGTTTCCGTGACAACGGCCATCACCGGCGTCCGTGCCCCGCATCAGGCAGTCCCATCGCCCCTCCCGCTTCTGTCCACGCCCATGTCCGACTTCGCTGCCAGCCGCCCGGCCGGCGAGCGCGTAGCCCGCCTCCGGCATCAGGCGTCATCACGTGTATCGCCAGCGAGCATCTTCCGCAGCGGCTGCAGCGGCACGCGCACTGTCCGCCGAATCCTGATTGACGGGATTTCGCCGCTCTTGACCGCTTCCCATGCCGTCCCGAGACCGATGCCGAGGATCTTCGCGGCGGTGGGAACGTTGACCGCCTCCGCCTGTGCCTCGGGCTCGCGACGACGCCGAGCGCTAGTTTGTGCTGCCATCTTGTCACCCTCCCTGATCCGGTTGGACCGCATGGGGTCCGATACAGCATGCTACACCGTACACCTATACGGGGCAAGACATGATGGACCGGATGCGGTAACCTGTGTCTTTCTGATTTCAGGCAGTGCAGAGGGCAGGCAGATGAACTTGTCGCAAACCAGGGGCGGCCAGACGTCCAGCTCTGAGGTTGAAAGTGTTCAAATCAAACTGCGCATTAAACCAGCTCTACGTTCCAGCCTAGAAGAAGCAGCAAAGATAAATGGCGTGTCATTAAGTCAAGAGATTGTATGTAGGCTCTACAGGACGTTTGCCGTTGAGGAAACTGAAAGCAAGATCGAACAAGTGATGCAGGAATTTGGCGAAAAATGAATAAGATGACTGATAAAATCGACGCGATAATAACCGAGAATGGGTTTACATATTCCATAGAGAGTAAAAGAACAAAACAAAGGAGCTAATAAAATGGCTAGTGGTTCCATCCTAACGCACGAGTCCCTTTGGGGATTCCCAGCGTCTGGCGGTCGTGCGAGTCTGCGCGATGCGCAAGGGGATCGTCGTTGATGTCGGTACCGAGGATCGTGTGCGGTTGGCCGCGATCATCGGCAATCGGAACAGCCCGCAAAAGCATGTTTGGCGGGCGCGGATCGTGCTGTTGACCGCCGACGGGCTGGGCACGTCCGCGATCATGCGGCAGACCGGCAAGAGCAAGTCGGTGGTCTGGCGCTGGCAGGAGCGCTTCATGCAGGCGGGCGTCGAAGGTCTGCTGCGCGACAAGACCGGCCGTCGCGCAAGCCGCCCTTGGCCAAGGCGGTGATCGCGCGGGTGCTGGAGCTGACGGCCGGCGAGCCGCCGGGCGAGGCCACCCACTGGACGGCGGCGGCGATGGCCAAGGCCACCGGCATCAGCGTTTCCTCCGTCCAGCGCATCTGGCACAGCCACGGTCTCGCGCCGCACCGGGTGCGGCAGTTCAAGCTCTCCAACGATCCGAAGTTCGCCAACAAGCTGCGGGACGTGGTCGGCCTTTACGTCGATCCGCCGGCGCACGCGGTGGTGCTGTCGGTGGACGAGAAGAGCCAGATCCAGGCGCTCGACCGCACCCAGCCCGGCCTGCCGATGAAGAAGGGACGCGCCGGCACCATGACCCACGATTACAAGCGCAACGGCACCACCACCCCGTTCGCGGCGCTGAACGTCCTGGAAGGCACGGTGATCGGCCGCTGCATGCAGCGTCACCGGCACCAGGAGTTCATCCACTTCCTCAATGCCGTCGAGGCGCAGGTGCCGGTCGGCAAGATCGTTCATCTCATCCTCGACAACTACGCGACGCACAAGCACCCGAAGGTGATGCAGTGGCTCGCCCGGCATCCCCGCTTCGTCTTCCACTTCACCCCGACCTCGGCGTCATGGCTCAACGCCGTCGAGGGGTTCTTCGCCAAACTCACCCGACGGCGGCTCAAACGCGGCGTGTTTCGATCCATCGTCGATCTCCAGGCCGCCATCAACCGCTTCATCGAAGAAGCCAATCATGAACCCAAGCCTTTCGTCTGGACCGCCGATCCCGATAAGATCATCGCCGCCGTCAAGCGAGGGCGCCAAACGTTAGAGTCGATCCACTAGTGTCCGCAAACGAACCTGGCGATACGGCAAGACGGGCTATGTGGTCGATTGGATCGACAAGACCGGCCGGCGCCACAATCGGCAATTTCGCCTGTACCGGGAGGCGGACCAATTCCGGCGGGAGACGGAGCGCGCACTTGAGGCGGGCACCTTCCGGCCGAAAGCGGATAAGGTGACGGTACGGGACGCTTGCACGTCTTTCCTGGAGCACTGCCAGGGCCGGCAGGAGCGGGGCGAGCGGATGACGCGGCACTGCCTTGCGGTCTACCGCGGACACATCAACAACCACGTGCTCAGCAAAACCTACGGCATCGGCGCAACGACGCTGGCCCGGTTGACGGCGGGAATCGTCGGCGACTTCCGCGACGGCATGCGCAGCGCGGGAGTGTCGGTGCCGACTGCCCGCAAGGTGCTCAGCACCTTGCACGGCGTGCTGCAGTTCGCCATCGGCAAGGAGTTGATCGCCGTCAACCCCGCGCACGGGGTGCGGGTGATCGGCCGCCGGGACGAAGGTTCGCAGAAGGTGCGGCCACCCAGCAAGGAATCGGTCGCGGCATTGCTAATGGCCGCCGGCGAGAATCGGCTCGCCATCTGGTTCGCCGCCGCCACTGGCGTGCGGGCGGGAGAACAGTGGGCACTGCGGTGGCGGCACCTGGACCTTGCCGGCGGGGAGGTCGCGGTTGAGGCGCGGGTTGACTGCTACGGGCGGAAGACACGACGAAGACGGAAGCCGGGGTGCGCCAGATCCCGCTCGGTCGGGAGCTCGTCAGCGCTTTGAAGACATGGCGCCTGCGGTCACCGCACAGTCGCGATGACGATCTTGTCTTTCCCAACGGCAGCGGCGGCTACACCTGCCACAGCAACTTTGTGAAGCGCGCCTTCAGGCCGCTGGTGGTGAAAGCGGGTGTGCAGGTCGACAACTGGCACGCGCTTCGGCACTACGCCATAAGCACCTGGATCGAGGCTGGCCTATCCCCCAAGACGGTGCAGACGTTCGCCGGGCACAGCGCCCTGGAAGTCACCATGAGCAGGTACGGCCATTTGTTCCGCGATGCTGCACACCAGGAGGCCATGAATCGAATCTCGGATGAGCTTGTAGCAAAATGCAGCACACGTGCAGCACATCACAACAATAACAAAGGCTTACCGGTGATTTTCTTCACCTCATAACC
Organism: Rhodospirillales bacterium; assembly: GCA_016712375.1. GTDB lineage: Bacteria > Pseudomonadota > Alphaproteobacteria > Rhodospirillales > Defluviicoccaceae > Defluviicoccus. Next base: position 530,552 of record JADJRE010000002.1, read on the forward strand.
TGAAGGTCAGAGGTTCAAATCCTCTCCCGCAACCAGAATTCGTTTGCAATAGCAGACGTTTACTGAACACTGCTGCCGCTGGAAGCAGCAGCCCAGCCCGCCCAGTCAGCACCATGGAAGCAAGACACAGCAAAAAGCGGCGAACCTCAACGCGTTGGATGGCGGGTATCGATGACGGTGACTGACACCTCAAGGTCCATCGCAGCTAGAGCCGAACTCGATGGACGGCTCGCGCCATTGTAGGACCGGAGGACCCCTTGCGACCGCGATTAGGTGCGGGCGCTGACCGCGAAATCGGCGTGGAAGGGGTTGGCCTGATCACTGACCGCGTCACCTCCTGGGCGATAATCAGTCTAGCGTGATCCGGCGGAGCTGTCGCTAACACGAGATATGTCCGGCGTAGGGAACAGATGATCTGTCCTGTTTTAGAACCGCTCGAAAGAGGGAGCGGTGATGAGGCGGACGGAGTGTTTCCAGGGAATACGCCTGATGAAGTTCGAGGAGGTTTACGGCCGGACCCGGACCGGGATGTTGAGCCAGGAGGAAGCGGCGGAGATCTTGGGGATCTCGGAGCGGACGTTTCGGCGCTGGCGGGGCCGGTTCGAGGCCGAGGGGGCGGACGGGCTCTATGACCGCCGGCTGGGCAAGGTATCGGCGAGACGGGCGGCGGTCGATGAGGTGATGACGGTGCTGGAGCTGTTCGACACCCGCTACTGGGATTTCGGCGTCAAGCACCTGCACGAGACGCTGGTTGCCGCGCATGGGTTTCGGCGCAGCTACAACTGGCTCAGGATCACCCTACAGGCGCACGGCCGCGTCACGCCGGCGCCCCGTCGCGGCGCGCATCGGCGCAAGCGGCCCAGGCGGCCGATGGTCGGCATGATGCTGCACCAGGATGGCTCGCGCCACGAGTGGGTCGCGGGCGAGATGTGGGACCTGATCGTGACCATGGACGACGCCAGCTCCGAGATCTACTCGGCCTTCTTCGTCGCCGAGGAGGGGACGATGTCGACGTTCCTTGGGCTTGAGGCGGTGATCGCCGAACGTGGTCTGTTCTGCTCGCTCTACGCCGATCGCGGATCGCATTACTGGCACACGCCGGAGGCCGGCGGCCCGGTCGACAAGGACAACCCCACCCAGGTCGGCCGCGCGCTGGCGCAGCTCGGCATCGAGCTGATCCCCGCCTACTCGCCCGAGGCCAGGGGGCGCTCGGAACGGATGTTCGGCACCTTAAGAGAAGCGCCTGCCCCAGGAACTGCGCGTTGCCGGTATTACCACCATGGAGGCCGCCAACCGCTTCCTCGAAGAGAGTCTATCTTGCCAGCCCACAACGCCTGTTTCGCCAGCTCCGGAAGACGCCGGCTGGGCGTTCGTGCCGTTCGCCGGCACCCTCGAGGACATCCTGTGCATCCAGGAGGAGCGGGTCGTCGGTAACGACAACACGGTGCGCTACAAGAACCGCACGCTGCAGATCCCGGCCGATCGCCATCGTCACCACTACGTCAAGGCGACGGTGCGCGTCCACGAATACCCCGACGGTGGCCTGGCCGTCTTCTACGGCCCCCGTCGTCTCGCCACCTACGCCGCCGACGGAAGCTTCGTCGACGGCTCCGATCGGCAAGCGGCGTGAACCGCTTCGACGCCGCAAGGGCCTGTGGATTTATGGACAACGCTGCCGCGTTGCCCACAACCCCACAGGCCCAACCACCGCAACAGAAGCGGTCAATTCATTTGGTACCTAAACCGGACAGTTCAGTTTGTTATCGACAGCGTGATCCGGCGGTGCTTGGCCGACAGCGTGACGACGTCTAACATCCGGTCGTGCCGCATCGTGCGGCAGCTTTCGTCGGAAGCAGTCTCTGCTCCATGGGCCATGATGACATCGCGCTCGGCATCATGTGCAAGGCGCCGATCGACGGCGCCTGCAAGACCCGGCTGTGTCCGCCTCTGACGACGTTTGAGGCAGCCGAGATCTCGCGATGCTTCATTGCCGATGTGTCAGCTGCGATCGAGGCGGCGGGAGCGCCGGGCGTTGCCGTCTATACACCCGTGGGAGCAGAGGCCGCTTTCGACAGGCTCCTGCCTTCCCGGTTCTCGATGCTCGCGCAACGCGGCAACGATCTTGGCGAGCGGCTGTTGCACGCGACCGATGATCTTCTGTCCGTCGGCTGTGGCGGCGTCTGCTTGATCAACTCCGACAGCCCGACGCTTCCATCGGCGCTGCTGAAGCAGGCGATCTCAGTCCTGCGGCAGCCCGGCGACCGGATCGTGCTCGGGCCGGCCATCGACGGCGGCTATTATCTGATCGGACTGAAACAGGCGCACGCCGCGCTCTTTCACGGCGTTGCCTGGAGTACCAGTCAGGTTCTCGCGCAAACGCTGGCGCGCGCGGCAGAAGTTGGGGTTCCGGTATCGCTGCTGGCGATGTGGTACGACGTGGACGATCTCGGTTCCTTGCAGCTGCTGTTGCACGAGCTGTTCGGCGGCGGCAATCCGCTGGCGTTTGACGGCCTCGTCGGCTCGCCGGCGCCGCGCAGCCGATCCTATCTCGAAAACCTGCTGCGGACCTCGGGAGCGCAGCGGCTCGGCTTTGCGTCATCGGTCGCCTGAATCAGGTGCCTGCGATGTCCTTATTCCTATTCCCGGCGACGGACAGGCGACAACTGGCTCTGATCGTCGGGTTGGGAGTGGCGCTGGTGGCGCTCAATCGGTTGGCGCTCGCGGTCCACGACCGGTGGGACGCCGATTACGGCTTCGTCGCCGTGGTCCTCCTCCAGGCAGCGATCTATCTCCTGGCCGCCACGGTGGTGCAGCGGGCACCAGGCGGCGTGGCGATGGTTGCAATCGTTGTCGGCGTCGCGGCCGCTCTGCGGCTGTCGCTCCTGTTCGAGCCGCCAATCCACTCCACTGACGTGTATCGCTACGTCTGGGACGGCCGCGTTCAGGCGGCAGGAATCAATCCTTATCGCTACATTCCGGCCGATGGCGCGCTGGTCGCGCTGCGTGATGACGCGATCTACCCCAACATCAACCGCGCTGACTATGCGGTCACGCTCTACCCGGCGGCGCAGATGGCATTCTGGTTGTTCAGCCGCATTGCCGAAACGGTATGGGCGATGAAGCTCGGCTGGCTGGTGCTCGAAGCCGGCGCGATGTTCGCGCTCGTCCGCCTGCTTGCCCGACTCGGGCGCTCCGCCTCCCAACTCATGCTCTATGCCTGGCACCCGTTGCCGGTGTGGGAAATCGCCGGTGACGGGCATGTGGACGGCGCAATGCTCGCCTTCATCGTCTTCGCGCTGGTGGCATGGGCGGCAAGGCGCCGCCTGCTGGTCGGCGCACTCCTCGCCTTTTCGGTACTGTTCAAGCCGCTCACCGTCGCGGCCATTCCCGCCTTCTGGCGACGATGGGACTGGCGCGTACCAGCGGCTTTCCTCGCCGTGGCGGCGTTCGCGTACTTGCCTTACGCCAATCATCTTGGAACCGGTGTGATTGGTTTTCTGCCTCAATACCTTGGTGAAGAAGGGATTGCCGACGGGCAGGGCTTTCTTCTATTGCGGTTGCTGGCCTTGTTCATCGGACCGCTGCCGACCGTGGCCACATGGATTTATCTTATCCTCTGCGGAGCCTTGCTGGCCGGCCTGGCGGCCATCTTCGTGGCGAATGATCACGCCGATATCGTGACCACGACAAGGCAGGCGCAGGTGCTGATTGTTGCCTTCCTGTTCGTTCTCTCCCCCAATTACCCGTGGTACTTCATCGTCCTCGTGCCCCTGGGGTGTCTCTCGCCGTGGCTTCCGGCGCGCGTTCTCACCCTCCTCAGCGTGATCCTCTATGCCGCTCCTCCGCTTGATGTCGATCCCTGGACCGTCACCGTTCAGAGCGCACTTTATGGGAGCGTGATGGCGGCTCTGGTGGTCGATCTGTGCAATCGTCGCCACCTAGACAGAAAGATGTTGAAGCCAGAGCGGAGTTGGATGCGTGAGCACTGAACAATCCGCGCCGCTTCGTCCCGTTGACCAGCAGCGGTACTTCGAGGGGGCTGGGCCTGACCGGACCGACTCGGCAATGGCCGATCCGGTGTGCCTCTATCTGGAAACGACCAACCGCGCTGTAACCTGCTGTGCACGACCTGCCCGCGGACATTCGAGGACCTGGAGCCGCCAGCGGACATGAGCTGGGAGCTGTTTACCCGCATCGTCGATCAGTTCCCAAGCATCGAACGCGTCGTGCTGCACGGCATCGGCGAGCCGATGCTGGTCGACGATTTGCCGCGGATGATCCGTTATCCGACAAGCGCGGGGCAGCTACGTCCTCTTCAACTCCAACGGAACGCTGCTCACCGCAAAGAAGGGGCGCGAGTTGATGGAGACGGGCCTCGATGAACTCCGCATCTCGCTCGATGCGGCGGACGCCAGAAGCTTCCGGGTGGTGCGGGGGCGCGACTACTTTGATCGCATCGTCCGTCAGGTTCGCGCCTTCACCGCATTGCAAGCGGAGATCGGGGCGGCGCTGCCGAAGGTTTCGCTTTGGCTGACCGGTCTAAAGGAAACCTTTGGCCAGCTGATTGCTTTCATCGAGCTGGCGCACGCGATCGGCGTCGGCGAGGTCTACTTGCAGCGCCTGGTCTATTTCCCGGAAGGGCAAGGCTTGGCGGCACCCGACCAGGCGCTGTTCGAGAGACTGACGCAGGCCGAGTCGGAGCATATCTCCGCCGCCGAAGCGACGGCGCGGCGGCTCGGCATTGCCTTCAACGCCTCGGGTGCAACCGAGCCTGGCACCAGTCTGGCGAGGCGAACGGCAGATCAGCCCTGGTCGCTGTGCCGGCGGCCCTGGACGCTGATGTACTTCACCGCCCATGGCCGGGCGATCCCCTGTTGTATTGCCCCGTTCTCGATGCGGGGGTACGAGCACTTCACCCTTGGCGACGCAACCCAAGAAAGCCTGCGGGCGATCTGGGACGGGGAGCGCTATCGCGAGTTCCGGCGACGCTTGCTGAGCGACGATCCGCCGCCCACTTGCGCAAATTGCGGCCTGCGATGGAGCCTTTAGGCGCGCCCGGCCGTCCCATCGTTTCCGTCGTCATCCCGGCACTGAACGAGGAAGACCCGATCAGCGACGTCGTGCGCGAAGTGCGTGAGCAACCGGTCGACGAGATCATCGTGGTCGACAATGGCAGCACCGATCAGACCGCGGCGCGCGCATCCGCCGCCGGCGCACGCGTCGTATCGGAGCCGCGTCGCGGTTATGGCCGTGCCTGCCAGGCGGGCATCGCCGCGACCCGCGCGGATTGTGGCGTGATCGTTTTTCTGGACGGCGACGGCAGCGACTGCCCCGCCTTCATCCCGGCACTGCTCGCGCCGATTACCTGCGGCACC
>JADJRE010000003.1 GCA_016712375.1 Rhodospirillales bacterium
AGCTTGATGATCGTGTCTTTCGCCTTCCACCCGTCCCCTCCCTCACCCAGCGTCGAGCGGCAAAGCCGCGCAGTAAGCCCACTCGCTGTGGCCACAGCATACCTTGCCACTCCTTTTAGGCTATAGGAGAGTAGAACTCGGTAGAAGATCGCAGACTGATGGACTTCGATACCGCCCTCCCATAGCGGAATATACCGGGGGAAATATACTGAAACTGCATGCCGTGTAGGAATGTCTATCGAAATGTAGAGGAACATCATTGCGCGCTGCAGGACTGCATCGGGCGAAAGAAACGCCGCGTCGCCTCTTCAACCGGCACCAGACGATCGGTGATGCGCTCGACAGCGGCTTCCGCGCATCGCGATCTACGACGAATTCAGGACCGGCTCGGCATGGGGTACGCCATTTTTTGCCGCTACGTGAAAAGTCTCGAACTGGGGTCGTCGCCGGCCGCGCACTCAACCCGGAACAGACCCGAAGAAGGCCAAGAGCGTAATGAGGGAGGGGCCGCCGGCTCACAGCCCGGACCCTCCGAGCCGACGGCCGCCCACTCTTCATCGTCACCACCACCAGCCCCAGCAGGGGGAAACGTCGGATGCCGAACGACGACGTGAACCACCAGCCGCCAAGCTTCCTCACCGGACACCAAGGATTTCGCCGACGAAGAGGACATCGCGCGCCTCAACCGGCGGAAGCCAAACCCAAAGCGCCGAACGGAATTGCCTTCGTCCTTCAAGGCAAGGGGCGGCTGTGGCAAGACCGTGGTCGCCTCATTTGTCGCGCAGAGCATCCAGGCGACCGGCGAACCGCTGGTTTGCATCGACACCGACCCGACCAACAAGTCGTTCGCCGACATCACCTCACTCCGTGTCGAGCGAGTGCAACTGCTCAACGGCATGAAGCTGAAACGTCGAGGCGAGTGAACGTGGTGAGTTCGCGGGTCGCCGACGAAGGCACGAATTTCGTGTTCGACAACGGCGCCGGGTCCCACCAGCCGATGATGACCTACCTGCTCGAAGCCGGGCTGTTCGGTGGCTCGCCGAGGCGGGAAAGCGCGTCGTCGTCCACGTTCCCGTCATCGGCTCGGAAGCTCTATCGCACATGGTGATCGCGTTGGAGCACGTGACCCGCACCATCCCGTGCGTCGACGTGATCCGCCAGCACAATCCGTTCTTCGGTCCGCTGGTGACCGACGCCGGGATCGATCTCGAAGAGACCGAGATGTACGCGGAGATGGCCGCCCGCTTTCACGCGACCATCAAGCTACCGGCACTGAATCCGGATTATTCCGGCGCATGCTTCGCGAAAATACTGAAGAACAAGCAAACGTTCGCCGACGCTCGCGCCGACCAGAGCATCAACCGGCTGTCGAAGATGTTTCTCGAACAGGCGTGGGCACCCATGCACCAGCAGATCCAGGCGGCATGGTAATGGACCGCGCGGTGCTGAAGGAGGTGATGGCGAAAGCACGTCAGCGGCGATCCGGATGAAAACGCGATCGCCCGAACGCTGCGGATCAACCTCGAACGGCTGATCGAAGAACGACTCCCGCAACAGCAGGTGCAGGAGACGCCGGCCGAGCGTCCGAGGCGACGCCCGCATCCGCTGATGCCGCCGGGCGGTTGGACCGACGAGACGTACCAGATCGCCGCCGCCGTCGAGCGGGAGCGGCGGTTTGGGCCAGCGACACCACCGCCGCCGCCGCTGCCGGCGACGCATGAAGACGAGATGGTCGGCGTCGTGCCGACCATGCGGGAGACGCTCGCGATCATCTGGGCGTGGTTGCGCTTTCGCCGCACGCCGACGCCGAGCCCGGAGGTGATCGAGCGGGAGTTGTGTCGCCGGAAGTGGAAAGAAGCCAGCCGCGCCGCAGCGCGCCGCAGGTAAGGAAACAGCGACCCGCCGGGATGGTTTGAGGAGGACGACCCCTGGCGAGCCGCTGCACGTCATCTGCCCCAGCAGAGGGACTACGTCCTTGATAAACTATACGAACCAGCAAGGTCGGGGCAAGAGAGCGGCCGTTCTCGCTCTGGTCGCCGGCGCCGGCGCGCTGGGCAGCGCCGCGGCAACGCAGTACATCGCTGCCCGGACAGGCTACGCCACCGGCCTCGGCTCACCGCTGCTGACCGTGGCAGACGTGCCGTTCTACCCGCCATGGAAATGGTTCGAGTGGATGCAGGCGCCGTGGGCGCCGGACGCCTATCAGACGTTCGTGCCAGGGTGAAGCTGACGGCCATGGGGGCGCTCGTCGGCACCGCCGTCGGTCTGCTGCTGTGGCCAACGACTCTCCCGGCGGCCAAAGCGGTACCCCGAGCTGCACGGCACTGCCCGCTTCGCCCTGGCGTCGGAAATCCAACGGGCCGGCCTGTTCGCCCGGCACGGCGTACACCTCGGCGGCTGGCGCGACCGGCGCCGCCTGCGGACGCTGCGGCAGGACGGCCCGGGCACGTGGCGATCATCGCTCCTACTCGGAGCGGCAAGGGCACCGGCGTGATCGTACCGACGCTGCTGAACTGGGGCGCGAGTTCGATTGTCTACGACGAGAAGGGCGAGCTGGCGGCGATCACCGGCGGCTGGCAGGCGAGCATCGGCACGCGGGTGATCCGTTTCCAGCCAGGCGCCGCCGGCTGCCATCGGTTCAACTTTCTCGACGCCGTGCGCGTCGGCACGGCGTTCGAGGTGGCCGACGCGCAGAATATCGCCCTGCTGCTGGTCGACCGTGACGGCAAGGGCGTCGATCGGGACCATTGGAAGTCGACGGCGTATCAGCTTCTCGCCGGCCTGATCCTGCACACGCTGCATCGAGACCCCGGCGCCTGCCTCGCGGATGTCGCGTGCGAGTTGTCGATGCCCGGACGCGAGCCGGAGGATCTGTTCGCGGACATGGCGGCGTCGCCTTATCCCTTCGTCGCCATCACCGGACAGGCGTGCGTTTCCCGGCACCCGAAAGAGCAGGGGTCGGTCACCAGCACCGCGGCGATCGCGCTCGAACTGTTCACCGACCCGCTGATCGCGGCGAACACCCGCCGCAGCGACTTCGCCATCGGCGAGCTAATGAACGACGCGGCGCCGGCGGCGCTCTACATCGTCACGCCCGGCGCCGACAAGCTGCGGCTGCGGCCGTTGGTCCGGCTGCTGCTGGCATCCGCCATGCGCACGCTGCTGGGGGCCGAGGTTCGCTTCGAGGACGGCCGGCCGTTGCCGGTGCATCGGCATCGGCTGCTGATGGTGCTCGATGAGTTTCCCTCGCTCGGCCGGCTCGACGTGATCGAGGACGCCCTGCCGAAATGCGCCGGCTACGGCATCAAGGTGCTGCTCGTGGCGCAGGACCGCGACCAGATCGTCGGTGCCTACGGGGCGACCGAAAGCATCCTCGCGAACTGTCACGTCCGTGTTTGCTACGCGCCCAACAGCGTTGTGACCGCCGAGTGGATCAGCAAGATGGCCGGGGAAGGCACGGTCGTGCGCGAGGTGCTGAGCGAGAGCGGTACCCGGCTCGGCGCGCTGTCGAACGTCAACCGCTCGCTGCACGAGTCGCGGCGGCCGTTGCTGACGGCGGACGAAGTGATGCGGCTAGCGCATGACCGGTCCCGAGGGACCGGGCGAGTTGCTGCTGTTCGTAGGCGGTCTGCATCCGATCCGCGGCGAGCAGACGCCCTACTATCTCGATCCTGAGCTGTCACGCCGCGCCTCGCTGGCGGTGTCGGGATGAACCGCTCGCGGAAGACGGTCGCCGTCGTCGTCGCCCTCGCTGCGATCGGCGGCGCGGCCACCATTGCCCTGGAACGAGCAGGCTGGCGCTGGAACTCGACCGAGAGCGCACCCGTCGGGCTGTGGCAGGTGGTTCGGCGGGCGCCGGCCGATGGCGCCTGGGTGACGTTCTGTCCGCCGAATGACGCGATGTTTCAGGAGTTCAAGGCGCGCGGCTACATCCGTGGCGGGCCGTGCCCCGGCGACCTGGAACGGCTGTTGAAGCCCGTGGTCGCCATGGAGGGCGATGTCGTCACCGTCGGCGACGACGGCGTGACGGTGAACGGCGCGCTGCTGCCGGAGACCGAGCTGCACACGCAGGACAGCCGGGGATGGCCGCTCGTGCCCCGCGTCGTCGTGCAGGTCGTCGTCGAACCGGGCGACCTGTGGGTGGTCTCCAACCATTCACCGCTGTCGGTCGATTCACGCTACTTCGGACCGATCCGGGTGGGATCCGTCGAAGGCACCGCCGTGCCGGTATGGGTCGGGCGATGACGGCGAGGGGAGTGTCGCTCGCCGTGGCACTCCTGGCGGCGGCGTCGCCCGCGGCGGCGCTGACGCTCTCGGCTGAGGACGTGGATGCCATCGGCCGGGTGAGCATCGCCGAAGCCGGCAACCAGTCGGACGCCGGCCTTGCCGCGGTGATCGACGTGATCTTGCACCGAGCGGCGAGCAGTGGGTTCGGAGGAGGCGTCCAGGGCGTGCTGGATGCGCCGCGGCAGTTCGAGCCAGTGAGCAGGGTGGGTGGCTCCTGGCGGAACCTGCCGCCGCCGACGGCCGAACAGCGCACCAGGATCGCGACGATCCTCTCGCTGAAGGCGGACGGCGTCCTCGGCGACGTGTCGCAGGGCGGGCTGTACTTCCAGAACGAGGCGATCGTCCGCAAACGTGCGGCCGCGGGCCAGGTCAAATCGTCGCTGGTGGGGTTCGGCGGCATGCCGGTCACCGTCCGGATCGGAGAGCACACGTTCTATCGCTCGCGGCAGCCGGCCGAGGCGGTGCCGGTTGTCGCCGTGCCCGCGGTGTCGGCGGCGCCGGCTCCTGGCCGCAGCGCGCCGGCCGACGACTACGCCGCCGCCGTGCAGAAAACCCTCGGCGGCGGCGAACTGCCGGAGTGACCGCTGTTTCTGCGCCTCGAGGCTGCGCCATTCGGGCGCTTCCTCACACCAGCGGCCGGGGAGCGGCTGCGCCAGAGATGAGGTAATCGGTATGGATGACGTGTTGCTGTTCGGCCTCCGGCCGGCGGCGCGGCCGTGCGGGGTGGAGCCGAAGCATAGGAAGACCTCACGGCGGCTGGCATCTCGCGAGGCTTGCCCCGGCGGGCAAACAGGGCCCTCCCGCGCGCGCCGCTCCTTCGCTTGTGGGGCGGTTCGCGGCGCGCGCGGGTCCCTCCCATTCGCTGCCGGGACAAGCTTCGGGCGCTGGAGGATGCAGGAGCGGAGAGATCGAAGGTCGCGAAAGAGATCGTGACCCGAAGGGCGGAGACGCCGGCAGGCGGCTGCGGGAGCGCAGCGAGTAGAGCTCGTTCCGGCAAAGGCGGATTCGCTCAACTGTCACCCTGCCGAGCGATGCAAAGGAAGTTGTAAACTTGTTTGTAGATGAAGCCGCGGTAGCGAGAACGCTTGCCATTGTCAGCTGAAGCGAGCTGACTGATCTATCCGATGGCGTGAGCGCGGAAGGGAACGCGATGGTCGAACCGTTTCGACCCGGCCTTTTGGAGCGGATGCTGGGCGGTCTGTTCCGCGTCGTCAATCGGCGCATCGTCTGGCACCGCCTGGGGTTCGTCGGCTCGGTCGTTAACCTGGTCGCGCTTCGCACTAATCTACGTCGCTTCAATCTCTGCGACACTGAAAGCCGTGAGCCGGAGGCGCCCAGCCCGGGAGGCCGCGATGTCCGCGCCAGCCGTGCGCCAAATGGCTCTTACGACGACCTGAGCCAGCCGAGCATGGGCATGGCCGGCACCAGATTCGGCCGCAACGTTCCGCTCGCCAGCACGTTCCCGGACGCGGCGAGCCTGCTCGATCCCAATCCGCGGCTGATCAGCCGCAGGCTGCTGACCCGCGACGCCTTCATCCCCGCTTCCACCCTCAACGTCTTCGCCGGCGCCTGGGTGCAGTTCATGGTCCATGACTGGTTCAGCCACGGCAAGGGAGCGTCGCCGGAGCAGGTCGAGCCGATCCGCGTCCCGGTCGACGAGGACGATCCGTTTCCGGAAAAGCCGATGATCGTGCCGCGAACGCAGCCGGATCCGACGCGCGGCCCGGCGGACGAGGGTTTGCCGCCGACTTTCGTCAACGTCGAGAGCCACTGGTGGGACGCATCGCAGATCTACGGCTCGAGCGACGACCTCGTCGCTCGCGTCCGCACCGACCCGACCACCGGCGCGCCGGTCGCCGACGGCAAGATCCACCTCCGCCCCGAGGGCCTGCTTCCACGCGAGACGGACAAGTGCGTGCATCGCAAGGAGGCCGAGCTGGAATTCACCGGCGTCAACGGCAACTGGTGGATCGGCCTGTCGGCGCTGCATACGCTGTTCGCCCGCGAACACAACGCCGTCTGCGACCGCCTGAAGATCGAGTTCCCCGACAGAAATGGCGACTGGCTGTTCGAGAAGGCGCGGCTGATCGTCGCTGCCCTGCTCGCCAAGATTCACACGGTCGAGTGGACCCCGGCCCTGCTGAACACGCCGGCCCTGCGATTCGGGATGCGCGGCAACTGGTGGGGCGTCCTCGGCGAGGAGTTCGCAAACGCTTACGGCCGCATCGGCAGCAGCGAGGTCGGGAGCGGGATCATCGGCTCTCCCACCGATCATCACGGCGTCCGCTACACGCTCACCGAGGAGTTCGTCGCCGTCTATCGGATGCATTCACTGATGCGCGACGAGTTCTCGTTCCGCCGGCACGGAGACGATCGACCGATCCGCACCGCCACCTTGCCGGAGGTCTCCGCCGACAACACGCATCTGCTGTACGACGACGTCCCGTTCCTCGACGTCTTCTATTCATTGGGCACGCAGAACCCCGGCGCACTCGCGCTGCACAACTATCCGCGCCATTTGCAGAACCTGCGCCGCCAGGACTCCGGCGAGCCGGCCGATCTCGCGGCGGTGGAAATCATCCGCGACCGCGAACGCGGCGTGCCGCGGTACTGCGAGTTCCGGCGTCTGCTCGACATGAAGGTGCCGGAGACTTTCCTGGAGCTGACCGGCGGGCGGCAGGACCTGGCACGCGAGATCGAGGCCATCTATGGCGATCTCGGCAAAGTCGACACGATGATCGGCATGCTCGCCGAGCCCTATCCCGACGGCTTCGCCTTCTCCGACACCGCGTTCCGCATTTTCATCCTGATGGCTTCGCGTCGGCTGAAAAGCGACCGGTTCTTCACACAGGATTACACGCCCGAGATCTACACGCAGGTCGGGCTCGACTGGGTCGCCGCCAACACGATGAAGACGGTGATCCTGCGGCACCTGCCCCAGTTGGCGCCATGCCTGAAGGACGTGCGGAATGCCTTCTTCCCCTGGCGTACGCCATGAACCAGAAGCCCGGCGGTCCGGGTGCGGAATGAACCGATGATGGCGAGCTACGAACGCATCCTCCGGGTCGTCGTCCCGCTGGACGCGCTGCTCGGTGTCGTCCTGCTGCTCTGGCCGAGCTTGCTGGCGGGAGAGGCCGGTCCCACCGTCGCGACCATTTGGCCACGTGCCGCCGGCTTTTTATTGCTGCTGCTGTCGCTGGCGTTGCTGCCGCCGGCGATCTTCGCTCCGGCCAACCGTTATCTGGCTGTACTGGCAGCGGTGGCACAGGCCGTCATCGGCCTTTTCTTCGTCGTCTCCGGGACGCCATTCGCCTGGCTGCTGGCGATCGCCTTCTTCGCCTCTTCCTATTTGCTGGCCGCGGCGCTCTGGCGCGGGTTCCAGCAGTACCTGATGTCGAAACCTTGAACGAGTACGACGTGCCGGTGACCTTTGGGTCATGACGGGGCCGAGGTGAGGCTTTAACAAACACGCGTTTTTGTCGTCGGGCCGACATGGTCGAGGGTGCGGATACGCGGAGGGCGGCGCCTCGCGGCGCCGCCCGCGGCTGCACTCAGCAGTCCGCGGCGTCCTCCGCGTCGAGGATCGCCAGCTGCTTCGCCGCCGCGGCCTCGAGGCGAGCGAGCTCGGCCAAAGCGTCGCGGCGCTCCTCGCGGGTGAGGAGGGAGCCCGCGAGTTCCGCGCGGAGCTCCAAAATCGACTGCTGAATTGTCTGATAGCGCATTGTCGCCTCCTTCGGCTGCGTCTTCCGCTCGAAGACGGCGGTCGCCGGACGGGCGCGGGCGGACGGGTCAACGACGGCGGAGCCGCCGCCGGAGGCGGGGCGTGGGGGTGCCGGTTTTGTCGCTCTCGCGGCAAAATCGGGGGGAACCGCGCATCGTTGAGGCGGTCGTCCGCGTCCGTCATGCTGGGACGACGTGAGAGAGGACCTGACAGAAACGACGTGTCGCGCAAGCGACGCCACCACGCCATGCGGCGCATGGCGATCTTCGGCACGAGCGGCGCGGGAGCATAAGAAGAGGCCCCGCCGATCGAGCCGGCGGGGCCGAGAGGGCTGGGGGAGGTTACCAGCCGTTGTCCGAGCCGGTCGCCGCCACCGGCTGCGCAGCCGCGGCGTCGTCGTTCCAGATCAGCGCGTAGACGTCCGGGTCGTCCTGGCCGGGCGCCTTGCCGAGGTTGGCGTAGATGCGCCGGCCGATCTCCGGAGCCGAGATGCTGACCGAGACGTACTCGTCGCCCTCGCGGTTGGTGCGGACCCAGGCGGCGCCGATCTCGACCGGGGTGGAGCGGACGTCCTTGCGGCCGAGGATGCGGAAGTCGGGATGCTCGGCCTTGGTCTTCTGCGTGTTCTTCGCGAGCTTGATGTCGCAGTCGACGCTGAGCGTGGTGAGGCGACCCTTGTAGCTGCCGTCTTCCTGCTTCGCGACGAAACCGATGGTGGCCATTGTCTGTCTCCTGGGCTGTGCGGGAGGCTGTTCCTCCCGTCGATGCGGGTCGGCCATGACGCCCGGTGCCGCCGGTGCACCGCTTGCGGCCGCAGCGGAGCGGAGGACCGGGCAGCGGCCCTGAGCGGGCAGACCCTGGGGTGCGTGCGGCGCGGAGCCTCGGCTCTGCGGCGTCAGCGGCCCCGGTGTGCCCGGCGGGGGACGTTGGCCGGTTGCCCGGCGGCGCCGGGAGGCATAGACCCGCCGCTGAAGACGGGAGGTCGCCTGCACGATGGTCAGGGCATACGCGGCAATGCCGGCATTGGTGTGGTGAAGCAGGTCTGACGCCGGCAGCCGGGAGCCTTCACCTGCTCGGCCGCCGCGCGATCGATGCTCGTGGGCACGAGACGAAGGGCGAGGGGGATTTCTCGACTGTTCCCTCGGCTGCGTACCCCCGGCCCTGGGCGTGGGCGCTGTGGAGACGGTCCTGGCGAGGACGGCGTTGTCTCGTGAGCGGATCGGCGAGGTGGGCGGGCCATGCTGCCGACCCGAGGAGTCCGGCGGGCTCGAGGAGGTCATGATCCGGGACGACGCGCCGCCACCGCCCGGTGTCGGCTCTGCCGGAGCAACAGCCTGGCGCCTCTTTCAGTCCTGGCGTTGCCGGCGCGACCGGCGAGGTTCGTCGGCGACGAAGCCGCGGCGGGCTGGAAGTTGCGAACGGGATCGTCACCCGATCAGGGCGGAGACGCCGGCGGCGGCTCCGCAAGCGGAGCGCGTAGAGCCCGGTCCGGCGCTTGCGCCGGGGTTCGCCCGAAGAGTTGGCTACCGAGGGCCAGCTCGTTCTCGGCGTTCGTCGCGCTGCTCGATCGATCGCCACTGCTCGTCGTTGAGATAGGTGCCACGAATGGCGAGCGTGTAGGGATCGGCGTCGAACACCGCGATGAAGTCGTGCAGTTCCTGTCTGCCGCCCGGTAGCAGCTTCACCCCTCGATCGAGGGCGATGATCCGGCTTCTGTCGTCGCATTCGGCATGGATGCGCAAGGCGAGCCGTTCGACCCGCAGGGCGGCGGCGAGGACAAGCGGGTCGTGCTCCCGGATGGCGCAATCAGGGATGCGTGCTCCGGGAAACGCAATGATCTGTGCGGACATCGGCGACTTTCCTCGAGCGGTCTCCCGCCAGCATGGCGCTGAAGCCTTTCGCGGCGATTAACGCCGTGGCCGTCGTCACCGTCGTCCCCCTCACTGATCGACGCCGCAGCAGCATCGGCCGACGAAGACGGTCCACCGCCGGCAGCAGGCGACAGTCGGTCGGCCGGATGTGAACCCGTTTCCCGGACGACCGATCTTCCGACCGGCCGTCCGGGGCGGGGGCGGGGGCGGCCTATGCCGGTGCGATCTCGCGGACGGCGATGCCGAACTGGCGGGCCTTGTCGACCAGGTTCCGGCTGACGCCGGAGCCGGGGCAGGCGATGACGAGCGCGGGCTGCGCGGCGAGGATCTGGTCGTTGCGCTTGAACGGTGCGCTGCGCTTGAAGACGTGCCAGTCGGGCCTGAAGACGATGGTGGCGACGCCGCGGGCCTTCGCCCACTTCGCCGCGATCAGCTCGGCGCCTTTCTCGCAGCCGCCGTGCAGCAGCACCATGTCGGGGTGCTCGCGTCTTGCCTGGTCGAGCGCGTCCCAGATGCCGGCGTGGTCGGCGTAGTCGATGCCGCCGGTGAGCACGACGCGGGTTCCCTCGGGGTTGCGGGCGGCGTTGCGCTCGCGCGCCTGGGCGGCGACGAAGTCGCGACTGTCGATCATCGCCGCGGTGGTGGTGCGCGCGTGATTGCTGACGCGCGAGCTCTGGCGTGGCGCCCACGGTCGGCCGGCGGCGGCGCCGTAGAGGTCGGCCAGCCAGTCGCGCATCGCCTGCAGGCTGTCGCGCTCCTCGACGAGGTTCATGCCGCGCGTCGTCAGCCGTTCCAGCTCGACCGACTTCACTTCGGAGCCGTCCTGCTGGCGCTGCAGGGTGCGCTGTTCGATCTCGTTGCGCTCAAGCAGGTCCTCGAAGCGCTGCGCCTTGCGATGGAAGACGTTGACCAGCGCCCACTGCAGATCCTCGGTCTCCGGCTCGAGCCGGGTGCCCTCGAAGATCTCGGCGAGGGCGTTGAACATCGCGCTCAACTCGGCCTCGTAGTCGTCGGGATGCGGCAACGGCCGGTCGCAGGCGTCGGCCGGCGGGCGGGTGCAGTAGAGTTCGGCGTTCTCGAGGGCGCGGGCGGTCGGCGACTTGCTCATGGGAGGTTCTCCCGAAGGTGGCCTGCTCGGGCTGAGCGGGCCGGCGCCGGTCTCGTGCGCGCCGACTCGCGAGGCGGCCGTCACCCGCAGGGCCGCCCGCAGGGCGGAGGCCTTGCGCCTTGACGGCGGCCGGGCGGCGCGCAAACCGGTGCCGCCGAGCCCGCGCCCGCGCAAGGCCGCGGGGAGATGCCTCTGGCCTGGTCGACGGCCGTCCTCGCGGGAAAGCCTCAGGCGATCGTCGCTCGCCGGTCATCGACGGCCGGCCGCCGCCGCCGGCTCGGCCGGGAGGGCGATGTCCTCGCCGGCGAAGTACCCGGCCCTGCGGCCGAGCTCCTGCGTGTAGAGCTGGTCGGCGAGCAAGGGCAGTTTCGTCCGCAGGCGTCTGCGCAGGCGGGATCGACGGATGCGGCCCTTCGCCTCGGCGGACAGGCGGCGGATCGGCCGGGCCGGCGGTTGCCACGTCGGCGAATAGCCGTCGCCCGGGCGCTGATCCGGGCAGGCCTGGCGCATCCAGGCGCAGGCTTCGTGCCGCTCGACGCCGGGATCGATGATCGTCACCGCCCAGAGCGTCAGGGCCAACGGCGCCTCGTCGCGGGTGTAGGGGTTGTTCCAGGCGAGGCTGAGGACGCAGCCGACCGGCATTGCCATCGCCGTCACGCCGCCGGCCACAGGGTGAGCACGTGCGCGAGGATCTCGCGGCGGCGCGCGTCGTCGGGGACGAACACGCGGGTCTTCCAGGCGATGATCTCGGTGAAGCAGCCGGCGGCTTTGAGCTGATCGAGATGCAGCGGCCCGGCGTCGACGATCTCGCAGCGGTGCGCGCCGGCGACGGTCGCGCGACGAAGCTGGCGGCCGCCGGCAAGCCCGACGACGCTGCCCTGCAGCATGATCGCCGACCAGACGATCTCCGGATCGGCCGGCACCTGATCGATGCCGCAGGCGTGCAGCAACGGCGCCAACTGGTCGGGGCGGATCTGCCGGCCGAGCATCCGTTCGCCGTCATCGGTCTGCAGCCGGTAGACGAGCATGCGTTCGTCCGGCAGCCGGGTCCAGATCGGCAGCAGCAGGCCGGTGACGAGCACGAGTTCATCCTCGGTGGTCGCCGGCAGGCGTTCGGCGTCGGCGGCCCAGACGGCGTGCCATCCTCGTTCGGCGGCTTCCAGTCGCCAGTGCGAGCGTTCGAACTCGTCGATCGTCATCGTCTGCCCGCCCAGCGGACGATTGATGCGGACACGGCGGATGACGGCGCCGTCGTCATCGATGATCGAGGTCGCTCGGCACACCAGGCCAGCGTGGCGCGAGTTGGTATTGATCGCCGGCCTGGGGTCGAGGTGAGCGTAAAGGCCCAGGGCATCGCCGGCGTTCAGCGGCTGATTGCGAACCACCCGGCGGATGCGGACGGCGTGGGTTCTGGCGCCGCTGCGTGGATCGGTATGGATCACCTGGCGATCCGCGACCGTCAGGCTTTCGGCACGGATGGTCTCGATGCCGGCCTCGTAGGTGCCGGCGGCGATCTCCTGTTCGACGCGGCCGGCGATCATCTGCTCGAACTCGTCGAAGATCGCGTTCTGCGTGGCGATCCGCAGGGCGAGGATGCGGTTGAGGAACTGATGGATCGGCGGCAACTGGTCGAGCAGGCTGCCGTCCTTGTCGGTCAGCGTCAGCCCGGTCGCCTCGCAGAACGTTCGCAGCGTGCAGCAGGCGAGGCTGCCGGCGTGCAGTGCGCGGAAGAACAGGCGCAGCGCGGCGCGAGCGTAGGAGGATTCCAGGTTGTCCTCGGGGCGGAACAGGCCCTGGCCGCCGGTCTGGCGCTGGCCGCGGGTGAGCGCGCCCAGACTGTCGAGACGGCGGGCGATCGTCGAGGTGAACCGCCGCTCGCCCTTGACGTCGGTGGTCACCGGCTTGAACACCGGCGTCGCCGCCTGGTTGGTGCGATGCGAGCGGCCGAGGCCTTGGATCGCCTGGTCGGCGCGCCAGCCGGCCTCCAGCAGGTAGTGCATGCGCCGGCGCTGGTTGCGGCAGCCGAGGTCGGCGTGATAGCTGCGGCCGACGCCGCCGGCATTACTGAACAGCAGGATCCGCTTGCGGTCCTCCATGAAAGCCTGCGTCTCGGCAAGCGCGGCGCCGGCCGGCCGCTTTTCGACGCACAGCCGGTCACGGCCGAAGGCGTGCTTGCGAACGACGCGGCGGCTGCGGCCGGTGATCTCGGCGACCTGCTCGCTGCCGAAGTGCTGGACGAGCTGGTCGAGGGCGCCTCCGACCGCCGGCAGCGCGCCCAGCTGCTCGATCAGCCGGTCGCGGGCGTCGAGGCTCTCACGGCAGTGGACGATCGCGCCGTCCTCGGTGAAGAGCGGCACCGAGAACGGGTTGCCGGATTCGTCCTCGCGGATCTCGTGCAGCTGCGTCGGGAAGCTGTTGGCGAGATACTGCATGACGATCTCGCGGGGCGTCTGGTCGAGCTGAAGATCATGCTGTTCGCCGGGCGGGATCTCGGCGAGCCTGCGATCCATCAGCGCCTCGCCGGTGGAGACGAGCTGGACGATGGCGGCATGGCCGCAGGCGAGGTCGTGCTCGATGGCGCGGATCAGCGTCGGGCACTTCATCGCCACCAGCAGATGCGCGAAGAAGCGCTGCTTGGCGCTCTCGAACGCCGAGAGTGCCGCGGCCTTGGCGTTGCGGTCGAGGGTGCCGTCACGGGGATCGGTGATGTGCGTCCGGTCGAGTGCGGCCCCCAAGTTGGTGTGGATGATGGTGAAGGCGACGGCAAAGGCGTCGTAGATCTCCGTCTGCGCCGGTGTCAGCGGATGCTCGATGATGTCGTATTCGACGCCGTCGAAGCTGAGCGATCGCGAGGCGTAGAGGCCCTGCGCCTTGAGGTCGCGGCAGACCATCTCCATCGCGGCGACGCCGCCCTGCTCGATGGCGGCGATGAACTCGTTGCGCGTCGCAAACGGTATCTCGGGCGTGCCCCACAAGCCGAGGCGCGACGCGTATGCCAGATGTTTGAGCTCGGTGGCGCCGGTGGCCGAGACGTAGACGACCCGCGCCTCCGGCAGGGCGTTCTGCAGGCGTAGTCCGGCGCGGCCCTGCTCGGAGGGCTTGGCATCGCCGCGCACGGTCTTGCCGCCGGCGGCGTTGGCCATGGCGTGCGCTTCGTCGAAGACGATGACGCCGTCGAAGCCGGTCCCGAGCCAGTCGAGGACCTGTTGCAGACGCGACGGCTTGGTCTTGCGCTCGCCGACGCGCAACGTCGCGTAGGTGAGGAACAGGATGCCCTGCGACAGCGGAATGGCGGTGTCCTGTGACCAGCGCGAAAGATCGGCGATGTCGCGCGCGTCGCCGCCAAGCGCGGTCCAGTCACGCCGGGCGTCATGGACGAGCCTGGAACTGAACGACAGCCACAGCGCCCGCCTACGGCCGTGCAGCCAGTTGTCGAGCAGGATGCCGGCGACCTGGCGGCCCTTGCCGGCGCCGGTGCCGTCCCCGAGAAACCAGCCGCGGCGATAGCGCACGGCGCCGGGAGTTCCTTCGTCGACGGCAACGACGGCATCGAAGGTCTCGCCCGGCAGGCCGGCGCCGGCGAGATAGTCGCCGTGCGCTTCGCCGGCGTAGATGACGCTTTCGATCTGCGCCGCCGACAACGCGCCGCTCTCGAGCAGGCCGGCGTACAGCCGCGGGCGATAGTGCGGCAGCGGCGGCAACACCGACGCCAACGCTACCGACTGCACCAGCGGCGTCGGATGATCGGCGGCGCCGGGGATGCAAATCCGTTGCGGTGCGTACGCCTGATAGAGGGCGTCGGACATCCTCGGCGCAGCACTGTCGCCAGACGGACCGTCGCCGGATGCACTCTCGTCGGCCCGGTCGATCGGGTGATAGCCGATCTCGGCGATTGCCGCCGCGGCGGCCGGGACGGTTTCTTCCAGCCGCGCTGCCGCCACCCTGATCCGGCGCGGCCGGGCGTTGATGACGGTGCGTGCGCTCGGCGTCGCTTGCGGCGGGACGAGGCGGTCGCCCGGACGCGCCGGCAGATGCTGCAGGATCATCTCCAGGGCGGAAGCGAGCGAGGACGCGGCCTGCCGGCGCGGCGACGATGCCGGTGTGCCGGCGACGGGCTTGTCGTAGACGGTGAGCCGGGTTTCGACGGTGGTGCCGTGCCGGCGATAGACGTCGCCGGGAAGCGAGATGGTCAGCGACGGCGAAGCCAGCTCGGCGAGGTCGCCGGTGTCCGGCTGAAAGCTGGCGGCGGTGAGGGCGACCATGCGGCCGCCGGGGGCGAGGCGCAGCAGCGCCGAACGCAGATGCGCGTGCGCCGCGTGCCGGTCGCAGGCTCGGTGCGCGCCCACCGTGAACGGCGGATTGATCAGGACGATCGACGGCACCAGCGACGGATCGAGCAGGTCGTGGATCTGCTCTGCGTTGCCCTGGCCGACCGGCGTCGGTCGGAACAGCCGGCGCAACAGCGCGGCGCGCAGGTCGTCGAGTTCGTTGAGGATCAGCGTGGCGCCGCGAATGCGCGCAAAAACAGCCAGCAGGCCGGTGCCGGCGGACGGTTCGAGGACGACGTCGCCGGGCTGCGGATCGGCGGCGGTGGCGAGGATCCAGGCGAGCGGCAGCGGCGTCGAAAACTGTTGGCGTCGCAGTTGCTGTTCGGAGCGGTGGCTGTGCGTCGGCACGCGCGCGGCGATCGCCTCCAGCCGCCTGAGCGTCGCCGGCGCGCTGTGGCCGCAGAGCGAGGGGCCGATCTGCTTGATGTGCAGCACCTGTGCCGCTTCGAGGGCGTCCCAGGCGTCCTTCCACGTCCAGGCGCCGGCAGCGTCCGACCCGCCGAAGGCGCTCTCGAGGAACTCGCGGAGTTGGCCAGTGTCGACGTGCGAGTGGGTGAGCGGAGCGAGGAGGTCGTCGGCCACCTCCAGGATACGGTCGGCACGATCCGCGGGCGACTGCGGACGGATAGGCGCGTGGTCTCCGCCGCTGAACAGCGGCAAGCTCGACAGGCTCATCGGGGTTCTCCAGACGTTGAGCGCCGGTGCGACGGCGCTGCAATCGAATGCTGTGTGCCCGGTTGGCCCGGGCGGCGTGCCGCTCAGGCGGCCAGCGGTTCGGTGTCGCCCTCGACGCCGGGCTCGACGCCGAGCTCGGCGGTGGTGCCGGCGAGGCGGTGCAGCAGGTCGACCGCCTCCTGGGCGCGGGCGGCAGCGGCGAAGATGGCCTTGCGGTCGTTGTTCAGGACCCGCAGCCAGCTGGCGATGTAGCTGCCGTGGTCTTCGATGTGCGAATCTGGTAAATCGAGTTGTGCACCCAGGTAACTGGCACCAATCTCGGCGACGATCTCTTCGACCGCATACCCTTCGTCGCCCCAGCGCTTGCGGCCGAAGTCACGATCCAGCCTGCTCGGGTGACGAGTCCAGTGGCAAGTCTCGTGCGCGCGGGTGGAGTAGTATGTCTCGACGGACTCGAACGCTTCGATCGGCGGCAGCTGGATGTGGTCGGAGCCGATCGCGTAGTACGCTTGGTTGCCGCCGTGGCGGACGTCGGTCGGCAGGGCGGTGAAGAACGTCTCGCAGCGATCGAGACGTTCAAACGGCGCCGGCGGTGTCGGCCGGGGATGCCAGGCGTCGTCCAGGCCCTCGATCTGGTCGGCGGAAAAGACGGTGTAGCCCTTGAGGAAGCGGAAGCTCTCCTGCTCCTCGGCGCCTTCGTCGCCGACGGACGTCCGCGTCTGCTGGCCGTAGTAGACGACGGTGGTGCCGCGCTCGCCCTTACGCACGTGCGCGCCGTGTTCGAGCGCCTGGCGGAAGGTCAGCCAGAACGGCGAGGCGTAGCCGTTGGCGACCGCCGTCATCCACAGCAGCAGGACGTTGATGCCGCGGTAGGCGACGCCGTTGGCGCGCAGCGGCAGGACGATCCGGCCGTCGCAGTGCGCGGCGTTCCACGGCTTCCGCCACGGCCGCACGCCGTGTTCGAGCTGGGCGATGATCCGCGCGGTGATCTCCTGCGCCAGGTCGCGCTTCGGCGCCGTCATCGCCCGGCCCTCCGCTCAGCTTCGGCGGCTTCCAGCCAGTCGCCCCAGGCGATGTCGAGGACCCGGTCTTCGGCGACGTCGTAGAGGGTGGTGCGAACCCAAGCGTCGCCGCGGTTGACGTAGAGCGCATCGGCAATGCCCGGCGGGATGCTGCGATCGCTCTCGTCGACGAACACGGCGTCGACGCCGAAGCCGAAGCGCTCGCCTACGATGGCGGCGAGACGCCGTTGCGCGGCATCCACCCGCGCGAGGTCGAAGGTTTCCATGGATATCTCTCCGGAATTGATGGACCAGGGCCGGAGCTGCGGGAGAGCCCGCGGCCGGATCGCGGAGAGCGGCAGGTGGAGTTGCCGGCGCGCACCTCTGGCCGCGGCGCCAGCCGCGGAGGGCCCTGGCCCTTGCGCGTGCGGCGACCTGCCGCTAGCGAGACCGGATGGCCGCGGGCCTGGCCGCGCCGATCACCCTATGGCGTGGTCGCCGACCCGGCGGGAGAGGTGGAGAAGACGGCGACGCGGTTACTCGCTGGACCTCGGTCCCGGCGTCGTCGGCGCCCGGGACGGCGGCGGCGCCGTCCACTGCAAACCGGCAGCCTCGAGCGCGTCGACGATGGCGGCCGCGCAACGTCTCGCCTGCACAAGGTCCTCGTCGTACGCCTCGTGCCAGGCGTTGCGGCGGCGTCGTGGCTGGACGTAGCGGCTGTCCATCAGCGCGCGGACGATGACGTGCAGCAAGTCGTCTCGCGTAACCATGACGCACCGTACGGCAAGAACAGATAGCGAACAAACACGTTCACCACGCCGTCCGGATCGGCGCCTCCGTCCTGCGGGCAGGGAGGGAAGCGGCGCCTCCCTAGTCCCCTCTTGCTTGTGCGCTACGGCAGTGCCTCGCCGCCGAGTGTAGCCTCGACGTCAACATCGACGACTCTGCTCGCAAACAGCGCCGATTTTTGCGTTTCTGCTCACGCTCGCTGCCAATAGCGCTGCGCGGATGCTCACACTGGTTGCCAACCTGCTCGCCAACATCGCGTCTCGCTCGCATCGCAGTTGATTTGCTCGCCTTGGCCGCCGGTCGACCGCGACAAAAGGCGGGATTTGGATTATCCGGTCCGGAGGGACAGAGGTTCAATGCAGCCAGGCCATCCATGACCGAATATGCGGTCGAAGTTCAGCCCGATTTTCTGGAGCGCCAAGCCAAGGCGCAGCCGATTGCGGCCGTCGCCGAGTTGATTTGGAACGGCCTGGACGCCGACGCGACTGCGATTACCGTAGACCTGGAAGACGACCAGCTCGGTGGCCTTTGCCGGATCATCGTCACGGACAACGGCCACGGCATCCCGTTCCTTGATGCGCCGACCCTCTTCCGCAATCTTGGCGGCTCATGGAAGAAACACGGGGCGCTGACGAAGCTGCGTCAGCGGCAACTTCACGGGCAGGAAGGGCGGGGCAGGTTTAAAGCCTTCGCACTCGGCAGCGGGGCGGACTGGAAGACCACCTACGAACGCGACGGCAAGCGGTTTCGCTACGACATCGTCATCCTTGAGCACGATATCCGGCGCGTCAGTATCGGCGACGAGGCGCCGGTCACAGGGCAAGCACCGACCGGCGTCACCGTGGTCATCAGCAACCTTAAGCGCAATTTTGTCTCGCTGAAGCCGGAAAGTTCCGCCCACGAATTTTCTGAAATCTTCGCGATCTATCTCAAGAACTACCGGGATGTTGCGATCATTATTGGAGGCGAACGTATCGATCCCGCCACCGCCATCGCCAAAACCTGGGATCTGGAGCTTTCACCCATCGACGATGAGGACGGCCGCCGCCATCCCGTCTCGCTTGAGGTGATCGAGTGGCGCCGGCAGACGAAGCGCGCGCTGTATCTCTGCAACGAACAGGGTTTCCCTCTGTCGCAGGTCGAAGGGCGCTTTCATGTCGGCGACTTCCATTTTTCCGGCTATCTCAAGTCGCCGTTCATCAGCGCGCTGCATCAGGACAATCGCCTCGATCTGGCCGACATGGTTCCGGCTTTGGTGAAGGCCGTCGAGGAGGCGCGCCAACAGCTTAAGGAGATATTCCGCGAGCGCGCGTCCGAGCGTGCAAAAATCGTCGTCGAGGACTGGAAAGCCCAGAACGTCTATCCCTACCAGGGCGAAGCCGACACCCAGATCGAGCGCGCCGAGCGGCAGATATTCGATATCGTTGCGGTGACCGTTCAGGAAGCTGCGCCCGACTTCAGCGAGATACCACGTCCGCAGATGGCGCTGCATCTCAGGATGCTGCGCCACGCGATTGAGCGCAGTCCGACTGATCTACAGCGGATTCTTGACGAAGTGCTGCGCCTGCCGAAGCGCAAGCAAAAGGAACTCGCGGTTCTTCTTGACGAGACCGACCTGTCCGCCATCATCAGCGCGGCGACCATGATCGCCGACCGGCTGAAATTTCTGCATGGCTTGCGGATCATTCTCTTCGAGCACGAGGCCAAGGGACGCCTGAAAGAGCGCAGCCAGCTCCACAAAATCCTTGAGGCCAACACATGGATTTTCGGCGAGGAGTTCAATCTCTGGGCCAGTGACCGCGAGCTAACAACGGCGCTCAAGGTCCATAAGGAAAAGCTTGATCCGGAACTCGTCATCGACGAACCGGTCAAGCTGCTGATGCGGAAGCGCGGCATTGTTGATCTGATGTTGTCACGCTCGCAAAAGCGGCACCGGGCCGACGAATACGAACACCTAGTCGTCGAGCTGAAGGCACCGAAGGTAACGCTGACCTCGAAGGAGCTGACGCAAATCAAGGACTACGCGCTCTCTGTTGCGCGCGATCCGCGATATCATCGGGTCCAGGGGGTTCGCTGGAACTTTTGGTTAGTATCGGATCAATATGACGACTTTGTTCAATCGGACATCGCCGGCGGCCCTGATCCAGATCGTCGTTTGATCCACCGTAGTGCGAATGTCTCAATTGGTGTGAAGACCTGGGGCGAGATTCTGGACGAGAACAATGCCCGCCTACAGTTTGTGAAGCAGGCTCTCGAACATAATGCCGAAGACGGGCAGGCGTTGGCCTTCCTCGAAGAACGTCACCGGGAATTCCTCGAAGGCGTCATCATCCAGGAAGATGCCGATGCAGGGGCTGACGACGAACCGGAAGCCACACCGGCGGATGCCGCTTAGCGGCTCCGGTCGACGGATTCGCGCCGGCTGGTGACGCGCCGGCGAGCCGAACATGGCGCTTTCAGCTCGGCCCCGTGCGCCCGTAGGCAGTCTGTGGCGGCATCGCGATCCATCGCATAAGACAGGTAGCCGGTGCAGGGGTTAGGGAATGTCGGATTCGATACGCGATGCTTTGAAGGTCTATGCCAAGGACGTTCGGGAGACGCTGCGGCACATGCCGCCGAACCCCGAGCTTGCGCTTGCCCCTGTTTTTAACGCGCTGCTCAAGGCGACGCTGCCGCATATCGGCGCGGCCGGCGCCGGGCTGACCGTCATCGCGGAATACACGACCCCTAAAATTGGGCGCCCCGATCTGGCGCTCAAGCGCAGCGGAACACCGGTCGCTGCCTTCATCGAGCTGAAAGCGCCGGATAAGCGGATCGACCCAACCAAATACAAGGGACATGACAAGGCGCAGTGGGAACGCTTCTGTAGCCTGCCGACATGGGCGCTTTCCAATTTCCGGGAGATCGTCCTTTACCGGCGCGACCACATCGAGATTGACGCCCTGCCGATCGTGCCGAAGGCCGCGCTCGACATAGCCACGTCCGACACCAAAGCAGCTAAGCTCATCGACGGCCATTCGACAGATTCTTTTCGCGCCGTTTTCGGCAGCCTTGCACAAGCCGCGCCACCCCAGGCAACGAACGCCGAGGAGGTGGCAGTCAATCTGGCATTTGCCGCGCGCCTCGTGCGCGACATCATCAAAGCACGGTTGGGGGAATTGTCCGGCACAGCTGCTGCCGGCGCCCCACTGATCCAGGTTCGCGAAGAATTCCGCGAGGTGCTTTACGCGCATCCCAAGGCCGCCGGCTATCCGGATCGCGACTTCAATGAGCTGTTCGCAGGCGCGTTCGCTCAGACGCTTGCGTTCGGTTTGCTGCTCATCCGTGAGGCGACAGGGAAGACTGTTGACGAAAAGGCCTACGGATCGATGCCGGCCGTTCACCCGCTGCTGCGCAGCACGCTGCGGGTTCTCATGCAGGAAGAAATCGTATCCGACATGGGCGCCGGCCTCGACGTGATGCTGGGAACGGTGAACTCGACCGATCCGGCGTTGCTGGCGAAGCCGAAAGTCGGACACGATCCAATCCTCTATTTTTATGAGGACTTCTTGGGCGTCTTCGATCCCGAGGCGAAGAAACGCTTCGGGGTTTTCTATACCCCGGTCGAAGTCGTCCGCTTTCAGGTCGGTGCCGTCGAACGCGTGCTGCGCGAGCAAATGACCACCGAAGGCTTGCTGGACAAGCAAGTGACAGTCCTCGATCCGGCGACCGGAACCGGCACCTACCTCGTCGCCTGCGTTGCCGCTGCCGCTGTCACCGCAGGGGGATCGGGGCCGGGAATGATCGCGCCGGCGCTGCTCGACCTGGCCGAACGCGTCTACGGCTTCGAACTGCTGATCGGTCCCTACGCCGTTGCCCATTATCGGCTGCACCACGAAATGGCCGCCGTCGGCGTGCCGCTCGATCACCGTCTCAATCTCTATCTCGCGGACACGCTTGCCGAACCTGGAGCCGCCGCTCCTCTTGGCAAGCTGGGCTTCATCGCGCAGCCAATGGCCGACGAGCGTGGTGCCGCCGATCAGTTAAAGCAGTCGATCCCGATCCTGGCGATCATCGGCAACCCGCCCTACCGCCGGCTGCTGGTGGGCGAAACCGAGGAGCTAATCGGCGATTGGATGGCCGCGAAATGGGAAATCTTCAAGAAGCCAGTTCAGGACGCCGGCTGGGGCGGCGAACTCAATACATTTCCCGACCTCTACATCGCCTTTTGGCGATGGGCGCTGTGGAAACTGTTTGAGAGTCCCGGCGCGACCGGACGCGGCATCGTTTGTCTTATTACCAACCGGACCTTCCTCGCGGGACATCCCTATGCCGGCTTGCGGCAAGCGATGCGCGAACGCTTCGACAAGATCGAGGTGTTCGATCTTCGCGGCGACCTTCGACGCGGCGCCCGTGCCGGCGTCGAAGGCGACCAAGGCGTCTTCGATATCCAGGCCGGAACCGCCATTACCCTAGCTTGGGCCACTGGCAAGAAAGAGGTGACGGCCCCCGCCGAGGTGGTGATGCACGACGCCTGGACCGCCGGCGCCTTTTCCCGCCAGCAAAAACTCGCCTGGCTCCAAAGCGGCGTGACCGAAGGACGGCTTACGGGCGGGGTTCCCATAGCACGCGGGCTGCTCGACGACATGCGGCCGGCCGCGTTCTCCGGCCGCGATTGGATGAGCCTCCCGGATTGCTTCGTGTTCTACTCATCGGGCGTCCAGACGAAACGGGACAAATTTGTTTACGGGTTTTCGCGGGACGAGATGATGCAAAGGATTAACTTGTTCCGGGAAGCAGACGAGGAAGCCGCGAAGACAATGTTTCATGAGAGCCGTGATCGAAAGATACAGCCGGCCCGCGCAATTGCGTTCGACCCAAAATACTTCCGCGAGGTGGCTTATAGACCATTCGATAACAGAACGCTTTATAATCATCGGTTCTATGGGGATTTTTTGCGAACCGAACTTCAAGAAGTTTGGGGATTGGGCAATGTATGTTTCTACGCCATGCCCAACGGCACAGGTGCCGGACCGGCCGTCTGGTGCCACGCACTGTTGCCCGACTATCATTCGTTCCGTGGTTCCTACGGCGGCTACGGATTTCCGCTCTACGACCGTCGGCCGCTTGGTCCGCCGCACAATCTCAGGCGTTCCCTGATCAGCGGCCTCAGCAAAGCCTACGGCGTTACCGTGTCGCCCGAGTCCATTTTTGACGCGATGCTTTGCCTGCTATCGGCGCGCACCTACAGCGCCCTGTTCGCCGAAGATCTTGAGGGCGCGTTTCCGCATGTGCCGTTCCCGCGCATTGCATCGACCTTCGATGAAGCGGCGACAGTTGGCGCCACAATACGCGAGCTAGAGACGTTCGCTCGCGCCCCCGCCTCTGCGTTTAAGGTTGCCAAGATGCAGACCACAGCGAAGCGGCCGATCCACGCCAGCGGATGGAGCGAAAAAGGGTTCACGCTCTGCGCCGATGGATCGGGCCTGATTACCGGCATCACCAACGAAGTCTGGAATTTTTCGATCAGCGGCTACGAAGTGCTGCCCCGGTGGCTGCGGCACCGCGAGGGTGAGAGCATAGATTTTCAAACGGGGAACGCCGTGCTCGATCTCTGTGCCCGCATTGCGGAATTGCTGGACCTTATCGGAAAGGCCGATGCCATTCTCACGGCGGCGATTGCCGAGCCCTTGACGAAGACCGCGTTAAACGGCGCCGGCTGATCTGATTGGGTCGCGCTCCCCTAACTGTTCGCGTAGCGCCGCCAACGCAAGGCGCTGTGCGCGGGTGGTCATGAGAATGTTCCTGTTCAGGCATAGGTGAGTGGACTTAAGCCGGATCCGCCGCGTGTCGGCCGATGCCGGCACGTCTTGGCGATCCAGAGTCAGCTGTTCAGGTGCGACAGGTAGTATCCTGCCAACAATCCTTTTGCGGCGCCTTTCGTCTGGTCTCGAATGTTGTCGAGACGGGCACGAAGGATTTGGCGGTCCTCGTCGGTCGCTCGTTGCCATTTGCCGGTGTAGTCGTGGCGCTCGCGTGTCGACAAAGGTTGATAGCCGACGGCTTCGGCAATGAGTTGGTCGATCGCGGTCGCAGACTCGCCACGATCAGCGAGCGTTCGTGCCCAACTGAGCGTGTAGGCCCGGTGTCGGTTCTCGGTCATCGTCGTTCTCCTGGTTAAAGAAGCTCGATCAGTTCCTCTTCCGGCTTGTCCCGATCGGCGACCGGGCCGCACGGATAGGCCGAGGGCGGTAGTCCCGGCAGCGTCCGATCGAGGTGACCGAGGGCGAGGCCCCAGCGATGCGCGGCGGCGAGGTCGGTGCCGAACACGCGCTTGGCGACCAGATCGGCGAGCTCGTCGAGTTCGGCTCGCCAGGGATCGCCGGCGAGTTCCAGGCCGGCACACACCGGCATGGTGACGTCGGCGCCGCCGTGAAAGCGGGCCATGCGCCAGACGTAATAGGCGCGGGGATCCTCGGGTCGCTTGCTGCGCAATCCCTTGCGGCCTTTGATCGCCGCGATGATCGCCTCGGCGTCCGGCCTGGCGAAGCTGCCTTGGCCGGTGCAGGCGTAGCAGCGTTGGCTGCGGGCGGGATAAGCGGTGCCGTCGACGGCAACGAAGGCATTATGGCTGAGCGTGCGCGCGCCGGCGCAGCGCCCGCAGGGTCTCTGGTCGTTCATGAATGTAAACTCCGTGCCGCCCGGCCGGGATGGCCCGCGGCGGCTTCCGGCGAGGCGCGGCGGTGGCGGAGATGCACCTCTGGCCGCGGCCGCGGCCGCGGAGGGGCGAGAGCCCCTTGCATCCCCGTCCGCAGTTGCGCCAGGAAGCGCTGTCCGCGGGCCCGGCTTCAGGCGGCTGCGGCGTCGTCGGCGGGTTCGGCTGTGGCGGCTGTGAACGCCATGCCCGCCGGCAGCCAGCTGCGGGCGGCGTCCTTGGCGGCCTGCGAGACGACGACGTCGGCGCCGTTGAACAGCCGGTCCATGATCGCCACCAGCGCGTCCTTGCGCAGCGGTGCATGCAGGCGGCTGTTACCGCCGAGTTCGTCGAGCACGGCCAGCATGTGCGCCCTGGTCGTCCGGCCCCAGTAGTTGGCGGCGTCGGGCGTCCAGTACTTGCGGACGTCGGCGCCGGCCACGCCGCCGGCGAGCTCGAATTCGCGGGTGCGCGGATGATCGCTGGTCTGCGGGCGCAGCAGCTGGGCTACGCTCCACGCCATCAGTCGATCCTTGTCGGCCCGCGGCAAGGCGCGGAAGCGGACGAAGGCGTCGTCATCGGCGGCGTCCTCCAGCCAGCTCCAGGCCAGCGTCTGCTCGTGAGCCGCCAGCGACTGCTTGGCTGGCGTCGTGTCCTGCCGGCTGCTCTCCGGCCGGGTCGGCTGCGGCACCAGGTCGAGCGGCGACGGGCTGCAGACCAGGGCACCGCGCCGGCTGATGGCGGTGACCAGACGAAAGACCAGCAGGTCGTAGGCGATCTCCGGCTGCTCGGCGATCGCCAGCTGCAGCACTTGCGTCCGCCACGCGGCGATGTCGTCCTGCAGCGTCTGCGGCATGCGCCAACCGGCTTCCGTCCCGGCCGGAGCGTCCGTCGGTTCGCGCTCGGCGTCGTCCGCCGGACCGAGGATCCGCTCCCCCGCTGCGGTCTCGTCGTCGGCATCGCCGCCGGAGATGGCCGGCTTTGTCGGCCGGTCTTCGCGCCGGATCGGCGATGGTGAACGCCGCGGCGACGGTCAGCGTGATCCGCCCGTCGCGCAGCGCCTCGCGGATCGGCTGGGCGAGCTGTCCCAGCTTCATCCGGCGCCTGACGTGCCGGACCTCGACGCCGAAGCGTCGGGCGATGTCCTCGGCGGCGACGCCGGCGGCGGCCAGTGCGGCGAACGCCTGAAATTCCTCGACCGGCGGGAGTGCCTCGCGCATCACGTTCTCGGTGATGCCGAGTTCCTGCGCGCCGGCCTCGTCGAGCTGCAGCACGCTGCAGGGCACGGCGAAGCCGGCGTCGATCCGGCCTTCGTCGGCGAGCTTGCGCAGCGCGCGGAAGCGGCGGCCGCCGATGATCACCTCGAAGCGGTTCTTGCCGGCTGTCCGGACGCCGAGGTTCTGCAGGACGCCGTGGGCGGCGATGCTCTCGGCGAGCTCGCCGATCGTCGTGGCGTCGACAGTTTTGCGGACGTTGCAGTCGGCCAGCACGAGCTTGTCGAGCGGAATGGATTTTGTCAT
The DNA here is from genome assembly GCA_016712375.1 of Rhodospirillales bacterium. Lineage (GTDB taxonomy): Bacteria > Pseudomonadota > Alphaproteobacteria > Rhodospirillales > Defluviicoccaceae > Defluviicoccus. The sequence goes on from JADJRE010000003.1 coordinate 25,974, forward strand.
CGGATCTTCCTCCGCCCGGATGCGGCACGGTCGGCCGAGCCGGGCGATCTGGTTGTCGATTTCGACGATGAGACGGGTCTGCGGTGCATCGGCGCGCTGCCCTCTCGGCGGACGTCGTGTCTCGCGGTCGTGGCTGTCGGCGAACTCGGCGCGGACCGCCCGCAGGCCGGCGATGTCGCAGCAGCCGTGGATGTGCTCCGGCAGCAGTGTGCGGACGTGCGTCTCGATCGCAGCGAACCGCTGCGCGCTGCAGCGGTTCGCTGTAGCCCCTGCAGACGCTCGAGCCAGGCGCTCAGCCTGAACGCCGGGGACGTCGCCTGCCGACGCGTCGTCACGCGATGCTCAGGCGGACGCGGTGTGCCTGACGGACGCCTTGACGGTGATGCCCGGCGCCTCGGGCATGAGGTGCAGCACGGCTACGACGTGCAGCGTCGCACCGAAACTTCGCATCGCCGTCGCTGCGGTGCGCGGCCGGACGCTGTCGATGCCGGTCACGAACGCCTCGGCTTCGGCCTCGCTCGGCCACAGGATCAGCTCGACCTCGGCCCCCGGGTTCTTCCAGTCGATCTCGACCCAGCCGGGCTCGTCGGGCTCGTGGACACTTACCTTCTCCTTCGCGGCTGAACACCTTCAGCGTCGACAGGTACGAATTCTTCGCCATATCGGGCCTCTTCGAAGACGGCCGCCGGCGGGATTGCCCGCGGCCGCTTCCCCGCGGCGCGGGCCGGCCTGCCCGCACCTCTGGCCGCGGCGCCAGCCGCGGAGGGCTCTTGCCCTTGCGGGCAAAGGCGGGCTCGCGCCAGGAAGCCGCGAGCCGCGGCGCACGCCGGCGTCTGGCGAAGCCGGTGCTCAAACACCGACCTGTGCGAGCCTACCGCCGTGCTCCCGGCCTCGAGGCGCCTCCCTTGCGGTCGGCCCGGCTATCGCCGACGCTGCGCGGCCTCGACCCCGCTTGCGCGCGGCGGTGCTGCCGAACGCAGGTCGGCTCCGGGGGATGTTCGTCCTGCCAGTCTCACCAGGGGATGGCTGTCAAGCAGGGTCAGGTCGTCCGCGGAGTCCACATAGGGGACTGAGGCGCCGGTGCAGAATGATTGCATGCGGCGTGTTGCGCATCGCTTCTGACCTGCCTATGCAAGCTGATCGCCGCCCTTTGTAATCTTGGCGGGGTGCAACTAACCAGGCAGCGAGGGCCTTTAGTATGAAACCGGCCGAGAACGGCTCGCTATCAATCTACTTATCTAGGCGAACTCGAAGGCGTCGAGCTCTCTCCTGGAAAGCGTGCTCACCGCCCTCTAGAATGTCGCAAACCGCCTTCCGCACCTGGGCATTCTCTAGGCCGCCGGACACATACGTGATGTTCGGAAGCTGGCCGCGCTGGTGGTGGCCGGCGTCGGCGACGATTATCTGATCCGCGTCGGTGTTGATCACCAGGTTCGCGTTGTGTGTGACCATAATGACTTGACGCTTTGACTTCGCCGCGATGAACAGGGTGACGAGTTCATCAAATACCGACTTCGGATCGAGATTTTCTTCAGGTTGATCGATGATCAGCGGTCGATCGTCGGCGTCGTCGAGCGCCAGATAGAGCAGCAAGAGCACGATGCCGCGCGTGCCCGGCGAAAGTTTGCGAATATCAACGCTGTCATAGTCAATACCGTAGTGCAGCTCGATGTGATCGGTCGAGAATAGCCATTTGGCGAACCGTTTTAGCCATGCGCGGTAATCGGCTTGGTTTCCCTTCGGTACCGTAGCATGCGCCAGGAGGTCTGCCTGGTACCGTTCGCGGAACTCCGTCATGGCATCGCTCGCAGCCTGTGGATCGCCTTTTTCCCATGCGTTCTTCAGAATTTCTTCGGCAAGTGGCTGAAGGTTGCCCTTGCCTTTGAAAGGACCTTGACGGCGCAGATCAACCAGTTCCTGTTCGGCGATTTTCGCCCATGCGCCCACATCAGCGGTGCGCGAGACAGTAAAGGTCAGTTTCTGCAACGTCCCGGACGCTGCGGCGAGCCGCGCCATCAGCGGCTCATATAGCTTGGTGAGGACGTCCTGTTCGGCAACGATGGCTTGGAACACGCCACGGTAGGCGACCTCGCGATCCTGCTGGAGCGTCTTTACCCGATCCATCGCGCCCTTCGCGTCCTTAAGCTTTTCCTGTATCATCGCGAGAGCTGTTGATTCCGAGATAATTTTCGCCGAGAGGGCTGCGAACTGCCTCTGAGTGACCACATCGGCGCTCACGAGCTTCTGAAGGCGCTCGATCTCGGCTTCTAGAACCGCCAGCGGCAGCTTCTCTAATTCAGCGTCGTCCGCGATGATAGACGGATTGGGCCGCATGCCCCTTCGGTATGCCGCCGCTTTGCGCGAAAAGGTCAGGAGCTTCGCCAGTTCCTCGTCGACATCCCCGGCGTAGTCAGTCAGGAACAGCTTCCATTGCTGGGCCTCCATGCCGCTAGCTACGTGCCGTTCCTGCGACCGGCGAAGAATCTCGGGTGCCTGATTCCGGCGATAGTCAGCGACTTCGTCTTGAAGAGCGAGAAGCGCCTGTTCCCGGATGTTGAAAGAGCGCACGTAGCCACGGACCTTGGCGGCGGCGGCCGTAAGGTCCGTCAGTCGCTTCATCCTCTCTTCGCTTCCCTTGGCGACGAGCTTGGAGCGGTCGGCAGTGTAGGCGGCGATTTGCTGCTGCTTCTGCGAGACCTGACTCGTGAGCTCGCTGACCAGCCGGTGCTTCTCCAGCTCTGTCCCGATTCGATCAGAGAGCTTAACGAGCGCTTCTCCTTCACGTTCGCGGGCCTGTTGGAACCGAGACGCACGCAGCTCCAACAGCTCGGCAAAATCCAAGGCTCCGTCCCGCTCAACGAGCGGGTGAGACTCGAAGATAACGCGTTCGATCTCGCCGAGCAGCGCGTCCGTGGCGCCGCTTGCGGAACACAGCTCCTCCACGAATTGCTGCGACAGGTAACGGGCACGGGGATAGGTAACCCCCGGTGCCGCCGTGCCGTCGAGGGCGCGCATCGTAGGCTCGCCCGCCTGCCATACAACTTTCACCTGCGCGCCGCCGAGCAGGTTGCGAGCGCGCACCAAAAAAGATGAGCTGGGACGTCGTTCATCGTCGCCAACGGACGACGGTTCGGGGATTGCGTCGCATGCTAACGCGATCATGTCCGCCAACGCCGTTTTGCCTGAACCACGCGCACCAATGATAGCAACGAGCCCAGTATTGAAGGCGACCTTTGGCGTCGCCGCCCAGCTGGCGCCGGTAATCTCGATCCGGTTGATCCGCTGGGACGGCGTGCCCGCCTCTGGAGGGTTCGGCCCGACGAAAGCGCGGCCGGCGGGATCGATGCACGCCTGACGTAGCGCGTCGAACTCAAGACCTCCCTTCACCCACGAGAAACGGTCGCCATCTGGCGCGCCGACCTTTAGATTCTCATGCCCGTCACTTCCGTGGAGACAAGGCTTGAGGCCGCGGTACCGCGTGCGAAGCTGCTCTTCCGACAAATCGCGCAGGCCCAACCAAAATTCACGCTGAGCCGAACTGCTTGCGAAGATGATGTCGGCGAACCTCTCCATCTCTTGGCGCAGGGTCGTATCAGCCGCTCCGCGTACGCCTGACGTGCCGTCCGCTTGGCCACCAGCGACGGCGACCAAAATGTTCTCGTTCGCCCAGGCGAACTTATCGAATTCCTCGCGGAGTCGGTCGAAGTTTACTTTGAATTGGACTACACCGTGACGAAGCGCGGTCGCATTATCCGTGTTGTTTGGATCGGCCGCCTTACCCAACCGGATTAGATCGTCGCGGCTGCAGGCGAACGTGTCCCCGTGCGCACGAAAGCGAAGCCGCTCAAGGAACCGGTTAAGCTGAACTAGGTGCTCTGGATCCTCGGGGCTTACGAGTAGATGAACATTAACCCACCGCCCTTTCATTGTCCCAACATCCAGACGCAACTCGACGTTGGGGAAGATGACGTCAACGTTCGCTAGTCGGCCCCTTCCCTTTGCTTGAATTACATGCTTGTACGTGTCAGTAATGTAGTAGTCAGTTACACCAATTGACTTTATAGGAGGATCTGACGATTCGAGTGCATCGAAGTACTCGCCCCACGGATCCTCGCCGATGAACTGGTTGTTTATCAGGGTGCCGGGCGCATGGACGTGTGGCTCCCACCGGTGCCACACTGACCCGGAATTGAGCTCAACCTCGACTTGGTCTACTCTCGTGCGGCTGTCCACGACTCCCCCCAGGTTCATTAGCTGTTGTTACTCAATTAGGCTGGGACTACAAGCCGGCTGGCCACCAACCGAGCTTCAAACGTCTGCTCTTGATGCTGTGGACGGCTCGCGCCCCCAACGACGCGGCGTACACTCGCTGCGGCAGGAGAGCCCGGGGAGAGCCGACGAAGCGTCGTTTCTGTTGGTCGCGACACACCCGCGCTCGCTCGCACCGTCGCCAACCGATCTTCGGCGCCCGCCCGCAACCGGTCGCCGGGCACTTCCGCGCTACTGTGCGACCTCTTCCACGGGCTTGTCATCACGCCCGTTATGTTCGCCACCTGAGAAGGCGCTTTGCATAATGGCGCGCCTTCCCGGCGACAAATGGCACGACGTCATTGGCGATGCGACTCTACGCCGACGCCATCCTCGATCGCCTGGTCCACAATGCGCGGCGCGTCGACTCATCGGCGACTCCCTGCGCCGCAAACGCGCCGCAAAAACCGTCGCAAACGATCGACGCCACCATCCAGCAACGCCCGTGATGCGCGAAATCCTCAAGAGTGTACACGCATAGGCTTTTTTCTGAAGGGGGGTGACGCCCCGGCTAGGAAGAGGTATCCTTGATAGACACACAAAAGCCCCCTCAGTTTGCAGACCGAGAGGGCTGATGGGTGTGGGGCTCCTCCGGAGCCCCGAAGCGCTGGGTTATGTTGTCATGTACCACCTACCGGTATCAGGGCAGCCTCTAGCTCGGCTCCTAGCGTGTTTCGGCAACACGGTTTATAACCAGCGTGGCGGAGAGGGTCGATCCTCTCCCCACGTGAGGCCATATTACACGCGAATCCGCCGGCGTCATCATATGCACATGAGGATTTTTGCAATCCGTTGAGTTTGTTGGCATTTTTGGCGGTGCCTGCGGCCTGTATCAGCGACCTCCGCTGGTGGCATACTCATCCTTGCGACGGTGGGCCTGATTCTGCCCAAATCTTGAGGCCCGAATCGTCCGGCAGGGACAGGGCAGGCACGCGGGTTGGCGATCAGATCAGTTCGGCAAACTGTTCGAGTTCGCCAGCCAAGGCGACAAGCCCCACGCGCGTCAGCGTCATGAAATATTCGTCAACCGTGAAAGGGGGGTTCTTGAGCCGAGAGCGAATTTGGCGGATCGCCGCACAGAAAATTCCGGGCGCAAGGTCGAGCTGATTGCGCAGAAAGTCGTCCGGGTGTTGGGCCTCGATGCCAAGTGGGGCGAGGATATCTTCTGGAAAGTCTGACAGGTTGAACGTAACTATCGCATCGCAGCGGCCGACAATGGCCGCCGCCAGAATATGCCTATCATCGGGATCGGGGAGAACGAGAGAAGCAATGAACGGCTCATAGCCGGTGATCAAGCTGTCGCGTGTTGCCCGATCCATGCGTTCCCGCGTTCTTTCTAGTTTGGCTCTATCGCGTGATGGCTCATTGCGCATAAGAGCGTCAATCCATTCGCGATGAATATCAGCTGTCCAACGCGCCCTGAAAAGGTCTGTTACTGCTAATTGCAGGAGTACATCCCGCATCGGCGCCGGATAAAGCACATTTGCGTCAAGAAGCGCCGTGTAACTGCTCATGTGTTATCGTAACCCATATTCTGCTCTTGCGCTTCTGCAACCAGTTGATCCAGAACGCTCAGGCGTTCGGCATCGATCCGGGCCTTGTATGCCATCACATCTTCCATGCGAATGCGCCGATGCTTTCCGACCTTGCGATGAGGTAGGGCCCCCTCCCCAATCAGTTTGATTAGGAACGGGCGGGAGACATTGAGAATTTCGGCAGCCTGAACCGTGGTCAGCTCGGCATTCTCGGGAATAAGGTGCACCCCGCGACCCGCCGCCATCGCTTCAAGAATTTCCATCAGCAAGGCCACGGCACCGGCTGGCAATTCGATGGGCTGCTCCTGCTCGGCATCATTGACGCGGACGAGCAGCGGCCGACTGGGCCGCGCATGGCGGGCAAGAGCCTGTCCGGAGAAACGCGCCAACGCGGCATCACGCGCTGTTGGCGGTGGCTGTCTGTAGGCAAGGGTTGTCATCATTGATCCCTCCTTTGTTTGTCATCTTAGGTACCACACTAAACGCAATATATGCAACAGATGCATTATCTGCATCATGGCTTAAGGCGGAAAGGGTCGCTCCAGGTGTGAGCTTCAGCGGTAAGTGACGGTGTTTCTCCGCCGCTATGTGGCGCCGATGACGAACGTGCTGCGGGCGCCTCGACCACGATCGTCGATGATCACCGACAGCCCGTTGATCTTGAGGATGCCCCGATCTGGACGAAAGGCGGTGCAGCAGCCGAAAGTTGCCGCCGGTGATTCTTGCGATGGTGGCGATCGCCTGTGCGTCTACCGCCCAGTACGTTGTTGCACGGACCTGAAAGCGCGCGCGCTGAGGCCGCGCTCCATTGTTGCTTACGCGACGCGGCCGGACTTCGGGCGCCCGCATGAGCATGCGGTGCAGGGCATTGACGGCGAAGGCCACCTCGATTGCCTGCCGACAGGTGCTGAGCCACAGGGCGCCGCCGATCAGCCCTTCGGCCCAACGCAGCGCCAGCCGGAAGGCGGCACGCAGCGTCAACCCAGTGGTGATCGCCAGCGGCGAGTAGTACTGCTGCAGGCGTGAGGCGCGGCGAGGCGCACCATGCCGCAATCGCCGCATCGCCGAGCCAGACCGTGAGGCTGCCGCGCCGGCGCAGAAGCGGCATCGTATTTCGCCCGTTCGTCACGTGGTGACGCTGCTTCGCAATGTGGTGACGACAATCGGCATCGGCTTTGAACGGGAGGACATGTTCTCACGTTTTAGCGGTATTGGTCGGGGATGCGTGTCCCCTCCAGCTGTACTCGCCCGTCAGGAGGATGTGAATCCGGCATCACAGCGAGGCGCATGAATTGCCGCTTCATCGCATTGACGTCGGCAAGATACTTCGCGACGACTTGGTCGCCGCACCGCTCGCCGGGCAACAGACGAAAGCCGCGGTGGGCGAAAGCGCGGGCAGGCCCCGCGCCACAGAGATGGATGACGGCGGCGAGATCCTGCTGCTGTTGCGGGCTCGCCCGAGCGTCGCGCTTGTTGGAGAGAACCGCCGTGACATTGCGGTCGAGAAGCACCGCCGTGAGCTCGATGGCATGGCTCGGAAAGATCCGGGAGTAGTAGCCGCTGAACCGGCAGCCCTCCTCGACAACGGTGTGCCGGCGAATGCAATAGTGCCGCGCGTCGACGAACGCGGCATCGGTCAACTGGTACATGCCGACGGCGCTCGAGGCGGGCTGGTAAACTGCGAAGGGGTTCCAGGTCAGCCGCCAGCGCCAGTAGGTGCGAGCGACCGGATTACCGTCGCTCTCGACCTGCGCGAGCGCCGCCAGCAGCTCGGCTGTGACGGCGTCCGTCGAATACTCGCGGAACAGCGCTCCATATTGCCGCCACGTCTCGGCCGGCATCTTGGAGAACGCGCTACTCACCGGAAAAAACAGCTCCGTCGGCTTCCGGACCACCTGATAGACGAGGTTCATGGCCGAGACGGCTGCAACGAGCAGTGCGACCACGACAACGATCCGAACCGACGGTGGAGCCGAGATCACCCGCCGTTGGGCCCGGCGCGCGCGGTCGAGCCAGCGGTGAGCGCGTCGACGCAGAGGGTTTCGCCGTCGACGGATCCGTGTCCTGGGAGGCAGGATCCCGGCTATGCGCGAAGTGGCCGTGCGACGCCTCATGAACACTCGTGAGCAGCGCTGAGAGTGGCTGGCCGTCGATGTTGAACCCGGCGCCCGTCCGCCGCTCTCGGTCAGCTCGATCCGGCAGCTCGGGAGTTCGACCGCTGTCGCTTCGGTTGCTCGGTGGCTGCGGCCGCCGTCCTGCCCAAGCCGATCTGCTTGGCGAACTCGGATCGCCGGGCGGCGTAGTTCGGCGCCACCATCGGGTAGTCGGCCGGCAATCCCCACTTTTCGCGATACTGCTGCGGCGACATATTGAACGTGGTCCGCAGGTGGCGTTTCAGCATCTTCAGCTTCCGGCCGTCCTCCAGGCAGACGATGTGGTCGGGCGTGACCGACTTGCGGACCGACACGGCCGGCTTCAGTGGCTCGGTGTCCTGCGGCGCCACCGCGCCGTCCAGGTTCGCCAGCGCCGCGACAACGCTGCGAATGAGCTCGGGCAGTTGCGTCGCCGGTACCGGGTTGTTGCTCACGTAGGCGGTGATGATCTCGGACGTCAGCTGCAGAAGTGCCGTCTCGCCGCTCTCGGCTCCACTCGACGCATTCATGGTCTCGATCGATCCTCTCTCTTCATGCCGGGCGTCGTCCTCCCGACCCGCGGGATCGTCGCAAGACACCAGAGGCTACACTTTAGAAACTCTGCCGGGCGAGTCACCCCGTATTCTCCCGGTGATCGCCGGCGTGACCGCGGGAACGCCGATCCGGTACGGCCCGAGGAACAGGTCGCCCCGGGCGCGGCGCAGCAGGTAGGTGATCCGCCGCTGCGCCAGGTGATGCGGACGATCGTGCAGCATGTGGCAGCGCTGGCAGAGGCTGCGCAGATTGCGCAGGCGGTTGTTGGTCGGATCATGATCCAGGTGCGCCGCGGCAAGGACGACGCGCGTCATCCGCATCCGCGCCGCCTGTTCGAGGTCGGGCCAGCGTGCAATGCGACCCCGCCCGTCCCGCCAGGTTCCCCGCGCCGGATCGAACCATCGTCCGTCCGGCAGGCAGCGCAGGGCGAGCCCGTGCGGCCGGCCGCAGCCCTGGCACACGCCGCCGGCGCGCTCGAAGCGCACGCGCCGGCTGAGGTCGGCCCAATGCGCGGGATACAGGCTGCGCAGCTCGCGCCGGATCGGCACCGCCGCTATCCCGAAACCGTGGCGACGGCAGCGGCAAGTTCCGGCTGCCGACCGAGCACGCGGTAAACCGACGCTCGGCCGATCCCGAGGCGCCGGGCGATCGCCGCCGGCCCGAGCTTCTCCTCGGCATGGAGACGCCGCACCTCGGCAGCGTCGATCGACGGCTTGCGACCCTTGTAGACGCCGCGCTCCTTCGCCGCCTTGATCCCCTCCATCTGCCGCTCGCGGCGCAGGTTGGTCTCGAACTCGGCGAACACGCCCAGCATGTCGAGGAACGCCTTGCCGGCGGCCGAGCCGGTGTCGACCGGCTGCTCGGTCGCCTTCAGCGCCACGCCCTTCGCCTTCAGTTCGTGGACGATGTCCTGCAGGTCTTTCAGCGAGCGCGCCAGGCGGTCGACACGGGTGACCACCAGGGTGTCGCCCGCGCGCAGGAAGGTGAGCAGCACCTCCAATTCCTCGCGTCCCTTTCGACGTGCGCCACTCGCTTTCTCCGCCCGGATCACCTCGCAGCCGGCCGCCTGCAGCGCAGCGTACTGAATCCGCAGATCCTGATCGATGCTCGACACAGGACGTAATCGCGCGGGCGCGGCCGAGAGGCGATTCTCCTCGCCGCCATCCGATGCGATGCTGACCATGCCGTTCAGGATAGAGGAGATCGCGATGCCTGCCTACGCCGCGCTCGACGTCTCGAAGAGCACGACCGCCATCCATGTTGTCGACGAGACTGGCCGGTGCCTGTGGCGCGGCAAGGCCAGGACCGACCCCGAGCTCATCGCCGACGCGCTGGCCGCGCACGCTCCAGAGCTCGCGCGTGTGGGCCTGGAGACGGGCTGTTGGTCGACCTGGCTCTACCACGGCCTGACCGACCGCGGGCTCTCTGTCGTCTGCATGGACGCGCGCCAGGCGAAGGCGGCTCTGTCGCTGAAGATCAACAAGACCGACGCCAACGACGCGGCAGGGCTGGCGCAGCTGCTGCGCACCGGCTTCTTCCGCGAGGTGCGGGTGAAGAGCTGGGACGCGATGCGCATCCGCACTCTGGTGCGCGCTCGCTGCGGGCTGCTCCGGACACAGCTCGACCTCGCCAACCAAATTCGCGGCGCGCTGCGGACCTTCGGGCTGATGCTCGGCACCGGTGGGGCGCGGCGGTTCGAGGCCGAGGTCCGCTGCCATCTCGCCGACCGCCCCGATCTCGCGCCGATCGGGCTGGCGCTGCTCGAGGCGTGGACGACCATCCGTCGTCAGGTCTACAGGCTCGACCGCGAGATCCGGGCGGCCGTGCGCCGCGACCACGCCTGCAGGCTCCTGATGACGGTGCCCGGCGTGGGCTGTATGACGGCGATAAGCTACGTCGCTGCTGTCGAGGATCCGGGCGAGTTCCGCTCGGCGCGAGCGGTCAGCGCCTGGATCGGGCTGACGCCCAGGCGCTACCAGTCGGGTGAGATCGACGTCTCGGGCCGCATCTCGCGACAAGGCGACAAGCTGCTGCGCTCCTACCTCTACGAGGCGGCCGCGCACGTGCTGACGCGCGCGACCGCCGACTCGACGCTCAGGCGCTGGGGCCAGGGCCTGCGCGCCCGGATCGGCTTCAAGCGGGCAGTCGTGGCCGTCGCAAGGAAGCTGGCGGTCGACGATCGGGCGCCGACTCGACGGAAGCCTGTCGTCCCTCGGTACGCACCCTCCTTAGGGCGCCAGCTTTTCAACGGCCTGCCGCAGACGCATTGTGGTGGTTTCGACCGTTCTCCGACCTTTTCAGCAACACTTTGTAACCTGAAAGCAATCTGCTGGTTGCACGACCATGGTAGATGAGCCGAATTCGGCTGCTACGGACAGGCCCTAACACACACGGTCAGGATAGTGTCTCGGCGGCGCAGTAGCGGACAGGAGGGATAAGCATGATCAAGAAAGCAAACTTTGCGGTCGCCGCCCTTGTCGTCGCGGTCAGTTTCTTGCCTGCGGGTGCGTTTGCCGGTCCGGATCCCTTGCAACAGCAGCTTCAACGCCAACTCACCGCAGCAAAGGCGAAGCAGGAGCAGGCCGAGAAGGCAAAGGCGGCCGAACGCCAGAAGTTTATGCAAGAGCATATGCAGATGATGCAGAACGCGATGGATCAGATGCAGGCGATGAAGCCGCATGCAGGCATGACGATGCAGGAACACGAGGAGTGGATCGCAGAACATCAGAAGCTGATGGATGACATGCTCCAGCAAATGATGAAGGATCAGCAAATGATGATGCATCACGGCAAATAGGATCGCCCGCAAGGCGACATTTGGTGCGCACGCATCTCGTGCTGGCGACCCGGTGGTGACGGCAACGAGGCGCCTTCACGCGCTACGCTGCGTTCTGTCGCCACGATCCAAGAATTCATTTCGTAAATACTTTCCTTTTACTGGCTGCCTTCAACAAAAAATCTGCTCGTGGTCTCCGTTCGTTACCAATCGTCACTCGACGGACATCGGCCGATTACACTTCTCCGCTACGATGCGCGCCGGTGAGCGAAAGAGAGGCCAAGAGATGCTGGCCAAAGTTGACAAGGACGCCAAACATGATCGAGGCAGAGAGTGAGGGTAACCTCGTTACGTTGAGGATGATCGGAGCGGTGACGAGTTCGGATTGGGACCGGGTTCTCCCGAAATTCCAGGAAGCCTGTGGACAAGCTACGTCTGTGCGCATTCGAGGAGAAAATCGCGGCGCCATTCGAGTACTCATGGACTGGCGGGGACTGGAGTTGTGGGAGCCGGGTGCGAGATCCGATTGCACGTGGTTCTGTATGGGCAATCGAGATCTAATAGGTCGGATCGCTATTTTGGGCAGTCCGAGATGGCACGACGAGAAAGAGCGGCTGGCCGACATTTACCAAACAGCAGAAGTAAGATTCTTCACCCCGGCCGAAAGCGATTCGGCCCTGGTCTGGCTGACGGGAGAATAACTGCTTCGAAAGGTGTTGCACGTGATTCCCCTCAATACGCCTCGGCTCGTGTTCCGACGCCCGAGCCGTCGCGCTACTCGACCACGGTCTTGAGCCATGCGAGCCCCGCTCGTCCACGTGCGTCGACATCTCCTGTTGGGCTGGCGAAGCTACGCCGACGGATGAGATACGAACGGGTCGGCACCGATCTTGAATGCTGCTGCCAGCGCCGATCGATCGGCTCTGCGCAGCACGGAGAAACACTTTTTTACAATTGAGACATCGGGAGGTTGCGTGGGTCGGGCACCGTCCGCGCCCGTGGCAACAACGAAGGTTATGCCATGATCTTTTCTGGTGGCTGAACAATAGGATGCACTTTGATCATCCGGAAGGCAGGGCAGCTCCGCTGCTCGTGTGCCTCGCCCTGGCGATTTTCGCAACCGTCGTTTCGCCGCCGTTCGCAACGGCCCAATCCGCAGACGCTTCCGATCCGGGCGGTCTGCCGGGTGCAACCGTCGATGAACTCCTGGTCATGGGGCGCCGGTTGAACCCAGGTCTTGCGGCGGCGGCTCTAGAGGCTCAGGCGGCGCAGGCGCGGATCGGGGCGGCGGGGAAATTTCCCGATCCGATGTTCAAGACCGAGTTCTGGGATATGCGGGCGGCCCGCAGCTCCGCGTTGCCCGAGAACGTCGGCACCGTCAAGTACTCGGTCGAACAGACGGTGCCGCTGTGGGGCAAGCGCGAGCTGGAACGGAAGATTGCCAGGGCCGAGGCCGGATCGGCCGCGGATCAGCGGAGGGGTGTCGAAACAGAACTTCTTGCGCGGATCAAGACGGTATTCGCGAGCTACTACGCGACGAACGAAGCAATCGGCATCAACCAGGAACTGCTCGGGAGCGTCGCGGCTGTCGCGCGCGTCGCCGAGAGTCGATACGGCCAGGGGCGCGGCAATCAGCAGGACGTGGTGACGGCGGAGGTCGAGAGAGGGCGGCTGCAGGTCGAACTGGCCAGGCTGGAGGGCGAGCGGCGAGGCTGGATCGCGCAGCTGAATGCGCTGCTGAACCGGCCGGCCGGAGCTCCGCTGGCCACCCCGCGGGCGCTCAGGCCGATCCCGCAGGCGGACGCCCTGCCGCTCGCCGAACTGCTGGAGCGCGTCCACCGGGACAATCCGCAACTCGCCGCGGAGCAGGCGACGATCACCGCAGCGGAACGAAACGCGGAGTTGGTGCGGCGGAACTGGTATCCGGACCCGACCTTCGGCTTTACCGTGTTCGACGAAGACGGCAGCAATGGCCGGCAGTTCGGCGGCTACGAGGCGATGGTTTCGTTCGCGATTCCGCTGCAGTGGGGGTTGCGCCGCGCCCAAGAGCAGGAAGCGCTCGCGAAAGCCGCCGCATCGCGCACTCGCCGCGAGGCGACGGCCGCCGACCTTCGAGGCCAGCTCGAGCAAGCCTGGTGGGGGCTCGATGCAGCGCGCCGGGGCGAAAGAATCCTGCGCGATATCAACATCCCCCAGTCGGACGTCGTGCTGCAGTCGGCGCTCGCCGGCTATGAGCTGGGCCGGGCCGACTTGCCGAGCGTGCTGCTCGCCGAGCAGGCAGTGCTGCGGGTGACGCTCGATCGTATCGCTCTTCTCGTCGAGCAGCAGATGCGACTGGCGGAGCTCGAGAGGGTGATCGGGGGCGACCTGTGAAGCGAATGGTGGGTCTTGCGATCGTGGTCGTCTTGGCCGCCGCGGCCGGTGCGGCCGGAGGCTACTGGGTCGCCCAGCGCGGCCTGCTGAAAAGTTGGTTCGCGGCTTGGCAGGAACCGGACAGCCAGGCCCAGCACGCGGTCCCCGCCGGCACAGGCGGGCCGGCAAAGGAGCGTAAGGTTCTCTACTACAAGGACCCGATGGGCAATCCCGACTACTCCCCTGTGCCCAAGAAGGACTCGATGGGGATGGACTACATCCCGGTTTACGAGGATGCGCCGGGCGCCTCACCCGCACCATCCTCGCCCGGTGGTCCGGCCCATCAGCACGGCGAGGCAGCGTCGGACTCGAGCCCGTCCGCCGCTCCCTCGACCGGCCGGAAGATCCTCTACTACCGCAACCCGATGGGCTTGGCCGATACCTCGCCGGTACCGAAGAAGGACCCGATGGGGATGGACTATGTTCCGGTTTACGCCGACGAGGCGGAGGCGGCAAGTGCCGGGATGGTCAAGATCAGCCCCGTCCGGGTGCAGCAGATCGGCGTGCGCAGCGAGCCGGTCGGTCGTCGCGATCTGGTGCGGCCGATCCGCGCCGTCGGCACGGTGCAGTTCGACGAGCGCCGGACCTCCGTCGTCTCCACCCGGTTCGAGGGCTGGATCGAGAAGCTGCTGGTCAACTCCACCGGCGAGACGGTGCGGCGCGGCCAGCCGCTGATGCAGGTGTACAGTCCCGACCTGGTTCTGGCGCAGCAGGAGTATGCGCTGCTCAGCAGGTCCGAACGCGGGGACGGGCGTGCCGACGGCGAAAGCGCCGCAATACGCCGGCTCCTCGCGGGCGCAGAGCAGCGGCTTCGCTACCTCGACTTTCCGTCATCGGAGATGGAGAGGCTGAAGCGAGAAGCGGAGGCGCGGGAGATCGTGACGATCCCTTCGCCGGTGAGCGGCACGGTGATCGAAAAACCGGCGCTGCAAGGCATGCGGTTCATGCCGGGGGAGACGCTCTTCAAGATCGTCGACATGTCGACGGTATGGCTGATCGCCGAGGTGTTCGAGCAGGACCTGGCGACCGTCGCGGTGGGCCAGCCGGCGAAGATCGTCGTCAAGGCTTACCCGGACCGGTCGTTCGCCGGCCGCGTCGCTTTCATCTATCCGACGGTCGGCGAACAAACACGCACGGCGCGGGTGCGCATCGAGATCCCCAACCCGGGCGACCTGCTCAAGCAGGAAATGTATGCCAGCGTCGAGATCGCCTCGCCGGTAGGCCGCCGCAACGTGCTCGCCGTCCCGGATTCGGCGGTGATCGACAACGGCGTTCGGCAGGTGGTGCTGATCGACAGGGGCGAGGGGCGTTTCGAGCCGCGCCCGGTCCGTCTCGGCGAGAAAGGCGACGGCTACGTCGAGGTCCGCGACGGCGTCGCCGCCGGCGAGCGGGTGGTGGTCGGCGCCAACTTCCTGATCGACGCCGAGAGCAACCTGAAGGCCGCGCTGAGCGGCTTCGGCGGCAGTGACGTTCAGGGTGGGGAACACCAGCACCAATGATCTCCGGCATCATTCGCTGGTCCGCCCACAACCTGGTGCTGGTGCTGATCGGTACGGTGTTCATCGTCGCCGCCGGCGCCTACTCCCTGCTCAAGACGCCGCTCGACGCGATCCCCGACCTGTCGGACGTGCAGGTGATCCTCTACACCGAGTATCCAGGTCAGGCGCCGCAGGTGGTCGAGGACCAGGTCACCTACCCGCTGACCACGGCGATGCTGAGCGTGCCGCATTCGAAGGTGGTGCGCGGCTTTTCCTTCTTCGGGGTCTCCTTCGTCTACATTATCTTCGAGGACGGCACCGACCTTTACTGGGCGCGTTCGCGGGTGCTCGAATACCTCAACTTCGCCGCCAAGCGCCTGCCGCCCGGCATCACGCCCTCGCTCGGCCCCGATGCCACCGGCGTCGGCTGGGTCTACCAGTACGCGGTGCTGAGCGAAAAGCGGACGCTGGCCGAGCTGCGCACCATCCAGGACTGGTATCTGCGCTACGGCTTGGCGAAGGCGGAAGGCGTCGCCGAAGTGGCGAGCATCGGCGGCTTCGTCAAGACCTACGCCGTCACCGTCGATCCGTGGCGGCTGAAGGCATACGGCATCCCGCTGTCGCAGGTCACCGAGGCGATCCGCCGGAACAACCGGGACGTCGGCGGGCGCGTCGTCGAGATGACCGAGACTGAATACGTGGTGCGCGGCCGCGGCTACCTGCAAGGGATCGCCGACCTCGAGCAGATCGTGCTGAAGACGGAAGGGCTGACGCCGGTGCTGTTGCGCGACGTCGCCCGCATCGAGCTGGCGCCGGACGAACGGCGCGGGCTCACCGAGCTCAACGGCGAGGGCGAGGTGGTGAGCGGCATCGTCCTGCAGCGCTACGGCCAGAACGCGCTCGACGTCATCGCCAACGTCAAAAAGAAGATCGAGGAGATCACGCCGAGCCTTCCCGAGGACGTGCGCATCGTCAACGTCTACGACCGTTCCGACCTGATAAAGCGGGCCATCGAGACGCTGAAGGGCACGCTGATCGAGGAGAGCATCATCGTTGCTCTCGTCTGCATCGTCTTCCTGCTGCACGTTCGCTCGGCGCTGGTCGCCATCGTCAGCCTGCCGGTCGGCGTGCTGATGGCGTTCATTGCCATGCACGCGCTCGGCATCAACTCGACGATCATGAGCCTGGGCGGCATCGCAATTGCCGTCGGCGCGATGATCGACGCCGCGATCGTCATGATCGAGAACGCTCACAAGCACCTGGAGCGCGCCACGCCGGACACGCCGCGTGTCCAGGTGCTGGTCGATGCGGCGATCGAGGTCGGCCCGGCGCTGTTCTTCTCGCTGCTGATCATCACCGTCTCTTTCCTGCCGATCTTCACGCTGGAGGCTCAGGAGGGGCGGATGTTCAAGCCGCTCGCCTACACCAAGACCTTCTCCATGGCGGCCGCCGCGTTCCTGTCGATCACCCTGGTGCCGGCGCTGATGGTGCTGTTCGTCCGCGGCCGGATCATCCCCGAGCACAGGAACCCGATCAATCGGGCGCTGATCTGGCTGTACCGGCCGATCATCCGCCTGGTCCTGCGGGTGAAGACCCTGACCATCCTGCTCGCCGTTGCCGCCCTCGGGGTGTCGGTGTATCCGGCGGTGCACATCGGCACCGAGTTCATGCCGACGCTGAACGAAGGGACGCTGCTCTACATGCCGGCGACGGTGCCCGGCCTGTCGATCACCAAAGCCGCCGAGTTGCTGCAGATGCAGAACCGGATCATCAAGTCGTTCCCGGAAGTCGACTCCGTCTACGGCAAGGCCGGCCGCGCGCTGACCGCGACCGACCCGGCGCCGACCGAGATGTTCGAGACGGTGATCAACCTGAAACCGGAGAGCGAGTGGCGCGACGGCCTGACAATGGATGGGCTGATTGCCGAGTTGGATCAGGCGCTGCAGTTTCCCGGCATCGCCAACGCCTGGACGATGCCGATCAAGGCGCGCACCGACATGCTGTCGACCGGCATCCGCACGCCGATCGGCATCAAGGTGTTCGGCCCCGACCTGGAGGGGCTGGAGCGGATCGCACGCGAGATCGAGGCGGCGGTGCGCACCGTCCCCGGGACCACCAGCGCGTTCGCCGAGCGGGTGATGGGCGGCTACTACCTGAACATCGAGCCGGACCGGACGGCCTTGGCCCGCTATGGCCTGACGACCGACGACGTGCAGGACTTGGTAGCGACCGCGCTGGGCGCCGAGGCGGTGACCACCACCGTCGAGGGCCGCGAGCGGTACACCGTCAACGTGCGCTATCCGCGCGCCTTCCGTTCCGATCCGCAAGCGATCGCCTCTGACGTGCTGATCCCGATGCCAGGCGGCGGCACGGTGCCGCTGGGCCAGGTCGCGAAGGTCCGGCTGTCGATGGGCCCGGCCAACATCCGCACCGAGAACGCGCAGCTCGCGGTGTACGTCTATGTCGACTTCCGCGGCCGCGATATCGCCGGCTACGTCACGGAAGCTCAGAAGGCGGTCGCCGGACAGGTGCGTTTCCCGCAGGGCTACTACGTGACCTGGAGCGGCCAGTTCGAGTACCTGCAGCGGGCCGAGGCGCGGATGAAGATCGTCGTGCCGGTGACGCTCATGATCATCATTCTCCTGCTCTACCTCAACTTCCGGCGGCTGACCGAGACGTTCATCGTCATGCTCAGCTTGCCCTTCTCGCTGATCGGCGGGCTGTGGTTTGTCCATGCGCTGGGCTACAACATGAGCGTCGCCGTGGCGGTCGGCTTCATCGCACTCGCCGGCGTCGCCGCCGAGACCGGCGTCGTCATGCTGATCTATCTCGACCACGCTTGGGAGGACATCAAGCGAAGGCGGGCGACGGAAGGCCAGGACGTTACCCGCGAGGATCTGTATGAGGCGATCATGTTCGGCGCCGTCGAGCGAGTGCGCCCGAAGATGATGACCGTCGTCGCGATCATGGCCGGCCTGCTGCCGATCCTGTGGTCGACCGGGACCGGCTCGGAGGTGATGCGCCGGATTGCCGTGCCGATGATCGGCGGCATGGTTTCTTCGACCATCCTGACACTGATCGTCATCCCGGCGATCTACGGCGTGGTCAAGGGCACGCGGTTGCAGCGCACTCGCCGAGCCGACGAGGCTCGGGAGGTTCCCGCTCCCGAAGTGCAAGCCAGAATTTGCGACTGAGGGCACGGAGAGATGCGGGCCATGGAAGTTTGAGGATGACGATAAGTCGACGAGGCGACCGGCTCGGATGTTAAATTGAAGATGAGAATGACGAACGATGTGGGCGATGGCATCTGGGAGCGACAGAGTCCGGAAACATTTTGTTACACGCGGCAGTATTGCCCATTTGGGGTAGTGCGCGTATGCTCCTGTTTCCTGCAAAGAGGAGACAATAATGCCTAACGTTACCGATTCGCCAACCCGCTTGGACTCGTTGCAAGAGCACGCTGCCTATGAAATGGCGCAAGGGATTACACAAATTGAAATTCATGAGCGAGTAAACTCACTCGTTAACGATGGGCTCACAATGATCCATTCGTTTGTATATAAAGAAAAAAAACAGGTGTTGATCAGATTTATGCGCCCCTGCGAAACAGCGAATTATGACACTGAACAATCTGATAGATCATCTTTCTCAGACAACCCTGTAATAGATTATCAGATCTAAACTCTGAGGTCTTTAGCAATGACCCGCGGCGACCCCGCCATCATGAGGGGCTGCTTCGAAAAGAGCGACACAGAGGGCGGTGGTACTGCGGTTGTTGCGCACTCGCCGAGCCGATGAGCCCCGGGAGCTGCCCGCTCCCGGACTCCCAGCTAGACAAGACTACAGCCCGCGCCCGAGAAGCGAGCCGACTTTGCACCGCGGAACGAGCTGCGGAGCAGGTGGCGTGATGAGGCGAAGATTTTCTGGCTGCGTCAAGTTGTTCTATGCTTAAAATCCTCGTCGCCTACTTCGTTGGGTGAACATGAAAAATCGTCGGGATCTCTGCGGACACGAGATTCAGTCGCGCGTCGAAGACGTCGCCTTCCTCAAGCGGTCGGCGCAGGGGCCCCAGCCGCACGTAGAGATGCGAGCTATGCAGGTCGAGGGTTTCGCCCGAGGGAACGTTGATCGACTCGAGTATAGCCCAATCCTCAGCACCGAGATGAGCCATCAACTTGGACTCCTCGGCGAGATCAGTTTCAATGCCGAGGAAGTGAACCGACTGCGATCCGTTGTTGATCAGCTTGAAGCGAAGTTTGCTATATCCGCCTGCCGGCGCGGCGGTGGCCGTTGCCTCGACGACGATGACGTTGCCAAAGTAGAGATCGGGCTCGTCGGCATACCCGCTCGCTGCGGTGAGAGTCGATAGTAAAAAAAGAACTACCGACCTAGCCGCAATGTCCAAACATGCCCCGCCAACAGTGGCCATGGTGTACCGCGTCGATACCCAAAAAAGTATCCTGGACAGCCAGGATCGCCGGTCTGTACAAGAAATCATCTACCAATCATCAGGCTACAAACGTTAATCGTAATATCGTTCCTTTTGGAATAACTTGATCGAAGATGAATTTGAAATTCGCCTCCGGGTAGATGCTGCGGAACTGTCTTGTACGGTGTAGTGGAACTAAAATATTGTCCGTATGCTTAATAACACTTCCATCAGGAAAGATGGCTTGTATTTCTACCCTATTTCCAGCAAACGCGTTGTCGTATACACCTAATCTTCGCACCTTTCCATACACTCTGGTCTCGTTCTCCTCCGGATCTGAGAGCACTCGTATATTACTTATCTTAAAAGAGGGAGACGGCTGTGCTTGTACTTGAACCTCTCCCTGATCAACGAGGTCTATTCTCCCAAACATACACGCAGAAACCAGTGTCGCCGATGAAATTAGTACAGTTACCGACCACAAAGCGGCTAGATAACTGCGCCAGCGAGGCGCGTAGACGATGGCTCGCATGGAAATAGCCTGTCCAGAGCGTTGGTGGATATGCGGCGCCCTTATTTTTTGGACGCCGCTCCTCGGTGTTGGTGCCGGCGCCTATCGTGCGTTCACGCGACACCTTGATGGTTCAGCGGCCTGCGTCGAACTTCACCGTTTCCCGGACAAGCTCGGTCTCGCCAGGAATAGTTGCTAAAATATCGAGCTTCCACGTCCCGGGCATGGAGACGTCGGCCATCAGTTGATAGAGGCCGGGACCTGAGGAGCCGACGAACTTCACCTCGCCGCTCATCGTCGTCGTCACCGCGCCCGGCGACACGCCTTTGTGCGCGTAATGCGGATGCGTCATCTCCAGACCACCGCCGGTGATCGTCGCGCCCTGGACCGGCTGCCCGGTAGAGACGTTGGTGAGCTTGACCGTGAGCCCGGTGTGGGCTCCAGTCGGTACCGGTTGGTCGAGAACGTCGAACCGGTAGCCTTGCGAGCTCTCGCCGGCGCCGGCGCATGATGCCAGCGGCAAGGCGGCGAGGAGGGACGCGCCGAACAAGAGACCCAGCGCTCCCGGCTTCCACGAATGACGAATCTGCATATGACTGCTCCTGCGAATGACGTCGAACGGCTGCGTCGCGTTCGTTACGGCACTATGCCGCACACAACTCACGGGAGTTTGTCTCCTCTGTAACAAATGGTTGCTGGCGCGATCCCGTCGCGCAAGGTTTGGGCGAACAGGCAGCTCGTGGATTTCATGCGAACTCGCCGGGTTCAGCCTTTTTCCGCGAGATTGTCCGTCGAGAAACACTTCGTTACGAAGCGGCAAAACGGCAGCAGCACGGATGTGTCATCTGCATAGCGCCGGTTTCACGGAGGTGCGTCTTGAGATGGACGACGTTGTGCATCGTGGTCCTTCTCTCGGGCGCAAGTGTTCGCCCGTCGCACGCCGGCGAGATGCGGGAGGTGCTCGAGAGCGCATGGTCGAAAAACGCGGAGATCGCCACTTTGCAAGCGCGCCGCGCTGAAATCATGGCGCGCAAGCGAGCGGCCGGGAGACTGACTCCCGGCCCGCCTTCTCTGGGCGTCGGCCATCTCAACGATTATGTGACGGGCGATGATGGATATCGGGAGTACGACGTCGAGTTGGGCACGCCACTTTGGCTCCCCGGAGAAGGCACGGCCAGTCGCACTCTCGCGGATCGAGAGCTTGCCCGCCTGCAGGCGCAGCTGGCGCTGGCGAGACTGAAGGTCGCCGGCGAGGTCCGCGACGCTTACTGGTCCGTCCGGCTCGGCGAAGGTTCCGTCGATCTGGCCCGCCGTCGCTTGCAGGCGGCGCGAACGCTGCAAGCCGACGTGGATCGACAGGTCGCCGCCGGCCAAGTGGCTTTCGCCGACCTGCTGCTGGCGAAGGGCGAAACCCTGGAGGCGCAGTCCATTCTCAGCGAGCAGGAAGCGGCATTGACCGAGGCCCGGCTGGCCTTTCAGGCGCTGACGGGCGCCCCCTCGGCAGCCGACTTCGCGGAACCGGAGCCGACGGACCGGGGCTTTGAGCAGCATCCTCGGCTGGTTGCGTTGCGCACGACCGTCGATGTGGCCGAGGCTAATTCGCGCCTCATCCGCATTCAGGACCGGGACAATCCCGAAGTCGCGTTCCTGGGCGTCGTCGAGCGCCAGCTCTCCAACGAACCTTATGACAAGCGGATCGGCGTCCGGGTGACCATTCCGTTCGCGACGGAGGGTCGCAATGCGCCGCGGCGAGCAGCGAGCGAAGCCGAGCGTGTACAGGCGCTGGCCGAACTGCAGACGGCGGAGCGGCAGGTCCGCGCCGAGGTGGGTGGGGCAGAAGCGGATCTCGCATCGGCGCAGGAGCGCGCTTCGCTCGCCGACCAGCGGCACCGGGCCTTCGCGGAGCGGCTGGCGCTCGTCGAGCGCAGCGTCCGCGTCGGTGAAACAGCCTTCGTCGAGCTGGTGCGGGCGCGGGCGGGCGTGTTCGAGACGGATCTTGCGCGACTGCGCAGCGAAATCGCCTCGATGCAGGCTCGGTCGAGACTCAACCAGGCGCTCGGCCTGCTGCCGTAGGAGGTTTCGGCCGGAAAATGGGAAGCGTGCTGATGAACCCTTTCCTGACATGCCGTTCGTGCCGATGCGTAGCGCTCCTCGGCGTCGTCGCGAGCTGCTGGTTGCTCGGGCTTGTCGTTACGCCGATTCCTGCCCTGGCGCACGAGGGCCACGATCATGGCGCTCAGCCGATGATCACCGCCGTCGCCCCGCGGCTGGAGAGCAGTTCCGAGGACTTCGAACTCCTCGGCGTCGTGCGTGGCGATACCCTCGTTGTCTTCCTCGACCGATACGCCAGCAACGATCCGGTCACCGACGCCAGGATCGAAGTCACTGCGCAGGGAGCGACTATCCATGCCGAGCCGCAGCCGGATGGTACGTTCCTCGTCAAGGCGCCGTGGCTGTCCCGGCCGGGCACCGTGGATGTGGTGTTCGCGGTCAACGCCGGTGAGACGAGTGACCTGCTCGCCGGATTGCTTGAAGTGCCGGATTCCTCTGCGGCCGCGGCGCCGCGGGGCTCCGAACTGCTCACCGTGCTTCGCCGGGAACCAGTGCTTTGGGGCTTGGGCTTGCTGCTGCTGTTGTTGGGTGCCGTTTTCGGCCGAGCGCTCGCGGCACGCCCGCGTCCTTCAGACGCCACCAGGGCGCAAGCACCGACTCCGATGCCCTTGAGCGTGAGTGCCACTGAGAGAGCCGTCAAAGCGACGCGGCGCGCGACAACTGCCCCGCTCCTTGGATTGGTCGCCGGCGTTGGGCTGGTCGGTCCCGCTCTGGCGCACGGCGACGAGGATCACGGCGCCGTCGATGCGCCGCCGCCCGTGGTGGAACAAGGAATGGTCCTCACCGATAGTCCGCGTCGCCTCGCCGACGGCAGCCTGTTCGTTCCGAAGCCGACGCAGCGGCTGTTGATCGTCCGGACGAAGCTGGCGCAGGTGGAAGATGCGGCGGAGGCGGCGACCATCGTCGGGCGGGTGATGGCCGATCCAACCAGTGGTGGACGCGTTCAGTCCGCACAGACCGGCAGGATCGAGCCGCCGGAGGGCGGCTTGCCCGTCCTCGGACAGCGGGTCACGCGCGGCCAGGTCCTCGCCTATGTCACGCCGGTGATCACCACAGTGGAGGCGGGGGGGCTACGAGAGCAGATCGCCCTGCTGAACAGCAGCATCACCATCGCCGAGCAGCGCGTGGCTCGCCTGTCGCAACTGGAAGGCAGCGTGCCCAGGCGGGAGATCGACGACGCGAAGCGGGAGCTGGAGGGTCTGCGCCGTCGGCGGCAGGCCCTGGCACCTGCCCTGGTCGACCGGGAAGTGCTCCGCGCGTCGGCATCCGGGGTCATCTCGGTTGCGAACGTCGTAGGAGGACAGATCGTCGAGGCGCGGGAGATACTCTACGAAATCGTCGATCCGGCCAGGCTGTGGGTCGAGGCCGTCGCCTACGATCCGAACGCGGTGGTCGACATCCGAAGCGCCGTCGCATCGACGGCCGAGGGCGATACCGTGCCGCTGGCCCTCGTCGGCCGAGGGCTGACGCTGCGCCAGCAAGCCGTGCCGCTGCAGTTCCGCATCACCAGGACGGCGCCCACGCTGACAGTCGGTAAACCGGTCACCGTGATCGTGCAAAGCTCCCGCAGCATGAGCGGCGTCGTCCTGCCCAGCGGCAGCGTCGTGCGCGCCGCCAACGGCGAGAGCGTCGTCTTCGAGCACGCCTCGGCCGAACGTTTCGTGCCGCGGCCGGTCCGCTATCGGCCGCTCGACGGCGAACGGGTGCTGGTGCTCGCCGGCATCGGCCCCGGAAGCCGCGTCGTGACGGACGGCGCCGGCCTCCTCAGCCAGCTCCGCTGAGCGCGATGTTCGATTTTCTCGTCAACATCAGCCTGCGCAACCGGCTGTTCGTGTTGATCGGCGCCGTGCTCCTCGTCGCTTATGGCAGCATTTCGCTGAAGGACATCCCGGTCGACGTCTTTCCGGACCTGAACAAGCCGACCATCACCCTGCTGACCGAGGCCGAGGGCCTGGCGACGGAGGAGGTCGAGCTTCTGGTGACCTTCCCGATCGAGACCTCGATGAACGGCATGTCTGGCGTCACGCGTGTGCGCTCCGTCTCCACCGTCGGCCTGTCGATCGTCTTCGTGGAGTTCGATTGGGGAACCGACATTTATCTGAACCGGCAACAGGTCACCGAGCGCCTGGCGCTCGTCCGCGAACAGCTTCCCGAGAACCTCTCGCCGCAGATGGCGCCGATCTCCTCGATCATGGGCGAGATCATGCTGATCGCCCTTTCGAGCAAGACGGAGTCGCCGATGCGGCTGCGTGAACTCGCCGACTGGGTCGTCCGCCCGCGGCTGCTGACCGTTCCCGGGGTCTCGCAGGTGATTCCCATCGGCGGCGAGGTGCGGCAGTACCGGGTGACGCCGAACATCCCGGTGATGGACAGCCTCGACATCAAGCACGAAGAGCTGGCGAGTGCGCTGCGGCAGTTCGGCGTCAACACCGGTGGCGGCTACGTCGACCAGGCCGGACGCGAGTTCCTGATCCGCAACATCGGCCGGACCGCCAGACTGGAAGACCTGCGCAACCTGATCGTCGCCTTCCGCGAGGGACAGCCGATTCCGCTTCACCATGTGGCGAGCGTCGACTTCGCACCGCGCCTCAAGCGCGGCGACGCCGGCTTCATGGGCAACGCGGCGGTGATCCTCTCCGTCCAGAAGCAGCCCGGCGCCGACACCGTAAAGCTGACAAGGGAGATCGAGACGGCTCTCGACGACATGGCGCGCGTCGTTCCGGCCGAGGTCCGGCTGAAGGACATCCTGTTCAAACAATCGAACTTTATCGAAGCGTCGATCAGCAACGTCGAGCGGGTTCTCGTCGAGGCGCTCGTGGTCGTCGCCATCGTCCTGTTCCTCTTCCTCTTCAATTGGCGGACGACGCTGATCTCGCTCACCGCCATCCCGATCTCGATCCTGATCACCGCACTGGTGTTCAAGTACTTCGGGCTGACCATCAACACCATGACGCTGGGCGGTCTCGCCATCGCCATCGGCGAACTGGTCGACGATGCCGTCGTCGGCGTCGAGAACGTCTTCCGCCGGTTGCGAATGAATCGCGACGCCGGGGAGCCGCGAACGCCGTTGGCGGTGGTCGCCGCCGCGTCCACCGAGGTCCGCTCCGGGATCATCTATGCGACGGTGATCATCGTCCTGGTGTTCGTGCCGCTGTTCGCACTCTCGGGCATCGAGGGCCGGTTGTTTGCGCCACTCGGCATCGCCTACATTGTCTCGATCCTGGCGAGCCTGGTCACCTCGATCACGGTGACGCCGGTCCTCTGCTACTACCTGCTGCCGCGCATGAAGCGGCTCGGCGAGCACGACAGCTTCATCGTCCGCTCCCTCAAGCGCGGCAACGAGCGCCTGCTCGGCTGGGCGTTCCGGCGGCCGTCCTTCGTCTATCTCCCGGCCGCCCTCGCCGTCGCCCTGGCCGTGGCATCGGTGCCGCTGCTGCCGCGTTCCTTCCTGCCTGCGTTCAACGAGGGAACGCTGACCATCAGCCTGCTGTTCAACCCCGGCATCTCGCTCGCCGAGTCGAGCCGGATCGGGATGGTGGCGGAGCGGCTCATCCTGCAGGTGCCGGAGGTGAAGACGGTCGGCCGCCGCACCGGCCGCGCCGAGCTGGACGAGCACGCCGAGGGCGTCCATTCCAGCGAGATCGACGTCGACCTGCATCCGTCCGAGCGGGGCCGCGAGCAGATCCTCGGCGACATTCGCAGCCGTCTCGCCGCACTCCCCGCCAGCATCAACGTCGGCCAGCCCATTTCGCACCGGCTGGACCATATGCTCTCCGGCGTGCGCGCTCAGATCGCGCTCAAAATCTACGGCGACGACCTGGATACGCTGCGGACGCTGGCGGAGCAGATGCGCGAGCGGCTGTCTGTCATCCCGGGCCTGGTCGATCTGCAGCTGGAGAAGCAGGTCCGCATCCCGCAGCTCCAGGTCAATGTCGATTACCAGCGCGCCGCCCTCTACGGCGTCACGCCGACGCAGGTGACGGAGGCGGTCCAGGCGATGTCGAACGGCCGCGTCGTCTCGCAGATCATCGACGAGAGCCGCCGCTTCGACGTCGCCTTGCGCCTCGACGATGCCGATCGAACGCGGGCAGGGCTCGCCGGGGTCATCATCGAGACACCGCTCGGGCACGTGCCGCTACGGACCGTCGCGGACGTGGTCGAGACCGACGGGCCGAACCAGGTGCTGCGGGAGAATGGTCGTCGGCGGATGGTGGTGCTGGCCAACTCCGACGGCACCGACATGGCCAAGCTGGTCGCGGCGATCCGCGCCGAAGTCGCCGGCATGCAGCTGCCCACCGGCTACTTCACCAGCCTGGAAGGCACGTTCCAGGCGCAGGAGGAAGCGGCGCGTCGGATCGGCGTGCTGTCGCTGGTGTCGCTGTCGATGATTTTCGTCGTGCTGCACAGTCGCTACAAGTCTTCGGTCCTGGCGCTGATCATCATGGGCAACGTTCCGCTGGCGCTGATCGGCAGCGTCATAGCACTGTGGATTGCCGGGCAGCCGTTGTCCGTCGCGACGATGATCGGCTTCATCACGCTGACAGGCATCAGTGCTCGCAACGGTATCCTGAAGATCAGCCACTACATCAACCTGGCACTGTACGAGGGGGAGACGTTCGGCAGGACGCTGATCGTGCGCGGCAGCCTGGAGCGGCTGACGCCGGTGCTGATGACGGCGCTTTCCGCCGGGTTCGCTCTCGTCCCGCTGATGATCGGCGCCGATGCGCCGGGCAAGGAAATCCTGCATCCGGTCGCCATCACCATCTTCGGCGGACTGATCAGCGCGACGCTGCTCGACACGCTGTTGACCCCGCTGCTCTTCCACAGGTTCGGCGAGAAGCCCCTGCTGCGGCTGCGGGAGCTGCAGCAGGAGCGGACGACGGCAGAGGCCTATTAGCATGGGCGCTCGCCGCTTTAACTATCGCAGGGAGAGTGCCCATGATCCCCCGACGCCTGCTGTTCGCCCTTTGCCTGCTGCTGACCCCGGCCTTCGCCTCTGCCCATGGTCCCGCCCGCGGGCCGAACGGCGGGCAGACGCAGGATCTCGCCGGCGGTCACGTCGAGCTGGTCGCCAGGGGGCCTGAACTTGTCCTCTACCTGTTCGATGCACAGAACAAGCCCATGCCTGCGACAGGAGCGACCGCGACGGCCACCGTCCTGGCCGCAGGGCAGCAGCAGACGGTGGCTCTGGTGGCGGGCGACGGCAACGCGCTCCGGGGCAACGGCAGCTTCGCAGCGGCGCCGGGACTGAAGGTCGTCGTCTCGCTGACGCTACCCGGACAGCGCCCGCAGCTTGGCCGCTTCACCCCACTGAATTGACGGCGTCCAGCCGTGCATTCCCATCCGCGGGGCGATCAGGACACGGAAGAACCGATGACACGCGTGGGTTCCGAGGCGCACATCCTCGTCGTCGACGACGACGCGCAGGTCCGGCAACTGATCGGGCGTTTTCTGCGGGAGAACGGCTACCGCATGACCGGCGCGTGCGACGGCCGCGAGATGCGGGAAAGCCTCGCGTCCGCCAAGATCGATCTGGTGATCCTGGACGTGATGCTGCCGGGCGCGTCCGGCCTCGACCTCTGCCGCGAGCTGCGGGCCTCGTCGTCGCTGCCGATCATCATGCTGACGGCGAAGGGCGAGGACACCGACCGGATCGTCGGCCTGGAGCTTGGCGCCGATGACTACATGCCGAAGCCGTTCAACCCGCGGGAACTCCTGGCGCGCGTGCGGGCCGTCCTGCGCCGGGCGGCGATCCCGCCCGAAGGCGGTCCGGTGGCCGGCGGACGGCTGATCACCTTCGCCGGATGGACGCTGGACACGCTGCGCCGCGAGGTCGCCTCGGCTGAGGGCGTCGTCGTCGATCTCAGCGGCGG
The DNA here is from genome assembly GCA_016712375.1 of Rhodospirillales bacterium. Taxonomy (GTDB): domain Bacteria; phylum Pseudomonadota; class Alphaproteobacteria; order Rhodospirillales; family Defluviicoccaceae; genus Defluviicoccus. The sequence continues at coordinate 54,095 of JADJRE010000003.1, forward strand.
CGAATACGACCTCCTGCTCGTCCTTCTCGAACATCCCAATCGGGTTCTCTCGCGTGACCAACTGCTGGAATTGGCCCGGCACCGGATATGCACCCCGTTCGACAGAAGCATCGACGTACAGATCAGCCGATTGCGCCGCAAGCTCGAGGCGGACGAGAATGCCCCCACGCTGATCAAGACTATCCGCGGCGCCGGTTACCTGTTCCTGCCGACGGTGCAGCGCCTGTGAGAGTGTTGATCCCCAAAACGCTCGCGGGACGGACCATCGCCGTTCTTCTCGTCGGCCTTGGGTTGTTTCACCTATTGAGCATTTGGATCTATCAGGTCGGCATCGAGAACCTGCTGGGCTCGACGCATGAACAGCAACTGGCGGAAAGGCTGGTCTCGGTCAAACGGGCCATCGCCGAACTTCCGAGCGGCGACCGGGAGCAGACGGCGCATGCTCTTTCGACTTCCAGCATGGAAATCCACTGGAGCACGCTGAGCCTCGTCAACCCGAAGCCCGTCGAGAGCGAGCGGCTCAGCCTGCTGCGCGAGCGTTTGCGCGAGTTGGTCCCGGAAATCACCGACGATCAGGTGCGCCTCGGCTTCGCCGACGAGGGAACGCCCCTCGGGAACGACGCCGACGCTTATCAACATATTCTCCTCGCGTCGGTGCAGTTGCCCGACGGCAGCTGGCTCAACTTCATCGTCGCCACATTCCGGACGGCTCCGACGGAGCATGGCATCCTGGGCTCGTTGTCTGCCATGGGGCTCGGCATTCTGCTTGTCTCCATTGTGCTCGTTCGCTCGGTGACCGCGCCGCTACGAACGCTCGCGAGAGCCGCCGATCGCATTGGCATCGACGTTGCCGCTCCCGAACTGCCACAGACGGGACCAGTCGAGATCCAGCAGGTGGCCAAGGCGTTCAATCGCATGCAAACGCGGATCAGCCGCCTGATCAGAGACCGGACGCAGACCTTGGCGGCGGTTTCGCATGATCTGAAGACGCCGATCACGCGCTTGAGGCTGCGCGCGGAGTTCGTCAAGGACGAGGAACTGCGACAGACGATCGAGGGCGATCTCGAGGAGATGGAGCGGATGATCGAGTCCACGCTCGCCTTCTTGCGCGGCGACGCGACGGGAGAGGACAGCAAGACCGTCGATATCGCGACCATCCTCGCGACCATCGGCGACCATCTGGTCGATACCGGCCACGAGGTCGCCTTGACCGGTCTGACGCACGTGACGCTTCGCTGCAGGCCGTTGGCGATCAAACGCGCGCTGTCCAACCTGATGGAGAATGCAGTGAAGTACGGCGCGCGCGCTCGGGTCGACCTGGCGGAGCGCGACGGCGAGATCCGCATCACCATCACGGACGACGGCCCGGGTATCCCGGCGGGGGAGATGGAGAGGGTATTCGATCCCTTCTACCGGCTCGAGGGCAGCCGCAGTCGGGATACTGGAGGCAGCGGATTGGGCCTGACGGTCGCGCAAACCGCCATTCGCGCACACGGCGGCGACATCGCGCTGAAGAACGGGCAAAGAGCCGGGCTGTCCGTGACCGTCACGCTGCCCAAGGGCACCGCCTCCTGATCGCAAGCGCTCTTGGGCGTATGCGTCTCGACTAAGCTCGTCGCCTCCCTGTGGCGGCGCCCGGCTCGTCGACGCAAGTATCGCTCACGCCATCCGCAATGATTTGTTACATGCAGGAAATATCGCGGAAACCGGAGGCGGATACTCTGTCAAAGCTGTGATGGTGCGGAACTACGGCAGCATGCCGCTGGAGGCTCTCCATGACTATCGTTCAGCTTTCGGATGGGCGCCCCGGATGGCGGGCTGGTGCGTTCGTCACGTTGTTCCTCCTCGTCCTCGCGGCTGCCGGCTGTGCGACGACACCGTCCCACGACTATCGTTTCGACATCGTTCAGCAGCCGGTGCAAGTCGGCCAAGTCTCCGAAATTACCGTCAGGCTGGTCCATCTCCCGTCTGGCCAAGCCGTAAAGGACGCCACTATCTTCAAGAGCGAACTTGAAATGCCCATGCTTCGGCCAGGGTATTATAAGATAACGCCGTCTGGCTTGAGTGATGTGCAGAACTACGTCGAGTATCTCGGATCTGATGGGGAGGGTAACTATCGATTCCGCGGCAACGTTTCCATGGGTGGAACCTGGACCATGAATATCTGGGCAATGGTGCCGGGAGAGGCAGAGACAATTCGGCGAACAGTGACGTTTATGGCAGCCCATTGAGCCACAGCGCGCTCCATCAACGGAAAGTATAAACCGGTTTTAACCACGATTGGAGAAAGCCAAGATGCAGCTACGTGCTTTCATTGTAGATCTTTGGAGATCGCGGACATTTTGGCTGCTTGCTGTAGTCGCGGCACTTTGCATGTTTGCTGTAGTCGTGGCCAGTGCAGCATCTAGCAGCGCCGGCGAGGAGAAGCCGGGCACAGGGTCTATGGTGCCGGAGCATGGCTCGATGCCTGGCATGCGGCACTCCAGTTCCGATGTGCCGCCCCACTCGCCGGATACGGCTGCTGCGAGCAATTCTTCCACGACCGCTTACCAAGCGGCGATGATGAAAATGCATGAAAATCAGCAGATCGAGTTCACCGGAGATCCCGATCGCGACTTTGTCAAACACATGATACCGCACCACCAGGGTGCAATCGACATGGCCCGTGTCGAGTTGCATTACGGGCGCGACCCGGAAATCCGGAAGCTGGCAGAGAAAATAATCGCCGATCAGCAGAAGGAGATCGGGGTTATGCAGAAGTGGCTGGACACTCGGCCGACGGGCGCCAAGTAGCGGGGTTTGCAGCACCGGGGTGCGATGGCGCGATTGCCCTGCTGCGAAGGGAACCAACCACACGACATCCTCCAATCGCCGGTCGATCGCTGCCGTCGCGCTGCTCCTTCAACCACCTGAGACTGAGGCATAGGGCAAGATGACTCCCAAGCACCACAGCGCCGATGGAGCAATGCAAGACCAGAGCGCCCCCAGCCACCGCGCCGATGAGAACGGAGATGCTGGGCATCATCACACCGCACTGGACGATGGCACGCATCGGCTTAAGGATCCCGTTTGCGGCATGTGGGTCGATCCGCACACGGCCCGGCACCGGGCTACGCACGGCCAGCAAACTTTCTATTTCTGCTCGGACGGATGCCGGCATGAGTTCGCGGCCGATCCGTCCCGTTACCTCTCGCCGGAAGAGGCGAAGAAGACCGCCGAACCGTTGCCCGAGGGCACAGTCTACACCTGCCCGATGCACCCGGAGGTGCGGCAGACGGGGCCCGGCTCGTGTCCGATCTGCGGCATGGCACTGGAGCCACTTGTGGCGTCCGCCGACGCGGGACCGAATCCCGAGCTCGTCGATATGACGCGGCGGTTCCGGATCGGGTTGGTTTTGGCTGTCCCGGTGTTCGTCCTGGAGATGGGTGGGCACCTGCTCGGGTTGACGCACGTCATCGGGCAGCAGACGTCGAACTGGCTGCAGCTCGGGCTCGCCACCCCGGTCGTCCTGTGGGCGGGCTGGCCGTTCTTCGTCCGCGGCTGGCAATCGCTCGTCACCCGCAAGCTCAACATGTTCACGCTGATCGCGCTCGGCACTGGTGCGGCGTGGATCTACAGCATGGCGGCGACGCTCGCGCCCGGGCTGTTCCCAGCGGCGCTGCGGGGTCCTGACGGCGCTATTCCGGTCTACTTCGAGGCGGCGGCGGTGATTACCGTGCTGGTGCTGCTGGGGCAGGTACTGGAACTGCGCGCCCGCGAGGCCACGAGCGGAGCCATCCGCGCCCTTCTCGATCTTGCGCCCAAGACGGCGCGGCGCATTCGCCAGGATGAGAGCGAGGAGGAGGTCAACCTCGAAACCATCCAAGTCGGGGATCGTCTCCGGGTCCGCCCGGGCGAGAAAGTGCCGGTCGATGGCGAGGTGATCGACGGGCGTAGTTCGGTCGACGAATCGATGGTGACGGGCGAGTCGATGCCGGTCACCAAGGAGGTCGGCGCCCGGGCGATCGGAGGCACGATCAACCAGACCGGAGCACTCGTGATGCGCGCCGACAAGGTCGGTCGCGATACGATGCTGGCGCGCATCGTGCAGATGGTTGCCGACGCGCAGCGCAGCCGCGCACCGATCCAGCGCCTTGCTGACAAGGTCGCGGGCTGGTTCGTGCCCGCCGTCATCGGCGTGGCGCTTGTCGCCTTCGTTGCCTGGATCGTGTTGGGGCCGGAGCCGCGGTTTTCGTTTGCTCTGGTAGCGGCGGTGGCGGTGCTGATCATTGCCTGTCCCTGCGCCTTGGGACTGGCCACGCCGATGTCGATCATGGTCGGGGTCGGGCGCGGCGCTCAAGTCGGCGTCCTTATCAAGAACGCCGAAGCACTCGAGCGCATGGAGCGCGTCGACACCCTCGTCGTGGACAAGACCGGCACGCTCACCGAGGGCAAGCCGGCCGTGACAGCAATCGTGCCAGCGGCCGGGTTTGACGAGGCCGAAATCCTGCGCCTGGCCGCGAGTGTCGAGCGCGCCAGCGAGCATCCTTTAGCCCTCGCCATCGTGGAAGCGGCGGGGACCCGAGGCGTAACGACGGCGCCGGTGACCGGATTCGACTCGCCCGTCGGCCGGGGTGCGTTCGGCACCGTTGAAGGCCAGCTGATCGTGCTCGGGAACGCCAAGTTTATGGCCGAACATGGCGTGCACGTCGCACCGCTCACCCAAGCGGCCGAAGATCTCCGCCGGGATGGTGCGACGGCGATCTTCGTCGGCATCGACCGTCGCATCGCCGGCGCGATCGCCATCGCCGACCCCGTGAAGGCGTCGACGCCGGAGGCACTCGCGGCGTTGAAGCGCGAGGGCATCCGCATCGTCATGCTGACGGGCGACAATCGGACGACCGCCGAGGCGGTGGCCCGCAAACTCGGCATCGACGAGGTCGACGCGGAGGTGCTGCCGGACCACAAAGGCGAGGTCGTGAAACGGCTGCAGCAGCAGGGGCGCACGGTTGCCATGGCCGGCGACGGCGTTAACGATGCGCCGGCGTTGGCGACCGCCGACATCGGCATCGCCATGGGTTCCGGTACCGACGTTGCCATCGAGAGCGCCGGCGTCACGCTCCTCAACGGCGACCTCACCGGGATCGTGCGCGCTCGCCACCTGTCACGCGCTACCATGCGCAACATTCGCCAGAACCTGTTCTTCGCCTTCATCTACAATGCCGTCGGCGTGCCGATCGCAGCGGGCGTGCTCTATCCCGTCCTCGGCATCTTGCTTTCGCCGGTCCTCGCCGCCGCCGCCATGGCGCTCTCGTCGGTCAGTGTCATCGGCAACTCCTTGCGGCTGCGGTTTGTGCGGCTCTGACGTTCGGCAGCGTGCGATTGACTGGACTGTTGATGGTCGGGATACCGCGCAGCGTCTTCGGCCTGCTGTAGCCTACCCATCGATCGAGTCCGTTACATCCCAGGTCACAGACTTGGCCATATACCGATGGAAAGCATGTGAGCGTTCTCGACTATATCCATGAATGCAGTCACGGCGCGCTCGAATGGGTTGCGCTGACATCGTCGTCGTTCCTCCATGCCATCCTCCACGTTGTTATCTACGGAACGCCTCTTCTAATATTACTTTCAACGATCATGTTTGCTTTCATTATTTACAGAAAAGCACGTGCCAGTCGGAAACTCACGGCAACACCGCATGAAATGTTGGGTCGAGCACATGCGGTCGGCCTCACTGACGGCATCTTTAAGCTGATCCTTCGTCGAACGCGCGGCCGTCAAATCGTGTTAATGCTCGGCGCTGCTGCCGCAATGCCGACCCTGTACATGACTTTGGAGATACCAAAACACATCATTAATCATGCAATCAGCGCAGGGCAGAAAAGTATTGAGATTCAAGGAGTGCAATTTTCACAGGTCGAATTTTTGATAACATTGTGTATCCTTTATCTGGCAAGTCTCTTAATAAATGGTTTGATCAAATATTGGTTGAACGTCTATCAAGGGCGAGTGGGCGAACTCTTGATCCGCCGTTTGCGACTCATGGTCTATCGCGGCTGGCGTCACAATGGGCAGCCGGGAGGACGCTCCCAGCTAATTCCGATCATCGTGCAAGAGGTAGAGCCGGTCGGCGGCTTTGCCGGTGAGGCATTCGTCACCCCGGTCTTCCAAGGCGGCACATTCCTGACCATCCTCGCCTTCATGCTGGTCCAAAATCCAGTGCTGGGCGCCGCCGCGCTGTTGATGCTGCCGATCCAATTGACGGTGATTCCTCCCCTGCAACGCAAAATCAACGCTCTCAACCGGACGCGCGTGCGCGAAGTTCGACATCTCGGAGGTCTGATCGGCGACGCGGAGCCCCGTGCACGGGCGCCTCTTATTCACCTGCGACTCGTTCAATCAAGTATCCTGATTATTCAGGAAGTACGTTTTAAGATATATAAAAATAAATTTCTGATGAAGTCAGCAATAAATTTTCTCAACAACCTTGTCCCCTTCTTTTTCTACCTGATTGGTGGATATTACGTTATCGATGGAACAGTAAGTTTTGGCGCCCTGGTAGCGGTGTTGGCCGCCCACAAGGAGTTCTCCGCGCCGCTACGGGACTTGTTAATGTACTACCAAGTTACGCAGGATGTACGCGTACGCTATCGCGAGGTGCAGCGGTTTGTCGCCGGCGTGTTGGTGCGACATCCTCATCGTCAGGAAGCGGAGGTTTCGTCTGACGGCGGTCCAACCTCCGCGACCACATCGCCGCTCACGTCAACAACGTGAGAATTGTCGGTATAAGAACTCCAATGACTGTCGCGAGGTGATTGCCCTTCTGGATCTGCACATCCTCCGGCTCGCTCAGCAGATCAGCGCGTTCGAGGACTTGCCTCGACAGTTGCGCGCTGTTAGGCAACTGTGCAACGACCGCCTGAACCCGGAACATCGGGCAGGCGCCTGCGGAATCATCAGGGTTCTCGCCAAAGCCGTGAACCCGGGATCGGCAGAGGGCAAAGAGGGGCGCAGCACACCGGCTACACCTTGCTGAAGACATGCCGGTGCGATTACTCGCCGGTCTGGGCCCCCGCCGCCCGGCCGAGATCGGCGCGCCCGTGGTTTATGATTTCCCAGGCAGAGTGGAGGAAGAGCCCGGCGATGATGGTGGCGACGGCAAGGTCCGGCCAGGGCGTGCCTGTCCAGGCAACGAGGCCGGCGGCGATCACGACTGCGACGTTGCCGAGTGCGTCATTGCGGCTGAACAGCCAGACCGCGCGCACGTTGGCGTCGCCCGTGCGATGCGGCACCAGCACCCAGGCGGCGGCGACGTTGATCGCGAGTGCAATCACTCCGAATACCCCATGATATCCGCCTCCGGAGTGTGCAAGACGAGCACGCGATAGGTGGTTGCGGCGAGAACCCCGATCCCCAAAACGGCCAGAAAAAGGCCCTGGATCAGCGCCGCGCGGGCGCGCCAGGCGAGGCTCCATCCGATCGCGACGAGACCGAATAGGGTGATGACGCCGTCGCCTAGGAAATCGACGGCATCGGCTTTCAGGGCTTGCGACCCTGCAACGAAGCCGCCGATCATCTCGACCAACCCCATGGCGAGGTTCAGAAGCACAACGATCCAGAGCGCCCGCCGATACTCAGGCGCAGCGTGGCTCAGGTTCTCTGCCCCGCACGACTCGCCGCACCCGCCGGCCATTGCGCGCTCCTGTACATGCTCTCGTGTTCCTTTAGGAAGCGTAAACTCTGGACCAACTGAAGGGTCAACCGGAACGTGAGCAACCTTTCCTTGACCCTCGGCGGCGTGCACACGTAAAAGATCGCCGTGATGGTCAGACTTCCGGCATCCGTCCGCGTGTTCCTCGGGCTGCTGCTCGTGCTTGCGCATGTGGCTCTTCAGCCCGCGAAAGCGGTGTCGTTGGTGCTCTGTGCCGAGCAGGACGGTCGGATCGTCGTGGAATTCGGAGCTACCGGTTCATGCCAGCATCCGGGGTCCATTGTGGACGAAGGTGTTGCAGCGGTGACTGCACCCTGTTGCCCCGGGTGCACGGACCGAATTCTTCCGGCTGAACCTTCGCCGACGGTTGCAAGCAAGCGCGGCGAGGCGCCCCGAACTGTCCTGCCGACGGGTCCGCCCAGCGAAGACGCCCTTGCCCTTGTCTTCGAGTATCCCATCCCTGAGCCGACAGCTCCGTCCGTCCGCGGCCCTCTCTTCGACACTGAGTTCAGCGATCCGTTTCTCATCGCGTTGCGCAGCGTTCGCCTCCTGACCTGAAGCTCTCCGATAACCGGAGTTCACGATAGCGAAGGACGCATGCGCGTCCTCGCTTCGCTCTCATTGCGTCAGGACAGGACTTTTCATGCCGCGGCCGCTGATCATCTTTCTATGCGCGCTTGCGCCCGTTTTCGCGGGTTGTGCGTCGCCCATCCGCAGCACACCTTCGCTGCCACCCCCCCGAACGCTCGGACTGCCGCCAGGGGAGGCGATCGGCCGCCACAGCTTCGATGAGCGATCCTCGCCGGCCATGAATGTTCGGACTGATGACGCTCGATCAGGCGAAGTCGTTACTCTGGATACAGCGACTGAGCGAGTGCTCGCGAACAGTCCGGACTTGTCGGCAGCAGCCGAGGCCGTCCGCGCGAGGGAAGGCGATGCACGGCAAGCATCGCTGTGGCCGAATCCCGCGTTGATCGGCGAGGCCGAGAACTTCGGGGGAACGGGCGATCAGAACAGCTTCGAAACTGCGGAATACACGGTTTCTTTCGCTCAGCCGATCGACGTGTCCGGCAAAATCCGGCGCCGATCTACGGTGGCGGACTACGAGAGACGGCTGTCCGGCTGGGATTACGAGACGACGCGGCTGGATCTGATCACGTCCACCCGTAAGGCCTATGCCGATCTCGTCGCCACGCAGCGGAACGTCGAGTTGACCAAGCAATTGGCACGTTTGGCCGACGACCTTGCTGCTGCCGTGGGCGCGCGCGTTCAGGCGGGCAAGGTTTCGCCGGTCGAGGCGACACGGATCGAGGTGGTGAAGTCGGCAGCTCGCGCAGAGGCGCTCAGGGCCGAGCAGGACTTATCCACAGCCCGCGCTGCGTTGGCGGCGTTGTGGGGCGATGCCGGCTCGCAAGTCGGGTGGGTCGCGGAGGAGGAAACCCAGGCTGACCTGGGTATGCCGCCGTCGAGCGCCCTGGAACCGCTGCTGGCAGGCGCTCCTGAAGCGGCGCGCTGGTCCGACGAGATCGCGCTGCGCGAGGCTGAATTCGACCTCGCGCGTGCGACGGCTTTTCCCGACGTGACCGCCAGCCTGGGCGCGCGGCGATTCGCCGAAAACGACGATTACGCATTCGTCGCCGGATTGTCCGTCCCGCTGCCGGTGTTTGATCGAAACCAAGGCGCCGTCGCGGCCGCTACATCTCGGCGCACCGAGGCCGAGCGGCGAAGAGCGGCGTTCCTCGCGCGGCAGAGAGCGGACTTCCAGGCAGCCTACGACGCTGTCAGGCGAGCGGAGATCTCGATGCGGAGCCTCGATGACCGGATTATCCCGTCTGCGCAGTCCGTCTTCACCACGACGACAATTGGTTATCAAGCCGGCAAGTTCAGCTTGATCGATCTCCTAGACGCCCAGCGCACCCTGTTCGAAGCCCAAGTGCAAGGCGTCGAAGCGCGGGCCGAGCGCGCCAAAGCGCGCGCCGACCTGGAAAGGCTGATCGCCCGTCCGGCCGAAGCGCCGCAGCAATCGAGGGCAGGAGGCTGAGACCCATGATGCGTTTCGGTACGACCATAATCGCCTTGCTCATTGCCGAAGGGGTGCCCGCTTTTCCAGCCCTGTCCGTGACTGGGACATTCGAGGCTCAGGCAGCCGAACCACCCACCGCGGCGGGTAAGGCCAATGCGGCGCACGACGACGATCATGACCATGCGGGGCATGCAGACAAAAAACCGAACGCCCTGCATCCGGCTGAGGCGACCAGTCAGGATGCGAAGAAAGCTGCCGATGGTCATGCGCACGAAGGGGAAGGTCACGTCGAAGGCGTCAAACTGACGGCCGACCAGTTGAAAGAGTTCGGCATCGCCGTAGGCAGCGCCGAGCCCGGACCGCTCGATGTGTTCATCGACCTGCCGGCGGAAATTGCCTTCAACGGCGACCGGCTCGCCCACGTCACACCGCGCGTGCCCGGCGTCGTCATCAAGGTCGACAAGTCCGTCGGCGATCCGGTGCGAGCAGGCGAACGACTGGCCGTGATGCAGAGTCGCGAGTTGGCCGAAGCCAAGGCGGACTACCTGTCGGGACTTGAACGCCTGACCCTGGCACGCGCCAACTTTGAACGGGAGAGCGGGTTGTGGCGCGCCAAGGTGACTTCCGAGCAGGAGTATCTGGAAGCCAAGCAAGCGCTGGCCGAAGCCGAGATCGAGAAGCGCTCGAGCGAGCAAAAGCTGCATGCGCTGGGCTTTGATGACCCGTACATCCAGCGATTGCCCCGTCAGCCCGAGACGGAACTCACGATCGTCCCGTTGCTCGCGCCTTTCCAAGGCGTCGTCGTCGAACGCCACGCGACCCTTGGCGAACGCATCGGTGAAGACACCGCCGCTTTCGTTGTCGCCGATCTGGGCTCGGTGTGGCTGAACATCAGCATCTATCCCAAGGACCTCGGGCGCGTGACCGTAGGCCAGAAAGTATTGGTGGCATTGCCGGAAGGCTCGCCTGCAATCGGACAGATCCGATTCATCGCGCCCAACGTCAGCGAAGAGACTCGGACCGCTCGCGCGCTCGTGGTGCTTGACAACTCGGCGGGACGGCTTCGACCCGGATCCTTCGTGACCGCACGCATCGCCGTCGACAGCCAGACGGCGCGTGTCCGCGTGCCCAAAACAGCGTTGCAGACGCACGACGGTGAAACGGTGGTGTTCGTCGCCACCGACGAAGGCTTCGTACCGCGGCCGGTCAAGACCGGCAGCAGCACCGGCGAGTTCGTCGAGATCGTGGACGGCCTGCAGAAGGGCGAGCGCTACGCGCAAACCGGGGCGTTCACGCTCAAGAGTCAACTGGCCAAAGCATCCTTCGGCGACGGACACGCACACTGATGAAACACTTCATCTATCTCACCCTCGCCAACCGGCTGCTCATCGCCGTCTTCGTCGTCGGGCTGATCGGTGCCGGACTGGTCAGCTTCCGAAGCCTGCCGGTTGACGCATTTCCCGACGTAACGCCGGCGCTCGTCCAGGTGTTCACGGAAACCGAGGGACTGGCCCCCGAGGAGGTCGAGCGATACGTCACTTTTCCGGTCGAAGTGGCGATGAACGGTCTGCCAAACCTCAAGCAGATCCGCTCGACCTCGAACTTCGGCCTTTCGGTGGTGAACATCTACTTCGAGGACGGCACGGACATCTACTTTGCCCGGCAGCTCGTCGGCGAGCGGCTGCAGATCGCCCGCGAGGAAATACCGGAAGGGTTCGGCGAACCGGCCATGGGCCCGATAACGACCGGCCTTGGACAAATTCTCTTCTTCTTCGTCGCCGACGAGACCGGCACGCGAGATCTGAGAGAACTGCGCGAGGCTCAGGACTGGATCATCAAGTACAACCTGCAAACGGTCCCCGGCGTCACCGAGGTGCTGTCTCTGGGTGGCGAAGAAAAACAATACCAGGTGCTGGTGCAGCCCGACGCGCTGCTTCGATACAAGCTCACCGTCAACGATGTTGCGGACGCGATCGCCGCCAACAACGCGAATGTCGGCGCTCAGTCCATCGTCAGGAACGCCGAACTCCTGGTCGTCCGCTCGGTTGGTCTCGCCAGCAGCATCGCGGATATCGAAAACATCGTCGTCAAGGTGGAAGACGGCACGCCCATCTACGTCCGTGATGTCGCGGGAGTCCACATTGGTGGCGCTCCCCGGCAGGGCTTGGCGGTGCTGGATGGTCGCGGCGAAGCCGTCGCCGGGCTGGTGCTGAAGCTCATCGACACCAACACGTCCACCGTCATCGACGACGTGAAGAAGCGGCTTTCTGAGATCAACGCCCAGCTACCGGAAGGCCTCGTTGTCGTCCCCTATTATGATCAGTCGGTGCTGGTGGCAAAATGTATCGAGACGGTGACCAGCGCCCTGCTCGAAGGAATCGTGCTGGTCTCGCTCGTCCTCCTCGTCTTTCTCGGCGCGGTGAGACCTGCTCTCGTCGTCGCCCTGTCCATTCCGTTCTGCATCGCCTTCACTTTTCTCGCGATGAACGTTCTGGGAATTTCGGCCAACCTGATGTCGATGGGGGGCCTTGCCATCGCCATCGGCCTGTTGGTGGATGGTTCGATCGTCATCGTCGAAAACATCGACAGGCTGTTGAAGGGGGGGCACTGGACGGAAAGCAAACGCGAGATCGTCGCCCGCGCGGCTGCCGAAGTGCTGCGGCCGATCACCTTTGCCCTGATCATCATCATCGTCGTGTTCATCCCCCTGTTCACCTTGCAAGGCGTCGAGGGCAAGACGTTCCGGCCGCTCGCCTACACGCTGGCGCTCGCGATGCTCGGTTCGCTGGTTTTCGCCGCGCTCGTCACACCGGTCGCGGCCGAACTGCTGATGCGGCGGCCAGAGTTCGCCGGGCATGGCAAGACGACCCCCCATGACCCGTGGCTCGTTAGGCGCCTGCTGCGCGGCTACCGCCCGCTCGTCACCTACTTCGTCGGTCATCGGCGGGCGGCAATCGTTCTGGCTGTTGCAATTCTGGTCGGAGGCGGGCTCGTTCTGCCGCGGATCGGTTCGGAGTTCGTCCCGCGTCTGAATGAGGGCGACCTGCTGGTCCGGGTCACCATGGCGCCTTCGATCTCTCTGGAAGAGGCGCGTGATACGGTCCTGCGCTTCGGAAAGCGCCTGATGAGTTCGTTCCCGGAAGTCACCCGCGTCGTCACCCGGGTTGGGCGAGGCGAGGTTGGCGCCCACGCCGATCCGATCAACAGCGCAGAGGCCTTCGTCGCCCTCAGGCCACAGGAGGAGTGGACATCCGCCGACACTCCGGACGCGCTATATGCGAAGATGGCGGAGGCTTTCGAGGATTTCCCCGGAGCGCAGTTCAACTTCACCCAGCCGATCGCCGCTGCCGTCGACGAGTTGCTGACCGGGACGCGCGCGCAGCTCGCTGTCAAGCTGTTCGGCCCAGACTCGGACATCTTGCAGGCGAAGTCGGCCGAGCTGGAGGCGATCGTTCGCGGCATTGGCGGCGCCAGCGACGTGCAGCGCGACCAGCTCACCGGGGCACCCCAGCTTCGCATCGTCATCGACCGGAATGCGATCGCCCGCTACGGATTGAATGTCGATGACGTGCAGGCAGTGCTCAGTACCGCAGTCGGCGGCCGTCAGGCCGGGCAAGTGTTCGAGGAGGTCCGCCGCTTCGACATCGTGGTGCGCTATGCGGAGCGCGCGCGCGCGACCCCGGAGGCGATCCGCGAGATCATCGTGCGCACGCCGCGCGGCGAGATCGTTCCGCTCTCGCAGCTCGCCGTGATCGAGGAGGTTATCGGCCCCCGACAGGTGACCCGCGAGAACAACCAACGATTCGCCACCGTCCAGGCGAATGTGCGTGGCCGTGACATCGGCTCGTTCGTCGCAGAAGGCAAGCAAATCGTTGCACAGAAGCTGCAGCTCCCACCAGGATACTTCGTCGAATGGGGCGGGCAATTCGAACTGCAAGAAGAGGCGAATGCCCGCTTCGCAGTCGTCATCCCACTGACACTCGGCCTTATATTCTTCCTCCTGTTCATGAACTTCGGCTCGTTGAAAAGCGCCGGCTTGATCATGCTGAACATCCCGCTCGCCCTTGTCGGGGGTATCGTCGGGCTATGGATAACCGGACAGAATCTCTCCGTCCCCGCGTCCGTCGGCTTCATCGCGCTGTTCGGGATCGCGGTCGGCAACGGCATGGTGCTCGTCACCTATCTCGATCAGCTGGTGCGAGAGGGACGCTCGATCGACGATGCGTCCATCGAAGGTGGCTGCCTTCGGTTCCGGCCGGTGCTGATGACGGCCACAGCGGCGATGATCGGCCTCGTCCCACTGCTGTTCGCGACCGGCACCGGCAGCGAGGTTCAGCGTCCGCTGGCGACGGTCGTCGTCGGAGGGTTGATCACGGCCACTGTCCTGACCCTCGTGGTCATTCCCTCCATCTACAAGTGGTTTGCCGTCGAGCAGGATGTGGAGGAAACCAAGAGCGATTCACAAGCGGAGTCGGTGCCGAAAGGAATGGTGAGCCATGACGAAGCCGTCGCATGACCAACTTTACGTCGAACCAACGACACCACTTGCTATCCAGGAGAGGAACAAAATGCGTGGGTCAGTCGCAGCGATTGTCTGCATTCTTTCGTTTACAGTAGCATCCTGTACATCGAACCGCATCAATCTCACGGAGACCGGCGCCGTCGATGTCAAGATCGACGACGGCCCGGGCTCTCACGTCAAATATGTCAACGTCTACATCGATACAGATGATAACGAGATCGTGATCCGGGGCAAGCTCTACGGTACCGGCGTGCCGTTCTTCCCGCGTTACGGCAAGCACGTCCACGTCACGGTGATGTCACCTGATGATCAGGTGATCGCGGAAGAGAGCCCCCGCGTGATCTGGCGAACAAGGTCGAAGTCCAGGTATGCGACCGGCAGCTTCACTGTTCGGTTACCGGCACCGGTGCCAACCGGAACAGTGGTCGACGTCGTATACCACGATGCCTTCCACCGTAACGTTTCTCCGGGGCCGGCGTAGTGGAGACGAACGTATGGGACACGGGCATCGGCACGACCACCGCGCAACCCTAGCTGCCCCCTTCCGCCGGAAACAGCCCGGGCAGCCAGCGCGGTGCCAGCGCCGCCGGCAGGCCGAGCCGCAACGGCGCGCGCGGCGAGTCCGCGACCAGGGCGCCGACCTCGGCCAGGGCCGCGACGATCCGCCGGCTGTGGCGCTCGGTCAGCTTCAAGAGGGCCGGGACCTCGCCGCGCGGCAACTCGCCCCGGTACAGCACCGCCTCCAACAGTTGCCCCGCCCGCGCCGGCAGCCGGCCCAGCTTCGCCTCCTCTTGCGCCCATAAGCGCACGCGCGTCCGCAGATCGTCCGGCCGCACCAGGCTCTCCATGAACTTTATCTGGTCGATGCATGCCTCAAGGAAGAAGCGGGTGAAGGCAGCCAGCGCCTCCTCGCTCAGGTTGCCGCGGCCGTCGAGATCGTTGCGCCGTGTCAGGTCGCAGGCCGCCAGGTGCGACTTGTAGGCCGCCACCTGCCGCGCCAGCCCGCGCGCGATCGACCAGACGCCGCCGCTGTCCAGGGTGTCGCGCAGCATGGCGTGCGACATCAGCCGGGCGACACGGCCGTTGCCGTCGGCGAACGGGTGGATCCACAGCAGCCGATGATGCGCCGCGGCGGCCGCCAAAATCGTTCCGAGCGTGCCCAGGCGAGCATAGACCTCCTCGAAGCGAGCCAGAAAACGCGGCAGCGAGCCCGGGCTGACGGGCGTGTGCTGCCCGACCCGGACATCCTCGCGCCGCAGGGCGCCGGGTTCGACCCGGACGCGCTTTCCGGTCTCGGGGTTGGTGACCCGGAGCAGCTCTTCGGGAAGCAATTCGCAAAAGCGCCGGTGGATGGCGACGATCCCTTCGACGGTGGCCGCCTTGCCGCCGAGGCCGCCACCGTCGATCCACGCCTGGACGGCGATGTGCGCCTTGGCCTCGAGCTGCAGATCGCGCTTGTTCGGATCGGTGCTGTAGTCGTTGCGCAGCGCCCGCTCGATCTCGACCGGGTGGGTGTCGTGGCCCTCGATGAGATTGCTGTAGTAGCAGTTCATCGACCGCACCAGGTCGGCCAGACTGGTCGCCACGGCGGCCGGCAGGCTGCGGCGCAAGCCGGCCGAACGCTTGGCGAGATCCACAGCCAGATCGAGGAGCGCCTCCCGATGAAGCGAGCCCTCGGCCAGCACCAGAGGTTCCATCAGCGCCGGTCGCTCGCCACGGTCGACGACCGCAGAAACGTCCTCCTGCATGTCTGGATGTGGATCCATGATAGCTCATATAGGACAGAGTGATGCGCTGCGTGAGGATAAACGGCGTCCGCTGCAGAGTCCGGTTCGAAGTCCGGCGGGTGGTTTCTTCGGCGCTTCGGGTTGGACGGTCCGAGGTCGAAGTGCCGGAGCGTATTCGGGCGCCGGGTCCGAACCCGGCCGCCGGCGGCTCGGGCGTTCGCCGGCCACGCCGGTCGCTCCGCCGATCACGACGGCTCTCCACGCCCTGGCGCCCCCTCCCCTGCCCCGTCGTCGTCCGCCGCCGGCTCGACGTCCGGCCCGCCCGCTCCCGGCGCCGCGTCCGGCCGGTTCCCGCCGCCGGCGATGGCGTCGAGCAGCGCCTTGCTGCGGCGGATCGCCAGCTCGGCGTCCAGGATCCAGCGGTCGAGTTCGGGGCAGGCGAGCGCGAGGTCGAGTGGCGGCAGCGGCGGCGGCGCCGGCGAGCCGATCTGCAGCGCCTCGATCTCCCCCTCGTCCGCCGTCCCGGCGTCGCGCCGCGGCCGGCCGCGGGCCCGCCCGGGCTGCGGCCTTCGCGGGGCCGCCGTCTCGGCGCGCAACGGCGCCAAGCCGGTCAGCCCCCACAGCCGGCGCTTTTGCCGCCGCGTCACCTCGACGGCCAGCCCCCGCGCCGCGAGGTCGTCGAGCAGCGCCGTCGCCGTGCGCACCGAGACGCCAAGCGTTCGCGCCAGCGACGATGCCGCCAGCAGCGGCGCCGCCGCCAGCACGTCGACGGCAGCCGCCATGTGTGAGTCCCGCCGTCGCCCCTCGACCGCGGCGCGCGCCGCCCGCCAGCCGCTGTCCAGCGCGCGCATCAGCGCCAGGCCCGCCTCCGCCTCCTCGGCCAGGGCTTCGTAGAACCGCGGCGTCCACGCCTCGCTCGCCCACGGCACGCCTTCGTGCAGCGCCCGCGCCCCGCTCAGCAGCGGCGCCGCCACCGGCAGCAGGCCGCGCCTTCGCCACCACTGCGCCAGCGCCGCGCGCAGCGGCGGCCGTTCGCCGCCGCCCTCCAGCCAGGCATGCACCGCCCGCGCCGCGCCGGGCAGCGCCGCACCGCGCAGCGGCAGCGTCGCCGCCGCCGCGGCGGTCGCCTCTCGCTGCGCCGCGTCGGGCCGCACCGACCAGCCCCACAGCCCGAGCGCGTGCCGGGCGGCGCCCCAGGCGGCGCCGCGGTCGGCCAGCGTTTCCGCGTCCGGCAGGCGCAGCCGGGCGCCGGCGACGACGGCGGCCAGCTGCTAGCGATCGATCAGCCGGCGGTCGGCGGCGGCCTGGCGGGGGGCGGCGTCCAGCCCGCCCCGCCAGCGCCACGCCGGCAGCAACGGATGGCCGCGCAGCGCCGTGTCGAGACGGCCGATGCCGAGGCAGGCGCGCTCCAGCGCCGCGTCGCCCTCGAGCGCGGCGGGCCGCGCTCGAATGGCTGATTCGCTCACAACGCGAGGCCTGGGTCGCCGCGCCGATCGCCGCTGTCCCAGGCTGCCCGCGCGCCGGCGCCGCAGGGTGGGCTGGAGCGGCCGCTGCCGGCGCAAAAAATTCTCTGCCCGCCGATTTTGCCGGTGCCGCCGCAACTCGTTGAGACCATTTCGGCTTTCGCGGCTGCGGCGGGCACCAACCGGAGCTTTTGCATGCCGCTATCGTACCCCTAGATAGCGGAACAGTAAAATCACTGTTTTTTTCTGCGCGCGCCCGTCTCTCCCATACCGTATGCCTGATAAGGCATTGTCGGGCGTACGATGGCGGCGCGGAATATCGGTGGGCGACCGCTCCGCAGGCGCCTTTGACGGCCGAACAGGAGCGGCGCTACGGCCGCTTCAACGGCGTCCCGACGCAGGGAACACGTGGCTAAAATCCGCGGGGCCTAAAGATCTGACCACATCCGGGCATCACGATGCCGAGCCGGCGCCGGTCCAGCCCGCACGACCCAGCGTGTCGAGCAACGTGCTTCGGGCGATGCCGAAGGTTCGGCAGACAGACGCCTTGCTCGCACCACCTTCGAGAGCGGCAATGACCGCTTCCAGCTTCTCGGCTTCTATGGCGGTCGGGCGTCCGCCACGTCGTCCGCGTCGTCGAGCGGCTGCAAGTCCCGCTTGCACCCGTTCACGAGTCAAAGCTCGCTCGTATTGGGCCAGAGCCCCGAAGATATGGAACAGAAGCTCCCCATGCGGCGTGTTCGTGTCCATCCCCTCCGTCAGCGACCGGAACGCGACCCCGCCGTGGCGCAAGCCAGCGACAATGTCGAGCAGGTGGGGCAGCGAGCGTCCGAGACGATCGAGCTTCCACACGACCAGCGTGTCGCCGGACTTCAAGAAGTCGAGGCATCTCTTGAGGCCGGGGCGATCGTCGCGCGCACCCGACGCCTTGTCCTCGAACAAATGGCGGGCATCGACCCCGGCGGAGATCAGGGCATCGTGCTGCAAGGCTGTGGTTTGACGGTCATTGTCCGATGAGACGCGCATGTAGCCGACCAACATGTACGGAAAACCTCAAAGGGGCGGTTTCCGCGCAGCCTATCATTCCGACTTGGTTTACCGTATAGAAAAGCGCCACTGACGCGCCGATCGACCGCGGGGCGCCAGTGCCTGTCGGAAAACAGGTGTTTTCCGGTCTGAACTGAGTCGGCGTTTCTGCTCCGTTGCTCCGTTTGCTACTCAGACCGCACCGCCCCCCGAACACGCCTGTCCCGCCGCCCCGCAGGCGCCCCGGCGAGTTCCCTCCGATGGCCGGGCTTCGCCGCCCACTCCCCTGCCGGTGCCGTCGCGGCTGGTTCGAAGTCGCCGCCTGCGACCTCCTGCCCGAAGCCGACGGCACGCCGCAGACGACGCAGCGCACTGCGGCGCTGGCGCGGCGCGCAAGGCGGACAACACCCGGCGGCCTATCGCGCCGGCGTCCGCGCTTGGTGCGCCTGGTGCGACGGCCAAGCGCTGTCGGCACTGCCGGCGCGCCCCAAGGACGTCGCATCCTCGTCTCCGCATGTGCCTATCCGCCGACGCCGGCTGGGCCGGCGTCGATCGGCTGCGTGCACTGGCTGGGGGCCTCCCCTCGCCCACCGCCGCCGCGGTCGTCGCCGAAACTGGGACGCAGGCTGCGCCTATCCGGCGCAGCTGAAGCGGCTCGGCCGGCACGCCAACTGGCCGACGCTGGCCGCCTTAAATCGAGGACGGCAACCTGCTCGAGGAGCACGCCGCTGCAACGGGTGCTGTAGGTGAAGGCGCTCGCCATGTTCACGCCCCCTGCCCGTCTCCACAACGTCGCCTCCTAGCCGGACAGGGCAACTCTGCGCAGGTCGCGCGGGGCAACGTCGTACCGACGCTCCTCGCCATAACCCGACATCGACGGCATCAATGGGCGGGGTCCGCTTTCGCCAAGAGCAGCCGGCTTGGGCAAAACATCCGCACCTTGTTGTTGTGCGTGGCTCATGATTTTTGCGTGGAGGCCTGCGCGTCAGGGGGCAAGCGCCTCGAGGATGCGGCACTCGGCAACCGTGCCATGACGACATTGCGCGATGATGGTTTCCAACTCCCGGCGCAACGCGGCAAGGTCCACCAGCTTCCGTTTCACCTCCGCCAGATGTTCGCGGGCTATGGCGTCCACGGCTTTGCAGGACTGCTCTTTCTGGTCGGCGAGGTCGAGCAGCGCCCGAATCTGCTCGATGGAAAAGCCGAGGTCACGCGCGCGGCGTGTGAAGGCAAGGCGGCTGAGATGCCCGGCTGAATAGTCGCGGTAATTTCCAGCCGTCCGGGGCGGCGGCGGCAGTAAGCCGATGCGCTCGTAATAGCGGATCGTTTCCGCCGTGGTCTCCGCTGCCCGCGCCAGTTCCCCGATGTTCATCGGCCGCCCCTTGACCTTGTAGTGACTACAAGGTTTATATCATGGGCCATCGCAACTGCCGAGACGCTAGCATGGCCTGTTGTCAAGACTCCTCCTGTTCCTCCGCCCCGCGTGCCGAGGCGCTGAACAGCCCCAAATGGCGGCGCGCGCTCTGGATCGCGCTGTCCATCAATGCCGCTTTCTTCGTGGCTGAGATTGTCGCCGGTGTCGCTGCCGGCTCGGCGGCCCTGCAAGCCGACGCCCTCGATTTCTTCGGCGATGCGGCGAACTACGCCATCAGCCTCGGCGTGGCCGGGATGGCGCTCGCATGGCGGGCCCGCGCGGCTGTGGCCAAGGGTGGCACCCTGATCGCCTTCGCCCTGTGGGTGCTGGGCAGCACGGCATGGCACGCACTTTACGGCACGCTGCCACAGGCCGAGGTCATGGGTGTGGTGGGCATTGCCGCCTTGGCCGCCAATGGCGGCGTGGCGCTGATGCTCTATCGCTTCCGCACCGGCGACGCGAACATGCGTTCTGTCTGGATTTGCTCGCGCAATGACGCGCTCGGCAACGCGGCGGTGCTGCTCGCGGCTATGGGGGTGTTCGGCACGGGGACAGGCTGGCCGGATGTGATCGTCGCCGCGATCATGGGCGGGCTTGGTCTATGGGGCGGGTGCCAAATCTTCCGTCAGGCGCGCGGCGAACTTCATTCTGAACGCGGCGCGCCCGTCGGCTTGGCAGCAGAGTAGGTAACAGGGCGCCGCATCGGCGAGCCTACGCCAAAACGACAATGAGAAGGGATTGGAAATGCGCAAGATCATCTTGATGATCCCAGCCATCGACGCAGCGGCATGGAAGGCGCGGCCCAGCTGGCGCGTCGTCACCGGCAGCAGCCCCTCACGGCCCGGAAACAGCCACACCGGCGGCCGGGCGATGCGATACCAGTCACGCAGCAGTTCGAGGAGCCGGTCGGGCAGCTTGGCGAAACGGTCCTTGCGGCCCTTCCCCTGCTCGATCCGCAGCAGCATCCGCTGGGAGTCGACATCCGCCACCTTGAGGTTGGCGACCTCGGCAATTCGCAGACCGGCGCCATAGGCTGCCGCCAGCGCCGCCTGGTACTTGGGCCCCGGCGCCGCCGCCAGCAGGTCGGCGACTTCTTCCAGGCTGAGGATGACCGGGATCTTGCGCGGCTCGCGTACGAACACCAGGCCGCGGGCGAGCTCCGGCCGCTCGAGGGTGACGGTGAAAAAGAACCGCAACGCCGCCACCGCGCTGTTCATCGACGGGGGCCGCACCCCGCTCTCGGCCTGGTGCAGCTGGAAGCGGCGAAGATCCTCCGCCGTCGCGGTGTCCGGCGAGCGGCCGAGGAAGGCGGTGAACGTGCGGACGTGGCGGATATAATCGGCCTGCGTCTTCTCGACGAACTGGCGGACCGTCATGTCTTCGATCATCCGCCGCCGTAACGGGCTGATGGGCATCTCGCTCATCGCGGTGCTCCTGTCCTGAGGTGAGGTTGCAAACCCCACGATCCTCAAGACGGGACGCCCGCCCCGTCATCTCCGGCAGTTGTTCAGCAGGCCCACGCCGCCCAGTTCATCGACCCTCTCGCCAAGTGCACCCCTCCCGCGAGAGCGGGTTCGTTCTCTGGGATGAAGCGGCTCCGGACATGCGCCTTGACTGACCGCCGGTGGTCGTCGAGCTGGAAGAGATTTCGGGGACAACTACGACCGGGACGGCGGCGCGAGGCGGCGCTGCTGCGGCTAATCGCCGGCCGGCGCTAGGCGAGGGCCTGATCGAGCTCGTGCCATAGCGTCGGATCACTCGCCGGCCGCAGGACGGCCGCCCGGAACGCCTGGTGCTCGCGGCGGTACATCGCCAGCTTGCCGCCAGGATCGTCGCGCAGGCACGCCCGCACGTTCGCCAGCCGGTCGGCCGTCTTGACGAGCAGGGCGATTTCCTCCGGCGCGCCGCGCGGGATCGCCCGCAGCTTGCGCCATGTCTCCGCCTTTCGCGCCTCGCGGCTCGCGCCCGGCGGATCGGTCAGCAGCCGGACGCAGCGGCCGACCAGCTCGCCGAAGATCCGGTCGAGCTCGTCGGGGGCGACGGCGGTATCCTCAAGCACGTCATGCAGATAACCGACGGCGATCGCCGTCTCGCCATGCGGCTGCAGGATCGCCGCCACCTCGTCGAGGTGATCGGCGTACGGCCGGGTGCCGTAACGCTGCGCGCCGTGCGCCTCGACGGCGAACGCGCGGGCGAGAGTCAGCATCGGTCGACCTCCACGGCTGTCAGTAAAGTCCCCACTCCAGCTGATCTCCGGTGATCGCACCGATGCGCACGGCCCAAAGGAATGCCCCGAAGATCGTGCCATCGACGAACAATTCTCATCTCTTGTACGATCATTTCATTCCCAGCTGTAGCCGCGCGATCAGTTCTGACGTCAGCACTGCGCGACGAGACGCTCCGCAGATCATCTTGCCGCTCGACGCGGGGCGGCAGGGGCGCGTTTAAGCACGACACCACGGCCGGCATTGTCATCGTGTTGGAAGCGAATCGACCGCTGCAACCGGATGCTCAAGAAGGCGCTCACCGACCGAGACCTTCTTGGCCGCTCCGCCGAAACGCTAGGTGCGCCAATGCACTGACAGTTGTTCATGATCAACCATCAACCGCGTAGTTGACGGGTTGACGGTATTATTGCATCGGTGGAATGCGGTTCTGACGTCAGAACCGCGGTAATGCTCGCGGAGTTCGGAATGGATGGAAATCGGATGCGCGAGTTGCGTCAGCAGCTGCGTCTGAGCCAGACCGAACTCAAGCAGCATTTGAACCAGCGGCTCGGCCGGAGATACGACAAGCACAAGATCAGCCGCTGGGAAAACGGACGAGAACCGATCCCGGAGGACGTGGCAATGGAGCTCGACGCCATGGCTGTAGAGCGAAAGCCCGATGCCCGGGCTCTCGTCCTAGCCAATCAGAAAGGCGGGGTCGGCAAGACGACCAGCGCCTTGAACCTAGCCTACGCGTTCTCGCGATCCAGCCGCGTGTTGCTCGTCGATATGGATCCGCAAGCGACGGCAACGGCAGGCCTCCTGGCAGAGGCCAGCATCGAGGCGTACAGGCAAGGTCGTACGATCGCACACGTCATTCTTGGGGATCGGCCCATCTCCGAAGTGATCATCAAGGCGTCGGAGCCCCTGGTGGAGAGTAGGGCAATTCCGTTCGATCTGGTCGGCAGCCACATCGATCTGGCCGAGTCAGACGGCCGCCGTGAACCCGGCTTCGATGTCTCACTGCGAGAGGTCCTGGAACACTGCCGCGCGTCTTACGACTACATCGTCATCGACGCGCCGCCGAACCTGGGGATGTTGACGTGGATGGCTCTTGCAGCCGCCGAGGACGTCATCATCCCGGTCCGGACGGAACCGTACGACACCATGGGCGTGGGCCTGATTCTCAACACCATCAAGAAGGTTCAGCGCAGACTGAACCCGACGCTCCGCCTCGCCGGCATTCTTCCGACGCAGTACGGCAAGCGGAAGTCCGTGGATCGGGAGGTGCTTGCCCATTTGGTAACGGCGATGGGCGACAAGGCGCCCGTCCTGGAACCCGTGAGCGACAGTGCCATATTTGGGCACGCCGCGCGCAATGGTCGGATCGCTCTGGAAGCCTCGCCGCAGGCGCCAGCCGCCCTCGTATACGCTCGTCTGGCGCAGTGCCTAGCGTCGGGCAGTCCTCTGCCCCGGGCGGACGTCGGGGAGATTGCTCTGGACGGGATGAAGGCCTGAGATGGCTACGAAGACACAACGCCCCTCTCCTATCTTAGGGGCGGCTTCAATGATGATTAGCGAAGCGTCCGAAACGCTGGTGACCAGTGACAGTCGTTTCCATCACAGCTTCGAAGTCGCCTTGGACTCCATTGAACCCGATCTCGAGCAGGCCAGGAAGCAGCATGCGCCCGACGACATCGCCGCTCTCGCTGGCACCATGGCGGCAGAGGGCCAGCTGCAGCCGATCCTGCTGCGCCGTCACCCCTCTGAGCGCGGCAGATGGGTCATCGTCGCTGGCGAGCGTCGCTGGCGTGCCGCACAGCTCAACGGCTGGCCGACAATTCTCGCCATCGAGCACGACAAAGACCCGGAAATTGCCTCGCTGGTGGAAAACCTTCAACGGGTCGATCTGAACGCCGTAGAGGAAGCGACGGGGGTTCGCCGGCTGATCGAGAGCAAGCAGTGGACCCAGGATCAGGCGGCCGGCGTCCTCGGCAAACCGAAGAGCGAGGTTAGCGCCCTTCTCAGAATTCTCTCTTTGCCGTCCGATCTGCTTGCGTTGGTTCTGACGTCAGAACTGAGCATCCCCCGGAACGTCCTGGTGGAACTCGCACGTGTGGACGACCTGATGGTCCAGGAGTCGCTTCTGCAGCTGGCTCGCGAGGGTGCGCTCACGGTGAAGATGATCCGCTCGGCGAAAGAGAATTATGGAGCTAACCTTAGTACGCGCGGGGAGAGGTCATCTGACCGGAAGAGTTCGTCCGGTCCCCCTGTTCAAGTCAGCTTTCGTGCTGTCGAAACAATGGCGGGCCGACTGCGGGCTGCACGTGAATCCGGAAAGCCGATCGGCGAGAAGGGCAGGAAGTCTCTCCAGCAGTTGCGGCAGGCGATCGACGAGTTGCTCGCCAACTCCACCACCCGGCCACAGGCCGAGTAGAGGACGGCGCCGTCTCCAATGCCGGTCATCTGGACGAACTCGCCGGCGACGTGACCGTGCTTTCCGGCGAGGGGGCTGATCAGCCCGCGCATCCAGCCAGCCACTCCCGCAGCTTCGACCACCTCCGCCCGGTCTGCTTCCCCTTCACCGCGATCGCGAGCGCTTTCTTCTGGCCGACAATGACGACCAGGCGCTTGCCGCGGGTGACGGCGGTGTACAGCAGGTTTCGCTGCAGCATCGGGTAATGCTGCGTGGTCAGCGGGATGACCACGGCCGGGTACTCCGAGCCCTGCGACTTGTGGATGGTGGTGGCGTAGGCGAGGACGATCTCGTCCAGTTCGCCGAAGCCATAGGTCACCTCCCGGCCGTCGAACTCCAGCAGCATTTCCGCTGCCTCGGCATCAATGGCCCGGACGACCCCGAGGTCACCGTTGTAGACCTCCTTGTCGTAGTCGTTCTCGACCTGCATGACCTTGTCGCCGATGCCGTAGGTCGAACCGAACCGCTCGACGCGCAGCTCGCCCGGCGGGTTGAGCGCCTGTTGCAGATCGATGTTCAGCGAGCGGGCGCCGAGTCCGCCGCGGTTCATCGGGCACAGCACCTGGATGTCGCGGATCGGATCGAGGCCATAGCGGGCCGGGATACGGTCGCGGACGATCTGCAGGATCTTGGCGACACCATCTTCGGCATCGACGCACTCGACGAAATGAAAGTCGCTGGCCGGGCCCTGCGCCCATTCCGGCATCAAGCCCTGGTTGATGCGGTGAGCGTTGACGATGATCCGGCTCGCGGCCGCCTGGCGGAACACTTCCGTCAGCCGCACCACCGGCACCACGCCCGAGGCGATGGTGTCGGCGAGCACCTGGCCGGGGCCGACCGAGGGCAGCTGATCGACGTCACCGACCAGGATCAATGCCGCATGATCCGGTACCGCCTTCAGCAGCGCGTGCATCAGCGGCACGTCGATCATCGACGTTTCGTCGACGATCAGCAGGTCGCAGTCCAGCAGGTGGTCTTCCTTGCGGCGGAAGCCGCCGTGCATCGGATCGACCTCAAGCAGCCGGTGGATGGTCTTCGCCTCGAGGCCGGTGCTGTCCTGCAGCCGCCGGGCGGCGCGGCCAGTGGGGGCGGCGAGTGCGATGCGTACGCCCTTGACGCCGAGGATCTTCAGGATCGAATTGACCAGCGTCGTCTTGCCGACACCGGGGCCGCCGGTGATGACGAGAACCTTCGCCGCCAGCGCGAGCTGCACCGCCTCGCGCTGGCTGGCGGCGAGATTGATCCCGGCTTTGGTCTCGACCCATGGAATGGCTTTGGCGGCGTCGATCGCCGGCCAGGGCAGGGCGCCGCCGCGCAGCGTGCCGATCCGCGCGGCGATCGCCCGCTCAGCGCGATGCAGGCCGGCAAGGAAGACGCAAGGCTCCGCGTCGACGCTGTCGGCGATCACCTCGCCGTCCTGCAGTTCCAGACCGAGTGCGGTCTCGATGATCGCCGCCGGCACATCCAGCAGTTCGACCGCCAGCGGCACCAGCTGCGTCAGCGGCAGGCCGCAGTGGCCCTCGTCCATCGCTTCGCTCAGCGCATAGCCGATGCCGGCACGAGCGCGGATCATCGCCGTCTTTTCGATGCCGAGCTTCTCGGCAATCAGGTCGGCGCTCTTGAAGCCGATGCCGCGGATGTCGCGCGCCAGCCGATAGGGGTTTTCCGAGATCAGCCGGATGGCGTCGGCGCCGTAGGTCTTGAAGATGCGCACGGCGCGCGAGGTGCCGACACCGTGGCTGTGCAGAAAAATCATGATCTCGCGGATCGCCTTCTGATCGGCCCAGGCGGCGACGATGCTGTCGGCTCGCTTCGGGCCGATGCCGTCGATCTCCTGCAGGCGACCCGGCGTCTGCTCGATAACGTCGAACACCTGTTCCCGGAAGGCCCGCACCAGTTTCCTCGCGTACACCGGGCCGATGCCCTTGATCATCCCCGAGGCGAGATACTTCTCGATGCCCTCGGCCGTCGTCGGCGGCATCGAGCGCAGGAAACCGGCGCGGAACTGCACGCCGTGCGTCCGGTCGTTGACCCACTGCCCGGTCACCTGGACGAATTCGCCGGCGGCGATCGCCGCCGCGTGACCGATGACGGTGATCAGATCGCGCTGGCCGCGCGCCTTCACCCGCAGCACGCAAAAGCCGCTGTCCTGGTTGTGGAAGGTGACGCGCTCGACGAGGCCGGCGAGGTTGTCCTTCACCGCCGCGGTCGCTGCTCCAGGACGTGACGGCCGTTCCGACATCGACAGTCTCACCAGCAGTAATCCGAGATTTTCGGCACATCGTGCTCCCGCCACGTCATCTGGCAGACGATCGCCTTCGCGAAGGGGGCGGTGAACCTCATTGAGGTCTCGTTGTGTGCGCTCGATTTCGGCAAGCCGAGCCGTTTGCCCATCGCTCAGTGCGCCGCTCGCCACTTCGATGGCTCGACGAACTCGCCGGCCCACAGCCCGCGACGGGCGCGCCGGGCGGTGTCTTCGTCGTCGACGTAGACGGTCGAGTACTTGCGGTAGGCGATCGCCACGCCGGCGCGCACCATCCAGGCACCAAGATCCTCGTCGCCGGCATCGAAGCACACCGCGACGGTTCGGCCATAGCGATCCGTGGTGCGCGGCCGGCAGGTCACCGGCCTGCCGGCGATCTTCTCGGCGAGTGCCGAGGCGGCGACCCGGCCGCAGAAATAGTCGTGACCGTCACCGGCGGTACAGGATTGGCGGGATTCCGGCGCATCGATGCCAAAAATTCGCACCCTGACCTCTGCGACGACGATGGTGTCCCCGTCGATCACCCGCGCCTGGCCGGCGATGGGCTCGGCAGCCGCGGCAGCGGTCGCGAAGAGCAGGACGAGCACGAGAGCGGCGGCGGCGCGCAAGCAACGGTTCATCGTAGTCCGGTCCTTTCGGTGGGTACGCGCCGGTCGGTCGCCGGGGCGAACGACGTTGGGTACGGTTCATTTTCGCTGTCGCGCCGACGTTCCGCCAGGCCGTGCAGGCTGCGCAGCAGGTGGAGTTCACCGTCGCGGCCGCGGGCGATCATCCCCCTGAGGTAGCCTCCGGGCGAGCGAATGGTGTCTCGTTTGGCGGCAATGATGGCGACGGCGGTGGCCGCCTGATAGCGGCCGAGGGCGTGACAGGCATCGATCCAGGCGGAACGGCTGATACCGAGCTGGTGGCGAAGGCGATCGGCGGCGTCGACGACGTCGGACCAGGTAGGGGAGGGGGTGAGGAGCTGATCCTGAAGTGGCGGAGACACCCGAACCAGAAATTTCGGCGTTGCCGCCGGCGGCTCGTCGGGCAAGGCGTTGTCGGTCTCGAGGGAGGATCCGTCGCCCGGGCCGTTACTCCCCATTCCCGAGTCCCTGTTACAGGTAGCTGAGCTATCAGATCCAGGTTGGTTTGTAGTTGTATATAGGCGGACATTTTTGTCCTCCGCGGAGGACTCTTTCACAGCTAAGGCGTTGATCAGGGTCTCTTCTCCCGCGGCGCGCCGGCGCTCGAGTTCGACGACGCCCGCTTCGAGGATGGCCAGTGGGGTTCCCTCTGCGGCGGTCTCCGAGGCGACGGTGAGGGCTTCGTCGAGCCACGCTCGCCAGTCGCGGATTTGCCTGGGTAGTCCCTCATCCTCGACTTGGTGGCCGCGATCGCCGAGGCCGTGCTCCAGTGCCGTCTCCGCGAGCTGCTGGATCGCTTTGCGCGCGATGGTCAGGCGTCGGCGTAAGGCGCTCCGAGCTTTGTGGTCTCTCGCGGCGGCCTCAGCGATCGCCCGAAACTCGCCGAAGCGGTCGGCGAGGGGAGACAGGTCGAAGCCGTAGGCCTCGGCGATCCGACCGGAGGAATCGCGCCGGCCCCACCGTCGTCCTTCCGCGCCGTCGACAGGGACAATGATGCCGGTGTCGACCAGCCGGCCGAGCAGGCGGCGGACGTGCCGTTGGCAGACGTCGAGCCGGTCGGCAAGGGTGGCGTTGCTCGGCCAGACGATTGGCCGGTTGCCGCGCTGCCAGTCCTGCGGCTGGCTGAACGCCATCAGCTGGTCGACAAGGTCGCGCACGGCACCGAGGCCGAGCGCGGCGGCGGCGCGCTTGAATGCTGCGAGCGCCTGGCCGGGACTCAGTCCGTTCGGCAGGCCGCCGAAGTGGTCGGCCTGGGTCTTGATCGGCAAGGCTTCGGGCGCCAATCGGCGTAAGCCGGGGGCGACGCGGGCACGAGCGGTCACGTTCGGTCCTCCATATTTGGGGACCGTTCGGGCAAAGCTTCCCTGTTGCGCCTCCAGCGCATTTCTCGCTTGCGTTTTGGCTGGGATTTCCGTAGGAACGTGGTTGCGAGTCAGCGTCCCTACCGATTTCCCAGATAACCCGGCGCCGAGAGGCAGCCGGGTTTTCTTATGTCGTTGCCGTCACGGTCTTCTCCTCCATCTCCGAGAATCCGGGCAGCCTTCCACAAAGAGTGGTAGGCGACAACCCAGCATCCGCGTTTTGTGGTATTTGCTACGACATGCGGGGCTGTTTGGCGTGTCTAGACCTACTTACGGGCGCAAGCAGTCAAGAATCGCCCACGCCCACGCCCGCGGATCTCTCTTCCTGATCCAGGGTTCGACTCGACGCATACCGCGGGTTGCTGCGCTCAGATGCTGCCGAGTCGCGACGGATCGGCGATGCTGCTGCGCCGTCCGCGATCCGCTGCCGTGCTCATGTCGGTTGCAAGCCGATCCTGCCGGTGCGCCGGCGTAATGCCGAGCAGCGGCACATTCTCCTCGAAGATGATGGGATCAGACGGCTCGTCCTGTGCGAGAGCGTCGATTTCGGCGTCGGTGAATCCGGCGAGTTCGTCAAGCCCGGCCGCCCAATCCTCGACGTCGATGAAGGCGTGGGTGACGACTGCGCGGCGGACGTGCCGCCTCCTAAAATCGGTCGGGTATGGCATGTGTCGAATCCACGTGCTGATCCAAGGGCCCAATGGGTTCCAGACGGTCGGTTCCCATCTCTTTCGCGACCTGCGACTGAGAGGTTATCACCGCACAAAATGTTTTCTATAGCAATATCAATTTGACTATAGCAAACTTTGTGTTATTCCGGTGTCGGCGACGGCCGATAGCCGGCGTAGTGCGGAGACTTGCCCGATGCAATATTGCTGGTCAAAATCCTTTTGCGACCAACTGGGTAGGATCGACCGTGGCCGACGTGCCCTCGGACTTTGCCATGAGACTGGAGTCCGTGCGGATGACGCAGATGGAGTTCCGTCGCCTCGTGCAGCGTCTCGGCGGTGGCGAAATCGACCCGTCGACGACGAGCCTGTGGGTTTCTGGAAAGCGCACGCCGCACGCCTGTGCACTGGCGTTGCTCGAGGTCATTGCCCGCATGCCGCCGGCGCAGTTGTCGGCGATGCTGAAAGACCTGCCGCCAGTCCCATAACCGCTACGGACCACGGCCTCGCCGCCGACGGTCTCGCACCGATCGCCGATTCGAGCTTGATCAGGCTGTCCGTGTCCCGGAACGCACGTTCCGTCTTCTTTCCGTCGTTGCGTGATAGTCCGTTAGTCGAAAAAACCCGGAGCGCCTCATTGCCGCCGCAGTCGGCTGAAAATCTGCCGGCGTGAGGGTGAGGAAATGAGCTTTGGTGAAGCTCGAAACCTCGCGGGTAATTCTTCGTATGTGCTGATTGACCTCAAAGACTTTGTCTTTGCGTCTGGTTTGTCTGCGAGAATTTGCATGCGTGTTATTGCGTTGCAAAATCCGTCGTTGAGTACAGGACGGGGAATGAGCAATACAATGGTTGTGTGCGAGCCATGAACGCCGTGTCTCCCCGGGAGGAGTCCGCCGCCCGAACGCTCGCCCGGCTATCGCATCACCTGGGCGCCGACATCATCGCCCTGCTGGCGCAGCCTGGCCTGAGCGAGTTGTCGGCGAATCCCGACGGATCGGTTTTCGTTGACCGTGTTGGACAGGACGGCATGCAGCGCGTCGGCTCGATCGAGCCGCAGCGCGTCGAGTTGTTCGTTACCGCCGTCGGCGCCTCGCTCGGCTTGTGTATCGACCGGGGCTCGTCGCCGGCACTGTCGGCCGAACTTCCGCCCGGCGATCCGTGGCGCGGCGCCCGCCTGGAGGCGTTGTTGCCGCCGGCGGCCCGCGCGCCGTGCTTTTCACTGCGCATGCATGCCTCGGCGGTCTTCCCGCTCGCCGAGTACGAGGCGCGCGGCATCATGTCCGCCGACCAGCGCCGGGCGATCGAGTCGGCCGTCCAGGCGCAGCACAACATCCTCGTCGTCGGTGAGACGCTGAGCGGCAAATCGACGCTGCTGAATGCGATCATCGCCCACGTCGCGGCGGTCACGCCCGCCGCCCGCTTTGTCATCCTGGAAGACACCACCGAGCTGCAGTGCGCCGCAGCCAACGTGGTGCAACTACATACCTCCGGCTCGCTGGACATGGCCGCGCTGCTGCGCTCGGCGATGCGACTGCGGCCGGACGTGATCGCCATAGGCGAGGTGCGGGGCAAGGAAGCCCTCAGCTTCGTCGACGCGCTCGGCACCGGCCACACCGGCTATTGCACCACGCACGCTGGATCCGCACTCGGCGGCTTGCGGCGCCTGGAAACGTTGATCCGCCAAGCCTCCGTCGACCCGCAGCGAGAGCAGATCGCGGCTGCTCTCGACCTGATCGTCGTCATCCGCCGCGACCCGAAGTCCCCCGCCAGCCGCCGCGTCTCGGAAGTCCTCGCCCTGGACTCCGAGTTGTCGGCCGACGGCGCCTACGTCCTCAGCCCCAGCAAGGAGCCCTCACGATGAAGACCCGTTACCTTGTGACGGCCGCCGGCACCATGGCCGCCGTCTTCTCGCCACGCCTCGCCTTTGCCGCCGGCGGGAGCATGCCGTGGGATGGGCCGCTGTCTACCCTCGGCACCAACCTCACCGGCCCGACCGCCTCGGCGCTCGCTCTGGTCGCCGCCTTCGCGGCCGTGCTGGGCCTGGTCTTCGGTGGCGAGCTGAGTGGCTGGATCAGGGGGGCCCTGGTCGCCTGTATCGGCATGGCGTTCCTGGTCGGCCTCACGACCTTCGCTTCCGCCCTCGGCATCACCGTCGGCGGCATGGTCGGCTAGATGACACTGCAGGAAACCCCAGTCTATCGGGCACTGCACCGAAGCCAGACGGTCCTGGGGGTCGAACGATCCCCCGGCATCTGTTTCTTCGCGCTGGTCGCCGGCGCCGAGTTCGGCAGCTTTCAGGGCCGGCAGTGGCCGACGATGCTGGTTCTTGTCGGTGTGCTCATCGTCGGCATGGGCGTGCTGCGGCAAATCGCCAAGGCCGATCCGCGCTGGTTCGCGATGTTCGGCCAGCGCTGGACGCTCCGCCCCGCCTACCGGGCCACCTCAACTCCCTATCGCAAGGACAGCAAATGCCCCAATGCCAGGCGCATTCTGTAATTCCGCCGCGCGACAAGTCCCCCGGCTTCGCCGACTTCCTCAACTGGGGATCGCTCATCGCCGACGGCGTCGTGCTCGGCAAGGACGGCAGCCTGATCGCCGGCTGGCGTGTCGCCGGCCCCGACAGCCTCGCGCTGCCGGACCATGATCGCAACGCGCTCAGCGACCGGATGAACACCGCGCTGCTCGGCCTCGGGGCCGGCTGGGCGATGTGGTACGACGTGTCGCGCATCCGCGTCGCCGAATACCCGGTCGCCACGCGCTCGGCCTTCCCGGACCGCATCTCCCGCATGGTCGACGACGAGCGCCGCGGGCAGTTCGACGGCGGCCTCGACCTGTTCGAATCCGTGCATACCCTCGTCCTGCAGTTCGTTCCATCGCGCGACCAGGTGCGGCGGCTGGAATCACTGCTGTACACCGCCGCCGACGGCAGCGAGGGCCGCGCCGGTCGCCTGCTGGCGGATTTCGAGAAGGCGCTGCTCGGCGTCGAGACCAAACTGGCCGACGTGCTCGACCTGCAGCGGATGCGTTCCTACGAGGTGGCGCCCGGCGACGCCTGCTGCGAGCTGGTCAACTACCTGGACTACTGCCAGTTCGGCGAGACGCGTGAGCTGCGCATCCCAGCTCACGCCTTCTACCTCGACAGTGTCGTCGGCGTGTCCGACTTCCAGGTCGAGCCCGCGCCGATGATCGGCGACAAGTACATCGGCTGCGTCAGCATCGAGGGCTTCCCGCCACATGGCCATCCGGGCGTGCTGCAGCGCCTGGACCTGATGCCGATCGAATACCGATGGTCGACGCGCTTCATCTTCCAGGACCAGCACGAAGCGATGGCCGCCATCACCGGCTTCGAGAAGCGATGGCGGCAGAAAATCCGTTCCTTCTCCTCGCAGATGCTGCGCATTGAAGACGGTCGCGAGAACGCCGACGCGGTAACGATGGTCGGCGAGACGCGCGAGGCGAGCGCCGCCGCCTCTTCCGAACTGGTCAAGTTCGGCTACTACAGCGGGACGATCGTCCTGCTGGACCGCGATCCGGACCGCCTGGACGACAACCTGCGGCTCGTGGCGAAGAATGTCGGCGCCTGCCGCTTCGCCCCGCGGATCGAGAACGGCAATGTGCCGGCGGCATGGCTCGGCACCTTCCCCGGCCTGACGCTGTGGAACGTCCGCCGACCCGTCATCAGCACCCGCAACCTCGCCGACTTCCTGGCGCTGCAGAGCCTGTGGTGCGGCGCGCGCGAGCACGAGAGCCCGCTGTACCCGCCCCATTCGCCGCCGTTGCTGTACGCAGTAACCGCTGGCGACACACCGTTCCGCTTCTCGCTGCACCAGGGCGACATCGGCCACACGCTGATCTTCGGCCCGACCGGCGCGGGCAAATCGTTCCTGATGGCGACCATCGCCATGCAGGCGCTTCGCTTTCCACGGATGCAGATTTGGACGTTCGACTTCAAGCGCGGCATGCGCGTCGCGGTGAAGGCGTGCGGTGGCGACCACTACGACCTCGGCTCGGGCGACGGCCCGACGTTCTGCCCGCTCGGCATGCTCGATACGCCCGACGACATGGCCTTCGCCGAGGACTGGATCGCCACCTGCTTCGAGCTGCAGCATCACCGGCCGCCCGGCACCGACGAGACCCGCGAGATCCACCTCGCCGTCGAGCTGCTGCGCCTCTCGGAACACCGCACGCTCTCGGATTTTGTGTCGACGGTGCAAAGCCCGTCGGTCAAGGCGGCGCTCTCCTATTACACGCTGACCGGCAACACCGGGCGGATGCTCGACGCCGAGCGCGACAGCCTGCGCGACGGCGGCCATCTGCTGGGCTTCGAGACGGAAGATTTCCTCGCCTATCCCGAGGCGACGCGCCTGCCGATCCTGCTCTACCTGTTCCGGCGCTTCGAGCGCAGCCTGGACGGCACCCCGGCGATGCTGATGCTGGCCGAGGCGTGGTCGGTGTTGTCGAACCCGGTCTTCGCCCGCCAACTGGCCGTCTGGCTGCGAACGCTGCGGTCGAAGAATTGCGCCGTTGTCCTGGAGACACAGAGCCTGGCCGATGCGCTGCGCAGCGACGTCGCCGCGCTGCTCAACGAGTCCTGCCAGACGAAGATCTTCCTGCCGAACGCCGCCGCCGACCAGCGCGGCACCGCCGAGCAACCCGGGCCGGTCGATCTCTACCGGATGCTCGGTCTCTCGGACGACGACATCGCCGTGCTCCGGCACGCCACTCCGCGTCGCGACTATTATGCTGTCACCGCACGAGGCCGCCGGCTGTTCTGGCTGGTCCCCGGCTCCGTGCTGCGCGCCTTCGCCGGCGCGTCATCCAAGGAAGCGCTCGCCCGCACTGCGACCCTCGAAGCCATGCTCGGTGAGGACTGGCCCGAACAGTGGCTCGCCGAACAGGGAGCAAGCCGATGAAGCACAATGCCTTCGCCGCCGCCGCCATCACCACCATGACCGCACTGGCTTTCCCTGGCACCCTCCGCGCCCAAGAGGTCGTCACCGACCCGGCTGTCGAAGCAACGGTGATCGCGCAACTCGCCGAAGACGTGAAGGCGACCGCCGACCGGGCGATGGACTATGCCCAGCAGGTCGCGACCTACGTCGAACTGGTCAACACCTACGCCACCGCGGTGCAGAACACGGTCGCGATCCCGATGGATGCGATCAACCGCGTCACGAACCTCTACGTCCGCACGCAGGCGCTGGCGACCCAGGCGGCGGCGATCGCCGGTCCGGACGGCACGATGATGCAGCGCCTCCGCACGGTTCGCTCCGTTGGCCGGCAAGGCGGCGCGCTGCCCGGCGGCGTGAAGGCCGACGCGAAGTTCTGGAACACCCAGCGCGAAAAGCAGATGGACGAGAACGCCAAGCTGCTCGGCCTGGAGAACGAGCGCCGGGTGACGATGGACGACATTCTCGGCTCCGCTCAGACCAGCTCCGCCACCTCGATCGGCCAGATGCAGGCGATCCAGGCACAAAGCCAACTGACCGCCGCGTCGGCGATGCAGCTTCAGGCGATGAACGATCAAGTCGCGATGATGCAGCAGTATCAAGTCGAACAGGACGAAACCGTCGCAGCAAAACGCCGCCTCTTCGAGGAATGGAGTTCCGGAACGCCCGCGCCGCACGGTCTAGGACAGGGATTTTGACTATGCTTACCATCAAGACTATCGCCGCAGCGGTCGCACTCGTCGTCGGCACGGCTGCCGTCACCTACACGACGACGACGACGATTCTCCTCTCCGAAGCGGTCGGGCCTGCGGACCAGACATGCGAGGCGCTGCTCGCCGAAATGCGGGCCGCCAAGGAGGAGGAGAAGGCAAAAAGCGAGGCTTTCAAAAAGTGGAGTTCCGGAACGCCCGCTCCTCATGGTCTCGGAAAGGGCTTCTGATGATCTATTCGATTATCGACCAAATTCCGGCTGGCTTCCGCGCCGCCGTGCACGGCTGGGAGACCGGCTTCGCCACCATCGGCCTGCATCTGCTGTACCTACTGGCGCTGCTCGGTTTCGCCTGGGAGGTAATCGTCCTCGCCCTGCAGCGCACGCCCCTGGAGGGTTACCTGCCGATGCTGGTCCGGCAGGCGATAATGGTGGGCCTGTTCGTCTGGTTCATCGACAACAGCCAGTGGATCGCCATGTCGGTGATCGACAGCTTCCGGCTCGCGGGCACGCAGGTCACTGGTCTGCCGTCGCAAATCTACCCGAGCACCATGCTCGACAATGGCGTGAGCCTGTTTCGGGCTATCAAGTCGACCGCTTCGATTTTCAACCTGGACGAGGCGCTCGCGATACTCTTCATGGCGGTCGTCATTCTCGCCTGCTTCGCATGGATCGCTGTTCTTTACATCCTGGCACTCGTCGAGATGTATCTGGTGGTGGCGACCATCCCGCTGTTTGTCGCGTGGGGTGGCACGACCTGGACGCGCGGCGTCGCTCTCAACGCGCTGCGCTATCCAGTCGCTGCCGGCGCCAAGCTGCTGACGCTGATGCTGCTGGCAGGCGTGCTGAACCGTCTCGTCACGGATTGGGTGACGGCATTTGAGGCAGCCAACAAAGCCAATGACATCGACGTACTGTTCGGCTTCAGCCTGGTCGCCGCGGCGCTGACGCACTCGATCCCCGCCCTCGTCGCCGGGATGATCAACGGCTCGGCTTCGACCGCGGGGCACGGCCTGATGACCGCCGTCTCGAACTTTCGAACCGGCGCCG
Source organism: Rhodospirillales bacterium (assembly GCA_016712375.1). Taxonomy (GTDB): domain Bacteria; phylum Pseudomonadota; class Alphaproteobacteria; order Rhodospirillales; family Defluviicoccaceae; genus Defluviicoccus. The sequence continues at coordinate 90,272 of JADJRE010000003.1, forward strand.
GCATGGCCGGCAAGGGGATTGCCGCGGCGAGCGGCGCCGGCGCCCTGGTCGGCGCCGCCGGCGGCCTCGCGCTGGCACAGCGTGCCGCCTCCGGCGCGGAGCCGGCGAGTGGCGCCCTCGGCAAACTCGGGTCCGGCGCGAAGTTGGCGCTGGAGACGATGAACAACAGCTTTGCGGGCGTGGGTGCGGCGCAGACAGACAAAATGTCCGGCCGTGTCAGTTCGCACGCCTCGTCGACCTGGGCTGCCGCCGCGGGGATGCGCGATACGACCCGGCACCTGAGATCGGAAGCCGGTCGGCCGAAGCCGTCGCCGGAAGAGGTCAGCAACACGCTCGATTGATGACGCTGTTCTGCCGGCCCCGGGCGGGGCCGGCACTGCGAGCGCCATGCGTCTCGAAAGGCCCCAGCAAGGGAAGTACCCATGGATGGAAATGTTTTTCGTCGGCGGCGGGGAGGCGCCGAAGTGGCGCCGGAGAGTCTCGCCACGGCCTCCCACTCCGTCGTCTTCGACCATGCCCGCAAGGATTGGAGCCTGCGGATCGCCGAAGTCGCCCGGCAGCGGAACCTCGCCTGTGCAGGGGCAGGCGCGGCCATGATGGTTGCTCTGGCCATGGCCGGCGTCACCTGGAAAGCGGCGCAGCCGCGGATCGAGACGGTCGTGGTCGAAGTGAACGGCCTGGGAGACGCCGTCGCCACGGCCGTCGCACCGGTGGTACGGCCGATGGATCGACTTGTCGCGCGCTATCAGGTCGCGGAGTTCGTCCGTAACCTGCGCTCGGTGGTGAGCGACCCGGCCGGCGAGCGACGCAACATCGACGCGTTGTTCTCGATGCTGGTGCAGCCGAGCCCGGCCGCGCAGCAGGTCGCCGAGTGGTTCGGCGAGGGCGACAACCGCCCGCTGGTGCGCGCGTCTCGCGAGACCGTCACCGTGGAAATCCAGCTCGTCACCGTCGTCGACTCGACATGGCGTGTCGAGTGGATCGAGACCGCCCGCGGCAAGGATGGCCGGCAAAACTACCGGCGGACCTATGTCGCTACCCTGGTGAGTGATACCACCGCGCCGACCAGCGTGGCGGCGGCGTTGCTGAACCCGACTGGCATGGTGATCAAGGAGTTGTCGGTCAGCGAGCGCGGCGGGCGAGCAGGTGAATAGTCCGGGAACCACCGCGATCGCCCTGCTGATCACCTCCGTCGCCTTTCCGGCGGCGGCGCAGCAGGCGACCGCCACCTCGGCGGCACAGGTGACCATGCCCACCGACGGCACCCGTCCGCCAGCGCAGGGCATGCGTGCCAACGCCACCACCCTGCCGCCCGGGCCGATCACCTTTCCGCCGGCCGTCAGTCCGGCGCCCAAGCCTCCGGCGCTGCCGGCGACGGCGAAACGAGCGGTCAAGCTCGCCGGTACCGCGCGCAACCGGCCGACGATGCCGCGGGCCGACGCGGACGGCTATGTCCGGTTCGCCTTCGGCGCGACACAGCCGACCGTCGTCTGTGCGCCGTCGCGGATCTGCGTCGTCAGCCTCGAGCCGGGCGAAGTCATCACCGGCGGCAAGGACGCCAAGGACCTCGGCAACTTCACCCTGTCCGACACGGTGAACTGGTCGGTCACCCCGACGTTCTCCGGCTCAGGCAAGCAGCTCGTCACGCAGTTGTCGATCCGGCCGACACAGCCGAACCTGCAGGCGACGCTGGTGGTGCCGACACAGCGCCGCCTGTACTCGATCACGCTGCGTTCGACCAGATCGTCGTGGATGCCCCTAGTCGCCTTCGATTACCCCGGCGATCAGCCGAAGCGGATGGCCGCCTCCTACCGGCAGCAGATCGCCGCGGCGATGGCAGCGCCCCCCGGCGGCGGGTCGATCAGCGACATCACCTTCGGCTTCAACGTCGATGGCGAGGCGCCCTGGCGGCCAACGGCGGTCATCACCGACGGTACACGCACCGTCATCGCCTTCCCGGCCTCGGTGTCCTCTTCCGCACTGCCGGTGCTGGTCGGCCTGGGCAACGATGACGGGTGGTTCAGCGAGCCATCTCAGCAGGTGATCAACAGCCAGATCCTGCCCGGTAACCGGATGCTGGTCGACGGCGTGCTCTCGCGAGCAGCACTCGTCTCCGGCGTCGGCGACGATCAGATCGCGGTGAAGATCACGCGGAGTGCCGAATGATGCCGGCCGGTCACCTTTCGCCGCTCGCCTCCAACACCCGGACCGTGGCACCCGGCTGTCGAGCAAAGCCGGTGGCGCCGCGGCTCCCCAACGCAGACCGACGCCGACGTCGCACAGGCGGCAGCTTTCGCCTTGGAGCCATCGCCGCCCTGCTGCTCGCGTCCGCCCTGGGCGCGTGCGCGACCCCCGACGGATCGTACGTCGACCCGCACGTTTCGGCCGCGGAGCCGATCATCGACACCATCGTCGTCATCGTCGCCGGCGAGCACCCGAACGGTCGCACGGTCTGCCTGGAACCGCTCCCCGCCGATCAGGCGAGCAACGCCATCACTCCCGAGCTGGTCGCGGCCCTGCGCGCCGAAGGCTTCACCGTCGCCGAGACCGGCGCCCCCGTCCTCCGCTATCAGCTGACGCCGCTGGAGGCCGGCACCTTGCTGCGTGTCGGCTTCAACGGCGTGCTCGCCTCGGCGTTCTTTGCCGGACCGGGCGCCAGCGGCCCGCTGGTCGTGCGGAGGAGCGTATGAAGGGCCGCGGCACGTTCCTCTCGAAGCGGGCGATGGCGGCAATCTGTCTCGGCAGCGGCGCTCTCGCCGCCGTCGCCTTCTACGGCATCTCGGCGATGCCCGATCCGAAGAAGGTCGCCAGCAAGGACGTTGCCGCCACCTTCAGTCCGGCGAAGGTCCCGTCCGCCCTGATGCAGCGGCCGGCCGATCCCGCACCAACCGCTCCTGCGCCGATCGCTCCCCAGGCTGAGACGCCGGCGGCGGAGAAGGTCGAGGAACAGCGACCGCCGTCTGCGCCTGCACCCTCGATCGAGGAGATGGCGCGCGCCAACGCCGCCGCCGCGGCGTGGACCGCGTACTACGCTCAGAAGGCGGAGCTGGAGAAGAAGCGGGTCGAAGCAATCCAGGCCGGCCTCACCAGCCCGATGACAGCGAAGCCGACGCCGGGAACGGCGGCTGCGGCAGGCCCAGGCTCGGGCGCCCTGGCCGCATCTGCTCAGCCATCGATCGGCGGCGGCGAGGTGACCACCGGTCCGCAGCACCGCGGCGCGGGCGGCATCTGGGCTTCGGCCGACAGCAAGCAGGCGTGGGCGGACCAGACGGGGACGAACGGCCCGGACTACGTGCTCGGCGCCCGACACGGCACCGTCTCACCTTACCAGGTCATGGCCGGCACCGTTCTTCCCGCCGTCACCAAGGGCGGGATGATCTCCGACGCGCCAGGGCGGATCGTCGCGCAGATTTCCCAGGACGTTCACTGCAACACGCCCGCCGGCGGCCTGTGCGTGCCGCAGGGCTCGACGTTGATCCTGACCTACAACAACCGTGTCTCCCAGGGCGAGTGCCGCCTCCAGGTCGCGGCCGAGCGACTGATCTTTCCTGACGCCACGTCCATGGATCTCGGCCGTCTGGTGGTCGCCGACGTCTCCGGATACTCGGGCGTCGAGGACGAATGCCAAACCCATCTCGGCGCGCGCCTGCTGAACGCCGTGCTGTTCACCACCGTGCAGGGCGCGTTCACCCTCGGAAGCGCCGCACTCGGGGCGAATGCGGTCAACGCCCAGGCCGTGGAGTCCGTCGCCTCGCAGGAGACGCGCGACGGGCTGCGCATCCCGCCGACGTTGCTGGTGCGTCCCGGCTACGCCATCGGCGTCATGCTGCCGAAGGACCTCGTCTTTTCCGCCCCCTACAGCTTCGACGACGGCACGCAGAGCGCCGAAGACCCGAACTGAACCAGCCAGCGGGAGAAACGGCATGGCAATCCAAAGCCGCCTTACCAACGTCGCGGCTCGCATCCGCGACAGGCTCTTCGGACCAAAGGATCAGCCCGACAAGGCCTGGGAAAACGAGCAGCGCGAACAGACGAAAGCCGAAACCCGGCACCCCGCTGCCAACGCGCACATCGAACGGCTCGCCGACCTTCAAAACGATCCGACGATGCAAGGCTACGTCGATCGGTCGAGCCGCGGCGAGGAAGGCACACGATCGGTGTTCGAGGCGAACAATCCCGCTGCGCACGCCCTGATCAACAAGTTGGCCGCCATCGCCAACGACCGGACGATGGACGGGCCGGCGGCGAAGCGGGCGATCGACACGCTCATCACCGAGCACCAGCGGCAGACGCTGGGCATCGTCGATCGTGGCGACGTCCATGGCATCACCGTGCGTGACCGGTCTCGGGCGAAAAGGCAGGCGGCGGCAAAGACCCGGCAGCACAACCATCGCCGCGACGACGATCGCGATTACGGGCGCTGAAAACCCTGCGCATGTCTGTTGGTGAACATCAGCCGGCCGCCGGCCTGCCCGTCTTGCCCGCCGCGTGGAACAGCCTGAATATCGTCCGTGGGCCGGCGCCGGCGGGCGCTCGCTGGCGCGGGTCGACGAAGCTCTCGTCCCAAGCCTGCTGCTTCTTCGCCTCGGCCGCATCCTTGCGCGACAGCGCGCGCAGCCGGTCACGCTCGCGGCTGTCCGCCAACGCCTTGTTCTCGATCCTCGTCCCCAGGCCTGCATCACGAAGCAGACCACCAGGCCGCCGGCGGCGACCGCGAGGAACGAGAGCGACCGCGACAGATCGTCCAGGCCGGCCCCGGCCGGTCCAGCCCGGAAGGTCAGGACCGACAGCGGCACCGCGAACAACGCGATCGCCCCGCAGCCGATGCCCCAGAACAGTCCGGCCACACCCACCAGGCGCACCGCCACCGCCGCCATCGTCAGCCCGAACGTCCGCATCGTGCCTGCTCCTTGCCCCCGCCATCGAGGCGCTCAACCCGCCGGCCGGCCGACGTATGGCGCGGATCGCTCTTTCACCCGTCCGCCGAACTCCGCGACCGGCCGGCCGGCACTGTCGACCTCGATCTCGGTGACCAGCAGGGTGAAGACGCAGCGTGTCAGCATGCAGGCGCAGATGGCTGCCGCACCGGTGAAGACGCATTCGGGAGGAGGGGAGCAAGTCATCGCTTCTTCCTTTCAGCAGACGGTTCGATCGATCGAACCGTTGCCCGTCGGCGAGACCGGAGGGTCCGGGGAGGTGCGCAATCGAGGGTGACCGGGTTGCGCGCGAGCGTGGCCTCTGGCCATGCGAAGCGGGCGGCCCTGTCGCCCGGCAGAGTGCGTACCCGGGGGAGGGAGGCAGCGCCTCCCTGGCCCCCGCTGCTTCTGCTATCGCTCCAGCACGAAATCATCGCCGCGCCCGCGATCCTTGCCGCGCGCTTGCCCGGCACGCTTCTTCGCCTTCGCCCGTTCGGCCTGCTCGTCTGCCGGTTCCGCCTCACGAACCGCCGCCTCTCGTTGCTGCCCCGGCTCGCGCTCCATCGCCCGGCGCTGTTCGTTCTGCCGCAGCCGCTCCAACTCGGCATCGACGAAGCGCACGTCGGTTCCGGCCCGGCCGGCGGTGCAGGCGATGGCTGCCTTGAACTCCTCGCTGCCGTGCACCCGCAGCTCCCGGCCGAAACGCTCGCGGGCAAGTTCCAGCGCCAGCCGGCGGGCCGCTTCGGTCTCGCCGCGGACCTTCACGGTCCTGGCGGTATCGACGACGAGTCCGCCGTCGGCGAAGCTGTAGAGGACATGGCCGTTCGCCTGGACGGACCGCTTGGCGTGCTTCAGCAGCACGTCCCGGCCGCGAGCCGGATCGGCGCCTCGCAACTCGTCTTCCAGGCTCGCGGCCCGCGTCTCGCGAGAGCGGAGCGCGGACAGCGCGGCGACGTCGCCTTCGCCGGCCCTGGCGCGCAGCCAGTCTTCCCACTTCTCGACTGGGTGAGCGGCTTTCAGCTTCTCCCGAGCGGCCCGCTGCTCGACGATCCGCTGGGCGTGCGCCGCATCGCGCAGCTCGCCGACGCACCGCACGTTGCGACGGCGGGCGCGCCGTGCGCCACCGTTCAGCGCGCGTTCCTGGCGCATCCGGTCGGCGTAGAACTCGCGCAGCGCCCGAGTGTGCGCCGCCTGCCGTTCGCGCAAGGCGGCGAGCTCGAGATTGCGAGCCGCCGTCGCCGCCGCGCGCTCGGCGAGATACCGATCGTAGAGCGCACCTTTGGCCGGCCCGGTGCTGTCGGCCGCCGGCTCTTCCCGGCCGCGAGCCTGCCCGTCGGCCGCCGGCGGCCGCTCCTGGCCGCGCTCATGCCCGTGACCCGGCGGCTGGTACGGCCCGAGCCGATCCTCCAGGCGGTTCTTCCCCAGTTCGCGACGCACGCGCGAGGCGCGGACGTGCAGCTTGGCGTTGTCGAGCGAGCCGACCACCAGGCCGTCGCCGCGCGGTTTGATCGCAAGCCCGTGCTGGGCGGCGACCCGGTGCAGCTCGTCCCAGGTCTTCGCCGCGACCAACTCGTCGGCGACCGTCTGCGCGCGTTCCTGCAAGCTGGCGGCGTGCGCCCGGCCGGTGCCGCGCTCGTGGTTGGTCGGTGCGAGCCCCAGTTCGCGTTCCAGCTCGGCCGCGACCGCCATCACCTTGGCGTAGTCGTGCCGCGGCCGGTGGTTCTTCATGTCCGGCGCCGACGCGGTGGCGATGGCGACGTGCCGGTGCAGGTGTTCCTTGCTGTTGTGCGTGACGCTGATCCGCTGGCAGTCACCAAGCCCCAAGGCGTCGACGATCCGCTGTTCCGCCTGCTCGAACTGCCGAGGCGCGAGGCTTTCGCCCGGCTGCAGGCTGATGACGAAGTGATAGACCTTCGGCGCCAGGCTGCCGATGCAGCGATCGTTCGCCGCCATCGCCTCCTTGACGGCGAGGCCGACGTCGTCGGCGCCATGGCGGGTGTTGGTCACGCGGACGTCGGTGACGATTTCGCCGCGGGCCGTCTGCTTGCCGAGCACGTAACTCGACAAGCGTTCCCAGGCGGCGGGATCGACGCCGCGCTCGGCGCCGACGACGTAGCGCGCGAGATTGCCGAAGCCGGCCGCGCCCTTCGGCTCGGGAATGATTTCGACGATCACAGCGGCGCGATCGGCGCGATGCGCGCCTCGATCCAGAGCTGGGCGGCAATGACGGGTTCCGTCTGTGGCAGCTTGCGTAGTGCCGAGAGCGCCGTCGTCAGCGCCGCCACCGCCTCGGCATCGGCGATTGCCACACTCTGCCGGGCGGACGGCAATCGCCTCGCCAGCGCGGCGCTGCGCACGAACGCCGAGACAGTCATCCCGCTCTCGACGGCCTTGGCTCTGATTGCAAGGCCGTCTTCTACTGCAACCCTGAGCTTGATGATCGTGTCTTTCGCCACCAGTCCCCTCCCTCGCAGCGTCGAGCGGCAAAGCCGCGCAGTAAGCCACTTGCTGTGGCCACACAGCATACCTTGCCATCTGCTTTTTTGGCGAGAATGATTGAGAAGGAATGAGAAAACTAAAGAACCCTTGAGATACCACATATAGTCGGATTATACATCTGTTACACTGAAATTCTCACGATTTATCATCGTCTATCGAAATTTTCGACAACTTCTCGTTGCGCGCCGGTCGATCTGTGAAAGATAACACCGCGCGTGGCCTTTCAACCGGTATCGAAAGAAATAGATGCCGCGATGACAGGCGGTTTGCACGGCATCGCGATCTACGACGAGCTTCGTGACCGGCTGGGCATGGCGTACCCGACATTCTGCCGGTATGTGAAAACGCTCGAACTGGAGTCGACTCCGGCCGCGCTAACCCGCCCCGATCGAACAAGGCCGAAAGAGGGTCATAAGGGGCCCGGTCACACCCCGGCCAGCTAGTGGCCACCTTCACCCACCACCAGCCCCACAGAGGATACGTCCAATGCCGAACGACGACGGATCACCACCAGCCGCCGGAGGGCAGCAGTCCGGCTTCGCCGGACACAAGACCTCGCCGACGAAGAGGAGGTCAAACACCCACCTCGGCGAGCCAAACCCAAAGCGCCGAACAGTCTCGCTGGTCCTTCAAGGAAAGGGCGGCTGTGGAAAAGACCTTGATCGCGTCGATGCTGGCGCAGAGCCTGAAGGCGACCGGCGAACCGCTGGTTTGCCTCGACACCGATCCGGTGAACAAGTCGTTCAGCGCCATCACCTCACTGGGTGTCGAGCGAGTGGAATTGCTCAACGGTGACGCCGTCAACGTCGAAGCGATGAACGACGTCATGTCGCGGATCGCCGAGGAAGACACCAACGTCGTCATGGACAACGGAGCGGCCTCGTTTCTGCCGCTGCTGACCTATCTGCTCGACACCGGGCTGCTCGACTGGCTCGCCGCCAAGGGCAAGCGGATCGTCGTGCACGCGCCGATCATCGGCACGGAGGCACTGGCGGACACCGCCTTGTCGCCTGCGAGATGATGACCGGGAAGTTGCCTGCGCACGTCGAAATCGTCCCCTGGCTCAACCCGTACTTCGCACCGCTGGTGACGAACGAAGGGACGCCGTTCGAGGACACGGATCTGTTTCAGCACTGTGCCGCGCGCTTCGCCGCGACGATCCGCATCCCCGAACTGAACCCGCGGTACAGCGGCGCGTGTGTGAAGAAGATGACCAAGGCGGCGATGACGTTCGACGACGCCCGCGCCTCCCAGCATTTTCCGTGATCTCGAAGATGTTGCTCGAACAGGCGTGGTCGGGGATCAACACGCAGATCGAGGGGGTGGTGTAGTGGACAGGAATATCGTTCAGGCAGCGATCGACAGGCACTGCGTGCCATCCGCATCCGTGAACCCGGAAACCGACATCGTGTTCGCCCTGTCCGGTGCTGGCGGATTAATGAACGAGCGCGCCATGCCGGTCACTGCAGGACACGCCACCGACGAAGCCGCGCTGCGACGCATGGCGCGGGAAGCAATTGCCGAGCAGCTACCGCCGGCGATCGAGCGGGCGATGGCCGAGCGTCTGCAGGAGACGCCGGCCGAACGTCCGCGGCGACGCCCGCATCCGCTGATGCCGCCGGGCGGTTGGACCGACGAGACGTACCAGATCGCCGCCGCCGTCGAGCGGGAGCGGCGGTTCGGGCCCGCGACACCACCGCCGCCGCCGCTGCCGGCGACGCATGAAGACGAGATGGTCGGCGTCGTGCCGACCATGCGGGAGACGCTCGCGATCATCTGGGCGTGGTTGCGCTTTCGCCGCACGCCGACGCCGAGCCCGGAGGTGATCGAGCGGGAGTTGTGTCGCCGGAAGTGGAAAGAAGCCAGCCGCGCCGCAGCGCGCCGCAGGTAGGAAACAGCGACCCGCCGGGGATGGTTTGGAGGACGACCCTGGCGAGCCGCTGCACGTCATCTGCCCCAGCAAGGGAGACTACGTCCTTGATAAACTATACGAACCAATGGGGTCGGGGGCAAGAGAGCGGCCGCTCTCGCTCTGGTGGCCGGTACCAGCGCCCTCGGCAGCGCCGCGGCAACGCAGTACATCGCTGCCCGGACAGGCTACGCCACCGGCCTCGGTTCACCGCTGCTGACCGTGGCAGACGTGCCGTTCTACCCGCCATGGAAATGGTTCGAGTGGATGCAGGCGCCGTGGGCGCCGGACGCCTATCAGACGTTCGTGCGGGTGAAGCTGACGGCCATGGGAGGGCTCGTCGGCACGGCCGTCGGTCTGCTGCTGTGGCGGACACGACGATCCTGGCGGCCGAAGCGGTACCCCGAGCTGCACGGCACCGCCCGGTTCGCCCTGGCGCCGGAAATCGAACGGGCCGGCCTGTTCGCCGGGCACGGCGTACACCTCGGCGGCTGGCGTGACCGGCGCCGCCGGCTGAGGACGCTGCGGCAGGACGGCCCGGAGCACGTGGCGATCATCGCTCCCACCCGGAGCGGCAAGGGCACCGGCGTGATCGTACCGACGCTGCTGAACTGGCGCGCGAGTTCGATCGTCTACGACGAGAAGGGCGAGCTGGCGGCGATCACCGGCGGCTGGCAGGCGAGCATCGGCACGCGGATGATCCGTTTCCAGCCGGGCGCCGCCAGCGGCTGCCATCGGTTCAACTTTCTCGACGCCGTGCAGGGTCGGCACGGCGTTCGAGGTGGCCGACGCGCAGGACATCGCCCTGCTGCTGGTCGACCGTGACGGCAAGGGCGTCGATCGGGACCATTGGAAGTCGACGGCGTATCAGCTTCTCGCCGGCCTGATCCTGCACACGCTGCATCAGGACCCCGGCGCCTGCCTCGCGGACGTCGCCTGCGAGCTGTCGATGCCCGGACGCGAGCCGGAGGATCTGTTCGCGGACATGGCGGCGTCGCCTTATCCGTTCGTCGCCATCACCGGACAGGCGTGCGTCTCCCGGCACCCGAAAGAGCAGGGATCGGTCACCAGCACCGCGGCGATCGCGCTCGAACTGTTCACCGACCCGCTGATCGCGGCGAACACGCGGCGCAGCGACTTCGCCATCGGCGAACTGATGAACGACGCGGCGCCGGCGGCGCTCTACATCGTCACGCCCGGCGCCGACAAGCTGCGGCTGCGGCCGTTGGTCCGGCTGCTGCTGGCTTCCGCCATGCGCACGCTGCTGGGGGCCGAGGTTCGCTTCGAAGACGGCCGGCCGTTGCCGGTGCATCGGCATCGGCTGCTGATGGTGCTCGACGAGTTTCCGTCGCTCGGCCGGCTCGACGTGATCGAGGACGCCCTGCCGAAATGTGCCGGCTACGGCATCAAGGTGCTGCTCGTGGCGCAGGACCGCGACCAGATCGTCGGTGCCTACGGGGCGACCGAAAGCATCCTGGCAAACTGTCACGTCCGTGTCTGCTATGCGCCCAACAGCGTTGTGACCGCCGAGTGGATCAGCAAGATGGCCGGCGAAGGCACGGTCGTGCGCGAGGTGCTGAGCGAGAGCGGTACCCGGCTCGGCGCGCTGTCGAACGTCAACCGCTCGCTGCACGAGTCGCGGCGGCCGTTGCTGACGGCGGACGAAGTGATGCGGCTCCGCATGACCGGTCCGGAGGGACCGGGCGAGCTGCTGCTGTTCGCCGGCGGTCTGCATCCGATCCGTGGCGAGCAGACGCCCTACTATCTCGATCCTGAGCTGTCACGCCGCGCCTCGCTGGCGGTGCCGGGATGAATCGCTCGCGGAAGACGGCCGCCGTCGTCGTCGCGCTCGCCGCGTTCGGCGGCGTGGCCACCGTGGCCGTGGAACGAGCAGGCTGGCGCTGGAACTCGACCGAGAGCGCACCCGTCGGGCTGTGGCAGGTGGTTCCGCGGGCGCCGACCGTTGGTGCCTGGGTCTCGTTCTGCCCGCCGACCGACCAGACGTTCCAGGGGTTCAAGGCGCGCGGCTACATCCACGGTGGCCCGTGCCCCGGCGACCTGCAACGGCTGTTGAAGCCGGTGGTCGCCAGGGCGGGCGACGTCGTCACCGTCGCCGAGGACGGCGTGACGGTGAACGGCGCGCTGCTGCCGGATACCGAGCCGCACACGCAGGACAGCCGGGGACGGCCGTTGGTGCCCCGCGTCGTCGTGCAGGTCGTCGTCGAACCGGGCGACCTGTGGGTGGTCTCCAACCATTCGCCGCTGTCGGTCGATTCACGCTACTTCGGACCGATCCGGGCGGCATCCGTCGAAGGCGCCGTCGTGCCGGTATGGGTAGGACGATGACGGCGAGGGGAGTGTCGCTCGCCGTGGCACTCCTGGCGGCGGCGTCGCCCGCGGCGGCGCTGACGCTCTCGGCCGAGGACGTGGCTGCGATCGGCCGGGTGAGCATCGCCGAAGCGGGCAACCAGTCGGACGCCGGCCTTGCCGCGGTGATCGACGTCATCTTGCACCGGGCGGCGAGCGGCGGGTTCGGAGGAGGCGTGCAGGGCGTGCTGGATGCGCCGCGGCAGTTCGAGCCGGTGAGCAGGGTGGGCGGCTCCTGGCGGAACCTGCCGCCGCCGTCACCGGAGCAGCGGATCAGGATCGCGACGATCCTCTCTCTGAAGGCGGACGGCGTCCTCGGCGACGTGTCGCAGGGCGGGCTGTACTTTCAGAACGAGGCGATCGTCCGCAAACGTGCCGCCGCGGGCCAGGTCAGATCGTCGCTGGTGGGGTTCGGCGGCATGCCGGTCACCGTCCGGATCGGAGAGCACACGTTCTATCGGTCGGCCCAGCCGGCCGAGGCGGTGCCGGCCGTCGCCGTGCCCGCGGTGTCGGCAGCGCCGGTTGCTGGCCGCAGCGCGCCGGCCGACGACTATGCCGCCGCCGTGCAGAAGACCCTCGGCGGTGGCGAACTGCCGGAGTGATACTGGCTGGGCGTGAGGATGCGTAATGATGCGCGGTTCGACGCGGCCAGATCCGACGCACACTGTTTGGAAGGGCCCTGCTCGGGCGGCTCCAGCAGGACCAGGTGAGCGTGGGTAGTGTCGCCGCCGGCAACTGCGCGAGCTCAGGCAGAAGCCTTACGAGGGGCGAGAACTGGAACCTATTTCGGTCCTTGCGGCAGCTGACCGTGCCGCTTGCCCGCAGTTGGGAAGCCGACTGCGGCATGCGCGCTTCGGGCCGAAGATCGCATTAGTGGAACAGTATCCATTGCAATTCTGCTAATATGCGATGCAGGAAGCTGCTGTCGAAGGGACACGATGACCCCCTGTGTTCTGAAGGTGCAACGAGCCCTCTGGCATCCCGACAATCCTGCAGGTTGTCTGATTTACGACCGCGAACGGTCGTTGGAAATCATGGTCAATCTGCCGGAAGCCAAGCGGAGGCCCTCTTCCGCGACGGCCGGATCAAGGTGTTCATCCGCGGCCTGTGGGACGGCACGCGTAGCGATCTCGTGATCGACGAAATTCTCGACCGCCCTCCGGGCTATGACTGGTTCGCGCAGCGTCAGATACCCGATCGCGGTCACGACGGCGGGATCGAGAAGTGGATCGGCACCTCCACCGACACCAGTGATCTCGTCGAATCGCGGAACGCGGTGGCAAGGAGCGAGTCTGACTATCGAATGCTGTTCGAGCACGCCGCGGTCGGTATCGAGCAGCTCGCCCGCAACGGTTATCTCCTGCGCGCCAACCAGCAGCTCTGCGCCATGCTGGGGTACACCGTCGACGAGCTGGTCGGCCGTAGCTATCGTGAGATCACCCTGCCCGAAGACCTGGAGCGAGAGGCCGCTCGTCGAGCGGCTGGTCGCCGGCGAGATTGCGCATTATTCGATCGATAAGCGCTACCTGCGCAAGGACGGCACGCCCCTGTGGGTTCGCGAGGATCGTCGATCGCTCGCCACCAGTCTTTCGACCCTTGTCGCATCTCGGTGATCATCGACATCAGCGCACGAAAAGAAGCGGAGGAGGCACTGCATCGCGAGAAGGAGCGCGCCGAAGTCACCTTTGCAGTCGATCGACGACGCGGTGATCACAACGGATGCCGCCGGCGCGATCACGTACCTCAACCCGACCGCGGAGAGGCTGACCGGCTGGAGCGAGACGGACGCGCGAGGACAGCCGGTGTCCGCGGTGTTCGTGCTGTTCGACGAGCATACACGGGCGCCGGTGGCCGATCCGGTGCACCGCTGCTTGCGGGAGGGGCGCAGCGTGGGAACGGACGGCCCCGCCGTTCTCGTCGGTCGAACCGGGGAGGAGCACGCGGTCGGCGCGTCGGCCGCGCCGAACCGTGACCGGACGGGCGTTCTGATCGGCGCCGTGCTGGCTTTCCACGACGTGACGAACTTGCGGCGTCTCGCCAAGCGCATGAAGTACGAGGCCACCCACGATGCGCTCACCGGGCTGGTCAACCGTCGCGAGTTCGATCGCCGTCTGCAGCGGGCTGTCAACACTGCGAGAGCGCAGGGACACGAGCATGCGCTCTGTTACTTCGACCTCGATCGGTTCAAGCTGGTCAACGACATTGCCGGCCATGCCGCGGGGGACAGCCTGTTGCAGCAGGTGGGCCGTCTTCTCGCCGACAAGTTCCGCGAACGCGACACGCTGGCCCGGCTCGGCGGTGACGAGTTCGCCTTGTTGCTGGAGAACTGCGCTCCCGAGGAGGCGCATCGTATCGCCGGAGTGACCGTCGCCAGCTTTCGCGAGTGGCGGTTCGTCTGGATGGACCGCGCCTTCCGCGTCGGTGCCAGCGCCGGCCTCACCAGCATCACCCGGGCGACCGAAAGTGCGCAGCAGGCGATGAGCGAAGCGGACGCCGCGTGCTACTCCGCCAAGGAGAATGGACGTGATCGCGTGCATGAATACTGCGGCGACGGTGCTCCCGCAGTGCCGCAGCATGCGCCGATGATCGTGGCCTCCAGCCTTGTCGATGCCCTGACGGAAAACAGGTTCCGCCTGGTCGGCCAGCCGATCGTCGCACTCGGCGCGAATGGCACCTATGTTCACCGCACCGAGGTCCTGCTCCGGCTGGCGGACGAAAGCGGCGCGGATGTTCCCACGGCGACGTTGATCCAGGCGGCCGAGCGCTATGGGATCATGGCGAGCATCGACCGCTGGGTGATCGACAACGCGCTGCGGACGCACGCTTCGGTGCAGAACCCGGCTCGCGCGTCGAACCTCTCGATCAACCTCTCGGGCGATTCTCTCGGTGGCGACCTCGCCGCTTTCGTCTCGCGCAGCTTCGACCGACACCGTACCTGCCCCGAACAAGTGTGCTTCGAGATCACCGAGACGGCGGCGGCTCGCAACCTCGATCAGGCGCTCCGGTTCCTGCACGACGTCAAGAAGTTGGGTTGCCTCGTCGCTCTCGATGACTTCGGCGGCGGACTGCCCTCGTTCCGCTACCTGCGTGACCTGCCGATCGACTACCTGAAGATCGATGGCAGCTTCATTCGCGACCTCGGCAAGTCGGCGGAGGACGATGTGGTGGTCCGCTCGATGAACGATCTCGCGCACGCACTGGGCGTGATCACCATCGCCGAGGGCGTCGCCGACCAGCCGACGGCGGAGTGTCTGCGAAATCTGGGCGTCGACTGCGCACAAGGGTACGCCTTCGGCGCACCCGCTCCGCTCGCGGAAATGCTCGCGTCACCCGACGGTGGTCACCTCCAGGGCGTCGGCACCGCAAGATCAAGATCAGGAGCCTGCGCACCAACGGCTTCGTCGAGCGGTTCCAAGGCACCGTGCTCGACGAGTTCTTCCGGTGAAGATGCGTGAGCGGAGACGCGGGCAGGCGGCTCCGGAAGCGAAGCGAGTAGAGCTTGGTTCGGCGAAGGCGGATTCGCCCGAATGTAACCCGGCTGACCGAATGCGATAAGCTCGCAGCCAGATTTCGCGGCGTGGCGGTGGGGTGCAAAGACATCGAGAGTGGCTGGCAGCCGCGACGGGAAATCGTGATCTCCCCGGTCGTCCCCGTGCCCGGGCGCCCGGAATCGTCGGGCCGACGTGGTCGAGGGTGCGGAGGCGACGGCGTCGAGCTCGGGTACCGGCCGAGGGCAGGAGGCCGTCGAGTGAACAACGGTGGCGGACGAGAAATGGGGCGCGCGTCATCCTGCCCTCGTCGGGCATGAAGTCGTCGTCCACTAACCTCTGGCACTCAGACTCAGACCCTGCAGCAGGGCTCGCGCAGCGGCCACTGCAAGCAGGCGGTCCCCGCCGAAGCGCCAGTCATCGAGGTTGCCGTGGCCCATGGCGTCGTGGTGGCGACAGAAATGCAAGCATCGTCGATTTCATCTGCATGGTGAGGTCCGTGCCCGTCAACTGCAAGAAGTCGAACTGGGTGCCGACCACGGCGACGGCGAATTCGCGTCTTCCGTCGCTATGCGGGTCGATGAAAACGCCCAGCGCGTTGCCGCAATCCCATGTGCCGCTTCCCGCTCGGAAGCCGCGGATCTCGCCGTTGTCCCGGTTCTTCGTTTCGATGGAGCCCAGCGAGCTGACGGTGCGAACGGCCGCAGACCAAACCTGCTCATAACTACGATCCCTCACCTTGAACGTGGTCCCGTCCATCGGCGTGATATTGCTGGTGGACGCGCAAGCGCCTACCGACAACGCAAGCAAGCAGGCAAGCAGTCTTATCGTTGTCATCGCGATCCCACGTCGGAACCGTGGACCAGCCGCATTCCCAGCTCGGCAAGCTGCTCCTCGTGTCGATCTGCAGTAGTCGTCTTCGCGCGCCGGGCGCTGGTCTTGCCTAGCACGTAGCGAACGGGGATCGCGGCCATACGCTTTTGGGACATGGCCGCTGCGCTTCCCGCGGCCGCCGGCACAGGAGATACATAGTCGGCTGTGGGTGAGGAAACGCAACGCCGGCGACGACGTTCCGGGCACGTTTTATTCCGCGTCGGTCGGGCTCTCGACCCGGGGCCGGCCGGCGTCCGCCTCCAGTCGCGTCACCGCATCGTCGTCCGTGCGGATCGAGAGCGACACTGCTTGCTCGTGTCGGTGCCGATATTCAAGGAACCGCCGCCGCCAGCATCACCGGGAACGCCGTCCGCAGGTCTTCGCTGCGCCGCTGCGCCCCCTGCTGCTGGCGAGGGTGCGCCGTACCTGCCGGCCCCGCTCGCCCCTCGAGTTGTCGTATGCGGGCACCGCCAGGAAGCGGCCATGCAGGCTCCAATGCATCAATCGATTCACAGCCGCGGCGGCGGCATCTCGCGAGGCTTGCCCCGGCGGGCAAACAGGGCCCTCCGCGCGCGCCGCTCCTTCGCTTGTGGGGCGGTTCGCGGCGCGCGCAGGTCCCCTCCCATTCGCTGCCTGGACAAGCTTCGGGCGCTGGAGGATCAGGAGCGGAGAGATTGAAGGCCGCGAAAGGGATCATGACCCGGAGGGCGGAGACGCCGGCAGGCGGCTGCGGGAGCGCAGCGAGTAGAGCCCGGTCCGGCGAAGGCGGATTCGCTCGACTGTCACCCTGCCGAGCGATGCAAAGGAAGTCTGTAAACTTATTCGTAGATGAAACCGCGGTAGCGAGAACGCTTGCCATTGTCAGCTGAAGCGAGCTGACTGATCTATCCGATGGCGTGAGCGCGGAAGGGAACGCGATGGTCGAACCGTTTCGACCCGGCCTTTTGCAGCGGCTACTGGGCGATCTGTTCAGCGCCGTCAATCGCCGCATCGTCTGGCACCGCCTGGGGTTCGTGCTCTCGGTGGTGAACCTGGTCGGCCTTCGCACCAACCTTCGCCGCTTCAATCTCTATGACACCGAAAGCCGTGAGCCGGAGGCGCCCAGCCCGGGAGGTCGCGACGTCCGTGCCACCCGGACACCGAACGGAGCGTACGACGACCTGAGCCAGCCGAGCATGGGCATGGCCGGCACGAGGTTCGGTCGCAACGTTCCGCTCGCCAGCACGTTCCCGGACGCGGCGAGCCTGCTCGATCCCAATCCGCGGCTGATCAGCCGCAGGCTGCTGACCCGCGACGCCTTCATCCCCGCTACCACCCTCAACGTCTTCGCCGGCGCCTGGGTGCAGTTCATGGTCCATGACTGGTTCAGCCACGGCAAGGGAGCCTCGCCGGAGCAGGTCGAGCCAATTCGCGTCCCGGTCGACGAGGACGATCCGTTTCCGGAAAAGCCGATGGTCGTGCCGCGCACGCAGCCGGATCCGACGCGCGGCCCGGCGGACGAGGGCATGCCGCCGACCTTCGTCAACGTCGAGAGCCACTGGTGGGACGCCTCGCAAATCTACGGCTCGAGCGACGACCTCGTCGCCCGCGTCCGCACCGACCCGACCACCGGCGAGCCGGTCGCCGACGGCAAGATCCACCTCCGCCCCGAGGGCCTGCTTCCACGCGAGACGGACAAGTGCGTGCATCGCAAGGGAGCCGAGCTGGAGTTCACCGGCGTCAACGGCAACTGGTGGATCGGCCTGTCGGCGCTGCATACGCTGTTCGCCCGCGAACACAACGCCGTCTGCGACCGGCTGAAGATCGAGTTCCCCGACAGGAACGGCGACTGGCTGTTCGAGAAGGCGCGGCTGATCGTGGCCGCCCTGCTCGCCAAGATTCATACGATCGAGTGGACCCCGGCCCTGCTGAACACGCCGGCCTTGCGTTTCGCGATGCGCGGCAACTGGTGGGGCGTCCTCGGCGAGGAGTTCGCAAACGCTTACGGCCGCATCGGCACCAGCGAAGTCGGGAGTGGGATCATCGGCTCTCCCACCGATCATCACGGCGTTCGCTACACACTCAGCGAGGAGTTCGTCGCCGTCTATCGGATGCATTCACTGATGCGCGACGAGTTCTCGTTTCGCAGGCATGGGGACGACGGACCGATCCGCACCGCCACCTTGCCGGAGGTTTCCGCCGACAACACGCATCTGCTGTACGCCGACGTCCCGTTCCTCGACGTCTTCTATTCATTGGGCACGCAGAACCCCGGTGCACTCGCGCTGCACAACTACCCGCGCCACCTGCAGAACCTGCGCCGCCAGGACTCCGGCGAGCCCGCCGATCTCGCGGCGGTGGAAATCATCCGCGACCGCGAACGCGGCGTGCCGCGATACTGCGAGTTCCGGCGTCTGCTCGACATGAAGGTGCCGGAGACATTCCTGGAACTGACCGGCGGGCGGCAGGAGCTGGCACGCGAGATCGAGGCCATCTATGGCGATCTCGGCAACGTCGACACGATGATCGGCATGCTCGCCGAGCCCTACCCCGATGGGTTCGCCTTCTCCGACACCGCGTTCCGCATTTTCATCCTCATGGCTTCGCGTCGGCTGAAGAGCGACCGGTTCTTCACACAGGATTACACGCCCGAGATCTACACGCAGGTCGGGCTCGACTGGAGTCGGCGCCAACACGATGAAGACGGTGATCCTGCGGCACCTGCCGCAGTTGGCGCCATGCCTGAAGGACGTGCGGAATGCCTTCTTCCCCTGGCGCACGCCGTGAACCAGAAGCCCCGCGGTGCGATTGCGGAATGAACCGATGATGGCGAGCTACGAACGCATCCTCCGGGTCGTCGTCCTGCTGGACGCGCTGCTCGGTGTCGTCCTGCTGCTCTCGCCGAGCGTGCTGGCGGGAGACGCCGGGCCCACCGCCGCGAACATTTGGCCACGTGCCGCCGGCTTTTTATTGCTACTGCTGTCGCTGGCGTTGCTGCCGCCGGCGATCTTCGCTCCGGCCAACCGCTACCTGGCGGTACTGGCAGCGGTGGCGCAGGCGATGATCGGCCTCTTCTTCGTCGTCTCCGGGACGCCGTTCGCCTGGCTGCTGGCGATCGCCTTCTTCGCCTCTTCCTATTTGCTGGCTGCGGCGCTCTGGCGCGGGTTTCAGCAGTACCTGATGTCGAAACCTTGAACGAGTACGACGTTCCCGTGATCTTTGCGTCGATGGCGGGGCCGAGCTGAGGCTTTAACAAGCACGCGCTTTTGTCGTCGGGCCGACGTGGTCGAGGGCACCGATGGGCGCGGCGCCTTCCGGCGCCGCCCGGGTCCGTAGCACCTCGCCGTATTCTTCGAGCATGTCTTCCGAGAAGCAGGGACGCAGCAGCCCCTGATGGATGGCGAGCATGATCAGCGCCTCGTTGCCGCCGGGCGAGATAAGGCCGGAAACCAGCACGTTGGTATCGAGCACCGCCCGGATCACTCGACCCCAGGGGCGGCAGGTTTCTTCTTGTGCCGGTGCAGGGCGATCTCCGCGTCGATGTCTGCGGGCGTGAGCGCGTCGAGTCCGCGCCGCTTGGCACCGCCCCAGGCTTTTTGCAGCCAGTCCGGCGGCGGTGCGGCCGTGCGGATGAAATCCTGCACACTCATGATCACGACCGCCGGTTCGCCGCGCCGGTCGACAATGAAGCGCTCGTTGTTCTTGCTGGCGAGGTCCATGATCTGCCCAAACTGGGTGCGGGCGACATGCGCATCGATACGGCGGTTCATGCAGGCTCCTCAATGCATCAATCGATTGATGTATGCAACATAGCGGGCGCGGCTGGGATGTCAAATGCGCCGCCATCTATCGATACTGGCTGATCTTGGCCGACGATCGAACATGGGTGGCGACCACCCTTGCTACTGAGCTCGAGTGCAGCGAACAAAGCCCTCACCGAGGCCGCCAACCACAGCCGCGACGGCGGCAGCTCGCGAGCCGCTTGCCCCGGTGGACAAACATTTCCGTTCTTGCGAGGAGCGGCGGAGCGCCGCCTCATCAGGCTTGAACGTGTCCGTCGGCACCGGCGATAAAACGCTCCGACCTCTGAACCGGCTGGCACTCGCTCGTCAGATCGCTTCCTCGAGATGACCGGCTGTACGCCGCCCGACTCGGTTCAGCTCATTCCCCGGCTTTACTCGATGCTTGAAAGGGGAGCGGCGACGGATTCGAGGGGGCGGCGTTCGGCGCGGATGCCGATCAGCATCTCGACGCCGGCGGCGCCGATCATCAGGACAGCGCCGAGCAAATAGCCGAGCGCGATGTTACGAGACGATCCAGTCTCGATCAGCACGCCGAACAACAATGGGCCGCCAACGCCGCCGATCGCCGTGCCGAGGACGTAGAACAACGCAATGGCAAAGGCCCTCACTTCCAGGGGAAAGCTCTCGCTGACGGTAAGGTAGGCCGAACTCGCTGCGGCGGACGCGAAGAAGAAAATCACCACCCAGCACGCAGTTTGCGTCGTCTCGTCCAGCAGTCCGCGGTCGAACAGGATCGCCGTTACCGCCAGCAACACGCCGGACACGGCGTAGGTGAAGGCGATCATCGGCTTGCGCCCGATGCTGTCGAACAGCTGGCCGAGGACCAGCGGGCCGAGGAAGTTGCCGACGGCGAACGGCAGCAGATAAAGGCCGATGCGGTCGGCGGGAATGGCGTAGTGATCGATCAGGATCAGCCCGTAACTGAAGAAGATCGCGTTGTAGAAGAACGCCTGCGCCACCATCAGGGCGAAGCCGAGGAGCGCGCGCCGCCGGTAGGTCACCAGCACGGTGTGAAATGCCGCCTTCACGGCCGTTCCCCGCCGCGGATAGATGCGGATGCGACCGGGGCCCGGTGGTGGCAGCGAGCCCCGCTCCGCCGCCACCCGCGCCTCGATCTCCGTCACGACCCGCTCGGCTTCGACGAGGCGACCGTGCGTCATCAGCCAGCGGGGACTTTCCGGAACCCAGTGGCGGAGGAGGAGAATGCCGAGGCCGAGCACGGCACCGATGCCGAAGGCGAGCCGCCAGCCGATGTCGGGTGCGAACAGCATCGGATCGAGGAGGACGATGGTGCCAGCAGCCCCCATCGCGGCGCCAACCCAGAAGCTGCCGTTGATGACGAGATCGATCCAACCGCGTCTCCGCGCCGGGATCAGCTCCTGGATCGCTGAATTAATCGCCGTGTATTCACCGCCGATACCCGCTCCGGTCAGAAACCGGAACAGGATGAAGCTCCACAAGTCCCAGGCGGCGGCAGACGCCGCAGTGGCGAATAGGTAGACACCGAGGGTGATGCTGAACAGCCGCTTGCGCCCCAGCCGGTCGGTGAGCCAGCCGAAGAGGGCGGCGCCGCTCACCGCGCCTGCCAGATAGGCACTTGCCGACAGGCCGACCTCGGCAGGTGTCAATCGCAGTGTAGGACTCTCCTGCAGGGCGCCGGTAAGCGCACCGGCAATCGTCACCTCCAGACCGTCGAGGATCCAGGTGACCCCGAGCGCGACGACGATCAGCCAGTGGAAGCGGCTCCACGGCAGGCGATCGAGCCGCGCCGGAATATCGGTCTCGAAGACCATGGCGGCGGACGCCGCCGCTAGATCGTCTGGCGCCGCGGGAGCGCGTTTCCGGTTCTCGTCGGCTTTGCGCATGGGCTTCCTCTTCCGAGAAGACCTCCGCCCCGACGATCGGACTCTGGTTCTCTCGGCGTGTGCTGCTTCTAACGCTCGTTCGGCGGCCGCGGACGCCTCTTCGATGAGGAACCCACGGCTCCGCTCGGCGACATCGTGATCAACGCGGTCGCCCGGTGTCCGGCCGACTGGTGTCGTCGGGCCTACGTGGTCGAGGCGCCGGTGGGAACGGCGCCTTGCGGCGCCGCCCGCGGCTGACTCAGCAATCCGTGAAATCCTCCGCGTCGAGGAGCGCCAGCTGCTTCGCCGCCTCGGCCTGAAGCCGGGCGAGTTCGGCCTGGGCGTCGCGGCGTTGCTCGCGGGTGAGGAGGGAGCCCGCGAGTTCCGCGCGGAGCTCCAAAATCGACTGCTGAATCGTCTGATGGCGCATCGTCGCCTCCTTCGGCTGCGTCTTCCGTTCGAAGACGGCGGTCGCCGGACGGGCGCGGGCAGACGGGTCAACGACGGCGCAGCCGCCGCCGGAGGCGGGGCGTGGGGGTGCCGATTTCGTCGCTCTGGCCGACGAAATCGGGGGGAACCGCGCATCGTCGACGCGTCGTCCGCGTCCGTCATGCTGGGACGACGTGAGAGAGGACCCTGACAAAACGACGGGTCGCGCAAGCGACGCCACTACGCCATGCCGCGCATGGCGACCTTCAGCGCGAGCGGCGGGGAGCATGAAAAGAGGCCCCGCCGGTCGAGCCGGCGAGGCCGAGACGGCTGGGGGAGGTTACCAGCCGTTGTCGGAGCCGGTCGCCGCCACGGGCTGCGCCGCCGCGGCTTCGTCGTTCCAGATCAGCGCGTAGACGTCCGGGTCGTCTTGGCCGGGCGCCTTGCCGAGGTTGGCGTAGATGCGCCGGCCGATTTCCGGAGCCGAGATGCTGACCGAGACGTACTCGTCGCCGTCGCGGTTGGTGCGGACCCAGGCGGCGCCGATCTCGACCGGGGTGGAGCGGGGGTCCTTGCGACCGAGGATACGGTAGTCGGGATGCTCGGCCTTGGTCTTCTGTGTGTTCTTGGCGAGCTTGATGTCGCAGTCGACGCTGAGCGTGGTGAGGCGACCCTTGTAGCTGCCGTCTTCCTGCTTCGCGACGAAACCGATGGTGGCCATTGTCTGTCTCCTCGGCTGTGCGGGAGGCTGTTCCTCCCGTCGATGCGGGTCACGCTGACGCCCGGTGCCGCCGGTGCACCGCTTGCGCCGCAGCGGAGCGGAGGACCGGGCAGCGGCCCTGAGCGGGCAGACCCTGGGGTGCGTGCGGCGCCGAGCCCTCGGCTCTGCGTCGTCAGCGGCCCCGGTGTGCGCGGCGGGGGACGTTGGCCGGTTGCCCGGCGGCGCCGGGAGGCATAGACCCGCCGCTGAAGACGGGAGGTCGCCTGCACGATGGTCAGGGCATACGCGGCAATGCCGGCATCGATGTGGTGAAGCAGGTCTGTCGCCGGCAGCCGGGCGCCTTCACCTGCTCGGCCGCGGCGGGATCGATGCTCGTCGGCACGAGACGAAGGGCGCGGGGCTTTCCCGGCTGTTCCGTCGGCCGCGTACCCCGGCCCTGGGCGTGGGCGTTGCGGGGACGGTCCTGGCGAGGACGGCGTGTCTCGGTCAGCGGATCGGCGAGGGGGAGGGACCATGCTGCGGAGCCGAGGAGCCCGGCCGGCGGCTCGATGAGGTCGTGATCCGGGACGAGGCGCCGCTACTGGCCGATGTCGGCACTTCCGGAGCAACAGCCTGGCGCCTCTTTTCAGTCGTGGCTTCGCCGGCTTGAGCGGCGGGGTTCGCCGGCGACGGTACCGCGCCGGCTGGGCGTTGCGAAAGGGATCGTCACCCGACAGGGCGGGGACGCCGGCGGCGGCTCCGGAAGCGGAGCGCGTAGAGCCCGGTCCGGCGCTTGCGCCGGAGTCGCCCGGAGCCGGCTGCGTAGAGCTTGTGCGCCGCGGGTCCAGGCGATCCGTCCCGCCGGCAGGCCCTCTTGCCGGCGCCGAGGACTTCCTCTCAAGACCGTTGTTTAAGGCTACTTACGTTGGCACCCGCGCTATTTAAGAAAAACCGGTATTGCTTAATTAACCACCGTCCTGCATAACCCTCGGCATGCCCGAGACGGCCAGACATCCTCGGCTTGGACGACTCGTAGAGACGCCTGTGGCCGGCGAAATCGTCCGCGCGTTCGTCCCGCCGCCGTTGCCGCCCGATCCGCCGATCGATGTCCTCGGCCTGGTGGAACGGTTGAGCGTTGCCGAACGCGCCGTCGGTCGTCTCGACGGCATCACGATGCTGCTGCCGCGCCAGGAACTCTTCCTTTACATGTACGTGCGCAAGGAGGCTGTCCTCTCCTCGCAGATAGAAGGCACGCAGTCCACCCTCTCGGACCTTCTCCGCTTCCGAGACCGAAGCGCAGGCCGGGCAGCCGATCGACGACGTTCGCGAGGTATCGAACTACGTCGATGCGATGATGTACGGGTTGGAGCGACTGGAACAGCTTCCGCTCTCGCTGCGGCTGATCCGCGAGATGCACGCCCGTCTGCTCCGGAGTGGGCGTGGTGGGACGAAAAGCCCGGGTGAGTTCCGCCGCTCGCAGAACTGGATCGGTGGGACCCGGCCGGGCAACGCGCTCTTCGTGCCGCCGCCGGTGACGGAACTCGACGGTTGTCTCGGCGCGCTCGAAACCTTCATGTACGAGCACGCCTCGCGACTTCCGGCGCTGATCAAGGCCGGGCTTCTGCATGTCCAGTTCGAGACCATCCATCCTTTCCTCGACGGCAACGGGCGCATCGGCCGTCTGTTGGTGACGCTGTACCTCTGCGTTCACGGCGTTCTACGCAAACCCCTGCTCTATCTCAGCCTCTACCTGAAGACCCACCGCGCGGATTATTACCGCCTGCTGCAGGAGGTGCGCGAGCACGGCGCCTGGGAAGCCTGGCTCGACTTCTTCCTCACTGGCGTCGCCGAGACGGCCAACCAGGCGTTCGACGCAGCGACGCGCATCGTCGAGTTGTTCAAGGAAGAACGGGAGCGCATCAGGGCGGACAGCTAACGCGCCGGCTCGGCTCTGCGCATTCACGACCTGCTGCAGCAGAGCCCCTATCTCACCGCCAACCTGCTGGTCGAACGCACCGGCCTGTCCGCGCCGACCATCAACGCAGCACTTGCCGACCTTCAGCGCCTCGGCGTGGTCGAAGAGGTAACCGGGCGCCGGCGTGGCCGCGTATTCGGTTACCGGCGTTATCTGGCGATCCTCAGCGAAGGTACCGAGCCTCTCCCCGCCGCGGGCGGAGTGCAGTGATATCAACGCGAGACCTAAACTCCAGCAGGCTGAGTTTTGCTCATTGAGCTCTTCGCCGGCTCTCGCATCAACAGGCCCGCTGGGACCGAATGGCGGCGGTGACGTCAACGGCTCGAGCATCGTGACCCTCCGTTCCTTTTGAGTTTCGGAGGCGAGCGGCGCGGCTGGAGTGCGGTCCGATCCCGCTCCAATGCGGCACCGGGCGATTCAGCCGGTCCGTTGCCAACAGGACGTCAACGGCTCTGAGCACCCGCTTCCCCGGACGACCGCTCCGAAGATCGGCCGTCCGGGGCGAGCGCGGCCTACGCCGGCGCGATCTCGCGGACGGCAATGCCGTGCCGACGAGCCTTGTCGACCAAGTTGCGGCTGACGCCGGAGCCGGGGCAGGCGATGACCAGCGCGGGCGGCGCGGCGAGGATCTGGTCGTTGCGCTTGAACGGTGCGCTGCGCTTGAAGACGTGCCAGTCGGGCCTGAAGACGATGGTGGCGACGCCGCGGGCCTTCGCCCACTTCGCCGCGATCAGCTCGGCGCCTTTCTCACAGCCGCCGTGCAGCAGCACCATGTCGGGGTGCTCACGTCGGGCCTGGTCGAGCGCGTCCCAGATGCCGGCGTGGTCGGCGTAGTCGATGCCGCCGGTGAGCACGACGCGGGTTCCCTCGGGGTTGCGGGCGGCGTTGCGCTCGCGGGCCTGGGCGGCGACGAAATCGCGACTGTCGATCATCGCCGCGGTGGTGGTGCGCGCGTGGTTGCTGACGCGTGAGCTCTGGCGTGGCGCCCACGGCCGGCCGGCGGCGGCGCCGTAGAGGTCGGCCAGCCAGTCGCGCATCGCCTGCAGGCTGTCGCGCTCCTCGACGAGGTTCATGCCGCGTGTCGTCAGCCGTTCCAGCTCGACCGACTTCACCTCGGAGCCGTCCTGCTGGCGCTGCAGCGTGCGCTGTTCGATCTCGTTGCGCTCGAGCAGATCCTCGAAGCGCTGCGCCTTGCGATGGAAGACATTGACCAGCGCCCACTGCAGATCCTCGGTCTCCGGCTCGAGCCGGGTGCCATCGAAGATCTCGGCCAGCGAATTGAACATCGCGCTCAACTCGGCCTCGTAGTCGTCGGGATGCGGCAACGGCCGGTCGCAGGATTCGGCCGGCGGGCGGGTGCAGTAGAGTTCGGCGTTCTCGAGGGCGCGGGCGGTCGGCGACTTGCTCATGGAGGTTCTCCCGAAGGTGGCCTGCTCGGGCTGAGCGGGCCGGCGCCGGTCTCGTGCGCGCCGCCTCGCGAGGCGGCCGTCACCGCAGGGCCGCCCGCAGGGCGGAGGCCTGCGCCTTGACGGCGGCCGGGCGGCGCGCAAACCGGTGCCGCCGAGCCCGCGCCCGTGCAGGCCGCGGGGGCGATCCTCTGGCCTGGTCGACGGCCGTGCTCGCCGGAAAGCCTCGGGCGATCGTCGCTCGCCGCTCATCGACGTTCGGCCGCCGCCGCCGCCGGCTCGGCCGTCTGCGCGATGTCCTGGCCGGCGAAGTACCCGGCCTTGCGGCCGAGCTCCTGCGTGTAGAGCTGGCCGGCGAGCAAGGGCAGTTTCGTCTGCAGGCGTCTGCGCAGGCGGGATCGACGGATGCGACCCTTCGCCTCGGCGGACAGGCGACGGATCGGCCGGACCGGCGGTTGCCACGTCGGCGAATAACCATCGCCCGGGCGCTGCTGCGGGCAGGCCTGGCGCATCCAGGCGTCAGCTTCGTGCCGCTCGACGCCCGGATCGATGATCGTCACCGCCCAGAGCGTCGGCCCGAACGGCGCCTCGTCGCGGGGGTAGGGATTGTTCCAGGCGAGGCTGAGGACACAGCCGACGGGCATCGCCATCGCCGTCACGCCGCCGGCCACAGGGTGAGCACGTGGGCGAGAATTTCGCGGCGGCGCGCGTCGTCGGGGACGAACACGCGCGTCTTCCAGGCGATGATCTCGGTGAAGCAGCCGGCGGCTTTGAGCTGATCGAGATGCAGCGGCCCGGCGTCGACGATCTCGCAGCGGTGCGCGCCGGCGACGGTGGCGCGACGAAGCTGGCGGCCGCCAGCAAGGCCGACGATGCCGCCCTGCAGCATGATCGCCGACCAGACGGTGTCCGGATCGGCCGGCGCTTGATCGATGCCGCAGGCGTGCAGCAACGGCACCAACTGGTCCGGCCGGATCTGCCGGCCGAGCATCCGTTCGCCGTCATCGGTTTGCAGCCGGTAGACGAGCATGCGTTCGTCCGGCAGCCGGGTCCAGATCGGCAGCAGCAAGCCGGTGACGAGCACGAGTTCATCCTCGGTGGTCGCCGGCAGGCGTTCGGCGTCGGCGGCCCAGACGGCGCGCCATCCTCGTTCGGCGGCTTCCAGTCGCCAGTGCGAGCGTTCGAACTCGTCGACCGTCATCGTCTGACCGCCGAGCGGCCGGACGATGCGGACACGGCGGATGACGGCGCCGTCGTCATCGATGATCGAGGTCGCCCGGCACACCAGGCCGGCGTGGCGCGAGCTGGCATTGATCGCCGGCCTGGGGTCGAGGTGGGCGAAAAGGCCCAGCGCATCGCCGGCGTTCAGCGGCTGATTGCGAACCACCCGGCGGATACGGACGGCGTGGGTTCTGGCGCCGCTGCGTGGATCGGTATGGATCACCTGGCGATCCATGACCGTCAGGCTTTCGGCGCGGATCGTCTCGATGCCGGCTTCGTAGGTGCCGGCGGCGATCTCCTGTTCGACGCGGCCGGCGATCATCTGCTCGAACTCGTCGAAGATCGCGTTCTGCGTGGCGATCGGCAGGGCGAGGATGCGGTTGAGGAACTGATGGATCGGCGGCAACTGGTCGAGCAGGCTGCCGTCTTTGTCGGTCAGCGTCAGGCCCGTCGCCTCGCAGAACGTTCGTAGCGTGCAGCAGGCGAGGCTGCCGGCATGCAGTGCGCGGAAGAACAGGCGCAGCGCGGCCCGCGCGTAAGAGGATTCCAGGTTGTCCTCGGGGCGGAACAGGCCCTGGCCGCCGGTCTGCCGCTGGCCGCGGGTGAGCGCGCCCAGACTGTCGAGGCGGCGGGCTATCGTCGAGGTGAACCGCCGCTCGCCCTTGACGTCGGTGGTCACCGGCTTGAAGACCGGCGTCGCCGCCTGGTTGGTGCGATGCGAGCGGCCGAGGCCCTGGATCGCCTGGTCGGCGCGCCAGCCGGCCTCCAGCAGGTAGTGCATGCGCCGGCGCTGGTTGCGGCAGCCGAGGTCGGCGTGATAGCTGCGGCCGACGCCGCCGGCATTACTGAACACCAGGATCCGCTTGCGGTCCTCCATGAAGGCCCGGGTCTCGGCAAGGTTGGCGCCGGCCGGGCGCTTTTCGACGCACAGCCGGTCACGGCCGAAGGCGTGCTTGCGGACGACGCGGCGGCTGCGGCCGGTGATCTCGGCGACCTGCTCGGTGCCGAAGTGCTGGACGAGCTGGTCGAGGGCGCCGGCGACCGCCGGCAGGGCGCCCAGCTGCTCGATCAGCCGGTCGCGGGCGGCGAGGCTCTCACGGCAGTGGACGACAGCACCGTCCTCGGTGAAGAGCGGCACCGAGAACGGGTTGCCGGATTCGTCCTCACGGATCTCGTGCAGCTGCGTCGGGAAGCTGTTGGCGAGATACTCCATGACGATCTCGCGCGGCGTCAGGTCGAGCTGAAGATCATGCTGTTCGCCGGGCGGGATCTCGGCCAGCCGGCGGTCCATCAGCGCCTCGCCGGTGGAGACGAGCTGAACGATCGCCGCATGGCCGCAGGCGAGGTCGTGCTCGATGGCGCGGATCAGCGTCGGGCACTTCATCGCCACCAGCAGATGCGCAAAGAAGCGCTGCTTGGCGCTTTCGAACGCCGAGAATGCCGCGGCCTTGGCGTTGCGGTCGAGGGTGCCGTCCCGGGGATCGGTGATGTGCGTCCGGCCGAGTGCGGCACGGAGGTTGGTGTGGATGATGGTGAAGGCGCCGGCGTAAGCGTCGTAGATCTCCGTCTGCGCCGGTGTCAGGGATGCTCGATGATGTCGTATTCGACGCCGTCGAAGCTGAGCGACCGCGAGGCATAGAGGCCCTGCGCCTTGAGGTCGCGGCAGACCATCTCCATCGCGGCGACGCCGCCCTGCTCGATGGCGGCGATGAATTCGTTGCGGGTCGCGAACGGAATCTCGGGTGTGCCCCACAAGCCGAGGCGGGAGGCATAGGCCAGATGCTTGAGCTCGGTGGCGCCGGTGGCCGAGACGTAGACGACCCGCGCCTCGGGCAGGGCGTTCTGCAGGCGTAGTCCGGCGCGGCCCTGCTCGGAGGGCTTGGCATCGCCGCGCACGGTCTTGCCGCCGGCGGCGTTGGCCATGGCATGCGCTTCATCGAAGACGATGACGCCGTCGAAGCCGGCTCCGAGCCAGTCGAGGAGCTGCTGCAGACGCGACGGCTTGGTCTTGCGCTCGCCGACGCGCAACGTCGCGTAGGTGAGGAACAGGATGCCCTGCGACAGCGGGATGGCGGTGTCCTGCGACCAGCGCGAAAGATCGGCGATGTCGCGCGCGTCGCCGCCGAGCGCGGTCCAGTCGCGCCTCGCGTCTTCGATCAGCCTGGAACTGAACGACAGCCACAGCGCTCGCCTGCGGCCATGCAGCCAGTTGTCCAGCAGGATGCCGGCGACCTGGCGGCCCTTGCCGGCGCCGGTGCCGTCCCCGAGAAACCAGCCGCGGCGATAGCGGACGGCACCGGGTGTTCCTTCGTCGACGGCAGCGACGGCATCGAACGTCTCGCCCGGCAGGCCGGCGCCGGCGAGATAGTCGCCGTGCGCTTCGCCGGCGTAGATGACGCTTTCGATCTGCGCCGCCGACAGCGCGCCGCTTTCGAGCAGGCCGGCGTAAAGCCGTGGGCGATAGTGCGGCAACGGCGGCAAGACCGACGCCAGCGCCACCGACTGCACCAGCGGCGTCGGATGATCGGCGGCGCCGGGGATGCAGATCCGTTGCGGCGCGTGCGCCTGATAGAGCGCGTCGGACATCCTCGGCGTGGCGCTGTCGCCGGATGGACCGTCGTCGGCCCGGTCGATCGGGTGATAGCCGATCTCGGCGATTGCCGCCGGGGCGGCCGGGACGGTTTCTTCGAGCCGCGCTGCCACCCTGCGCCGTCGCGGCGCGGCGGTGATGACGGTGCGTGCGCTCGGCGTCGCTTGCGGCGGGACGAGGCGGTCGCCCGGACGCGCCGGCAGATGCTGCAGGATCATCTCCAGGGCGGAAGAGAGCGAGGACGCGTCCCGACGGCGCGGTGACGACGCCGGTGCGCCGGCGACGGGCTTGTCGTAGACGGTGAGCCGGGTATCGACGGTGGTGCCGTGCCGGCGATAGACGTCGCCGGAAAGCGAGATGGTCAGCGTGGGCGAAGCCAGTTCGGCGAGGTAGCCGCTGTCCGGCTGAAAGCTGGCGGGGGTGAGTGCTACCATGCGGCCGCCGGAGGCGAGGCGCAGCAACGCCGAACGCAGATGCGCTTGCGCCGCGTGCCGGTCGCAGGCGCGATGCGCGCCCACGGTGAACGGCGGATTGATCAGGACGATCGACGGCACCAGCGACGGATCGAGTAGGTCGTGGATCTGCTCGGCGTCGCCCTGGCCAACCGGCGTCGGTCGGAACAGCCGCCGCAGCAGCGCCGCACGCAGGTCGTCGAGCTCGTTGAGGATCAGCGTGGCGCCGCGAATGCGCGCAAACACGGCCAGCAACCCGGTGCCGGCGGACGGTTCGAGAACGACGTCGCCGGGCTGCGGGTCGGCGGCGGTGGCGAGGACCCAGGCGAGCGGCAGCGGCGTCGAGAACTGTTGGCGTCGCAGCTGCTGTTCGGAGCGGTGGCTGTGCGTCGGCACGCGCGCAGCGATCGCCTCCAGCCGCCGGAGCGTCGCCGGCGCGCTGTGGCCGCAAAGCGAGCGGCCGATCTGCTTGATGTACAGCACCTGTGCCGCTTCGAGGGCGTCCCAGGCGTCCTTCCACGTCCAGGCGCCGGCGGCGTCCGATCCGCCGAAGGCACTCTCGAGGAATTCGCGGAGTTGGCCAGTGTCGACGTGCGAGTGGGTGAGCGGAGCGAGGAGGTCATGGGCCACCTCCAGGATACGGTCGGCGCGTTCCGCGGGCGACTGCGGACGGATAGGCGCGCGGTCTCGGCCGCTGAACAGCGGCAAGCTCGACAGGCTCATCGGGGGTTCTCCAGACGTTGAGCGCCGGGGGCGACGGCGTTGCCATCGAATGCTGTGTGCGGGGTTAGCCCGGGCAGCCGTGCCGCTCAGGCGGCGAGCGGTTCGGTGTCGCCCTCGACGCCGGGCTCGACGCCGAGCTCGGCGGTGGTGCCGGCGAGGCGGTGCAGCAGGTCGACCGCCTCCTGCGCGCGGGCGGCAGCGGCGAAGATGGCCTTGCGGTCGTTGTTCAGGACCCGCAGCCAGCTGGCGATGTAACTGGCGTGGTCTTCGATGTGCGAATCCGGCAAATCGAGTTGTGCGCCCAGGTAGCTGGCGCCCAGCTCGGCGACGAGTTCTTCGACGGCATAGCCTTCGTCGCCCCAGCGCTTGCGACCGAAGTCACGGTCGAGCCTGCTCGGGTGACGGGTCCAGTGCACCGTCTCGTGCGCGCGGGTGGCGTAGTACGCCTCGACGGACTCGAACGCTTCGATCGGCGGCAGCTGGATGTGGTCGGAGCCGATCGCGTAGTACGCCTGACCGCCGCCGTGGCGGACGTCGGTCGGCAGGGCGGTGAAGAACGTCTCGCAGCGATCGAGACGTTCGACCGGCGCCGGCGGTGTCGGCCGGGGATGCCAGGCGTCGTCCAGGCCCTCGATCTGGTCGGCGGAAAAGACGGTGTAGCCCTTGAGGAAGCGGAAGCTCTCCTGCTCCTCGGCGCCTTCGTCGCCGACGGACGTCCGCGTCTGCTGGCCGTAGTAGACGACGGTGGTGCCCCGTTCGCCCTTGCGCACGTGCGCGCCGTGTTCCAGCGCCTGGCGGAAGGTCAGCCAGAACGGCGAGGCGTAGCCGTTGGCCACCGCCGTCATCCACAGCAGCAGGACGTTGATGCCGCGGTAGGCGACGCCGTTGGCGCGCAGCGGCAGGACGATCCGGCCGTCGGAGTGCGCGGCGTTCCACGGTTTCCGCCACGGCCGCACGCCGTGTTCGAGCTGGGCGATGATCCGCGCGGTAATCTCCTGCGCCAGGTCGCGCTTCCGGTGCCGTCATCGCCCGACCCTCCGCTGGCTCGGCGGCTTCCAGCCAGCCGCCCCAGCTTCGAGGACCCGGCTTCGGCGACGTCGTAGAGGGTGGTGCGAACGTAAGCGTCGCCGCGGTTGACGTAGAGCGCATCAGGGATGTCCGGCGGGATGCTGCGATCGCTCTCGTCGACGAGCACGGCGTCGACGCCGAGGCCGAAGCGCTCGTCGGCGATGGCGGCGAGACGCCGTTGCGCGGCATCCACCCGCGCGAGGTCGAAGGTTTCCATGGATATCTCTCCGGAATTGATGGACCAGGGCCGGAGCTGCGGGAGAGCCCGCGGCCGGATCGCGGAGAGCGGCAGGTGGAGTTGCCGGCGCGCACCTCTGGCCGCGGCGCAGGCCGCGGAGGGCCCTGGCCCTTGCGCGTCCGGCGACCTGCCGCTAGCGAGACCGGCTGGCCGCGGGCCTGGCCGCGCCGATCATCCTGAGGCGTGGTCGCCGACCCGGCAGGAGAGGTGGAGAAGACGGCGACGCGGTTACTCGCCGGACCTCGGTCCCGGCGTCGTCGGCGCCCGGGACGGCGGCGGCGCCGTCCACTGCAAACCGGCAGCCGCGAGGGCGTCGACGATAGCGGCCGCGCAACGTCTCGCCTGCACAAGGTCCTCGTCGTACGCCTCGTGCCAGGGCGTTGCGGCGGCGTCGTGGCTGGACGTAGCGGCTGTCCATCAGCGCGCGGACGATGACGTGCAGCAAGTCGTCTCGCGTGACCATGACGCAGCGTACGGCAAGAACATATAGCGAACAAGCTCACCACGCCGACATGACCGGTGCCGTCGTCCCGCGGGCCGGACCGGCGGTCAGTCGTTGTCGGCATTGCAGCGCGATTCCCACAGGCGCTGCGGATTGACGGTTTCGGGATCGATCTCGCCGGCGGCGACGAGGTCGAACCACGCCTCGTCGAACAGGTCGCCGTCGCGAGGTGCTTCGAACGGCAGCGCGGGGGTGATGGCGTGCGCCGGGGCGCGCAGGTGCTGTCGTTGGCGGGCGTACCAAGTCTGCATGCACCGCGCGCGGTGCGCCATGTCGTTGGCGGCGCCGCAGGTCTTCCGCGCCGTGAAATCCCACGCCTGGCTGTCGGTCGAGGCGATGCGCGGATGGCCGGCGAGCAGGGCGATTGCCGCGCTCTTGACGCCGAACAGATGAAGGCGGACGTGGGCCGGCAGCACCTGGTCGAGGCGATCGACGATGGCGACGATACCGTCGAGGCCGCCGGTCCGGCGCCGGCACATCGAGCCGAGACCGACGAGGTCGGGCCAGTCGGGCAACGGCAGGCGATCGGCGCAGCGGACGAAGTCGCAGGCCAGCCAGCCTTGCAGCACCGGCGTCGGCGGCGTCACGCCCAGGTCGCCGGCGACGCGCCGGCAGGCGGAAAGCAGCCGGCAGGTGCCGGCGATCCGGAGTTGCACTTCGTCGCGGTCGCGGGCGATCTCCGGCTCGCAACACAGGTCCATGGCGGCCCACCACGACCATGGGTGCGCTCCGGCCAGCCGCACATAAGCGTCGACTGGCCAGGGGTAGCCGCGATACCGGCTCATGGCGACGAAGCCCGCACTGTCGAGCGCGACGTCGAGGCCGGCGAGGGCGGCGGATGGCTGCCGGAACCCCGGCCAGCCGTGCTCGCCGCGATGCTTGCGCGGCCAGGGCCGCGAGAGGGCATTGGCGCTGATGAGAACCGGCGCGCCCAGCCGGCGTGCGGCCGCGGCGAGGTGTCCGCCGGCAATCGGCAGGCCGATGCGGATCAGCATGGCGGTCGCGGCGAGAATAGGAGGAGGAATCAGGTGTGGGTGTAGCCGTCGGCCTCGATGCCGACCAACATCCCGCACCAGCGGACCATCAAGCATTCGCCGCGGAACGCCAGGAAGGCGCTGCGGCGGAACTGCAGGTAGCTGACGCCGAGGTCGTGTCGGCGGTATAGCGCCGCCAACGCGAGGCGCTGTGCCCGGGTGGTCATGACAATGCTCCTGTTCAGGCATAGGTGACTGGGCTCGCCGGCAATCCGCCGCGTCTCGGCCGATGCCCGCACGTCTTGGCGATCCAGAATCAGCTGTTGAGGTGCGAGAGGTAGTATCCCGCGAACAATCCTTTCGCGGCGCCTTTCGCCTGGTCGCGGATGTTGTCGAGACGGGCACGAAGGATTTGGCGGTCCTCGTCGGTCGCTCGTTGCCATTTGCCGGTGTAGTCGTGGCGCTCGCGTGTCGACAGAGGTCGATAGCCGACGGCTTCGGCGATGAGTTGGTCGATCGCGGTCGCAGACTCGCCACGATCGGCGAGCGTTCGTGCCCAACTGAGCGTGTAGGCCCGGTGTCGGTTCTCGGTCATCGTCGTTCTCCTGATTAAAGAAGCTCGATCCGTTCCTCTTCCGGCTTGTCCCGATCGGCGACCGGGCCGCACGGATAGGCCGAGGGCGGTAGTCCCGGCAGCGTCCGATCGAGGTGACCGAGGGCGAGGCCCCAGCGATGCGCGGCGGCGAGGTCGGTGCCGAATACGCGCTTGGCGACCAGATCGGCGAGCTGGTCGAGTTCGGCTCGCCAGGGATCGCCGGCGATTTCCAGGCCGGCACACACCGGCATGGTGACGTCGGCGCCGCCGTGAAAGCGGGCCATGCGCCAGACGTAATAGGCGCGGGGATCCTCGGGTCGCTTGCTGCGCAATCCCTTGCGGCCTTTGATCGCCGCGATGATCGCGTCGGCGTCCGGACTGGCGAAGCTGCCCTGGCCGGTGCAGGCGTAGCAGCGTTCGCTGCGGGCGGGATAAGCGGTGCCGTCGACGGCAATGAAGGCATCATGGCTGAGCGTGCGCGCGCCGGCGCAGCGCCCGCAGGGTCTGTGGTCGTTCATGAATGGAAACTCCGTACCCGCCGGCCGGGATGGCCCGCGGCGGCTTCCGGCGAGGCGCGGCGGTGGCGGGGATGCACCTCTGGCCCGCGGCCGCGGCCGCGGAGGGGCGGAGCCCCTTGCATCCCCGTCCGCGGTTGCGCCAGGAAGCGCCGTCCGCGGGCCCGGCTTCAGGCGGCTGCGGCGTCGTCGGCGGGTTCGGCTGTGGCGGCCGGGGCGGCTGTGAACGCCATGCCCACCGGCAGCCAGCTGCGGGCGGCGTCCTTGGCGGCCTGCGAGACGACGGCGTCGGCGCCGTTGAACAGCCGGTCCATGATCGCCACCAGCGCGTCCTTGCGCAGCGGTGCATGCAGGCGGCTGTTGCCGCCGAGTTCGTCGAGCACGGCCAGCATGTGCGCCCTGGTCGTCCGTCCCCAGTAGTTGGCGGCGTCGGGCGTCCAGTACTTGCGGACGTCGGTGCCCGCCATCCCGCCGGCGAGCTCGAATTCGCGGGTGCGCGGGTGATCGCTGGTCTGCGGCCGCAGCAGCTGGGCTGTCGCCCACGCCATCAGTCGATCCTTGTCGGCCCGCGGCAAGGCGCGGAAGCGGACGAAGGCGTCGTCGTCGCCAGCGTCTTCCAGCCAGCTCCAGGCCAGCGTCTGCTCGTGCTCTGCCAGCGCCTGCTTGGCTGGCGTCATGTCCTGCCGGCTGCTCTCCGGCCTGGTCGGCTGCGGCACCAGGTCGAGCGGCGACGGGCTGCAGACCAGGGAAGCGCGCCGGCTGATGGCGGTGACCAGGCGAAAGACCAGCAGGTCGTAGGCGATCTCCGGCTGCTCGGCGATCGCCAGCTGCAGCACCTGCGTCCGCCACGCGGCGATGTCGGCCTGCAGCGTCTGCGGCATGCGCCAACCGGCTTCCGTCTCGCCTTGAGCGGCCACGGGCTCGAACTCGGCGTCGTCCGCCGGATCGAGGATCCGCTCCCCGGCTGCGGTGTCCCCGTCGGCATCGCCGCCGGAGATGGCGGCCTTTGTCGGCCTGTCTTCGCGCCGGATCAGCCCGCACTCGCTGTCGACGCTGCCCTCGAGGTCGATCGCCAGGAACACGCCGGTCCTGGCCATCGTCTCCGGCGCAAACTCCCCCGGCATCGCCGCGATCTCGTCCAGACGCGCGTACAGCCGGTCGAGTTCGCCTTCCTCGTCCTCGCCCGGCTGGTCGCTGCCCGCTTCGAGCGCCTCGATCCGCGCCTCGATCGACGTCTGCTCTTCGAGCAGCTCGGCCGAGGGCGGTGCATCCTCCCTATCGACGATTTCGACCGCCGGTCCGCCATCGAGCGACGTCTCCACCCATTTCCAGCCCCGCCGCCGCCACGCCTCGGCGACCGCCTGCAGCTTCTCGGCGGCGAGCCGCTCCAGCAGCGCCCGGTCGTCGACATAGCGGTGATCGTCGAACAGGTCCTCGGTGATCCGGCCGCCGGCCGCGAGGTAGGCGTCCTCGCCGACGAAGCGGCACAGCCGGTCACCGACACGGGTGAGATAGCGGTTGAGAGCGTTGCGGACCGTCCAGTCGGTCAGGTTTCGCGGATCGTAGCGGTCGGCGAGCTCGGTCCAGACGCTCACCTGCCGCTCGGCATCGGCGATGGTGAACGCCGCGGCGACGCTCAGCGTGATCCGGCCCTCGCGCAGCGCCTCGCGGATCGGCTGGGCGAGCTGTCCCAGCTTCATCCGGCGCCTGACGTGGCGGACCTCGACGCCGAAGCGTCGGGCGATGTCCTCGGCGGCGACGCCGGCGGCGGCCAGTGCGGCAAATGCCTGGAATTCCTCGACCGGCGGGAGTGCCTCGCGCATCACGTTTTCGGTGATGCCGAGTTCCTGCGCGCCGGCCTCGTCCAACTGCAGCACGCTGCAGGGCACGGCGAAGCCGGTGTCGATCCGGCCTTCGTCGGCGAGCTTGCGCAGTGCGCGGAAGCGGCGGCCGCCGATGATCACCTCGAAGCGGTTCTTGCCGGCGGTCCGGACGCCGAGGTTCTGCAGGACGCCGTGCGCGGCGATGCTCTCGGCGAGCTCGCCGATCGTCGCCGCGTCGACGGTTTTACGGACGTTGCATTCGGCCAGCACGAGCTTGTCGAGCGGGATGGATTTGGTCATCGGATGTCCCTCCGCCGGGACACGGCACGGTCGGCCGAGCCGGGCGATCTGGTTGTCGATTTGGACGATGAGGCGGGTCTGCGGTGCATCGGCGCGCTGCCCTCTCGGCGGACGCCCTTGTCTCGCGGTCGTGGCTGTCGGTGAACTCGGTGCGGACCGCCCGCAGGCCGGCGATGTCGGAGCAGCCGTGGATGTGCTCCGGCAGCAGCGTGCGGACGTGCGTCTCGATCGCGGCGAACCGCCGCGCGCTGCAGCGACGTCGCTGTAGCTCCTGCAGACGCTCGAGCCAGGCGCTCAGCCTGAACGCTGTGGACCGCGCCTGCCGACGCGTCATCGCCCTATGCTCAGGCGGACGCGGTGTGCCTGACGGACGCCTTGACGGTGATGCCCGGCGCCTCGGGCAGGAGGTGCAGCACGGCGACGACGTGCAGCGTCGCACCGAAACGTCGCATCGCCGTCGCCGCGGTACGCGGCCGGACGCTGTCGATGCCGGTCACGAACGCCTCGGCCTCGGCCTCGCTCGGCCACAGGATCAGCTCGACCTCGGCCCCCGGGTTCTTCCAGTCGATCTCGACCCAGCCGGGCTCGTCGTCGGGCTCATGGAGACTGACCATCGTGTCGCGCCTGAACACCTTCAGCGTCGACAGGTACGAATTCTTCGCCATAGCGGGCCTCTTCGAAGACGGCCGCCGGCGGGATTGCCCGCGGCCGCTTCCCCGCGGCGCGGGCCGGCCTGCCCGCACCTCTGGCCGCGGCGCCAGCCGCGGAGGGCTCTTGCCCTTGCGGGCAAAGGCGGGCTCGCGCCAGGAAGCCGCGAGCCGCGGCGCACGCCGGCGTCTGGCGAAGCCAGTGCCCGAACACCGACTTGTGCCAAGTCTACCGCCGTGCTCCCGGCCTCGAGGCGCCTCCCGTGCCGTCGGCCCGGCTATCGCCGGCGCTGCGCGGCCTCGACCCCGCTTGCGCGCGGCGGTGCTGCCGAAGGCAGGTCGGCTCCGGGGGATGATCGTCCTGCCGGTCTCACCAGGGGATGGCTGTCAGGCAGGGTCAGGTCCGCGGTGTCCAGAAAAGGGCGCTCCGCGCCTCCAGACCCCGAAAGCGTCGATCCTTTGAGCAGCAGCAAAGCGTCGTTCTTCGTCCGATCTTTATCGCCAATTACGGACTTGGCGGTGCCGTCAATCCGGACGCCGCAAAGCACGCTTTGTGAGGGTGAGCGGACGCTACGCACAAGCTCTCAGTGAAGCTCGCTGAGGGACGAAGGCTGCCCGCGCCGGTCTTCCGGCGAGTCCCGAAGCCACATGCTGTACCAACAAAGCGCAAATTAGACGTGAACGGCGGCGAACAGCTTTCCGAAGCTGCGCATCATGAACTCGTTAGCGCAGTTGAGGTCAACTGTCAGCACTGGGGCTTGATTTCTGGCAGCGTTTGAAGGTAGTAGGAGGCCATGGTGGTGAGGCTTCCCAGGTCCCTTCGCGTTTTCATCGGGCTGCTGCTCGTGCTCACGCATGTGGCTCTGCAGCCTGGGAAGGCCTTGTCGCTTGTCCTTTGCACCGAGCTGGACGGTCGGACCATCGTCGAGGTTGCCGCCTCCGGCTCGTGTCAGCATCCGGCGGCCATTCATGAAGACGGTGTCGCCGAGTTCGCTGCACCCTGTTGCGAAGGGTGTACGGATCGTCTTCTTCCAGCCGACCCAGCCACGACACTGTCGAGCAAGCGAGGCGAAGCGCCTCAGACGATGCTGCCGACGGGTCCACCCAGCGACGACAACGCGCTCACTTCACTCTTTGCCTATTGCGTAGACGAAGCCGACCTTCCGGAAGGCGGTTATTCTTTTTTCTATATCAATAAGGAAGACCCGCGCTTAAGTTTGCTGCGCAGCACCCATCTCCTGATCTGAACCCACCTGACTTTGCAGACTAAACGATAGCGCAGGCCGCGCACGCGTCCTCGCTTCGGTCTCACTGTATCAGGATGGGACTTCATGCCGCGACTGCTTTTCGTTCTGCTGGGCGCGATCGCACCGGTCATTACGGCCTGTGCTTCACCGATCCGTAGCACCCCTTCGCTGCCACCACCTCGGACGCTCGGACTGCCGCCGGGCATGGCGATCGGCCAGCCGGCCCCAGATGATCGAACCCTTCCAGTCGTGGGTGGTCGAGCGGACGCTGCGGCTCGATCCGATGGCGTCATCACGTTGGAAACGGCGATCCAGCGGGTTCTCGCAAGCAGTCCTGATTTGGCCGCCGCCGCGGAAGCGGTCCGCGCCAAGGAAGGCGATGCTCGGCAGGCATCGCTGTGGCCCAATCCCGAGCTGATCGGCGAGGCGGAGAACTTCGGCGGTACGGGCGATCAGGAGAATTTCGAAACCGCCGAGTACACGGTGTCCCTGGCGCAGCCGATCGACGTCTCCGGCAAGATCCGGCGGCGGGCCACGGCGGCCGACTACGAACGCCGGATGTCCGGCTGGGACTACGAAACGACGCGGCTGGACCTGATCACATCCACACGCAAGGCGTACGCCGATCTCGTCGCGGCTCAGCGGAAGGTGGACCTGACCAACGAGCTGGCGCGCCTGGCCGACAGCCTGGCGGCCGCTGTCGACGCGCGTGTCCAGGCGGGCAAGGTCTCACCGGTCGAAGGAACCCGGATCGCGGTGGTGAAGTCGGCGGCTCGCGCGGAGGCGCTCAGGGCCGAGCAGGAGCTGTCGACGGCGCGGGCCGCGCTGTCGGCGCTCTGGGGCGATGCGAGCTTCCCGGTTGGCTGGGCGGAAGAAGACAGCCCGGCTGAAGCGGGACTGCCGCCGTCGGAGACGCTGGAAACGCTTCTGGCCGGTGCTCCTGAAGCGGCTCGCTGGTCGGACGAGATTGCGCTGCGTGAGGCGGAATTCGATCTGGCTCGCGCGACAACCTTCCCCGATGTGACGGCCAGCTTCGGGGCACGCCGCTTTGCCGAAAACGACGACTACGCGTTCGTTGCCGGACTGTCTATCCCGCTGCCGGTGTTCGATCGCAACCAGGGCGTCATCGCCGCCGCAACGTCCCGCAGAACCGAGACGGAGCGGCGACGAGCCGCTTTCCTGGCCCGCCAGCGAGCCGACTTCCGGGCCGCTTACGACGGCGTCCGGCGGGCAGAGATTTCGGTGCGCAGCCTTGATGAGCGGATCATCCCGGCCGCGCAGTCGGTCTTCAGCGCGACAACGGTCGGCTACCAGGCAGGCAAGTTCAGCCTGATCGACTTGCTCGACGCCCAGAGAACGTTGTTCGAGGCGCAGGTCCAGGGCGTTGAAGCACGATCCGAACTGACCAAGGCTCTCTCCGACCTGGAACGGCTCATCGCTCGCCCTGTCGAGACGGCGCAGTCAGCGAATACCGGAGGCTGAGACGAAAATGTCCCGCATTCTTCTTACGATAACCGCTCTCGTGATGATCGGGAGCGCAATGGCTCTCGGTTCATTCACCGATCCGGCAAGGGCCGGTGACACGCATCGCACGCCGGTTCCGGTCAGCAACAGCGGTCAGCCGCCCGACCACGACGACGATCACGCCGGCCACGCGCACGACAAGCCGCACGATGCGAAAGCCGTCGGGAAGACAAGCCACGGGCCGGCGGAAGGGGCCGACCGTCATGGTCACGAAGACGAAGGCCACGCCGAAGGGGTCAAGCTCACTGCCGAACAATTGAAGGAGTTCGGTATCGGCGTCGGCACCGCCGCGCCCGGGGCACTGGACGTGTTCATCGATCTTCCGGCTGAGATCGCCTTTAACGGCGACCGGCTCGCCCACGTCACGCCGCGGGTGCCAGGGGTCGTCATCAGGGTCGACAAATCGCTTGGCGATCCGGTGCGGGCGGGCGAACGGCTGGCGCTGATGCAGAGTCGCGAATTGGCCGAAGCCAAGGCGGGCTTTCTGTCCGCCCTCGAACGGCTGACCCTGGCGCGCGCCAACTTCGAACGCGAGAGCGGGCTATGGCGCGCCAAGGTCACGTCCGAGCAGGAGTATCTCGAAGCGAAACAGGCGCTGGCCGAAGCCGAGATCGACAGGCGGTCGAACGAGCAGAAGCTGCACGCGCTCGGCTTTGATGACGCCTACATCAACCGACTGCCACGCCAGCCCGAGTCCGAACTGACGATCGTTCCATTGCTGGCGCCATTCCAGGGAGTCGTCGTCGAGCGCCACGCCACCCTCGGCGAGCGCATCGGCGAAGAGACCGCCGCCTTCGTGATCGCCGACCTGAGCTCCGTCTGGCTGAACATCAGCATCTATCCGAAGGACCTGGGGCGGGTCGGCATCGGCCAGAAGGTGTCGGTGGCATTGCCGGAGGGTGAGCCTGCAATCGGACAAATCCGGTTCGTAGCACCCAACGTCGGCGAAGCGACCCGGACAGCGCGAGCGCTGGCCGTGCTCGATAACGCATCGAGGCGCCTGCGGCCCGGATCGTTCGTTACTGCCCGTATCGCGGTCGACAGCAAGACGGCGCGTGTCCGCGTGCCGAAGACGGCGCTGCAGACGCACGAAGGCGAGACGGTGGTGTTCGTCGCCACCGACGAAGGCTTCGTGCCGCGCCCGGTCAGGACCGGCAGCAGCAACGGGGACTTCGTCGAGATCGTTGACGGCCTGCAGAAGGGCGAACGCTACGCCCAGACCGGTGCATTCACGCTCAAGGCGCAAATGGCGAAAGCAACCTTCGGCGACGGGCACGCCCACTGATGAAGCACTTCATCTATCTGACGCTCGCCAACCGGCTGCTCGTCGTCGCTTTCGTCATCGGACTGATCGGCGCCGGACTGGCCAGCTTCCGAAGCCTGCCGGTCGACGCCTTCCCCGACGTGACGCCGGCGCTGGTCCAGGTTTTCACCGAAACCGAGGGGCTCGCTCCCGAAGAGGTGGAACGCTACGTCACCTTCCCGGTCGAAGTGGCAATGAATGGTCTGCCCAACCTGAAGCAGATCCGTTCCACCTCCAACTTCGGCCTCTCCGTGGTCAACATCTACTTCGAGGACGGCACCGACATCTACTTCGCCCGCCAACTCGTGGGCGAGCGGCTGCAGCTTGCCCGCGAGGAGATCCCGGAGGGGTTCGGTGAACCCGAGATGGGCCCGATCACCACCGGC
The DNA here is from genome assembly GCA_016712375.1 of Rhodospirillales bacterium. Lineage (GTDB taxonomy): Bacteria > Pseudomonadota > Alphaproteobacteria > Rhodospirillales > Defluviicoccaceae > Defluviicoccus. The sequence goes on from JADJRE010000003.1 coordinate 132,568, forward strand.
CTCGGGCAGATCCTGTTCTTCTTCGTCGCCGACGAGACCGGCACGCGGGATCTGAGGGAGGTCCGCGAGGCCCAGGACTGGATCATCAAGTACAACCTGCAGACGGTCCCCGGCGTGACGGAGGTCCTCTCGCGGGGCGGCGAGGAGAAGCAGTATCAGGTCATGGTTCAGCCCGACGCGCTTCTGCGCTACGGCATCACCATCAACGAGGTGGCCGACGCGATCAGCGCCAACAACGCGAATGCCGGCGCTCAGTCGATTGTCAGGAACGCCGAACTGCTGGTGGTTCGATCCGTCGGCCTCGCCGGCAGCATCGCCGACATCGAAAGCATCGTCGTCAAGGTCGAGGACGGCACGCCGATCTACGTCCGTGACGTTGCGGAGGTCCAGGTCGGTGGCGCACCCCGGCAGGGCCTGGCGGTGGTGGATGGCCGCGGCGAAGCGGTCGCTGGGCTGGTGCTGAAGCTGATCGACACCAACACGTCCACGGTCATTGCAGACGTGAAGCAGCGCCTTGTCGAGATCAACGCGCAGCTGCCGGAAGGCCTCGTCGTCGTTCCCTACTACGATCAATCGGTCCTGGTGGCGAAATGCATCGAGACGGTGACCAACGCCCTGATCGAGGGGATCGTGCTGGTCTCGCTCGTCCTTCTCGTCTTTCTCGGTGCGATCAGGCCTTCTCTCGTCGTCGCCCTGTCGATCCCGTTCTGCATTGCCTTCACCTTTCTCGCGATGAACGTGCTGGGGATTTCGGCCAACCTGATGTCGATGGGTGGCCTGGCGATCGCCATTGGCCTGCTGGTCGATGGCTCGATCGTCATCGTCGAGAACATCGACAGGCTGCTGAAGTCGGGTCACCGGGCGGAAAGCAAGCGCGAGATCGTCGCCCGTGCTGCGGCGGAAGTGCTGCGACCGATCACCTTTGCGCTGATCATCATCATCGTCGTCTTCATTCCCCTGTTCACGCTGCAGGGCGTTGAAGGCAAGACCTTCCGGCCACTCGCCTACACGCTGGCTCTGGCCATGCTGGGGTCGCTTGTTTTCGCCGCCATCGCCACACCCGTGTTCGCCGAACTGCTGATGCGGCGACCTGGGCTCCGGGCGCCGGAGAAGATGACGACCCACCACGAACCGTGGCTCGTCAGACGCCTGCTGCGGGCCTATCGGCCGCTCGTCACCTACTTCGTTGGCCACCGCCGCGCGGCCATTGCCCTGGCGGTCGCGATGCTGGTGGTGGGCGGGCTGGTCCTGCCGCGTATAGGATCGGAGTTCGTCCCTCGCCTCAACGAAGGAGACTTGTTGGTCAGAGTTACCATGGCGCCCTCCATCTCGCTGGAAGAGGCGCGCGATACCGTCATCCGTTTCGAGAAGCGGCTGATGACCTCGTTTCCCGAGGTCACTCGTGTGGTTACGCGGGTGGGGCGCGGCGAGGTCGGCGCCCACGCCGATCCGATCAACAGCGCCGAGGCGTTCGTCGCGCTCAAGCCCCAGGAGGAATGGACGTCGGCCGACAGCCCAGACGCGCTGTACGCGGAGATGGCCGAGGCCTTCGAGGATTTCCCCGGGGCGCAGTTCAACTTCACCCAGCCGATCGCCGCTGCCGTCGATGAGCTGCTTACGGGGACGCGCGCGCAGCTTGCCGTCAAGCTGTTCGGACCCGACTCGGAGGTCCTGCAGGCGAAATCGGCCGAGTTGGAAGCGCTCGTACGCGGCATCGGCGGCGCCAGCGACGTGCAGCGCGACCAGCTGACCGGCGCGCCGCAGCTTCGCATCGTCATCGACCGCAACGCCATCGCCCGCTACGGACTGAATGTCGATGACGTGCAGGCGGTCCTCAGCACTGCGGTCGGCGGGCGCCAGGCGGGACAGGTGTTCGAAGAAGTGCGCCGCTTCGACATCGTCGTGCGCTACGTCGAGAAGTCGCGCGCGACCCTGGATGCGATCAGCCAGATCATCGTGCGCACGCCGCGCGGCGAGATCGTTCCACTTTCGCAACTCGCAGTGATCGAGGAGGTGATCGGCCCCCGCCAGGTGACGCGCGAGAACAACCAGAGGTTCGCCACCGTTCAGGCGAACGTGCGCGGCCGCGACATCGGCTCGTTCGTAACCGAGGGCAAGCAGGTCGTTGCAGAGAAGCTGCAGCTTCCGCCGGGATACTTCGTCGAGTGGGGCGGCCAGTTCGAGCTGCAGGAAGAGGCGAACGCACGCTTCGCCGTCGTCATCCCGCTCACCCTCGGCCTGATCTTCTTCTTGCTCTTCATGAACTTCGGCTCCTTGAAAAGCGCCGGCCTTATCATGCTGAACATCCCCCTGGCACTCGTGGGCGGCATCGTCGGCCTGTGGATCACCGGCCAAAATCTCTCCGTTCCGGCGTCCGTCGGCTTCATCGCGCTGTTCGGGATCGCCGTCGGCAACGGCATGGTGCTCGTCACGTACCTCGATCAACTTGTTCGGGAAGGCCGCTCGATCGATGACGCGTCGATCGAGGGTGGCTGCCTGCGGTTCCGTCCCGTGTTGATGACCGCCACGGCCGCGATGATCGGCTTGGTGCCGCTGCTGTTCGCGACCGGTACCGGCAGCGAGGTTCAGCGGCCGCTGGCCACCGTGGTGGTGGGTGGGCTGATCACGGCGACCGTCCTCACCCTCGTAGTGATCCCGTCGATCTACAAGTGGTTTGCAGTCGAGCAGGACGAGGAGGCCAAGGGCACTTCACAGCCGGAGCCGGAGCACAACAGAGCGGCCGTCCTATGAAGACCGGCTTGACTACAACCAATCCAGCATCTGAGTGTAAAGGTGAAGCATGAGAATAATGTCCGCGGTTCTTGCGTGTGCGGGCTCGCTCGCGTTGGCGTCCTGCGCAGCCGACCGGGTTGATCTGACGGAGGCCGGCGCCGTCGATGTCAGGATCGACGATGGCGCACGCTCCCCCATCAAGTATGTCAATGTCTACCTCGACACTGAGGACAACGAAACCGTCATCAGAGGCAAGGTTTTCGGCACCCGCGCGCCGTTCTTCCCCCGCTACGGCAAGCACGTCCACGTCGTCGTCATGTCGCCGGACGGCCAGGTCATCGCCGACGAGATGCCACGCATTACTTGGCAGACACGATCGAATTTCAGAAGCGCGACCGGTCGCTTTACGGTCCGGTTGGAGGACGCCCTCCCGAGCGGGGCTGTGGTCGATGTCGTCTACCACGAGGGAATTCACAGGAACGCTGCCGGGTAGTTGGGCGCGGGAGCGTCGGAGGCGGTCATGGGACACAGTCATCCGCACGACACCAGCGCAGGAGTGCGTACGACGGCCGACGGCGAGCGGCGCGTCTCGTGAGCATGTGGCCAGCATCGGCGAGCAGCGTCACCGATCGGAGACGATGCCGCCAGCGACCTCCGCCACCTGTTCGTGATGCACACCAAAGCAGACCCGGAGATGACTCGTGCACTTCTGGACGGTCGTGGGATGACAGGGCGGCGAGGCGGCCCGACGGTCGGGGTCAACAGCGACGGTTGGGGGCCGCCCCTCGATTTTCCGCAGTGCGGACATCGCCGCAGGCGATCAAGCTGCTCGAAAGCGGAACCCGACAGCGTCGATCGGCCGGGTGCCAGCGATGCACTGTTCGGGGCCCGGCTCTGGCGGACAGTTGTGCTTTACTCGGCCGGGACGCTCGTTGTGCATGCAGCGACAGTTCGGCCGTGGTTTGGCGGACGATCTGCGCTCCACCCCAGAGGCCGAGTCCGGCCATGATCGACGCGACGATGATGTCGGGCCAGCCGGTGCCCGTGCCGAAGACACCGGCCGCCGCCGCCAGCACGGCCACGTTGCCGATCGCGTCGTTCCGGGAGCAGATCCACACCGAGCGCATGTTCGCGTCGCCGCCGCGGAAGCGGTAGAGCATCAGGGCGACGCTCGCGTTGACCGCGAGCGCGAGGATGCCGACGGCGCCGATGACCCCGGCTTCGGGTAGTATGCCGGCGTCGGCGTGCCACGCGGCCGCGGCGAGCACCGCCAGCCCGAAGAGGGCCAGGCTCGCGCCTTTGACGAGCGCGGCGCGGGCCCGCCAGACGAGCGCCATCCCGGCGACTCCGAGGCTGACCGCGTAGTTGGCCGCGTCGCCGAAGAAGTCGATCGCGTCCGCCAGGAGCGCCGCCGAGCCGGCGGCAACGCCCATGATGATCTCGGCGAGGAACATGGCGGCGTTGACGGCAAGCGCGATCCACAGGGCGCGGCGCCAGGCCGGGCTGTTGAGCTGCGGGCCGCTGGAGCAGCGATCGTCATGGCAGCAGGCGGGCATCTGCGTCACCTCGACGGAGCGGACGTGATGCCTCATATGCACCCCCTGTAGCGACTGCAGGGTCAAGGGCATGGAGCGGCTGACGATCGGCGATCTGGCGAGAGCGACGCGCACCAAGGTGGAGACGATCCGCTACTACGAGCGCATCGGGCTGCTGCCGGCGCCGCCGCGCACGGCGGGCAACTACCGGGCCTACGCCGCGGAGCACCTGGGGCGGCTGAGCTTCATCCGCCGCGCCCGCGACCTCGGTTTCCCGCTCGACCAGGTGCGCGAACTGCTCGCCCTCGCCGACCAGCGCAAGCGCTCCTGCGAGGCGGTGGATGCGATCGCGCGCCAGCACCTTGCCGAGGTCGAGCGCAAGATCGCCGATCTCGCGGCGCTGCGGCGCGAGCTGGCGGACATCATCGGCCAGGGCCGGCAAGGCACGGTCGCCGAGTGCCGGATCATCGAGGCGCTGGCGCCGACATGACCCAGAACCCGCCGTCCCCCGCGCCCCTGGACGGGCGCGATGCCGCGCTCGCCGGCCTGAAGCGATGGGCGCGCGCGTGCGTGGCGCGCTTCTTGCCGTCAGCCGACGGCGCCGACTGGCTATCGGGAACGGCATGACGGACCGCCGCCACCAGCCTGCTGCAACCCGCCGACTTCCGGCGGCGTTCGCGACAGGAGCCGCAGTCGGGACGTTCGGCGGCCTGATCGGTCTCGGCGGCGCGGAGTTTCGATTGCCGATCCTGATCGGCCTGTTCCGCTTCGCCGCCCTCGAAGCCGTCATCCTCAACAAGGCGATGAGCCTCGTCGTTGTCGCATCGGCGCTGCCGTTTCGCGCCGCGACCGTTCCGTGGGCGGGCATCGCCGACCATTGGGATGTGATTGCCAACCTTCTCGCCGGCAGCCTGCTCGGCGCCTGGTTGGGCGCAGGCTGGGCCACCCGACTGGGAACGCAGACGCTTTACCGGGTCATCGCCGTCCTTCTGGTGGCGATCGCGGCCGTCCTGGTGTTCCTGCATGACCCCGCGGTGGCTGGCGGGCCGCCTTTCGAAGGCGTGCTTCAGGCTGTGGTCGGTGCAGGCGTGGGGTTCATCATCGGCGTCGTCGCAGCCCTTCTCGGCGTCGCCGGCGGCGAGCTCCTCATTCCGACGCTGGTGCTGCTGTTCGCAGCCGACATCAAGCTGGCCGGCAGCCTCTCTCTTGCCGTCAGCCTGCCGACGATGATCGCTGCGTTCACCCGCTACAGCCGCGATCAGAGCTTCGCGGTGCTGGGTCGCAATCGCTCGTTCGTCCTGGTGATGGCGGTGGGCTCGATCATCGGAACGTTCATCGGCGGCCAGCTGCTCGGTATCGTGGCGAGCCAATTCCTCCTTCCGCTGCTTGCCGTCATTCTGTTGATCTCGGCGGTCAAGATCTGGCGACATCGGTAGCCGGCGAAGCACGTCCCCGGTGATCACCGACCGCCGATTTGCTCAAGGATAATCGTCATGCGCGCTCGCCAACCCAGCCATGCAAAAATACGCGCCGGCGAATATACGCTGTGGCGTATATGATATGTGATGATGATCGATCCGGATGGTTTCGTTCAGGCGCTGGCCGACGGTACGCGGTTGCGGGCACTGGTTTTGCTCCGCTGCGAGGAGTGGCTGTGCGTGTGCGAATTGACGGCGGCGCTCGATGTCTCGCAGCCGAAGATGTCGCGGCATCTGGCGGCGCTGCGCGCACTCGGCCTGGTTGACGATGCGCGCATCGCCAACCGGGTGTTCTACCGGCTGCATCCGGAGCTTCCGCAGTGGGCACGCGACGTCCTCGAACGATTGGCCGAGGGCCTGATGAACACAACGGCCGACTTGGCGACCGCTCGGCATCGGCTTGACCGGTTCCCCAACCGGCCACTGCAGCGTCCCGGCTTTTCGCCCGCCGACGCCGCTGTCGATCGCGGGGAGATCGGCCATGCCGTTTGAATGGCGAACCGAGGGAAGGACGCTGCTGCTGCTGACTGCAGCGTTCGTTGCCGCCCTATGGATCCCGTTCGACGCACCTCGCTTCGAGAACTCACTGCACGAAGCGTTCGCGCTGCTGCAGTGGTATGCGCGCGAACATGTGGTCTCCTGCCTGCTGCCGGCGCTGCTGATTGCCGGCGCCATCGCCGTCTTCATCAGCCAGGGAGCGGTGATCCGCCTGCTCGGCGCCGGCGCCAACAAGGTGGTGGCGTACGGCATCGCATCCGTCTCCGGCACCATCCTCGCCGTCTGCTCGTGCACCGTGCTGCCGCTGTTCGGCGGCCTCTACAAGCGCGGCGCCGGTCTCGGCCCGGCCATCGCCTTTCTTTATTCGGGACCGGCGATCAATATCCTCGCCATCGTGCTGACGGCGAAGGTGCTGGGCTTCGAGCTGGGCGCAGCGCGGGCGATCGGCGCTGTTTCCTTCTCGGTGATCATTGGCCTCGTTATGGCGGCTCTCTACCGCCGCGAAGAGCGGGAGCGCAATGCCACGGCTGGCGGCGGCGACATGGTGCTGCCGGAGGATGGCTTCGCTTTCTCGACCGGCGCGGTCGTCGCCTTGTTCGCGCTGATGATCGTCTTTCTCGTCTTCGCCAACTGGCCGAAGGCGGACCCCGCGGACAGTGCCTTGTGGCACGCCGTTTTCGAATGGAAATGGCCACTCGCCGGCCTGAGCGCCGCCGGTGCGGCCCTCGTGCTGGTGCTCGGCCTCGGGTTCTGCTGGTGGCGGGTGGCGCTGGTTGCGGCGCTGGTCGCTGCCCTGGCGGTCGCGCTCCCTGATCAGCCACAGTTCGCCATCGCTGGCGGCGTCGTCGGTCTGTGTGTCGTCGCGGCGCTGCAGCCCGGCGCCGGCCGGGACTGGTTCGAGCAGACCTGGGGGTTCGCCAAACTGATCCTGCCGCTGCTGCTCGTGGGCGTCCTCGTCGCCGGCTTCCTGTTGGGCCGACCCGGGCAGGAAGGCCTGATCCCGTCGGCCTGGGTGGCGGCGGCGGTCGGCGGCAACTCGCTGGCGTCGAATGCCTTTGCCGCCATCGCCGGAGCGTTCATGTACTTCGCGACGCTGACCGAGATCCCGATCACCCAGGCGCTGCTCGGCGCCGGCATGGGCAAAGGCCCGGCGCTGGCGCTCTTGCTTGCCGGCCCGGCGCTGTCGCTGCCCAACATGCTGGTGATCCGCGGCTTTCTCGGCACGCAGAAGACCGTCGTCTACGTCGCCCTGGTGGTCGTCATGGCGACGGTCACCGGCATGGCCTACGGCACCTACGCCGGATGAGGAGAAGCAAGACATGGTCGATCTGAAAATCCTTGGATCGGGCTGCGCCAAGTGCGTGAAGCTCGCCGAGAACGCCGAAGCGGCGGCGAAGGAGCTGGGCCTGACCTACACCGTCGGCAAGATCACCGACCGCGACCAGATCATCGACGCGGGCGTGATGATGACGCCGGCACTGATGGTCGACGGCAAGGTCAAGTCCTCGGGCAAGGTGCTGCCGCCGGAGCAGATCAAGGCGCTGCTGGCGTAGCGTCACGCCGCGGCCGGTCATTTCCAGCCCATGGAGGCTGTCATGATGAGCCCTGCACAGGTTGTAACGTTTCCGGTGGCGAGGCCGTTTCACAAGCGCGGCTGGGTCGTCTTCGTCCTCGGACTGAGCGCGACCATCCTTCTGATCAGCGGGATCGTGCTGTTCATCGCGCCCAGCGGCCGCATCGCCAGCGCCACCCACTGGGCGCTGCTCTGGCTCGACAAGGACGGCTGGGTCAACCTGCACAACGTCTTTGCCATCCTGTTCGTCGCCGGGCTGATCTGGCACTTCGTCTTCAACTGGAAGCCGCTCCGCAACTACGTGATCAACCGCGCCACCCATCACCTGAACCTGAAGCGGGAGATGCTGGCGGCAGCGGCAGTGCTGCTGGTCCTCGTCGTCCTGGTGGCGCAGGACCTGCCGCCGGTCGATGCCCTCACCGACCTCTCGGCATACTTCCGGCACCGGTTCTGGAACTAGTCGCCCCCCACGCTGCCGAAAAGGACTCGCCGCTCGATGGCCATCGTCATTCACCACAACCCAGACTGCGGCACGTCGCGCAACGTGCTCGCGATCATCGAGGCGGCGGGATACGCGCCGACCGTCATCGAGTACCTACGCACCGGCTGGACGCGGCCGCAGCTCCTCGGGCTGTTCGCTGCCGCCGGCCTGTCACCGCGCTCGGCGCTGCGCACCACCAAGTCGCCGGCGGCCGAGCTCGGCCTGCTCGATCCTGCTGTTGACGCCGAGACGCTGCTCGCGGCGATGCTCGAGCATCCCGTCCTCGTCAACCGGCCGATCGTCTGCTCGCCGAAGGGTGTGCGCCTGTGCCGGCCGAGCGAAACCGTGCTCGACCTGCTCGACCGCTTGCCGCCGGGGCCGTTGTACAAGGAAGATGGCGCGCTGATCATCGACCCGGATGGGCAGCGTGTCGGCTGACCCGGTGGCGGACACGACGACGGGGGACGCGACGCCCAACCTCGCCGAGGATTGCTTCCACGCAATCCAGCCGGAGTGCCTGCTCCGTCTCCCGCGCAGCACCCATCCGCCGCGGATCCTGCTGCTCTACGGCTCGCTGCGCACGCGCTCGTTCAGCCGGCTCGTCACCGAGGAGGCGGCGCGCATTCTGCGCCGCTTCGGCGCCGAGACGCGCAGCTTCGATCCGACCGGCCTGCCGCTCCCGGACGCCGCCGAGCCGTCACACCCCAAGGTGCAGGAGCTGCGCGACCTGGCGCAGTGGTCCGAGGGCATGGTGTGGTGCTCGCCCGAGCGGCACGGCGCGATGACCGGCATCATGAAGGCGCAGATCGACTGGATCCCGCTGTCGCTGGGCGCGGTCCGGCCGACGCAGGGCAAGACGCTGGCGGTGATGCAGGTCAACGGCGGCTCGCAGAGCTTCAACGCCGTCAACCAGCTGCGCATCCTCGGCCGCTGGATGCGGCTGCTCACCATCCCCAACCAGTCGTCGGTGCCGAAGGCGTTCCTGGAGTTCGGCGACGACGACCGGATGAAGCCCTCGGCCTGCTACGACCGGATCGTCGACGTGATGGAGGAGCTCGTGAAGTTCACCCTGCTCACCCGCGACTGCGCCGGCTATCTGGTGGACCGCTACAGCGAGCGGAAGGAGAGCGCCGACGAACTCTCCCGCCGCGTCAACCAGCGCTCGATCTGACGGCAGCGCAGGGATCCGAGGTCCCCGCCCGCGCGCGGCAGACGCGTCCCGGCAAGGCTGCCGAAAAACGCTCCTAGGATCGACCGAGAGATCGGGGCGTCGGCGGCCTGGGTCAACAACGTCGATCGGGGCGCGGCCTCCAATTCTCTCGACTGCGGACATGGCCGGCGATCGACGGACTGCTCTGAAGCTGACCTTGAGAAGCGTAGGTGGAGAATGGATATCGAGTGCCCGTCCCATTCCTCCCACCGCATCTGGCCACCTGGCAGAGAATCACAAACTCGCCGCCTTGTGGCCCTGAGAATCCTCTCCGAGTCGGCAATCAGAGAGTTTAGTATTCTACTCTCAGGCACAACGAGGCCAGTGTCGTTCTGATAAAATATTGATCAAATGTTAATCAAGAGCTAGCGCCAGAATACGTCGTTGCACAATGCGTTGTAAATACGCTTTTCAAGTATATCTTGTTTTGATATGTATTGCAAGAGGTTTCGAAATTAATCAGCGTAAAAGAGTTTCCAAACAATTTTTCTGGTTTCCCAGTCAGGCATAACTGTGTCGATTAAATTTGACCATTCCTTGCCGTGATCTGGGTAAAACGCATGGGCAAGCTCATGACAGATTACATAGTCGATCAGCATCGGACTGGCTCGGACCAAGTCGACGTTTAGCACTATGCGGCCCTGCGGCGTATAACTTCCCCACCGCTTCGACATTCGGCGAATAATTAGCGTGGGCCGAAGGAGACCTCGTCGGACAAACGGGTGGACCATCGCGTCAAGACGTTCTCTGAATATCCCCCGGGCCATGCTTGCATAGAAGGCCGTGATAAGGCGGCGGCAATGGGCCTGATCATCAAGCCGCCGCACCAATACCTTAAGACGTGACCCTTCAATTTGGACCTTAGGGTCATCAGCTAGTTCGATTGACAATCGGTACTGCTTACCCAGCAGCAAATGAGTCTCACCGGACACAAAATGGCGATCTGGCGTCACTGATGGACGGGCGGCAATCCGATCTAGCTCGCGGAAGATCCATCGGCCCTTCCTTTTGACGCGGTCCTGTATCGTATTAAGAGTCTCGCCGGACGGAGCAAACACCACCACAGCGCCCGATGGCCGAACCTCGATTCGGAGAACGCGTCGAGTGGTTCTTCGGAGAGCAGCAATGGTGCGCCGATCGCCCCATCCCACTTCGATTTGCTCGCAGTCATCAGTGATTGAAGCTGTCGGCATCATTGCGCCAGTCTGACACGCGCCGAAGCGAGAACATCATCTACCACCGCGTCAAGAACGGCCGGATCGATTACAAGTTCACGGCGACCAAGTAGTTCCTCGAAAAAAAAATCGTCAATATCATTCCGGATAATATTCTCGACGTCACGGTCATTCTGCCAACCCACCTTGCAGCGCTTCTGGACGATGTTGCTTACTTTGAGTGCGATATCGGCAGCCAGCTCTGGGTCACCAACACCAGCCTTTTCCAGGTTGCGCCGCGCGAGACCCCAGAAAGCCTGGGCGTGGCTATCGTCGCGAAGGCGTGCGGGCGTCGGGTCCGTATCGTCTCGACGTTGCTGCACCTTCTCACGCAATTCGCGGACCTTCGAGAGGTAGGTCATCTCGCTGATCCGTCCCTTGTGGAAATCAGCTATGGTGTCGCGTATGAGCTTTGAAAATTTTTCGAAGAAGATTGGGTCTTCGTCCCATTTTTCTTCGATTGACCGGGTTAGCTGGTGCGCGATCGTATCAGCGATGGACGCTTCACTTTCGGTCTTCTCTTCCCGTCGGGCTTCAATCGCGATGTCATCAAAAATATTCAACGGCTCCACCAGACGCACAACATCCCGGGCAACGACGTGACGATCGAGCAATTGCCGAATGCGCTTTTCAAAGTCGCGCCAATCGACCCTCTCCGCATACCGAAGGCTTACCGAAGCGCGCAACGACGTGAAGCGGCCGAAATCGTCCTTCCAACGCTTGAGCAGCTCGGGCTTCGTACTTTCCACAAAGCTCGGAGACGCGAGAGCGACTGTAAACGAGCGAGTGAACTCCGCCAGCCGGCGATAGAATTCCGCACGCACCTCTTCGTCAGCGAGGAGGCGCGCATAGGCCTCCGCGTCGAAAGTGTTTGAGACTGACTTGAACACGTCCAGGAGTGCCGCATGGGCGCCGGGCACCTTGTTCGCCTCATCGCGGATGGCCACGACGCTGCGCGCGATGTCCTCTTCGCTGAAGCCTTGAAGGGCATCGTAGCTCGCAAGGGCCGCGCCGAGGTTCTTCAGCACCCCTGTGTAGTCAATAACGAATCCAAACGGCTTGTCCGGTGCCCCATCTTCATCGAAGACCCGGTTCACGCGAGCGATGGCCTGCAGCAGCCCGTGCTCCTTGAGACGGCGTGCAATGTATAGAACCGTGTTTCGGGGCGCATCGAAGCCAGTAAGCAGCTTGTCCACGACAATGATGATGTCGGGCTCGCCTGGGCCCTTGAACTGCTCCACGATGGTCTTGTTGTACGCATCCTCCCCGCCGTAGCGGGCCAGCATCTTGCGCCAGAATGCGCGGACAACATCGTCGTCAGACTCGTCGACTTCGTCTTCACTCTCCCGCATCTCAGGGGCAGAGATAATTACCTCCGCCGTCACCATGCCGAAGCTGTCGAAGAGTTTCTTGAGCTGGATCGCTGCCCGCTTGGACGGAGCCGCAAGCTGGCCTTTTAGCCCCGTTCCTTTGAAGTTGTTCGAGAAGTGCTGACCCACATCGAAGGCGATGGATTGGAGCCGTGACTCAATGCCCTCGATTTCGCGCGCCCGGCTCATCTTGCGCTTCAGGTCCGTCCTCTGCTTGTCGGACAGTCCGCGGGTGTGGACCTCAAACCAGCGGTCGATCTGGCCTTCGTCCACATCCGTCACAACCTCACGGCCTTCATAGAGCAGAGGCACGACGGCTTTGTCGCTGACGGCATCGCGCATAGAATAGGATGGCTGCACCAGATCGCCGAATTTGGCGAAGGTGCTCTTTTCCTTCTTGGCGATCGGCGTGCCCGTGAAGGCAATAAAGCACGCGTTGGGGAGCACCTCCCGCATCCGTGCGTGAAGACTGTCCAGGTTTCCGTATTGGCTGCGATGGCTTTCATCGACCAGGACGAAGATGTCAGATGACCGATCAACGACACGCCGCTTGTTTAGCCCGGCGCGGAATTTGTGGATCAGCGTCGTGACAACCGGCGTCTTCTCCTCGATCAGCGCAAGGAGATTCTCTCCGGTCGCCGCCCGTTTCGGCTCCTGGCCTGTCGCGCGGAAAGTCTTGGAGATTTGGTCGTCCAGGTCAGTTCTATCGGTCACGATCAAGATGCGCGCGAGCGGGTCTTTCATCGCGATCGCCTTGGCCAGCATCACCATCGTCAGGCTTTTGCCGGAGCCTTGGGTGTGCCAGACGACGCCCCCCCTTCGCTTACCGGTCTCGTCACGTTCTTCGGTTCGCTTCAGAAGGGATTCAATGGTCGCAATTTGCTGATAGCGGGCGACCTTCTTCTGCGGGCCATCGAACAACATGTAGCGGCGCACCAACCGCATAAAGCGTTCTGGCCGGCAGAGGCCAACGATGGTTTCGTCGAGCGGCGTTACGAAGCGATGCTCCTCCATCAGTCCATTGTGCCGCTTCATATAAGGCGCGAAATCGTTGGCTACCCGCTTGCTCTCGACGCTATCCAGCGGCCTGTTGACGACATCAACGGCGAAGTCGGCGGGATCCTCGCGTTCCTTCCATGCGCTCCACAGCTTCCGAGGCGTGCCGACGGTGCCGTAGCGAGGATCATGACTGTTGGCGGCGAGCAGGAGTTGCCCCGAATAGAACAGCGCGGGCACGCCCTCGCCGGTTTTCTGATTCCGGATTTGCTGACTGACACCCTGGTCCGACGATAAGTGAGAGGCCTTCACCTCGATCACGCCAAGCGGGATGCCGTTGACGAATAGCACAAGATCAACACGGATCGTCGGCCCGCCCGCTTCGGTTACCGTGTATTCGCTGGTGACCTGAAATGTGTTTGCCCGCCAGTCCGACCAGTCAATGAACTTGAACGGCCATTCGCGCGACGTTGCCCCGATGGTTTGTGGAAGAGCGATGCCGAGCATGAGGTCATCGGTCATCCGCTCGTTGGCACGCATCACACCCTCTGGAATGCGGTCAGCCAACCGTCGGACGGCGGCGTCAATATTGGCCTCAGAGAAAGGGTAGGCGCGTTCGTCGAGATAGATGCGATTGATCCGCGCCAGATCGGCCCGCACCTGGGTTTCAAGGAACCGCAGCGCCCGCCGTCCATCACGCCACTGATCGGCCTCGGCGCGCGTGACATAGCGCCACCCGCAATTGATCAACGTGTTGAGTGCCTGAAGCTGTGCGCCACCCGCCTCGGATGTTGTGAACTGGGGTGATGTGTTCATCCTACTTTTCCAGCCACTACAGCTCGAATAAATGCGATCTTGAGTTTCCTCGCTTCCGCTGCGGGCATGTTCGATCTTGTAAACGCAGAAGCCCGCGTCTCCCGGTTCGATTGCAGGTTTCTCTTGAATGCCTGCAGCGATGCATTTGTCCCAACCGCTGCTATCGTCTCGAACCGAAATTGGTGTCGCTTATCCAAGCCGATGAAGGCACCACCCGGATCGACCGTCCAATGTCCAGGAAAGGCGAGCTTTTCCAGGGCGCGGCGCATTTCCAAAGCCGACTGGAATCGTTTGCCGGGGTCTGGATCGATCGCCTTCTTAATCACCCGGACGACCGCATTTGGAATATAGGGAGGAAAGTCAGAGGCAGCCAACAGCGTCCCCGCCGCGAGCGCGGCTTCATAGTTGGCCTGGCCGAGAAAATTGAACTTCGCCCGAAGGATGCCGAGACCAGCAAGCAGGCGAAAGAGGGTTAGCCCGGTTTGCAGGATATCGGTGCGTGCTTCAATTCCATTGCCCGCGGTTGTCTCGGGCGCCGCGTGAAGGATGTAGCGTGCCGGTGCGGGCACGGGCTGACCATTTTGGGAAATACCCACGATTCCGTAATCACCCAGCTTGGCTTGGCCGTCCTGACCTCTGAGAATATTCTCTGGCTTGATATCGTTGTGAAAGAAGCTGCTGGCGTGCAGATGCTCCAACCCTTGAAGGGTATCGACGGTTGTCTTTATCGCCAGCGGCAGGGGAAGAAAATTGGCCGGATTCTCGAGGGTGGTGATTGGCCCATCAGGCAGAAAATCCATCGCAATGATCACTCGTCCGTCGGTGAGCACATCGGCCTGATGAACCCGGACAAGATTGTTGTGGGTGAACGCGTGTCCGATCTGGGCCTCGCGTAACTGATTGACGACCGTGACCCCGGGCTTCAGGATTTTGATGGCGTATGTGTGATCTACGGCATGGTCTTTCGCCAACCACACTTCGCCGAAATTGCCGCCGCCGATCATCTGCATCGGTTCATATTTGTTATGCAGCAAGGCTCCCGGGGCGATTGGGAGCGTGGTGGCGATGCCGCTCATGGATTGGTCGCTCCCCACCATGCGGCAATGACCGCGTCGGCCATCTTGCCATCCCAGTAGCGGGTCGTCTGGCCGACGCGCGCTATGGCGTGGTCTTTGACTTGGGCGCTTCGTGTGGCCAGCGACGCATAAATCTTCGTGACCACCGGCTTGTTGTGAAGCCCGCAATACAAAAGCAGTGCCGCTTCCTGATAGGACGCAACGCGCTTGGCGTTATTGTCGCCTTGCGTGAACTCGCCTTTCTTAATGACCACCCTCGTGACATCGGGGTGAGTGTGGAAGATCCGCTCGAACTCACGATAGAGCCACGTTACCTGAGCGGCCTCGGTGCTACACTCCGCAGGGAAACGCAGGCGGCTTTCCGTGTCAGCGTTGATGAGCGCCAAGGGTGTGGTTTTTCCATCGACAATGGCATAGCGCGGCGTGTTCGGATCGCTTCGGAATCCAAAAGTTTTCATTCGAAGCTTCCTCCCAGATGCCAGTCACCGGCTAGCAATTTTTGCATCAAGGCAGTTTTTTGAACTCGTACGGTATTTGCGTATTGCAAATACAGTGACTGCTGTTTCTCAATTCCTCCCAATATTTCACAAGCGGCCAACTGCTTATCCATGCTGAGAAGTGGAATTTTCACTTCCGCTAGATCATTCTCGCTGATGGCAGGATAACCAGATCCAGTCAGGCGAGCATAAACTTGGCGCTCGACGACCCGACTCACAAGAACATGCTTTAGGTAGCCTACCAAGCAACATTCAAGCGGCTCAATAATTGAATATCCCGTCGAATAAACAGCGTCCTCACGGCAACGAGCGACAAACAGTCGCCTGAGTAGTGGGCGGACGGTCGAATAAACTACACCTTCGTGAGCCACCATTCTCCTGGCTCGTGACGGAGCAGATTTAAATGTTATTTTACCAGATAAGTCGTCGTTGCTCCCATCCTCTCCGGCCGCGATGTCGAAATAGTCGAACGCGAAATTTTGGTCAGTCTTTGCCGACAATGAGCGAAGGTTTACGCGTGAGATTTTGTCCAGACGACGTAGATTGCTGGTTGCGTGCGCCGTCAACCGCTCAAGTTCTGCCCGGTAAGCCAGCCTGTTTGCAGCGACCAAACGTTCGGCTCGATCAATCGCGTGGTCCCACTCACTAAGGACCGCAGCAACTCGCCGTTGCTGTTCCAGCGGCGGAGGCGCAATCGGAATTTCGGCGAATTCATCGAAGTAGAGACGAAGACGATCCTCGGTTAGGCCGTGGGAATAAGCCCAGAACAAGTGAATCATCCGAGCCGACTTAAACCAATGATAGGCAAAACGGCTATCGATTCCGGGCTTTGGAGCCAGGACAACATAGGCGGGGCTTACAACGCCATCAGCAGTGGCCAAGCCACGGGCACCTTGCCACATCCTCATCATGTTGTAGGCAATGTCGCCTGTTCTCACCAGCAAGTGCTGGTCAGGCCGGAGGGCGGATTCAGTCCGCCGATCGAGATCGTCGCGGAGCACGAGACTGTCATTCATCGTCACCGACATGACCGGGAGACCGGGCCGGCCGGGCTCTTGCCTGTTGCTGAAGAAGTCACCGAGGCGAGGGCGGCCGCTCATGATGGACTCCCATCGCCGATGAGGCTGCTACGCCAAGCGGCGTATGACTGCCCATTGCCTTCGACACGCCAGGTCGTGCGGCCGTTGTCAGCGCGACCGGCCACCGCGGCGCTCGCACCCGAGGGGCTGCCGAAGCTCGCGTCCTGCGCGAACCGATAGAGTTCGGCGTCCGCATCAGGCACGAGGACTCCGGCCTCAATCAGGGCTTTGCGCGCATCCTTGACGCTTTGCGGGATGGCATCACTTTCGCGCCTGAGGGCAGTTGACCCCGCCAGTATCACGAATTCGCCACCGCGCTCGACGGCACGTGCCTTGGCCTTCTTGATATCCGCCATGAATGTTGGGGCGACCGGGGCTGTGCCCGGCGGCTTGAGTTGATCTCCTGCCGTTGGTTGCAACACGTCAAAGCCAAGCACCGGCAACAGGATCTCGATCTCGTCGAGCACCCGTTCCATGTCGGCGATTTCCGGCTCCGGAAGCCCCTTGAACGGTGGCTCGGTGCCGTTGACCAATTTGGCTCGGCCCGCACCGCGAATGGCCGCGATGATCCGGCTTTCCAGATAGCGCCCATGTGCCTTGGTGAGGTTCTCGTCCTTTGAGACGATCAGCACCGCGCGAGTGAAAAATTCTTTCGCCTCGTCCGCGTCATGCGCCGCGAGGCGAGTCTTCACCTGATCGCCCTCGCCGACATAGACCAACTGGCGCCCAGGCAAGTCCGGATCGGGTCCGACGAGGAGATAGATGCCCGTTCGCGCCGCCTCTTCTCTGCGGATGAGTTCGGGCAACGCCGTGCGCGACGCGACGGCCGCACGCACCGAAGAGACGCCCAACTCCGCCGTGATCACGCCGGACGGAGTGCCGTCGGCGAGGTAGAGTTTCAATGTTCGGCCGCGACGGGCGGCCGCTCGGGAAGGAGCCTCAAACATTGATGCCCAGCTCCTTCAGATAGAAATTCATCTTCTCGCGCGTCTCGGCGAGCTGGCTTTCGAGATCACGGATCTCGTTCTGGACGGCTTGCAGATCAACCTCCGGCTCAGGCTCGAAGGTATCGACGTAGCGGGGAATATTCAGGTTGAACCCGTTCGCCTCGATCTCTTCGAAAGTAGCCTTGTGCGAGTACCGCTCAAGCTCCGTCCGCATGCGGTAGGTGTCGATGATCTTGTCCACATCAGCTTCCTGCAACCGGTTCTGCTTCTTGCCCGGCTCGAAGTCGCGGCTCGCATCAATGAAGAGAATGTCGCGCTCATGCGACCGTAAGCCACCCCCCTCGCGTGCTTTGTCGAATACCATGATGCAGACGGGGATCCCGGTCGTCGGAAAGAGCTGCGCGGGAAGACCGACCACCGCATCGAGCATGTTGTCGCGGATGAGCTTCTCGCGGATTTTCCCTTCCGCCCCTGACCGGAACAGCACGCCATGCGGCGCCACGACAGCCATGCGGCCCGTGATCGGCCGGGTGATCGCGAGCATATGGAGGATGAACGCGTAGTCGCCGCGGCTCCTGGGCGGCATATGGGGCGTGAAGCGCTTGTAGGGATCGGTCTTGGTCTCTTCGTCCCACCACTTGTCGAGGCTGAAGGGGGGATTGGCGACGACGACGTCGAACCGCATCAGGTGATCGCTCTCGATCAGGGTCGGCGAATTCAGCGTGTCGCACCAATCGATCCGGGCGCCATCCTGCTTGTGGAGCAGCATGTTGAGGCGCGCCAGCGAGCGCGTCTGGCCGTTGGATTCCTGGCCAAACAGCTGAAAATTGCCGTCTCCGACTTCCTCGCCGGCGCGCAACAGCAGTGAGCCCGAACCGCATGCTGGATCGCAAATGCGATCACCCGACTTCGGATGAGCAAGCTTGGCGACGACTTCGGAGACCTTGCGCGGTGTGAAGAACTCCCCGCTTTCTTCCCGGCATCGGAAGCAAAGCGCTCGATCAGGAAGATGAGGCATCACCAAGGATATCCTCCGAGGTGTCGCCAAGATCGAGGCTCGGCTTTGCGAAATCCTCCAACAACGTCTTGAGTCTGCGGTTGCGATCTTTCGTCTGTCCAAGGTTGGTTTCCGAGTTGAAGTCGATGGCGCGGAACAAGCCACCTAGCTTTCCTTCGTTGGCTTTTTCGATTGCATCGAGGACGATGTTAATCAGCTCTCCGATGTTGTCTTGCGTGCGCCGTTCGTAAAGGCTGTAGAAATCACCAAGGAAGCTTTCTTCAACTGTGTTGGTCTTGGCGTTCTTCAGCTCAACCGTCGGTACTTTGAAGCGTTCGCGATCTAGGCGGCGCTGGATGCGAACCTCATCACCACGAAATTCGCGTCGGAACTCTTCGACGTGCTTGCGGCGGACATCGCTGATGTATTTCAGGAAGAGGGCAGTCAGGACGTAGTCCTTGTACTGCGTGGCGTCCACGGCGCCGCGGAAAGTATCGCAGGCGCGCCAGACCGCCGAAAGAATGTCATCTTGCCGTAGAGGGGTCATTCCGAACTCCTGTGGGCGGGTTGCGCTTCAGCAGCGCGGATCGCACGCGCGACCGTCTCGCGGCCGAAAAACGATTTAAGGTCGGACAGTCTTTGAAGCAGCTTTCGCTCTTCCTCGAAGGAGAGCGCCAGGCCGGCAATCAGAAGCTGCGATTGCATGGGCGGAACCGGAACCGGAGTCTTTTCCAGGGCGTCCTTGGGAAGGCGCGCAAGAGCGCTACCCTGCTTGCCGCCGGCAAATACGGCTTGCGTGGCAGGAAGCTCCAAAAATGCGGCGAGGTATTGCGGGCTCACCTTTGCCCTGTCGGGCCTCACCAAATAAAGGTCGAGCGAGACGAATGCCCCGATTACCGCGCCGGTCGCGAGGCAAACATCCGTCGCAGATCCACGCGCGCCGACAATCAGGTCGCCTTCCTCGATGGTCAGCGCACGAGCGACGGCAGGGACGTCGCCAGCAGCAAGCACGGGATGCCGGCCGGCCCTAAGGTCTGACAAATCGGACAATCGCATAAAGCGCGCAGAGCCATCTTTCACCTCGCGAACCGAGACCCCGGAAAGTACGCTGGCGATGTCTCTGAGTTCGAGCATGCCTCAAACTACAAAATCGTCATTCGCGAGTCAAGGGGGTTCGAGGGCGTCTCAAGTCAGAAATTTGACGGCCGACCGAGCGGCGGGCCAGGAACCGTCCTGGCGGCAAGCTGTGGGAGCGTCGCGCGAATGGCGGATACGGCGTCGCGACCCCGTCGGCGCTAGGAAATTCCCTCGATGGCGCTGGAAGCGTCCTTCGGAGGAGCTGCCCGACGAGAGTCTGGTATAGGCGGGCGTGCCGAAACCCTTGCTTTAAGGTCGGCGAACAGCGTGAGCATGAGCATCTGGTGGGGTGCCCAGGCTTAGATTGGGTTGGTGGGGCGCCGAACCCGCGACGCAGTATCCGGCGATATCCCGCCGATTTCATAGAACCAGCGTACGCATCCGGCGGAGGCCGCCTTGTAGGCGGGCGTGATTTTGTGCGGCATGCGCGCTCGGATACGGAGCTAGCGGTAGCGCAAGATCGATGTCTTATCGTCAGGGCGAGGTACTGGGGCGTGTCGAGCGGCGGCGGCGGTTCAGCCTGCAGGAGAAGCTGGCGGTGCTGGCGGAGGCGTCGGCGCCGGGGGTGGTGATCTCGGCGGTGGCCCGCCGGCACGGGCTGTTGCCGGCGCAGGTGTTCAAGTGGCGGCGGCTGGCAGCGTTGGGGGTGATCGGCATCGAAGGCGCCTCGGGGCTGCCGTCGTTCGTCGCGGTCGAGGTGGCGGAGGACGCCGCCGCGGATGCGGCGTTGGCGACGGAGCCGGCGGCCGCAAGGCCTGCCGGCACGACAGCGGCCGCCGGCGTGCCGGCGGCGATGCCCGCCGCGACGTCCGGGCAGGGCCGGCCCGGGTGATCGAGATCGAGCTCGGCTCGGGCCGCTGCGTGCGGGTGGTGGGCGCGGTCGACGCCGACGCGCTGAGCCGGGTTCTCGACGTTCTGGAACGGCGATGATCCCGCATCCGGCGGGCACCCGGGTGTGGCTGGCGACCGGCCACACCGATATGCGGCGCGGCTTCGACGGGCTGGCGCTGCTGGTGCAGCAGGCGCTGAAGCGCGATCCGCACGCGGGCGATCTGTACGTCTTCCGGGGCCGGCGGGGAGACCTGGTGAAGATTCTCTGGCACGACGGCCAGGGGCTATGTCTGTTCGCCAAACGTCTCGACCGCGGCCGATTTCTCTGGCCGTCCGCAGCCGACGGTGCGCTGACGATCAGCCCGGCGCAGCTGGCGCATCTGCTTGAAGGAATTGATTGGCGGATGCCGCAACGCAGCTGGCGGCCGACCGCCGCCGGCTGACGCCCGAGGCAGATTCCGTGGGGCTTGCGAGCGCCGCCGGGTGTGATTCACTCAGGCCCCGATGAGCACCCCCGCGCCGTTGCCCGCCGACCTTGCCGAAGCGCACGCGATGATCGTGGCCGAGCGTGCCGCGAGGCTCGCCGCCGAGGCGGAAGCGGCCTCGGCCAAGGCGACGCAGCGGGTGCTCGACCTGGAGATCGAGCGGCTCAAGCTGGAGATCGCCCGGCTGCGCCGGCAGCGGTTCGGTACCTCGTCGGAGCGCAGCGCCCGGCTCGAGCAGCTGGAGCTGGCGCTGAGCGAGCTGCAGGAGACCGCCGCCGAAGCCGATGCCGAAGCCGAGCTGCGGGCCGCGGAACAGAACCCGGCCCCGTGCGCGCAGGCGAGCCCGCGCAAGCCGGCGCGCCGGCCGCTGCCGGCGCATCTGCCGCGCACCCGCCTGGTCTACCCGGCGCCCCCGGCGTGTCCCTGCTGCGGCGGGGCGGTGCGCAGGCTGGGCGAGGAGATCACCGAGACGCTGGAGCGGCTGCCGGCGCGCTGGTTCGTCATCCAGCACGTCCGCGAGAAGGTCAGCTGCCGGGTGTGCGAGGCGATCCGCGAGGCGCCGGCACCGTTCCACCCGATCACCCGTGGCCGCGCCGGGCCGAACCTGCTGGCCGAGGTGGTGTTCGGCAAGTACGGCCTGCACCTGCCGCTGAACCGGCAGAGCGGCTGCTTCGCCCGCGAGGGCATCGACCTCGATGTCTCCACGCTCGCCGACTGGGTGGGGGCAGTCGCCGCGTCGTTGCAGCCGCTGACCCTCGCGATCGAGGCGCACGTCCGCGCCGCCACCCGCATCCACGCCGACGAGACGCCGGTGCCGGTGCTGGCGAAGGGCAAGACGAAGGAAGGCCGGCTGTGGACGGTGGTCCGCGACGACCGGCCGTTCGGCGGTGCCGATCCGCCGGCCGCGGCCTTCTTCTATTCGCCCGACCGCAGCGGCGTGCACGCCGAGCGCTTCCTCGAAGGCTTCACCGGGATCATGCAGGCGGACGCCTTCTCCGGCTTCGGCCGGCTGTACAAGCCCGGCCGCAAGCCCGGCCCGATCCGCGAGGCCGGCTGCTGGTCGCATGCGCGCCGCGGCTTCTTCGAGCTGGCCGACCTGCAGAAGGGGCCGATCGCGATCGAGGCGGTCCGGCGGATCGATGCGCTGTTCGCAATCGAGCGGGAGATCAACGGCCTTTCGGCCGAACACCGCCAGGCCGCGCGCGCCGAGCGTTCCCGGCCGCGGGTGAACGACCTCGAAGCCTGGCTGCGCGCCCAGCAGGCGCGGCTGTCACCCAAGTCGAAGACGGCCAAGGCGATCGACTACCTGCTGAAGCGCTGGAAGGCGTTCACCCGCTTTCTCGACGACGGCCGCATCTGCCTTAGCAACAATGCCGCCGAGCGAGCGCTGCGCGGTATTGCAACGAAGCGTTCATTGTACCCCTCTCCTTCAAGTGTCTGTAAACATTGTGAGTTGGTTTTCCAGATCGACGCGACACGGGCGACCTGTTCGGCCGATCGCGGCGATGACCCGCCCGTCCTGAAGGTCGCAGACGCGGATCTGGTAAGGAGCGCCGGGCACCACCTGCTCGGCTTCGAGGACACGATCCTCTATGAGGCGGCGGATTCGGTGATGGGTGACGCCGAGCTTCGTCGCGGCTTCGGTCATCGTCAGCCATTCGCCGTTCTTCTCGGCGGAACGGTAGGCACGGATGCCGTGCACCCGCCGCAGCGAGCTGACACGGTGCGCGGTCCAGGTCTTCCCCTGGCCGGTCGGCATGCCCATCCGGTTCAACGACGCGGCAATGTCCGCATCCGACCAGCGGGTCGCCATGCTCCGCATCACTGCGAGGGCTTCCTCGGGGGTGCGGCAACCATGCTCGCCGGACTTCGGCTTGCGAACCCGGAGTTGCGAGTGCTGGCCGCCTCGCCAATGAATCGTCAGGACGACCTCGCGCGCCGCCTCGTCGACATCGGCGATGATGTCGGTGACGAGGGCGCGCAGCAGCCGCTGGCGCGCGCGCATCGTTACGCCCGGCGCGTTCCAGGCGGCATCGAGATCGCCGGCCAAGCCGGTGAAGTCAGGCGGCACGGTCGCCGGATCGGGCGTCGCTACCGTCTGCAATCGCGCCTGGCACGCCTCGACGCGACGAAGAGCCGCCTCCCAGCTCTTCTCCAGCTGCGCTGCGATCAGGCGGTTGTCGGGATCGCAGGCAGCGTAGCGTCGCTCCGCGAGCGAGGCCTCGTACCGGGCCTGTTGCAGCTCGAGTTCGACGATCCGCCGTTGCTCACCCCGACCTTCCATGTACCGCCGCTCGGCCTCCAGTGATGCCGCGATCGCCATCGGCTCGACGGCGCGGAGAAGCTCCCGGGCGACCGCCGCGTCGACACGGAGGCCGCCGAAGGTGAAGCACCGGGGCAGCCCGAGCATCTGGTTGGAACGATCACACCGATAGACGGGCTGACCCGGTGGACGACCCGAGTAGCTCACCATCAGGCGCCGCCCGCAACGACCACACGACAGAAGACCAGCCAGCAACGCCCGTCCGCCGCGCCCGGACTTCGGCCCTCCCAGGGTGCCGTACGCGTTGACCGCCAGCTGCTTCTGGTTCCGTTCGAACTCCGCCCACTCGATGTAGCCCTGATGATGATCCTTGAGCAGAACCGCCCACTGCTCAAGCGGTTTGCGGTGGCCGTAACTCGTCCGCGCGCGCCCGTCGACGATCTCGGTGCGCTTCTCGCCTTTGCCGTAGACGTAGGCGCCCGCGTAAAACGGGTTCTTGAGCACGGAGATGACGTTGCGGTAACGGATCAGCGTCCACTCGAACGCAACGAGCTTCTTGCCGTCGGAGGGGCGTGGGAAGTGAACCTGCTCGGCGATCAGCGACAGCAGCACCTGCCGTGCGCTACCCAGCTGCCGGAACCGCGCGAAGACCAGCCGGATCACTTCCTGGATCCGCATGTCGGGATCGAAGCCGAGACCGATCTCGCGATGCCAGAGGTAGCCGATCGGCACGCTGATGCGCAGCTCGCCGCGGCGCGCCTTGGCGCGGGCGGCGTCGAGCATGCGGGCGCGCAGTACGCCCAGTTCGAACTCGCTGATGCTGCCCTTCATGCCGAGCAGCAGCCGATCGTTCGGCCGGCCGGGGTCGTAGACGCCGTCCAAATCGATCACCCGGGCCTCGACCAGGCCGCAGAGCTCGAGCAGGTGATGCCAGTCGCGGCCGTTGCGGGCGAGCCGGGAGGCGTCGAAACACAACACCGCGCCCACCTCGCCGGCACACAGCCACGCGACCAGCCGCTCGAAGCCGGGCCGCGCCACCGTCCCGCTGGCGGAGCGGCCGAGATCGTCGTCGATCACCTCGATGTCGCAGAAACCTCGTTGGCGGGCGACATCGACGAGCTCGTACTGCCGTCGCCGGCTCTCCAGGTTGTTCTGGACCTGGGCCTGCGTGGACTGCCGTACATAGACCACCGCCTTGCGCTTCAGCACCGCGGCTGGCAGGAGATCAGCGCTCGTCATCGCTGCGCTCCTCCGTCGCGGCGCCGGCGGCCTCCAGCAGCAGGCGGGCCATCCGCGCGAGGACCGTGCTGCGCTCCGCGAGGCTCATCGTGCGAAGCCTTTCGGACTCGAATGGTATGCTGAGCTGGCGCGGCGCTGCGGGTGGTCGTGCCGGCGGCAGGCGTTTCATCTTGCTCCTCCTGGACGACGATCGGATCGTCCGGGGAGCTTCGTCTGAAACCGCGCTCGATCAGTAGGTAATGCAGCTCGATCAGGCCTGGTATAGCCACGCGCGGCGCTCCGAACCCCATCCCGGCGCAGGCGGCCGGATCCAGCATCCATGCCGCCACCACGACGACCACGCCCGGCGAAACCTCGACGTGTACGACATCACCGCCGACCCGCCGCTCGGCGTATTGGCGCCGAAGGCGGCGACCATGGAGTGCGTGCCAGCGGTAACAAACTTCGACTTCCTGCCCGACATGGGCAGAATGACCCCGCGATTGCCGTCGGCAGACGCAACTGGACCTTCGCCGGCTCGGATGCGGGCGGCCGGCGTGCGGCGGCGATGTACACCCTGATCGAAACCGCAAAGCTCAACCGCATCGACCCGCGCGCTTGGCTCGCCGACATCCTCGCCCGACTGCCCGGCCACCCCGCCAGCCGCATCGACGAACTGCTGCCGTGGAACTGGCGGGCCCCAGAGCCAATCAGCGCCGCCGCCTGACCGCCCACAAGCCCTCCGGTCCGTCAAGCCGCCTCAGTCGCGGCCCTCGCCGGATGCGTACGAACCAGCTCAGATTGCCACTCGACCAGGGTCTGGCCGTCTTTTTCAATCCCTTTTCCTCGTGCAGCGGTGGCGGACTAACGAAAGCGACTGTTAGACCCAGGTGGTCCGATGACTGGAATGTCACTTTCCCGCCACCCGCAACTGTACCGCCCGCAATTCTTGACCGTGCGTCGGAGCTAAGGCGTCCGAAAGCGGAAGCGGCGGACCGCTGTAATCGCCGGCGCCGACCGTCGCTTCCCGCCACCTCCCATGTCCGCAATTTTCATGAAGCGGGCCGGATGCGAACACTGCCTCCCGGCTCTCCGACCGCCACCGGCAGCTGAACCCTTCCGCGCTACCTCCGAATCACCTCCTGAGCAGGTGACCCCTGCACGGCAGCGAGGCGCAGGAATTGCCGTTTCATCGCGTTGACATCGGCAAGATACTTCGCGACCACCTGGTCGCCGCACCGCTCGCCGGCCAACAGACGAAAGCCGCGGCGCGCGAAAGCGCGGGCAGGCCCCGCGCCACAGAGATGGATGACGGCGGCAAGATCCTGCTGCTGTTGCGGGCTCGCCCGAGCATCGCGCTTGCCGGAGAGAACCGCCGTGACATTGCGGTCGAGAAGCACCGCCGTGAGCTCGATGGCATGGCTCGGAACGATCCGGGAGTAGAAGCTGCTGAACCGGCAGCCCTCCTCGACGACGGTGTGTTGGCGAATGCAATAGTGCCGGGCGTCGGCGAACGCGGCATCGGTCAACTGATACATGCCGACGGCGCTGGAGGCGGGCTGGAAAACTGCGAAGGGGTTCCAGGTCAGCCGCCAGCGCCAGTAGGTGCGAACGACCGGATTGCCGTCGCTCTCGACCTGCGCGAGCGCCGCCAGCAATTCGGCTGTGACGGCGTCCGTCGAAAACTCGCGGAACAGCGGTCCATATTGCCGCCACGTCTCGGCCGGCATCTTGGAGAACGCGCTACTCACGGGAAAGAACAGCTCCGTCGGCTTCCGAACCACCTGATAGACGAGGTTCATGGCCGAGACGGCCGCAACGACCAGTGCCATCACGAGTACGATCCGAACCGACGGTGGAGCCGAGATCACCCGCCGCTGCGCCCGGCGCGCGCGGTCGAGCCAGCGGTGAGCCCGTCGGCGCAGAGGGTTTCGCCGTCGACGGGTCCGTGCCCTGGGAGACAGGAACCCGGCTATGCGCGAAGTGACCGTGCGACGCCTCATGAACACTCGTGAGCAGCCCGAAGAGTGGCTGGTCGTCGATGTTGACCCGGAGCCGCCCGCTCTCGGTCAGCTCGATCCGGCAGCTCGGGAGTTCGACCGCTGTCGCTTCGGTTGCTCGGTGGCTGCGGCCGCCGTCCTGCCCAAGCCAATCTGCTTGGCGAACTCGGATCGCCGGGCGGCGTAGTTCGGCGCCACCATCGGGTAGTCGGCCGGCAATCCCCACTTTTCGCGATACTGCTGCGGCGACATATTGAAGGTGGTCCGCAGGTGGCGTTTCAGCATCTTCAGCTTCCGGCCGTCCTCCAGGCAAACGATGTGGTCGGGCGTGACCGACTTGCGGATCGACACGGCCGGCTTCAGTGGCTCGGCGTTCTGCGGCGCCAACGCGCCGTCCAGGTTCGCCAGCGCCGCGACGACGCTGCGAATGAGCTCGGGCAGTTGCGTCGCCGGTACCGGGTTGTTGCTCACGTATGCGGTGACGATCTCGGACGTCAGCTGCAGAAGTGTCGTCTCGCCGCTCTCGGCTCCACTCGACGCATTCATGGTCTCGATCGATCCTCTCTCTTGATGCCGGCTCCTCCCGATCAGGGGGATCGTCGCAAGACACCTGGGGCTACACTGTAGAAACTCTGCTGTGCGAGTCACCGGCGATTTTCTCGAAGGTCACGGGCGGGGCCGCAGGAACGCCGATCCGGTACGGCCCGAGGAACAGGTCGCCCCGGGCGCGGCGCAGCAGGTAGGTGATCCGGCGCTGCGCCAGGTGATGCGGACGATCGTGCAGCATGTGGCAGCGTTGGCAGAGGCTGCGCAGATTGCGCAGGCGGTTGTTGGTCGGATCATGATCCAGGTGCGCCGCGGCGAGGACGACGCGCCGCATCCGCGCCGCCTGCTCGAGGTCGGGCCAGCGGGCGATGCGACCCCGCCCGTCCCGCCAGGTTCGCCGAACCGGATCGAACCATCGTCCGTCCGGTAGGCCGCCGGGGCGAGCCCGTGCGGCCGGCCGCACCCCTGGCACACGCCGCCGGCGCGCTCGAAGCGCACGCGCCGGCTGAGTTCGGCCCAGTGCGCGGGATACAGGCTGCGCAGCTCGCGCCGGATCGGCACCGCCGCTACCCCGAAACCGTGGCGACGGCAGCGGCAAGTTCCGGCTGCCGACCGAGCACGCGGTAGACGGAGGCACGGCCGATGCCGAGGCGCCGGGCGATCGCCGCCGGCCCGAGCTTCTCCTCGGCATGGAGACGCCGAACCTCGGCAGCGTCGATCGACGGCTTGCGTCCCTTGTAAACACCGCGCGCCTTCGCCGCCTTGATCCCCTCCATCTGCCGCTCGCGGCGCAGATTGGTCTCGAACTCGGCGAACACGCCCAGCATGTCGAGGAACGCCTTGCCGGCGGCCGAGCCGGTGTCGACCGGCTGCTCGGTCGCCTTCAGCGCCACGCCCTTCGCCTTCAGTTCGTGGACAATGTCCTGCAGGTCTTTCAGCGAGCGCGCCAGACGGTCGACCCGGGTGACCACCAGGGTGTCGCCCGCGCGCAGGAAGGTGAGCAGCACCTCCAATTCCTCGCGTCCCTTTCGACGCGCGCCACTTGCTTTCTCGGCGCGGATTACCTCGCAGCCGGCCGCCTGCAGCGCGGCGTTCTGAATCCGCAGGTCCTGATCGATGCTCGAAACCCTGGCGTAGCCATAGACGGTCATGGATAGCGAAGTGTCTCGTTAGGCTCTTTAACCCTCTCACCATACCGTCACGAATCTCAAAAATCAACCCTAATGAGACGCGAAACAGCGTCTCGTCGCATGTCTCGGTGGGGTATACCCTCCGATGCCGTGCCGATGCAGGCTTCTGCAGGCTTTTCACACCTTCAGCGGATCGAACTGAAGCGACGGGTCCTGTTCCTGCGGCTTCAGCCGCTTCATCCTTGCCCGCGCGAGGGGCGGCGCCCCTTAGAAAGGCCAACGGAGAAGCGCGCGCCCCCCGAGGCCGCGTCCAGCTTCCTTTCGTGCTTTCGTGCTTTGCTTAAATGGCGCGGCTATACGGCGCCTCGGCCGGGCGGCAAATGGCCGTTAGCTTTACAGGATGGCTTCGATGCCTTTGCGGCGGATGACGTTGAGCAGCACCAGGGCCGGGCCGGTCGGACGCTTGGCGCCGCGCTCCATCTGCGAGACGTAGCCGACCGTGAGATTGAGATAGGGTCGGCGAAGAAGGCCGCGACCTCGCGCAGCATCGCCGGGCGGTTGGCCTTCAGCGCGAACAGATAGTCGCCGCCGCGGTCGAGCACCAGGTGCGCCGTCTCGGCCTGGGCGTGGATCGCGTCGCCGGTCACCAGCGCGCCGTCGAGCGTCAGCATGGCCAGCAAGGCGCGGGCGGCAGTGATCTCGTTCTCGCCCGGCGCCACCGCCCGCTGGCCGACGCTGAGCCGCGCGTCCGCCCCGAAGGCGGTCACCACGTGCAGCGGCGAGCGGGCGGCGGCGCGGTCGAAGGAGCGGCGCAGCGTCTTGCCGCCGATCGCCAGCACCCCCGCCGCCCCGTCCGCACCCAGGTCGCCCAGAAACGCCTCGAACGCCCGCCCGAATGCCGCAGGGTCGAGCAGCCGGAAGATCCGGCTGAACGTGTCGTGGCTCGGCAAGCCATTCTCCAGCCTCAGAAACTCCCGCAGCAAGACTTCCCTGTCCTCGGCGAACTCGGCAAAGTCCACACAGCTCTCCGCTCCGCAAACCGACGCCACCAGCGCGATCGTCAGGATGTCCAGCAGCTCGTGACGCTGCGCATTGCCCCCGCCGCGGGTCCGGCATCTCCCGGAAAATCGTGATCAGCGACGCCATGGGCTCCCTCCCGAAAAACCCATGACAGAATCCAAATCACCCCCGCCCGCCAGACCTTTCCTTCAAATGCGATTCCCCTGACGGCACTCCCCGCTCACCTGCGTTCTTTTGTGCTTTTTGGCTTTTTCAGGCGAACAGGACCGTCCCTCTAGGGATCTCTCCTGGACGGCGTCAGACGCGCTTAATAACCCAGTTGGAGCTATGGTATTCTCCCACAGGCTGGATTCGCTGGGGGGTGCGGACTTGATGACGAACTTAGGAGTAGCGCTAGCGATTGGCGTTCATCCGCGTCCCGCGACCTCTTTCGTCTATGACCGGGAGGAACAGGGTGGCGCAGTTCAATGAATGGTGCGTGGCGGTCAACGAGCCGGTGGGGAACCATCATCGCCAGGTGATGACCGGACAGGCGGCGAACCTCGCCACCGGCATCCAGGCAACCGCCGCCATCGTGCCCTCGCATTATGCGTCGGAAGAACATGTGGCGCGCGCGCTCGCCCGGCTCGGCAAGCACGCTGCGGCGGCGCTGATCGAGGGCAAGCTCCCGACCACCAAGGCGATCCGCTCCGGCGACCTGGGCGAAATCTATGCGACCGAGTGGATCGACGCTCATAGCGGCGGTTACCGCGCGCCTATTAAGCGGCTGCGCTGGAGGGACCATCGCAACATGGCGATGCGCGGTGACGACGTGATCGGCATCCTCCAAGACGCCCAATCACAGCGCCTTCGTTTCCTGAAAACGGAGGCGAAGAGCCGCGCCACGCTCACCCCCCAGGTCCTCACCGATGCGCGTACCGGCCTCGACAAGGACGGCGGGCTGCCCTCGGCGCACGCCCTGTCCTTCATCTCGGCGCGGTTGCTCGAACTCGACAATCTGCCGCTGGCCGATGCGATTGATGACGCGCTGCTCAAGCACGGCATCCCGCCGAAGAACGTCCGGCACCTGCTTTTCACATTTTCCGGCAACGCGCCCGATGCGCTGCTGACCGCATCCCTTCAGGCCTATCCCGGCCCCATCAACCAATGGGGCATCGGGCTCCGCGTGCAAGGCCATGCCGACTTCATCGGCGCGGTCTATGATCGAGTGATCGCCGATGCCAACAACCCCTGACGCCATCGCGGCCGATATCGCCGAAGCGGCGACCGCTGGGTTCCGCGGCCGGCTGATCGCTCGCGGCCAGGCCCGCGCGATCATCTGGCGCGACGGCGCCCTCCCGCCCGACGCGCCGGCCTTCGCGCCCCAGCTCAGCTACGATCTCCACTCATACGCCTATGCACTGCTGGGCCTCGGCCTGCGCCTTCGCGAGCTTGGCGGCGACGCAGCGCAGGCGCGCACGGCATTTGAGCAGGCGGCCACGGCGCTTGAGGCGGTGATGGCCAAAGGCAACCGCCAGGAGGCCGATCGCGACTTCCATTTCGTCATGGCCGCGGCGGCCTACCATCTCGCCCATCTTTCTGCTCGGGCCTACTCCCTGCTCGCGATCGTCGAGACCGACGGGAATTTTTCCCCCGTCGAGCGGACGCTTGCGCAGTTGATGCGCCGCAATTTCGCCGCTCTACGCGCAACCGTTCTCGACTATCGGGCCTCCGGCCAGGGCAGCGACGCACGGATCGCCGCTGGCATTCAGGCTCAGCTCGATCAGGCTGAAGCCGTTGCTGTCCCACCGAAGGACGGCAACGACTTCCTCTTCGACGGGCTCGATATCGCGCTCACCGACGCCTTTATGGCCGCCATGTCGCTTTTCCTGCTCGCCCTAGAACGGGGCGAGCGTCCGCTTGTCGACCAGGCGCTGGAGCGGCTCCGCGTCAACCTCGCGATCTGCAGCGAGATGAACATGCTACCACAATGGTGGGCGCATCGCGTCGCGATCCACCTCATGTCGGATCTGTGGTCGAGCACCTTCCATGAGAGGGTCCCGCTTCAGCCTGCCGGCGGATTGGCCGCCGACTGGCCGCGACTGCGCGAACTGTTCATCGCATTGCTGCAACGTCGCGCCAAGGCGGAAATCGACCTGTGGCCATCGCAAACAGAGGCGGCCGCGCGCGCGGTCGATCAGTCCGACGACCTAGTGGTGTCGCTCCCGACGGGTGCCGGCAAGACACGCATCGCCGAACTCTGCATCCTGCGCTGCCTCGCCGGCGGCAAGCGGGTGGTCTTCGTGACCCCTCTACGCGCCTTGTCGGCGCAGACCGAAACCACGCTGCAACGGACCTTCGGCCCGCTCGGCAAGACCATCTCGGCGCTCTACGGCAGCATCGGCGTCAGCGGCTTCGACGAGGACGCGATGCGGGAGCGCGACATTGTCGTCGCGACGCCCGAGAAGCTCGACTTCGCGCTTCGCAACGATCCCTCGCTTCTCGACGATGTTGGCCTCTTGGTGTTCGACGAAGGGCATATGATCGGCCTCAACGAGCGCGAGGTCCGCTACGAGGTGCAGATCCAGCGGCTCCTCCGCCGCGCAGATGCGCAGGACCGCCGCATTGTCTGTCTCTCGGCGATCCTGCCCGATGGCGACCAGCTCGACGACTTCGCCGCCTGGCTGCGCCGCGATCACCCGGGCGGGCTGATCAAGAACGACTGGCGACCGACCCGGCTGCGCTTTGGCGAGGTGGTGTGGACGTCGCCGACAGCGCGGCTCAATCTGCGGGTTGGCGGCGAGCGGCCGTGGGTCCAGCGTTTCCTCACCGGCGCCGCGCCGCCCAACTGGATTCCACCCAAGCACCGCCGCACCCGCCTGTTTCCCGATGACCAGCGCGAACTCTGCCTCGCGACCGCCTGGCGCCTCGTCGAGGACGGCCAGACCGTCCTCGTCTTCTGCCCCGAGCGGCGCAGCGTGGAACCGTTCGCCGCCGTCATTGTCGATCTGCATGAGCGCGACGCCCTGCGCTCCCTGCTTGAGGCCGACCCGAACGTCCTGAACACCGCGATCGCGCTCGGCGAGGAATGGCTGGGCGCCGACAGCGCCATCCTGAAATGCCTTCGTCTCGGCGTTGCCCTGCATCACGGCGCGTTGCCTACGGCTTATCGCAAGGAGGTCGAGCGCCTGCTGCGCGAAAATGTCCTCAAGGTCACGATCTCCTCGCCGACCTTGGCACAGGGCCTCAATCTGTCGGCCACCGCCGTCGTCATGCATTCCCTTCACCGGGCCGGTGAGCGGATCGAGATCAGCGAATTCAAGAACGTCATCGGCCGCGCCGGGCGCGCGTATGTCGACGTCGAAGGGATCGTCCTCTTCCCCATGTTCGGCGACGTCGCCAAGAAACGGCGGAACTGGGAAGCGCTCATCACAGATCTCGGAACGCGCGAGATGGAAAGCGGCTTGGTGCGGCTGGTTGCGGCGCTTCTGTCGCGGATGCGCGCGCGCATCCGCGGCGACCTCAACCAGCTTGTCGAATATGTCGTCAACAACGCCGCCGCCTGGACCTTCCCTGAGGTCGCCAACGAAAAGCCCGAGGATCGCGAACGCGCCATCGCCGACTGGGAACGTCACGTCGCGATGCTCGACACGGCAATCCTCAGTCTCATCGGCGAAAACGACATTCCTGACGAAGAAATCGAGGCGGCGCTCGACGACATCCTTCAATCCTCGCTGTGGCACCGCCGCCTGCAGCGGCAGGACGCGCCGCAGGTGCAGCAGGTGCTCCGGGCTGGCCTGATGTCCCGCAGCCGCCTGATCTGGAGCCAGTCAACCGCCGCCCGGCGCCGCGGCTATTTCCTCGCAGGGGTCGGGTTGACGACGGGCCACGCGCTCGACGCCATCGCCGCTGACGCCAATCTACTCCTTGTTCAGGCAAACGGCGCCATCCTTGAGAGCGATGCCGAGGCGGCGATCGCGGCGATAACCGGCCTCGCCGAACGGGTCTTTGGCTTCTATCCATTCACGCCCGACCCGTTGCCGGCGAACTGGCGCGACATCCTGCGCTCGTGGCTGCTCGGCCAGCCGCTTGCGGCGCTGGGCACGGGCCAGCCAGCTGAGACGCTGCAATTCGTCGAAGGCGGTCTCGTCTATCGGCTGCCATGGGCGATGGAGGCGATCCGTGTTCGCGCTGCCGCCAATGGCGACACGGTCGAGGTGTTCAAGCTGGAGGATCATGAACTGAGCGTTGCGGTCCCGGCCGTCGAGACTGGCACGCTGAACCGCGCAGCCTCCATCCTCATCCAGGCCGGCTTTAATTCACGCCTCGCAGCGATCAAAGTGGTGACCGACACCGGCGCGACCTTCCAGCACGGTCCAGGGATTGCGCCAGTGGGCTCAATTCCGGACGTCGTCGCCGCTTGGGGCGGATTGCTCGACTGGCCGACAGCCGAGACGAGACCGATTTGGCTGGAGTTTTCACAGAGTTTTACGCCCGCCGAGAACCGCACCTGGGCGGATCGGAGATATTGGGCCGCGGTCAACTGGCTCGGCAATCCTCCGCCCGCGGGCACACCGGTGCAGGTTCGCCATTGGGGCGGCCAACCCCGCGTGCTATCGGCCGACGGGGCAACGCTCGGCACGGTGCAGGCCGCCCTTAATCCCGATCGCGTGGGTTTGCTGAGGGCCACGGTAGCCAATGATCCTGGCAAGATCGATATCGTCTATTTGGGACCAGCCGACATCGGCTAATCGACGCGTTTGGGCGGCTTGCGAATGAAGCCCTTTCCGGCAGGAATGATCTGTCCGTTCGGTAATGGTCCGCTGCTCGGCAAGCGAATGAGGCTCATTGTCCCAGCCCGCGGCTTGCAGTTTGGGCACGACATATTTTCGGCAAGTGTCAGCTTCGCCGGACAAGAAAGCCCTGACTGCCGTGTTGTGAAGGTACAGCGATAGCGCCTAATACCCACTGGGCCAGACCTTCTGGGGACTGAGCGACCGTTCTTTCAGAACCCGGACGTTATAGAAAATCAAGGCATCACCACGCGACTTCCTTGAATGGATTGCGCTCGAGTTTGGCGGCGCGAATTTTTGCACGCAGCATCGCCATTAGATCGTAATCTCGGTTTAAAACGTCCACGACCTCGCGCAGGGTACAGAGCACTATTACGCGCTGTTGCAGAAAATCTCTGCACATATTCAGGGCGGCAGGCGTGAAATCAGAGCTAGAAATAAGTATCCCTCCGACGCTACTTCGCACAAGTATCCTATTGATGTGCGGAGAGACCTCAGTCGGCCCGAGCGGATCCTCCCACCATTTCATTTCAACCAAAAACAGATGCGTGTCGATTTCGACCACGCCATCTATCTGCTCCTCGACACCGCCATGTCCGCCTTTTCGACGGAAATCCTCGGCGATGAGGGCGTCATAAGCTCGAAACATGCTGTTTAAAACACCTTCCAGGGCCTTCCCGCGTCGATGTGGGTTAGTCTCGGCAAACAACGCGAACAGCCCCTTTTTAGCCGCCGCAATCTTCTCCTGACGTTCACGGATTACCCTGAGCTTTTCCTGCTGCTCAGTGCGACGCGCCTCCACTGCCAGGTCACGCTCCCGACTGATCCGAGTGAAGCTGTCTTTGACGTTGACGATGCGGCAGACTTCGGCAACCAAACCCTTTGCCTTCATCACCTCGTTATCGTAGCAACGGCTGAAATCCTCAAATCCAGTGACTCGCTTTAGGAGCTCGCGCCGCGCGGCAAGCAGTGCATCGCCCCCTTCGTTCATCCGCGTCAGAATAGTCCGCGCCGACTCGTGTTTTCGGACGCTCTGCCTGTCTGTCTTAAGCTGCTTTTCAATGTCAGAAGTAAACTCCGGCGGAACACCGGCACCACGGAAAAATAGGATGAGATCCATTTTAGACTTACATAGAGCCGGAATCGCATCGACAAGAAGGGCAAACAGCTCTGGAGGATACTGGAAGATAGCGCCGCTCATGACGTCAACCTTGAAATCGTCCAGCCGCTGACGTTGTAGCTGCGCCCGATCTCGGCCAACGTCTCCTCGCCGCGCTCACGCCTGGCAACCGCCTCGCGCCTCTGATGATCGGTAAGCTTCGGTTTGCGGCCCAGCTTCACCCCTCGCGCCTTGGCGCGCTCCCGGCCCTCGCCGGTGCGCGCCCGGATCAGCTCGCGCTCGAACTCTGCGAGGCCGCCCAGCACGGTAAGCATCAACCGCCCGTGCGCCGTCATCGTATCGGCCCATGTGTCGCCAAGGGATCGGAATCCGGCTCCCTTGTTGGTGATCGCGGCGAGGGTGTTGAGAAGGTCGCGGGTCGAGCGGGCCAGCCGGTCGAGTCGTGTCACGGCGAGCACGTCGCCAGGGGCAAGCGTCTCGAGCAACCGGCGAAGCTGCGCTCGGTCGGTCTTGGCACCGCTCGCCACCTCCTGGAACACCTTCGCCGCTCCGGCGGCTGTCAACGCGGCAACCTGCGCCGCGACGCTCTGGCCGTCCGTCGATACTCTCGCGTAGCCGTAAATCATGCCCGCATTATGCACATATATTCTGCACAGGAAAAGGGCCCTGAATTCAGCGGCTTAGATTTTGTGCAGAATTCTTGATTTCTGCAGTGCGCCCCGATGGCGCGTATCATGAGTGGAGGAAGGTTCCAGCCCCCGTGGGCCCGAGTCGCCGGCTTTCCGGGGTCCAGTGTGGTCAGGCGCTCGGCCGAGATTTCACCACGGCCACCATCGCCACCGCCGCGTCGGTCGTTGATCAGTCAGTGGCGACGCCGCCTGCGTTTTCGCAAGCGTTTGCCTCTGTCTCTCGCCCCAACTGCCTCAAGCAGGCTGCAGCCGCCCGGAGGCTGCCACCGAGGCTCTCGTGGTCGACGCGGCCGTGCACGTCGCCCTGCTCTTTCGCCGCCACCGCGCGCTCGAACCACGGCTGCGCGTCCGCGAACCGGCCGATCTCAGAAAGAGCACGGCCGATCGCCTCCCCATTTTCGGGCGAGAGTTCGGCGTCTGCGCTGCGCCAATGCGCGAAATCGGGTCCAAACGCCAGCAGCTTCGCCGAGAGGTCAGCACGATTCGGATGGTTCGCCACCTCCAGGGCAATCGTCACCATTCGCGCGGCCTGGGCAGCGGCGACCGATTTGATTGACGCGGCGCTGTGCTCCGAGCTTGGCTCATCCTGCAGGAACGCGGCGAAGAGCTGGTGCATCCACAGCTCGGCGCCGTCCTGCATCACATGGCGATCCAGACACGTATCGAGACGGCGCTGAAATTCGCCTTCGCTCCACCCGACCGCCGTCGTGAGACAAAACTGCAGTTCGTCGCGCGGGATGCGCTGCGGGGTGAACTGCGCCGCCGCACGCAGCAGCAGCTGCACCGGAGGCTCGAGTTGGTTGAAAACGCCACAGAAACTCTGCTGCGCTTCCTCGGTCAGGGTGAGGACCGCAGCATCGAGACGGCCACGCCGTGCCTCATGAGCCAGCGTCGCCGCGGCCGGCACGATCTGTACCGGAAGTCCGCCGGCGAGCCTCGCCAGCTCCGCCCCGAAACGATCCGATACGGTCTCTCCCGCGATTGCCGTGGTTAGGTCGATGCAGGCTTGCGCCGACAGGGGCGGCACCTCAATGGCCTCCCACCCAGCGTGCCAACGATCAAGCGTGGTGGTCACCAGCACGTGGCATGGCATCCCGGCCGGCGGAAGCCAGGCGAGCACGGTGTCCACGTCCTGCACGTTGTCATAGATCAGCAGCGTCGGCGCGGCGCCGAGCGCTGCCAGAGTACGAAAGCCCTGGTCTTCGAGGGATTTGTGCGGTGGCACGTCCAGACCGAGGACGATCTGGCCCAGTCTGGCCAGATCGACCGCGATCGACTGCCGGCCGGCGTCGACGAAAAACCTCCACCGCATAAGCCTCATGCCGACGGGCGAACTCGCGCGCCAGTTCGCTCTTGCCGACGCCCGGCTGACCATGCAGGACGACCACGGCCTCCTGCGACAGATCGCTCAACTTTGCGCCGATCGCCGGCAGGATTTCTTCCCGGCCGACGAAAGGCAGGTTGCGGCGCGACGGGATCGTCCCCCGGAACGGCAGGATGTTCGGCGGCGATGTGTTGTGGATGATGAACTGGTTGCCGCCGAAGATGTCACCGCCGCCGGTGTTGACCGTTCCACCGGAAACAACGACGCCGCCTCTGCGGCCGCCGGCGACGGCGGGCGGGCTCATGCCCGGGCTCGCCGCACGGACCTACTCGCCCTTCAGCTTGCCGAGGACGTACTCGGTGGCCGGTCCAGCGATCGCGCCCAGCACCGGTGAGGTGAACGCGCCGACCACGGCGCCGGCAGCAGACAGGATCAGACCGACGAAGCCCTCGACCAGCTTGGCGACGATCCGATCGCTGGCGCCACTGCCCTTGGCCGCCTCCTGCTTCAGCGCGACCAGTTTGCCCTCGGCGTCGGCACGCTGCCCGACCGGCGCGGCGCGCAGCGCCTCGACGAGCGGCTGCAGCGCCTTCTCGAGGTCGGCGACGGATGGAGCACCGATGATCTTGTCACCGCCGAAGATGTCACCGCCGCATGCCGCGGCCGTATCGCAAAGACTCCGGCCCCGGCCGGCCTCCTCCCGCGTGAGAAGGGGTCATCTCCTGGCCGAGACGACACGCCCGGGGCGTCCTGGCGCCTAAGAGCATCGAGCCCTTAATCGGACGCATATCCTGCGGCGACAAGGTAGTTTCGGCATTCGTCTGGGCTGTAGAGGTCGCGGATGTTGCCGACGGCGCGCCACAGGGCGTCGATGGTTCTGGCGCCGATGCGTCGGAGATGGCCTTTGAGTTTGGCGAAGGCCATTTCGATCGGGTTCAGGTCGGGGCTGTAGGGCGGCAGGAAGAGGAACTAGGCGATCAGTTACCATCCTTGGTATCAAGTCCCTTTATCTGAAAACTTTGCGCTATTCTCGCATCCGGTTCTCCCCTTATTTCGCTTCTAATGCGATGCGCTTCCTTAAAATCAATATCGTCCGGTTCTGTTCCTCGTGCCTTTAACAACTGAAATGATTCCTCAAGGCTCCTCAGTGTGTAAACTAAGTCATCATCGCCCATATCCGGCCAGTCGACGACTCGCGCCTTCTGTGCAATATGTTGGTACGAACCCAGGAGGAACTTGTGCTCCTCCGCGTGTACATCAAACTTATAATAATTATTCATGACGCTTAAATATACCGCAATCAACGTCGCCACTATCGACGCAACCGTAAACAACACAGCAAAATCGTGATGCACGTTTGCCCAAACAGCTTTTCCTGCTGCGAAATTAAAAACAACAGCAAGACCGATAAAATACTTCCAAGCGACGAAATAATCTCACCCTTGAAATACCGCGCAGCCTGATGTCCATTGCGCTTTTGTGCGTTCCGATGCGCGAACGCATTTATACGAGCACGGATCCAAATATTTTTTACACGCTCGCGAACGGCATTTCCAACTGCCACCGCCACCTCATCCGACGGCATGGGCTACCTTTCGCTTTCCAAAAAACGTACGAAAAAATCTCTTCTGAGACGGCGACACATCCGCCGGCATCTTTAAGAAAAAACCATCGCTTTCGCTTCCAAATAACATGTATTCACAGTCAGACTTTCGCGCGTAGTAACACGCTTCGCCAAACAAATACGGCCCTTCCGCCCTAGTTGCGTGCGCGAGATCCACGATCACCGACTCTCGAAAGCCGTGTTGTGGCACTAAATGGCAATGCGCATGCTGATCCGCAAACCCACTGGTACAGAACGGCGCTCTCCCTCGTTCAAAAAATATAAAGCTCTCCCCTGGACCAAGATATTTAGATTCTATCCGCTTTATTAAGCCAGTTAAATGCAGCGCCGCGGCACAATCGGCAATGCTGTTCTCTTTTTGCCGGGCCACCATTAATAAGTGGTTTGGTAATATGGGCTCCTTATCAACAACAACGTGAAAATATAGATCCTCTATGATAGGCGTTTCATTGAATATTTTTTCAGCCGGATCAGACGCCTTTGACGTAACGTCTATTTCATAGTACTCATAATGTTCTATGGACTCCACCCCTCTAAGCAGATAGCTAGGAAGGGGAATAATTCCATATTCCCGCATGACGATGGCGGGATGTGATAAGATGCCGAAATCTACAAAGACCTTATTGTGTTCACGTGGTAACAATTTCATTATCTGGAGTAAGGTTTCTTCTTCGCCTCTCTCGACCGTAAGTCGAAGCTTCAGTGCGCCTTTTCCGTCCCAAGACTTGATGTCATCAACACTTTCGACAGTATGGATGCTATTGGGAATAACAATGCCGTCCGGCAGCGTAAACCCTTTTCGAATGTTCAAAAATTGCCACGTCTCTTCCTCGTCCTGAACAAAATGTACGTTAAGGGGTCGCAGCGACCGGAGATCGGACCGTATCATTCGGCAGATTCGCTCAACCACACCCATCCAATCTGCTACTACTCCACGACTTACGGGAGCATCTTCGACGGAACAATCTTGAGAGTCGCGAGCGAACACGGCAGTCCGTTTAGCGACATACCGCCAAATACGGGCGTTCATCCGAGTGACTAAAATTACATCAGGAGCAGGGCGGTTGGCGCTCTCCCACATCCCAGGAATGTGTTCCAGCACAAATTTATCGTCCTGAATTAAAAGCTCAAATGACCGACGGACATCAATGTATTCGTGGACCAAAGTGGTCCAGTATGGGCGCCTTTCCCTTAGCACAATGTTAATTGCGTCCTCATAATGCTCTACAAAGTGTCGCGGGAGGCCGATGTCGGTCTTATAAGAATGACGAATTGTTAAGGGGGTGTTGTTATGACTGAAGGTGCCGACACGATGTATAATATCGGGGCGTTTCAATCGTGGGGGGATGATGGCGAGTTTTTTTGTGAAAAGATTATGTGTCGAGAAATAAATAGCTGCGGCGCCCTTAAGGCCGAATTCGTCGGAAGGGAAAAGAGGGAGGTCAATTATACCCGGATCGTATGAACCTTGGAGCGCGAACATTCTTGAGAAGTCATGTATATATATTTCACGAACCTGAAATAAAAAGATGGAATTGGCGCCAATTCCGAGTTCGGCAATGAAGGTTGTCTTAAAGCCTTGGCGAAGAGTATTTACTAGGTCGCCTATTTTAGGGATACGAGCGTGATAGTCTGGTGTTCCTGATGAGGCGATTGTGGAGTCTCCAGAATCCACTGAGTGGCGCTACGACGAATACAGAAGGAAAAAAGGTTGTTAGGTGGCAAAGAAGTGTTTGAAACGCCGCCCTTGGTGATCTCGCAATAAATTTTATTGTCATCGGCGTAGATGGTTGCGGAATGGAGGCACGCCTTTTCTTCTTGCACCATTAGAGAAAGGTGAGTAGCTCGTTGATCAAGCCTGTGGCGACGGAAGTAAGGCGTTATGGATGTGCGTCGTGAAGACAGGAAAGAGAGCTCTATGCTTTGTAGAATCTCGTCGAAAGAGTAAAGACTGTGATACGACGAAAACATACCAGCAAATTGATGTGAGCGAGTATCCTCCAAAACAGAAGAAGATCTAAGTATTACCCGCGGCGTACCCGTCATATTTATGAGCGCGCCGTAGGCGTCCTGGAGGGTGTCAACAAGTGCAGTAGGCGCAGTGGATGTGGCGAGGAGCTGGACAGCGCTAGCGGAAATGCAGAAACCGTGTGCGACGGTAGCGCCGAGAGAGGACGCGAGTTGAAGGTTACTAGCCTTCGCCCCGAATCTGGTTCGATCGATCGGGTCAGGTGTGTTAAGCCACGCGATGTCAGTTGTCATTGATTATCAGGGTTCGAGGCGACAAGGCATGATCCTTTAGGCAATCTCCAAGTGTTCTTAATTGCAACAATGATATATGTCGATCCATCTCACCCTCCTCGAATTTCTAGTGATC
Organism: Rhodospirillales bacterium; assembly: GCA_016712375.1. Taxonomy (GTDB): domain Bacteria; phylum Pseudomonadota; class Alphaproteobacteria; order Rhodospirillales; family Defluviicoccaceae; genus Defluviicoccus. The sequence continues at coordinate 173,604 of JADJRE010000003.1, forward strand.
GACTGAGCCAAGCCGCGATCATCGTCGACGTAGCGCCCCAGGACGCTGAGGCTCCCCGCCGAAAGGGGCGAGATCGATGCCATGCACTCTCCTGAAGATGGCACATGGCTGTTCACACGCGCATGACTTCGACGGTCATGCCGCCCTCGGATACCAAGGATTGGTTTGCTCATCCAGTGCCAACCGGGGCGAGCGGGAGTTAGGAGTCAATCGGAGCGTCCCAGGTTTCCTGACTGTCGCGTACCCAGGGATGATCGGGTATTTGGGAATGAATGACAAGAGCGGCCGCCGCCGCAGGGACAGGGCCGGTACGCCTGTTCGATAACGTCGTCAGCGCTCAACAATTCACAGCTCAGGAAGGAAGGCTCCCCGCCTGCACGGGGATAGACCCAGCAGATTGGTAACGTTGCCGGTCTGGTTGAGGGGCTCCCCTCCCTGCCCCGTCGTCGTCCGCCGCCGGGTCCGGCTCGCCCCGCTCGCCGCCGGCGGACGATCGCCGCCTGCCGAGGCGGTTCCGGGCGCCAACAAGCCGCGCCGCGCCGATTTGCCCGCCGGCGCCGCAACCCGTTGGCTGCCCAGTTCCACGGCAGCAGTTCGTCGATGCGGTTGATCGGGTGCAGGGCAATCCGCGCGAGCACGTCCCGCGGCCAGGCGAACGGATCGATGCCGCCCAGTTTGCAGGTTTCGATCAGGCTGTAGACGGCGGCGGCGCGCGCACCACCGGCGTCGGAGCCGGCGAACAACCAGTTCTTTCGGCCCAGGCTGACGCCCCGGAGCGTGTTTTCGGCGCGGTTGTTGTCGATCTCCAGCCGGCCGTCGTCCACGAAGCGGGTTAGCGCCGTCCAGTTTCCGAGCGCGTAGCGGAACGCCTGGGCGAGCCCGCTCTTCGGCGGCAGCCGGCCGAACTGGGCCGTCAGCCAGCCGTGCAGGCTTGCGAGCAGCGGCTTGCTCTGCTCCTGCCGGACGGCGCGGCGCTGGTCGGGCGGGCGGCCGCGGATCGTCGTCTCGATGCGGTAAAGCTCGGCGATCCTCGCCAGCGCGGTCGCGGCGATCGGTGACTTGGTGCTCTCGTGGACCTCGAAGATCTTCCGCCTCGCATGCGCCCAACAGGCGACCTCGACGATCCGCTCGCCGTAGAGCCTGTCGAAGCCGGCATAGGCGTCCGCCTGCAGGAAGCCGCGGAACCGGGCGAGATGGCCGACCGGCCGCTCGCCTTTGCGGTCGGGGCTGTAGAAGAACGCAGCCGCCGGCGGGCTGGCATCGGCCCACGGGCGGTCGTCGCGGACGTAGACCCACAGCCGGCCGGTCCTGGTGCGCCGCGGCCGGGATCGAGCACCGGCACCGGGGTGTCGTCGGCGTGGACCCTGACGCCTGCGAAGACATGCGCCGCAAGCCGGTCGGCCAGCGGCTGCAGCAGCCAGGTGGCCCGGCCGACCCAATCGGCAAGGGTGCTGCGGTCGAGCTCGACGCCGCTGCGCGCGTAGATCGCCGACTGCCGGTACAAGGGCTGATGATCGCAATATTTGGCGACGAGGACCTGGGCCAGGAGGCCCGGGCCCGGCCGACCGCGCTCGACCGGCAATGACGGCATCGGCGCCTGGTGGATGCTCTCGCACGCCCGGCAGGCGAAGCGCGGCCGGACGTGGCGGATCACCCGAAACTGCGCCGGCTCGTACTCGAGGACTTCGCTGACGTCCTCGCCGATCGCATGCAGCGCGCCGCCGCAGCCGGGACAGCTGCATCCGGCGGGTTCGTGCCGCAGCACCTCGCGCGGCAGATGTTCCGGCAGCGGCTTGCGGCGGGTCTTCGGCGCAGCATCACAGGCTGGCTCGGGTGCCGGATCGCGGATCGCTTCGAGCGCCGCCAGTTGCTCCTCGATCGCCTCCAGCTGCAACGCCAGCTGGTCGGGGTGGCTCTTCTCCGACGAGCGGCCGAACTGCTGCCGACGCAGCACCGCGAGGAACGACTGCAGCTTCTCGATCTCGACGGTGTGCGCGGCGAGCTGCAGCTTCGTCTCGTCCAGCTCGGCGGTCTGCCGATCGAGATGCGCGGCCAGGTCGCGGACCAGCGCCTGCAACGTCGCGGCGTCATCGGGCAGCTGGGCGAGATCGAAGCGCATACCCTCTGGTAGCCGACGCGAGTCCCCATTTCCAGAGAAATTTCGAAGCGGAATCAGGGATCTCGCTTACATCGCCGTCGGCCGCGGCGGATCCTCCGCCAGCACCGCGCGGCGCCAATCCAGGCCCTCGATCAACATCGCCAGCTGTGCCGGGGTGAGGATGATCGCGCCTTCCTCCACCCGCGGCCAGACGAATCGCCCCGTCTCCAGCCGCTTGGCGAACAGGCAAAGCCCACTGCCGTCCCACCAAAGCAGTTTCAAACGGTCGGCTTTCTTGGACCGGAAGAGGAACAGATGTCCGCAGAACGGATCACGCGCCAGGACCTGCTGCACCGACGCCGCGAGCCCGTCAAACCCCTTGCGCATGTCGACCGGCGCCAGCGCCGTGTCAATCGGCGTGCAAAGGGACCCCTTATTCCGGCGTCGATGCGAGCTTGTCCAGGTAGCGAACAGGAGGGCCCCGCGCGCTGCGCAGTGCCTTCATGAGCGACGGAGCGGCGCGCGCGGAGGTGCCTGTTTGCCCACCTGGGCAAGCCTGGGGTGGGGTCCGGGGAGGGGGAGGAGAGTTTGGCTCAGGCTCGGTTCTTGAAGCGCCAGGACTCGTTGCCGGTCTCGATAATCTCGGGAGTGATGGGTGAGACGATCGAGGAGTGCGGTCGTCATCTTCGCGTCGCCGAACACGCTCGGCCATTCGCCGAAGGCGAGGTTGGTGGTGACGATGATCGAGGTGCGCTCGTACAGCCGACTGATCAGGTGGAACAGCAGCTGCCCGCCGACCTGGGCGAATGGCAGGTATCCCAGTTCGTCGAGGACGACGAAGTCGAGGCGGACGAGGTAGTCGGCGAAGCCTCCCTGGCGGCCGGCACGGGCTTCGCTTTCGAGCCGGTTGACCAAGTCGACGACGGTGTAGAACCGGCCGCGGGCGCCGCCGCGGATGCAGGCCCGGGCGATGGCAATCGCAAGATGGCTTTTGCCGGTGCCGGTGCCGCCGATCAGCACGGCGTTGCGCTGCTGGACGAGGAATGCGCCGGTGGCCAACTCACGGACGAGCGTCTCGTTGATCGGCGTGCCGGCGAAGGTGAAGTCGTCGATGTCCTTGGCCAGCGGCAGCTTGGCGATGGTCATCTGGTACTTGATCGAGCGCGCCTGCTTCTCGGCGATCTCGGCCTTCAGCAGATCGCCGACGATGCGCGGCGGCTCGTGCTGGCGCTTGATGCCGGCCGCCATCACCTCGTCGTAGGCGGCCCGCATGCCGTACAGCTTCAGCGCGCCCATCAGCTCGAAGATCTGGGTCCGGTCCATCAGCCGACCTTCCGCAAGCGATCGTAGCGGGCGCAATCGGCGACAGGCGCGTGGCGCAGTTGCAGCGCATCGGGTGCCAGGATGGTCACCGCCGGGCCGGGGTCGCGTTTGCGAGCGAGGATGTTGATGATGACGTCGGCCGAGTGAACGCTCTGCTCCAGAGCTTCGCCGCAGGCGGCTTCGACGGCCGCCAAACCGTCGACGAGGACAGCCGAGAGAACGGCCACCATCTGCCGATCGCCGTCGTTCGAACCCTTCAGTTTGCGCCGCACCCGCTCCAGGTTCGCCGGCAGCACCCAGTCCTTGAACGGCGCGCCGTTGCGCAGCGCCCCGGGCTTGCGCGCCAGCACCGGAACATAATGCCAGGGATCGTAGAGGCATCGGCCGCGGCCGAAGCAGCGGGGATGCTCGCCTGCGATCGCCCCGTCCTGGCGAATGACGATGCGATCGGCATAGGCCTGGACCTCGACCGGCCGGCCGACGGCGCGCGACGCGACCGAGTACTTGTTGTTGTCGAAGCGCACGAGGCAGGTCTTCGACACCGCGGCGGTGACGGCGTGGAAGCCGTCGAACCGCCCCGTCGAGCCATCGGCGATCGGCACCAGGTGCGACCGCTCCGCCTCGAATACCTGCCAGACCGTCCGATCGGCGATCTCGGGATGCTTGTGCGCCTTGGCGTAGGCGACGCAGCGGTCGAGCAGCAGCGCATTCAGCTCCTCGTAGCTGCTCACCCGCAGCCGCGGCGTGAAGAAACGCTCGCGCACCAGCCCGACCTGGTTCTCGACTTGCCCCTTCTCCCAGCCGGCGGCCGGCGTGCACGCCACCGGCTCGATCAGATAATGGCTGCACATCTGCAGAAAGCGGCGGTTGAACTGCCGGTCCTTGCCGACGAACACCGTCTCCACCGCCGTCTTCATGTTGTCGTAGATGCCGCGCGTGCAGGTTCCCTTGAAGAAGGCGAACGCCCGATCGTGCGCGTTGAACACCATCTCCTGCGTCTCGCGCGGATAGGCGCGGACGAACAGCATCCGGCTGTGGCACAGCCGGACGTGCGCCACCTTCACCGTCACCGTCGTGCCGCCGATCAGCACGACCTCGTGGCTCCAGTCGAACTGGTATGCTTCGCCCGGCGCGAAGCTCAGCGGCACGTACGCTTCCGCCGTCGCCGCTCCACGCTCCCGGCGCCAAGCCCCGGCATAGCGCCGAACCGCGTCGTAGCCCCCGTCGTAGCCGAGCCGGCGCAGCTCCTCGAACATCCGGATCAGCGTCAGCCGTTCCCTCCGCCCCTTCAGTTCGTTCGCCAGCAGCATCGCGTCGAGACGGTCGCGGCAGGGGCCGATCTTCGGCAGTGGCTGCGTCTCCCGCTGGTAGCGGAACGACGTCGCCTCCGACCGGATCACCTTGCGCACGACCTTCCGCGACACCCGTAGCTCGCGGCAAATCACCTTGATCGGCTTCTCTTGCACGAAGTAGGCGCGGCGGATGTTCGCGATCGTCTCCACAACCAGCATCCCGACCCCGGCTCCCATGTCCCTCATGGAAGCCACTGTGAACCCTCCGCCCCGGGGGTCCCGATTGGACGCCGATCACCCCGAATACGGGGTCCTTATTCCACGCCGATTAACACTCCTTGTAGAGCGGCTCCGCCTCGCCGTAGCGGCTCTGGGCTTGGTAGATATGGGCCAGGTTGATGAGGCTTCCGAGATTCTCCTGATTGCCTGGGCGGAGCACCTCGCGAGTTCCCAGCAGCCCCTCCTTGTAGAGCGGCTCCGCCTCGCCATGGCGGCCCTGGGCCTGGTAGAGAAAGGCCAGGTTGTTGAGGCTTCCGAGCGTGTCCGGATGGCGGGGGCCGAGCACCTCGCGGCGTCCCTGCAGCGCCTCCTTGTAGAGCGGCTCCGCCTCGCCATGGCGGCCCTGGGCCTGGTAGAGACCGGCCAGGTTGTTGAGGCTTAGGAGCGTGTCCGGATGGCGGGGGCCGAGCACCTCGCGATGTCCCTGCAGCGCCTCCTCGTAGAGCAGCTCCGCCTCGCCATAGCGGCCCTGGGCCTGGTAGAGGAAGCCCAGGTTGTTGAGGCTTCCGAGCGTGGCTGGATGGCGGGGCCGAGCACGTCGCGGCGTCCCTGCAGCGCCTCCTTGTAGAGCGGCTCCGCCTCGCCATAGCGGCCCTGGGCGTCGTAGAGAGCAGCCAGGTTGTTGAGGCTCTGAAGCGTCTCCGGACCGCGGGGGCCGAGCACCTCCGCGGCGTCCCTGCAGCGCCTCCTCGTAGAGCGGCTCCGCCTCGCCATGGCGGCCCTGGGCGTCGTAGAGAGCGGCCAGGTTGTTGAGGATGGTGAGCGTCTGTGGATGGCGGGGGCCGAGCGCCTGCCGCGCCAGCCGCAGTGCCTGCTGGGCGGCAGCCATCCCCTCCGCGTAGTCACCCGCCCGGTAGGCTTCGAGCGCCTGCGCGTTCAACTGCTGCCATTGCGCTTCGGCATCTGCCGGTGCCGGTGCCGCTGACGCGCTGCCGGCGCCAACGACGATCAGCGCCGCAACGGTGAACCCCCGCCAGAAAAGCCGCCCTCGGTCGCGCGTGCCCGCCGCCATGGAACATTCCCCGACAATATCTTAGCAGCATTGCGGGGGCGTCGGAAGGGAGTCGCGGACGCCTGGGGCGCGAGTTTTCATAACGCCCCATCCACGATCGCCGGCGGAGCGCCGCGCCAGAGCGAGTTTGCTATTCGACCACATCCGGGCATCACGATGCCGAGCCGGCGCCGGTCCAGCCCGCACGGCCCAGCGTGTCGACCAGCGTGCTTCGGGCGATGCCGAATGTTCGGCAGACCGACGCCTTGCTCGCACCACCTTCGAGAGCGGCAATGACCGCTTCCAGCTTCTCGGCTTCTATGGCGGTCGGGCGACCACCACGTCGTCCACGTCGTCGAGCGGCTGCAAGTCCCGCTCGCACCCGTTCACGAGTCAAAGCTCGCTCGTATTGGGCCAGAGCTCCAAAGATATGGAACAGAAGCTCCCCATGCGGCGTGTTCGTGTCCATCCCCTCCGTCAGCGACCGGAACGCGACCCCGCCGTGGCGCAGGCCAGCGACAATATCCAGCAGGTGGGGCAGCGAGCGTCCGAGACGGTCGAGCTTCCACACGACCAGCGTGTCGCCGGCCTTCAAGAAGTCGAGGCATCTCTCAAGGCCGGGGCGATCGTCGCGCGCACCCGACGCCTTGTCCTCGAATAGATGGCGGGCATCGACCCCGGCGGAGATCAGGGCATCGTGCTGCAAGGCTGTGGTTTGACGGTCATTGTCCGATGAGACGCGCATGTAGCCGACCAACATGTACGGAAAACCTCGAAGGGGCGGTTTCCGCGCAGCCTATCATTCCGACTTGGTTTACCGTACAGAAAAGCGCCGCCGAGGCGCCGATCGACGAGAGGGCGCCAGGGGCTGGCGGAAAACAGGTGTTTTCCGGTCTGAACTGAGTCGGCGTTTCTGCTCCGTTGCTCCGTTTGCTACTCAGACCGCACCGCCCCCCGAACACGCCTGTCCCGCCGCCCGCAGGCGCGCCCCGGCGAAGTTCCTCCGATGGCCGAGGCTTCGCCGCCCCCTCCCCTGCCGGTGCCGTCGCGGCTGGTTCGAAGTCGCCGCCTGCGACCTCTGCCCGAAGCCCACGGCACGCCGCAGACGACGCAGCGCACTGCGGCGCTGGCGCGGCCCGCAAGGCGGACAACACCCGGCGGCCTATCGCGCCGGCGTCCGCCTAATTGCGCCTGGTGCGACGGCCAAGCGCTGTCGGCACTGTCGGCGCTCCCAAGGACGTCGCATCCTCGTCTCCGCATGCGCCTATCCGCCGACGCCGGCTGGGCCGGCGTCGATCGGCTGCGTGCACTGGCTGGGGGCCTCCCTCGCCACCGCCGCCGCGGTCGTCGCCGAACCTGGGACGCAGGCTGCGCCTATCCGGCGCAGCTGAAGCGCTTCGGCCGGCACGCCAACTGGCCGACGCTGGCCGCCTTGAATCGAGGACGGCAACCTGCTCGAGGAGCACGCCGCTGCAACGGGTGCTGTAGGTGAAGGCGCTCGCCATGTTCACGCCCCCCTGCCCGTCTCCACAACGTCGCCTCCTAGCCGGACAGGGCAACTCTGCGCAGGTCGCGCGGGGCAACGTCGTACCGACGCTCCTCGCCAGAAGCGACGCTGATCGTGTCCCGTGGAGTGGTGTAGGTCTTCGCCGCACTCCGGCGTGGGCCGGGCGTGTCAGCCGGCGAGAGCGGGCAGGCTGACGATGGGATCATCGCTGAGCGGCGCCATCGTTTCCAGGGTCATGTAGCGGGCGCGCTGGACCGCCCATTCGTCGTTTTGTTCGAGGAGGATGGCGCCGACGAGGCGGGTGATCGCGTCCTCGTTGGGGAAGATGCCGAGCCTGCCCTCGGGCGGGCGAAGCCCGGCCCGTGGGACGTCGGTGCGCCGCCGGACCTCGCCGTTGACCCGTTCGAGCGGGTTGGTCGAGTGGATCTTGGCGCGGTGGTCCTTGGGGAAGGTCATATAGGCGAGCACGTCGGCTTCGGCCTCGTCGAGGAAGGCGGCCAGCTTCGGCAGCTTCGGGCGCAGTTGGTCGGCGACCCTGCGCCACTGCGCCCTCGCCGCCTCGGCATCATCCTGGGCGAAGGCGGTGGCGATGAAAGCGGAAACGACGCGCCGTCCGCTCTTGCCGGCGTGCGCCAGCGCATTGCGCATGAAGTGCACGCGGCAGCGCTGCCAGGATGCATTGAGCACCTTGGCGACGGCCGCTTTGATCCCCTCGTGGGCATCGGAAATCACCAGCTTGACGCCGCGCAGGCCGCGCCGGGTGAGCTTGCGTAGGAACGCCGTCCAGAATGTCTCCGCCTCCGAAGGCCCGATATCCATGCCGAGCACTTCGCGACGCCCGTCGGCATTGACGCCGACCGCGATGATCACCGCGACGGAGACGATGCGGCCGGCCTGACGAACCTTCACGTAGGTCGCGTCGATCCACAGGTACGGCCAGTCGCCCTCCAGCGGCCGCTCCAGGAAGGCCTTGACCCGGCCGTCGATCTCTTCGCACAGCCGGGAGACCTGGCTCTTGGAGATGCCGGTCATCCCCATCGCCTTGACCAGGTCGTCGACCGAGCGGGTCGAGATGCCCTGGATGTAGGCCTCCTGGATCACGGCGGTGAGCGCCTTCTCGGCCATCCGCCGCGGCTCCAGGAAGCTCGGGAAGTAGCTGCCCTTGCGCAGCTTGGGGATGCGCAGCTCGACGGTTCCGGCGCGCGTCTCCCAGGCGCGGTCGCGGTAGCCGTTTCGCTGAACCCGCCGGTCCGGGCTCCTCTCGCCCAACGGGGCGCCGGTCAGCCCCTCGGCCTCCAATTCCATCAGGCGATGGGCGGCAAAGCCGATCATCTCCCGCAGGAAATCGGCGTCCGGGCTGTTCTCGAGCTGCGCCCGCAGGCTCATGATGTCGTCGGTCATCGTTCGGTCCTCGGTTCAGGTCGTGGGTGTGACGACCCGACCCTAACCGAAGATCGGCGATGACCCCCGCTGTGGATAAGTGGCCTGCCGCCGCCAGACTCCCGGCGGTCGCAGCGGCAGGCCACTTACCCACAGCAACTACACCACTCCTTGGGACGCGACCGCGACGCTCCGTGCTTGCCGCAATGCGAGCGCCGTCAATTCTGGTTTCGTAGCCACAGCGGACATCGCGAGCCACGTCGCATTAAGTCTCTCGCAGCCACGCAAAGAAAACTTGTTGACCCATGAGCGAGATGGCTTAAGTCCTTCATCCGGTGTGGGAGGACGTGATGGCAGATCGCAGCGCCATCGAGTGGACGGACGCAACGTGGAACCCGGTAACGGGCTGCACCAAGATCAGCGCCGGTTGCGATAACTGTTACGCGGCGCGCTTTTCAGAACGATTCCGCGGAGTGTTAGGTCATCCCTTCGAGACGGGCTTTGACCTCACGCTGCGGCCGGAGCGGTTGTTGCAGCCGCTCGGCTGGAAGCGACCTCGGATGGTGTTCGTCAACTCAATGAGCGACCTGTTCCACAAAGAAATCCCACCAGCCTACATCGCGGCCGTGTTTGACACGATGGAGCGGGCAAATTGGCACACATACCAAGTGCTGACTAAGCGGAGTTCAATCCTGCAGAAATTTGTCAACGACCGCTACCGAAAGGGGCCTGCACCCGGCACATCTGGCTTGGCGTGTCCATCGAGGATCAGAAGGCGACGACGCGCATTGCGCATCTGCAGGCGGCGAACGCTGGCGTTCGCTTCCTGTCAATCGAGCCCCTTGTAGCACCTGTAGACAGGCTCGACCTCACAGGCATTGATTGGGTGATCGTCGGCGGCGAGAGCGGCCCCCGCGCGCGACCGATGGACAAGACCTGGGTGATCAACATTCGCAACCAGTGTGTCCGCGCGGGTCTGGCCTTCCTCTTTAAGCAGTGGGGAGGCCGCTCGCCGAAGGGTGGAGGCCGGCTGCTTGAAGGCAAGGAGTGGAACCAGTTTCCAAGGTACCCGCGCGATGCACCGAAGCAGCAGGAGGCGCAGGTTGTCGCGTGACAGAATCCCTCCCCTTCCAGTTTGACGAAATCGGCTACTGGTCTGAACTCAAGCTTGAAATCGTAGAGAAATACGGGGCGGCCTACACGGCGGCCTTCAAAGGCACTCCGCGCCTGAAAAAATATTACATCGACGGATTTAGCGGGGCCGGTGCTCACCTCTCGAAGAAGACAGGCGAACCGATCGACGGCAGCCCGGTGCGCGCATTACGCATAACGCCGCCCTTTGACGGGTTCTACTTTATCGACATGAACCCTCACAAAACAGCTTACCTGCAAAAATTGTGCGAGGGGCGCAGCAACGTTGAAATCCATACTGAGGACTCCAACACCTTTTTAGTGCAGGAGCTCTTGCCGAAGATCCAATTTCGCAACTTCAACCGCGCCCTGTGCCTGCTCGACCCTTACGGCCTGCATATGGATTGGGAGGTGTTGCGCCTCGCGGGGCAGTCGAAGGCGGTTGATATGTTCCTCAACTTCCCTGTCATGGACATGAATCGCAACGCCATTTGGCACCACCCCGAGAAAGTGCCACGGGACGGCATCGAGCGTATGGCGCGGTTTTGGGGCGACGAGTCTTGGCGTATGGCCGCCCATGCGGAGAGCAAGCAGACCAACCTGTTCGGATTCGAGCCGGAGAAGTTAAAGCAGCCGAACGACGCCATTGTCGCCGCCTTCGTGAAGCGGTTGAAGGAGGTTGCGGGCTTCAGCTTTTGTCCCCGACCCGCTGCCAATGCGGGAATAGCACGAACGCCGTAGTCTACTATCTGTTCTTCGCGTCGCAGAAACCCGTGGCGCAGCGCATCATCACCGACATATTCGGCAGAAGTACCGGCAGCGGCGGACGTGATGTAGGCTGCGCTGCAGTCGCAACACTAACCAGGGCGACCCGGTGTGTGTCTGAAGTTTGTCGTCCTCGTGGCGAACGCTAGGACGCGACCTCGGGAGCTGCAGCGATTATACCTCTCTGAAGCTGGATACGCTGGATACGCGACAAGGAGGTTTCTCGATTGCAGCGCAGGTCGGTCGAGAAGCGCACTACAACGGACGCGGGCAAACCCGACGTCCAAACGGCCGAAATTGGGATGAACCGACCGACCGTCAGAGGCATCGTGAGCCCCGCTGGCAACCGCCGCGTTTGACAATGGCGCCTCGGCCTCTAAAGGGAGTCAACGGGGCCCAACCTCGGACCGGCGAAGCGGCCTCGGGAGCACGCGGGAGCTTGGCCAACGGGCGCCGCGCGTCGCAACGGCTTCTTAACCCATGCCCGCTATCCTGGTCGGCATGGACACGCGTGAAACATCCGGCTCCGACAATCCCGTCGCCGGTTTCTGGTTGGCGACGCAGATCATCTGGGGCCCTCTATTGTGGCCGATGATCATCGCCAACGTGATCGGATTGGCATGGTGCGTTTGCCAGGGCTGGCGATCGTTCGCCGTACTTTGCGCCCTCGACTGAACCGGCGGCGACGCTGCGCTACCCGTCAAGGCGCGGCGTGACCGCCGTTTTTCTCGTGTTCGCGCTTCCACCACCGGCGAGAGCAAACTCAAGCCCCAGCGCCGGCTCATGCACCCGATCTGCCGCCTGCTCGGCGTTGTAGCCGCGCCCGGCCAGCGCTTGGCTGTAAATCCGCTTCAAACAAGGGCCCCGGGCGACGCTGTTGATCTGACTATTGAAGTTATCGAATGACTGGGGCCCGATCGGCGCCGATGCCCCCCGAACGACTTTCCAACTTGATGTCAATGGATTGGAGCGATTTCGAAGCGGCTCCTGCTTCGGTGCCGATTTAACGGGGCGAAGTTCCGCCTTAACCAGATGCGCTGACATGTGCCTGATCGAGAGGTACCGCCCAGCGGGCTTTTATCGTGGAATTCCTCTAATGCGTATTGAACTGTCTCTACCGGTGGGACGACGCCTGGAGATGTCGCTTCCACGGCCATAAGCACGCGACCCCGGCACCACTCCAACCGTTCTCAACCCCGAACTTGGATGCATCCAACTTTTTTCATTTTCCTGTTCCCGAATTCAAAAACCCCGTAACTTGGATGCATCCAAGGCGATCCGGGTCGGCCGTTCGGCCGTCTCGGTAGAACACCGAGCCACCAGCGGGAAAGCGAGTCATGTCTGACGTCGACTTAGTCGGAACTTATCGACGGATTTCAGAGGTCCTCCGCTCTGCACAGCGCGCGGCGATCGAGGTCGAGAACGCACCTGATAAGCGAAAGCGACTGCGAACGTTCTCCTTCCATGAGGCGGCGGCGTTGTTGGGGACAAAGCCACGTCAAATCACCGCTTTCATTAAACGCCTTGATCACGTCGAAACGTCCGCCCGCACTCGTTTAACGATGGAGGAATTGTTGGAACTTCGGCAATCCCTGCACGCGGGCTCGGGAAGGCTCTCCGCACTTCCGTGGCGGCGATCGGAATTGGGAGAGCATCTCGCTACGGTGGTATTCACCAACTTCAAAGGTGGATCGGCCAAAACGACAAGTAGCGTCCATTTCGCCCAATATCTGGCACGAGTCGGATATCGTGTCCTTCTGATCGACCTCGACAGTCAGGCCAGTGCCACTGCGCAGTTCGGCATCGACCCGTCGCGCGAGGTGGGCCTGGAAAACAGCTTTGCTGCTTGGACCATGGCGCGGGAAGAAGGCAGGGACCTTCCGGCTGCATCGATCTGTCAAAAAACCTACTGGCCTTCGATTGATCTCGTGCCCGGAGGGGCCGTGCTCGCTCAGGCCGAGGAGTCCCTAGGACGACGGTCCGCCAATGGGAAGGTTGAAGATATCCTCTATTTCGACGAGCTCACCTGCTTCCTAAATTCAGTGGGCGACTCGTATGACATCGCCGTCGTCGATACCCGGCCCGATGTCAATATCCTGATGACCATTGCCCTTCATGCCGCCACCGGGCTCGTGGTTCCGACGCGCGCAACAATGACGGACCTCGCATCGACAGGAGAGTTCTTCGCGCACCTAGCAAGCTATGTCGCTGACTTCCGCGACGCGTTTGGCTCCGGACTAGACACCCGATTTACCAAAGTGATGGTCACCGCGTACGACCCGACGGATCGGAGCCAAGAGGCTCTGGTCAGCCTCATTCGCGAGCGCTTTGGCGATGCAGTCTTACCTGGTGAATTCCTGCACTCTCGAATCTTGGGCACGGCGGGCTTTGGCAAGGAAACCTTGTATGAGTACGAGCCGAGCACGGACAGGGCAGCGTACAATCGTGTGCTCGCGAGTGCCAATGGCATAAACCAAGCCATAGAACAGGAGTTGCAACGCGTGTGGGGGGGGGGACGCTGACCCTGCCGGTTCCCCGGAGCCACGGACATGAGCACCACGAAATCCCGTTTTTCGTCGCTCGCGCAGGCTGTGAAGGAAAAGACTGCGGAGGTCGGGGTCGAGACCGAGGCAGCCGAGGCCCCGCCGCTACCGGGAGCGGGCATCCACAGACCCGCCGCCGCGCTCTCTGCCGTCAGTGAAACCCTGCGCGAACATATCGCGCGGCTTGAAGCACAGTTGGCTCACGAGACGTCAAAACGCGGCGAGCTCGTTGCCGAGCTCGAACGCGCTAAAGTCCTCCGAGAAAAGGCCGGCGACGCGGCGGAAGAATTCATCTTCCTGCAGATCGAAAACGTCGTCGATCGTCTGCCTACGGATCGACTCCGGGGGCGATCGGAAGGCCGGGAATTCGACGAACTGCTGATCGATATCGAGACGAACGGCCAGAACGACGCTATCACGGTCCGGCGCAGCCCGGACGGGTTCTACGAAGTGGCCGCCGGACGACGCAGGCTAGAGGTATGCAAGCGACTAGGACGCTTGGTCCTCGCCCGCGTACGTGAGCTCGACGATGAAGCGATGCTTCGCATCCAGTTTTCCGAGAACGAGCTGCGCGCTGACATATCGGCTCTCGAACGCGCTCGATGGTTCGCAGAGGTTCGTGACCGCCTAAAGAGCAGCGCCAAGGATATCGCTGCTCAGTTCGGGGTCGATCCCTCTACATTCAGCCTTTATCTGCGGCTCGCGCGATTTCCCGACGAGATCCTGAACCGCCTCGATGAACCGAAGCGCCTCGCCGTATTGCCCGCACGACGGATCATGGAGGTAATCAGGCGCGATCCCGCTGCCTTAAACCGCATCCTGGAAGCGCTCGACGGCCACCGTCGGTCCATAGTCGGTGCCGGCGCAACGCCCGACCCAGCGACTCAGATCGAGGTGCTCATGCGCGCTGCAGAGGGTAGAGTCGAGGGAAGAACAGGTTCTCGTTCACCCGTACCTGATCGTCGCCATATCGTCCATCAAGGCAGACGCATCGGAACGCTTACCCGTAACGGCGGGCAATGGATATTCCGCTTCGCGACATCGATTCCCGACAGTGACGTCCACGCTCTTGCCGAGAGGCTTGCAATCCCGCTAGACCGGGCCGACGGTTCGTCGCCTCCCGCGATATCGGAAATCACAACGCCAAAGCGAAAGTAACTTGCCGCCGGCTCGCGGCTCTCTCGGCGAAGTCAGCCCACCCGCCGAAAATGGTCGGCACGCCATGACCGAGAGGGTACCAAAGTCCGATTCAGAATCTTCGTCCCGGCAGACGCAAGGGGGTACCGTAGGTCCGAATCACCACGGGCTTCGGAACGGCAGAGGGTACCAACATCCGAGCCGTAGCCTGCCGGCGGCACGGCGTTCCTGGGGTGGGAAAGTGCTTTTCGTGGCAGCGAAACCGGCGTTTGGACGTTCGAGGATCGTCGTGTAAGCAGCACGGTGTAGATGCTTGGCCTTACGTGAAAATCGTGTTGGAGCGCGTGGAACCTCGGGGGGGTACCAAAGTCCGAGCGGGTGTACCGCTCCTTAAAACCGCAGGGGTACCAAAGTCCGAACCGCTGCGCTGTTGGACTTGGTTTTGATTGCGGCTCGTTTGAACGACTTACTGGAGTTTTGCATCCGATTCTATCCGACCCCTGCGCCGCCGAACGTTTAGAACCATCAATATGCCCGCCTGCCCGCCGCCGCCTCTGAGCCCGTGCGGCGGCTTCATTAGCTCGTCCGCTCATTTGGCGCTTGCGACTCGGAGTTTGGTACCCCCCACATCACCAGATCGAATCGCGGTCTCAGCCCAGACAGAGCCCCAAGGTGCTTTGTGTCGCTCAAGCAAGGCATTGACGCGTCTAAGAAATTCCGCATCACGATCGTTACGAGGCTTGGCCGAGCGCAAGTTATCCACAGGTTTCCGTCGGACTTTGGAACCCCCGCTCGATTTCACTCGATTCGCCCACTTCGTGATTTCGGACGCAGGTACCCGGATTCTCGGACTTTGGAACCCCATACTCACGGTCATCCCTCGGACTTTGGAACCCCATTCAAATAACAGAATCAAATAACTCTCTAATAGCTGGGGGTACCAAAGTCCGATCTTGCTTTTTATACCTGTGGACAACATGCTTTGGCTGCTTATGGCTAAGGGCAACCCGATGGCTCAGATACACGACCTCATCCTGCTCCACGGTATTCATGTAACTCGCGCACAAAGCATCACGAAGGCCGAACGCGCAGCTGCTGATGCTGCCTTCAGGGTGATGTCGGACGAAGAGCAGCGAATCGGAATAATGCATGCGGGGTTTGCGATGACGGCACTCCCTCACCGTGCAACAACCGAAACGATTTGGGAGCGGCAGAGCGGGGACGTAAAGTTGCTCTTGGAGAGCGGTAGAACAAGCGCTACCGACGTGGTCGGGCTCCCTTACGGTTCCGTTGCACGGATGATCCTTCTCTACCTACAAACGGAAGCAGTCCGAACGCGCTCGCGTGATGTCGAACTTGGCCGCAGCATGAACAATTGGCTGAACTCTATGGGGATGGGCAACGGCGGACACAATTACAACCTCGTCCGCGAACAGTCCCGACGCCTCAGCCTCTGCCGTCTCACTTTTCTTCGCATCAGTGCAAAACAAACATTCATCACAAATGGCAGTTTCGTCCATGACGCCATCCTTCCAAATGATGAAACGGACGACAGCCAACTCCAGTTCTGGAGACCGTGTGTCAGACTCGACGAAGGCTTCTACAAAAGCTTAATCGAACATCCACTACCCGTTCGCGAAGCAGCAATTCGCTCGCTCGGCCACCGATCGATGGCAATTGATATCTACCTGTGGCTCGCTTACCGATTACACATTCTTGAAAAGCCGATAAAGCTTACTTGGCACAATCTTGCCAAACAGTTCGGCAGTGGCTTTGCCGACATTAAAAACTTTAAGAAAAAGTTCAAAGAACCTTTGGCGCTCGCGCTCGCCGCATATCCAGACGCGAAGGTCGAGGCCGAAAATGGCGGCTTGTTACTCTATCCATCCCGCCCGCCAGTCGAGCCGACAAGAGGGGGGGGTACCAAAGTCCGAGTCGCATAATCGTCGAGATCAAAACCCATTTTGCATGAGGCTTGGCGAAAAGCGCCGGCCCGCCCCACACACCGTCATCCGCTATTCGACAACCATCTTGTCCGGCGCCGACAGCCAAGTTGGCCGCCGTCTCCAGCCGAAGGGCGGGCCTAGCCGGGCCGTAGGCTGGAGAAGGTGGCGCGCTCGTCTTCCTTGGGAATGGAGCATGGGTCGTGGCGGTTGCAGGCAGATTCGACCGGGATCTCTGTCGTCCAAACGGAGGTCCTATCGTGCCGGTCAGACCCGTCACCGACCAGCAAGAGAGCGTCTACATGCGTGACCGCCATCGTCACAGCCAACGCGTCGCCGCCGCCCAGGCACGCGCTCTCCGCCATGATACCGCACTGCGACTGCCCATCGTCATCCCCACTGGTTGACGATGGGAGCGCCTGCCGACTAAGGAAGGCTGGCCAGCCGGCCGCTTCCTTTCGGCCCTGGCCTAGCTGGAGTTCGCCGAACGCGAGACCCGCCGCACATCCGCCGACGCTTGATCGAGTCTGTCTGTCCGGCACCAAGACGCTCACGACCTTCGAATTCAAGACCCTGCCCAGCGTGCCGCGCGCCCGCGTCAAGGCGTTGGCCTCCGGCGACTGGATCGAGACCGGCGCCAATCTCATCGCCATCGGCAACAGCGGCGCCGGCAAGACGCATCTCCTCTGCGCCGTCGGCCACGCCCTCGTTGAAGCCAGCCGCCGTGTCCTCTACACCCGCCCACCGATCACGTGCAGAGCCTCCAGGCCGCCTGGCGCAACTCCTTGCCATCGCGCCGGGCCATGCGCGTCACTGGGGACATCGCTCACCGCCCGTATGCACGCGCCGCTCGCCACTCTGAAGGGTCGACGAACTCGCCGGCCCACAACCCGCGGCGGGCACGCCGGGCATCATCTTCGCCGTCGACGTAGACGGTGGAGTACTTGCGGTAGGCGATCGCCAGGCCGGCGCGCACCATCCAGGCGCCGAGATCCTCGTCGTCGGCATCGAAGCAGACGGCGACGGTGCGGCCATAGCGGTCGGTGGTGCGCGGCCGGCAGCTCACGGGGCGGCCGGCGATCTTCTCGGCGAGTGCCGAGGCGGCGACCCGGCCGCAGGAATAGTCGTGACCGTCACCGGCGGCACACGTCTGCCGAGTCTCCGGCGCATCAATGCCGAAAATTCGCACCCGGACCTCGGCGACGACGATGGTGTCGCCGTCGACCACCCGCGCCGGGCCGGCGATGGCCTCGGCCGCCGCGGCAGCGGTGGCGAAGAGCAGGACGAGCACGAGAGCGGCGGCGGCGCGCAAGCAACGGTTCATCGTAGTCCGGTCCTTTCGGTGGGTGCACGCCGGTCGGTCGCCGGGGCGAACGACGCTGGGTACGGTTCATTTTCGCTGTCGCGCCGGCGTTCCGCCAGGCCGTGCAGGCTGCGCAGCAGGTGGAGTTCGCCGTCGCGGCCGCGGGCGATCATCCCCCTGAGGTAGCCTCCGGGCGAGCGAATGGAGTCTCGTTTGGCGGCGATGATGGCGACGGCGGTGGCCGCCTGATAGCGGCCGAGGGCGTGACAGGCGTCGATCCAGGCGGAACGGCTGATGCCGAGCTGGTGGCGGAGGCGATCGGCGGCATCGACGACGTCGGGCCAGGTAGGGGAGGGGGTGAGGAGCTGATCCTGAAGTGGCGGAGACACACGAACCAGAAATTTCGGTGTCGCGGCCGGCGGCTCGTCGGGCAAGTCGCCGTCGGTTGCGACCGAGGCTCCGTCGCCCGGGCCGTTACCCTCCATTCCCGAGTCCCTGTTACAGGTAGCTGAGCTATCAGATCCGGGTTGGGTTGTAGTTGTATAGAGGCGGACCTGGGAGTCCGGTGAGCCGGACTCTTCCACAGGTATTCGTAGCGCCTCGACCAGCGCTGTCTCCCCCTGCTGGCGCCGGCGCTCGAGGTCGATGACGGCTGTGGCGAGGGCCGTCAGCGGCGTCCCCTCATCGCTCGCCTCAGCGCTTACGGTCCAGGCTTCCGCCAGCCACGCCTGCCAGTCACGAATTTGTCCAGATGCTCCATCTTCCTCGACCTGGTCGTCACGGTCGGTCAGGGCGTGATCGAGCGCGGTCTCGGCGAGCTGCTGGATGGCCTTACGCGCGATGGTCAGGCGCCGGCGCAGGGCGGCGCGGGCCTTGCGCTCACCCTCGACCTTCTCGGCGATTGCCAGGAACTCAGGCTGGCGGTCGGCGAGGGGAGACAGGTCGAAGCCGTAGGCCTCGACGATCCGGCCGGAGGAATCGCGCCGGCCCCACCGCCGGCCCTGCGGGCTGTCCACCGGAACGATGATGCCGAGCGCGATCAGCCGGCCGAGCAGCCGGCGGACGTGCCGCTCGGAGATGCCCAGCCGATCCTGCAGCATGGCGTTGCTCGGCCAGACGATCGGCCGGTTGCCGCGCTGCCAGTCCTGCGGCTGGCTGAACGCCATCAGCTGATCGACGAGGTCGCGCATGGCACCGAGGCCGAGCGCGGCGGCGGCGCGCTTGAAGACCGCCAGCGCCTGACCGGCGGTAACTCGGGGTGACAGGCCGTCGAAACGGTCGGCCTGGGTCTTGGTCGGCAAGGCTTCGGGCACCAATCGGCGTAAGCCGAGGGCGACGTGGGCACGAGCAGTCACGTTCGGTCCTCCATATCGGGGGACCGTTCGGGCAAAGCTTCCCTGTTGCGCCTCCAGCGCATTTCTCGCTTGCGTTTTGGCTGGGATTTCCGTAGGAACTTGGTTGCGAGTCAGGTTCCTATAGATTTCCCAGAAAACCCGGCGCCGAGAGGCGGCCGGGTTTTCTTATGTCATTGCCGTCACGGTCTTCTCCTCCATCTCCGAGAATCCGGGCAGCCTTCCACAAAGAGTGGTAGGCAACAACCCGACATCCGCATTCTGTGGTATTTCCAGCGACATACGGGGCTGTTGAGCGTGTCGAGACCTACAATCGGTCTGCATACGCTCAAGAATCGCCTCTGCTTACGCCCGCGGATTCCTCGGTGCTCCAAAGATCGACTCGAGGCATCCCGCGGTTTGCTGCGCCGTGATTCAGCCAAGTCGCGTCTGGTCAGCGGCACTGCTGCAGGGCCGGCGTCCCGCCGCCTCTTGCTGTGCTCGGCGGTAAGCAGGAAGCCGCCGGTGGCATATGCCGGCGTCGAGATTCTTGCTCGTCGGCAGCCTTCGATGCCGCAACCAGGCGACCCAGCTGAATCGCGCAAATGACTCTCTCTCCGGCGTATGCGCCGGCAGGGATTGCGCGGCATCGCCCGCCGCCGGCCGCAATACGGCCGACTGCTCATTGGCGGGCCGCAAGAGGAGGGGGCTTCGGGTGTATCGCCGAAGATAATATAGGAAATCAATAGTGTGGCTCCGGATGTAAGGATGAAATGCACAAGACAAGGCATCGATAATTCTTCTCAATGGATCACCGGAGCATCGGCAGAATTATGACGATGTGTCCGCTTTTGTCGCTTTCCATGTCGATTTCGGGGCACGGAGGCGAAATGGCGTCGCATTGTCGCCCAATTACCGGAAGAGACTTGATGTCGAGCACGCTTGCGACGTTGTGATCCTAGGGCCGAAGGGGCGGAACATGCACGGTCATCGGGCCTCGCGCCTCGTTCGGGCGCCGTTTCGGAGGATCGAACCGTCGGGCGTCGCCACACGGCTCGGCCGTCGCCGCCTCACGAATCGCGCGGTCAGTGGTGGTTCGGGCCTCGCGGGCGATAGCGCGTGTCACGCTGATACGGCCGCCTTTGTGCGCTGCTGGAACAGTGCCCGATCTGCCTTCGCTTGGGCCGGAGTGACGCCAGCTTCTTCCTCGAACACGAACAGCTCACCCAGCTCGTCGCGAACCAGCGTTTCGATTTCGTCGTCGGTGAAGGTCGCCAGCGCGCCCACCCCGCTCGCCCAATCCTCGGCGTCGAGGAAGTCATGGGCGACGACGGCTCGCCGGACGTGCCGCGTGGAAGAATCGGGCAGGTTTGGCATAGCGGTTACTCCGCCTGCTGATCCAGGAGAGCCGGCGGTTTGCGGCCCAGCCGGCTTCCCCGCCCTCGGATGCGAGGGACGAGACAGATGCTAACTTTCGATCAAAAAGTTAGCAATATGTTTATTGTTGTTGACCGATCGGTAAATCGTATGGGAATCTTCAGCCGTCGTTGACAGGACGCGAAGCCTTTTGCGCGGCCGGTCAACTGAAAACAGCGGGATTGAAAGATGCTGGCACATGCTGCAAAAGCCACACTCGGCCAACACGATAGGCAGCGGTGTGGTCAATCCCGACTCGGAGTTTGCGGTCGCGCTTGCAGCCGCTGGACTTACCCAGAAACAGTTCCGGGATCTCGTTTTCCGACTGACCGGCCGAAGCATCCACTCGACGACGACGAGTCGTTGGGCCGCCGGCGGTCCAGCCCCGATCCTCGCCCTCGCGCTTCTGCAGCTCGTAAAGGTGCTATCCCCGGCCCGTCTCGCCGAGCTGCTGAAGGACATTCCACCCAAATCCTGACCAAGACGGCCGCGCCGTGAACGTGGTCATCTCGCCACGGCAGGAGCACGCCGCCCGGTCGCTTGCCCGGCTGTCGCATCACCTGGGCGCCGAGATCATCGCCTTGCTGGCGCAGCCCGGCCTGATCGAGTTGTCGGTCAATCCAGACGGCGCCGTCTACGTCGACCGGGTCGGTCAGGACGGCATGCGGCACGTCGGCTCCGTCGAGCCGCAGCGCGTCGAGCTGTTCATCACTGCCACCGCCTCGACGCTCGGCCTGTGCATCGACCGGCGCACCTCGCCAGCGCTTTCGGCCGAACTTCCGGCCGGCGATCCGTGGCGTGGTGCCCGGCTGCAGGCGCTGTTGCCGCCTGCCGTCGCCGCGCCGTGCTTCTCCCTGCGCATGCACGCCTCGGCGGTCTTCCCGCTCGCCGAATACGAGGCACGTGGCATCATGTCCGCTGACCAGCGCCGGACGATCGAGGCGGCGATCGTCCGCCGACGCAACATCCTCGTCGTCGGCGCCACGGCCAGCGGCAAGACAACGTTGCTGAACGCCGTTCTCGCGCACGTCACCGCCACGGCGCCGCTTGCTCGCATCGCGCTGCTGGAGGACACCACCGAGCTGCAGTGCGTCAGCCCGAACGTCGTCGCCATGCACACGACCGGCGAACTGACGATGAACGAGCTGCTGCGCACCTGCATGCGGTTGCGGCCGGACGTCATCGCCGTCGGCGAGGTACGCGGCAAGGAGGCGCTGACCTTCGTCAAGGCGCTGGGCACCGGCCATACCGGCTATTGCAGCATTCATGCGGGCTCTGCCCTGGGTGGTCTGCACCGCCTCGAGGCGTGCATTCAGGAAGCCAGCGTCAATCCACAACGGGCGCAGATCGCAGCGGCGCTCGACCTCGTCGTCGCCATTGCCCGCGATCCCAGATCCCCCGCCGGCCGCACCGTCCGTGAAGTCCTCGCTCTGGACGACACGCTCGCCACGGACGGCTCCTACGTCCTCAGCCCCAGCAAGGAGCCCTCACGATGAAGACCCATGACCTTGTGACGGCCGCCATCACCACGGCCGCCGCCCTCTCTCCGCGCCTCGCCTTTGCCGCCGGCGGGAGCATGCCGTGGGATGGGCCCCTGTCTACCCTCGGCACCAACCTCACCGGCCCGACCGCCTCGGCGCTGGCCCTGGTGGCCGCCTTCGCGGCCGTGCTGGGCCTGGTCTTCGGTGGCGAGCTGAGTGGCTGGATCAGGGGGGCCCTGGTCGCCTGCATCGGCATGGCGTTCCTGGTCGGCCTCACGACCTTCGCTTCCGCCCTCGGCATCACCGTCGGCGGCATGGTCGGCTAGATGACACTGCAGGAAACCCCCGTCTATCGGGCACTGCACCGAAGCCAGACGGTCCTGGGGGTCGAGCGATCCCCGGGCATCTGTTTCTTCGCGCTGGTCGCCGGCGCCGAGTTCGGCAGCTTTCAGGGCCGGCAGTGGCCGACGATGCTGGTTCTCCTCGGTGTGCTCGTCGTCGGCATGGGCGTGCTGCGGCAAATCGCCAAGGCCGATCCGCGCTGGTTCGCGATGTTCGGCCAGCGCTGGACGCTCCGCCCCGCCTACCGCGCCACCTCGACTCCCTATCGCAAGGACAGCAAATGCCCCAACGCCAGGCGCATTCTGTAATTCCGCCGCGCGACAAATCCCCCGGCTTCGCCGACTTTCTCAACTGGGGATCGCTCATCGCCGACGGCGTCGTGCTCGGCAAGGACGGCAGCCTGATCGCCGGCTGGCGTCTCGCCGGCCCCGACAGTCTTGCGCTGCCGGACCATGATCGCAACGCGCTCAGCGACCGGATGAACACCGCGCTGCTCGGCCTCGGGGCCGGCTGGGCGATGTGGTACGACGTCTCGCGCATCCGCGTCGCCGAATACCCGATCGCCACGCGCTCGGCCTTCCCGGACCGCATCTCCCGCATGGTCGACGACGAGCGCCGCCGGCAGTTCGACGGCGGCCTCGACCTGTTCGAATCCGTGCATACCCTCGTCCTGCAGTTCGTTCCATCGCGCGACCAGGTGCGGCGGCTGGGTCACTGCTGTCACAGCCGCCGACGGCAGCGAGGGCCGCGCCGGTCGCCTGCTGGCGGATTTCGAGAAGGCGCTGCTCGGCGTCGAGACGAAACTGGCCGATGCGCTCGACCTGCAGCGGATGCGTTCCTACGAGGTGGCGCCCGGTGACGCCTGCTGCGAGCTGGTCAACTACCTGGACTACTGCCAGTTCGGCGAGACGCGTGAGCTGCGCATCCCGGCTCACGCCTTCTACCTCGACAGTGTCGTCGGCGTGTCCGACTTCCAGGTCGAGCCCGCGCCGATGATCGGCGACAAGTACATCGGCTGCGTCACCATCGAGGGCTTCCCGCCACATGGCCATCCGGGCGTGCTGCAGCGCCTGGACCTGATGCCGATCGAATACCGATGGTCGACGCGCTTCATCTTCCAAGACCAGCACGAAGCGATGGCCGCCATCACCGGCTTCGAAAAGCGGTGGCGGCAGAAAATCCGCTCCTTCTCCTCGCAGATGCTGCGCATTGAAGACGGTCGCGAGAACGCCGACGCGGTGACGATGGTCGGCGAGACGCGCGAGGCGAGCGCCGCCGCCTCGTCCGAACTGGTCAAGTTCGGCTACTACAGCGGGACGATCGTCCTGCTGGACCGCGATCCGGACCGCCTGGACGACAATCTGCGGCTCGTGGCGAAAAATGTCGGCGCCTGCCGCTTTGCCCCGCGGATCGAGAACGGCAATGTGCCGGCGGCATGGCTCGGCACCTTCCCTGGCCTGACGCTGTGGAACGTCCGCCGACCCGTCATCAGCACCCGCAACCTCGCCGACTTCCTGGCGCTGCAGAGCCTGTGGTGCGGCGCGCGCGAGCACGAGAGCCCGTTGTACCCGCCGCATTCGCCGCCGTTGCTGTACGCAGTAACCGCTGGCGACACACCGTTCCGCTTCTCGCTGCACCAGGGCGACATCGGCCACACGCTGATCTTCGGCCCGACCGGCGCGGGCAAATCGTTCCTGCTGGCGACCATCGCCATGCAGGCGCTTCGCTACCCGCGGATGCAGATTTGGACGTTCGACTTCAAGCGAGGCATGCGCGTCGCGGTGAAGGCGTGCGGTGGCGACCACTACGACCTCGGCTCGGGCGACGGGCCGACGTTCTGCCCGCTCGGCATGCTCGATACGCCGGACGACCTGGCCTTCGCCGAGGACTGGATCGCCACCTGCTTCGAGCTGCAGCATCACCGGCCGCCCGGCACCGACGAGACCCGCGAAATCCACCTCGCCGTCGAGCTGCTGCGCGTCTCCGAACACCGCACGCTCTCGGATTTCGTGTCGACGGTGCAAAGCCCGTCGGTCAAGGCGGCGCTCTCCTATTACACGCTGACCGGTAACACCGGGCGGATGCTCGACGCCGAGCGCGACAGCCTGCGCGACGCCGGCCATCTGCTGTGCTTCGAGACGGAGGACTTCCTCGCCTATCCCGAGGCGACGCGCCTGCCGATCCTGCTCTACCTGTTTCGGCGCTTCGAGCGCAGCCTCGACGGCCGCCCGGCGATGCTGATGCTGGCCGAAGCGTGGTCGGTGTTGTCGAACCCGGTCTTCGCCCGCCAGCTCGCCGTTTGGCTGCGGACGCTGCGGTCGAAGAATTGCGCCGTCGTCCTGGAGACGCAGAGCCTGGCCGATGCGCTGCGCAGCGACGTCGCGGCGTTGCTCAACGAGTCCTGCCAGACCAAGATCTTCCTGCCGAACGCCGCCGCCGACCAGCGCGGCACCGCCGAGCAACCCGGGCCGGTCGATCTGTACCGGATGCTCGGCCTCTCAGACGACGACATCGCCGTGCTCCGGCACGCGACTCCCCGGCGCGACTATTATGCCGTCACCGCACGAGGCCGCCGGCTGTTCTGGCTGGTCCCCGGCCCCGTGCTGCGCGCCTTCGCCGGCGCGTCCTCGAAGGAAGCCCTCGCCCGCACTGCGACCCTCGAAGCCATGCTCGGTGAGGACTGGCCTGAACAGTGGCTTGCCGAACAGGGAGAAAGCCGATGAAAAGGAGGTTATCCGCAGCCACCTTCGCTGCCGTGGTCGCCTGTCCATCGCCGGCGCACGCCGGTGGCATGCCCGTGGTCGACGCGGCGGCGAATGTCTCGCTGGCAGCGCAGCTCGCCGAAGACGTGAAGGCGACTGCCGACCGGGCGATGGACTACGCCCAGCAGGTCGCGACCTACGTCGAGTTGGTCAACACCTACGCCACCGCGGTGCAGAACACGGTCGCCATCCCGATGGACGCGATCAACCGCGTCACGAACCTCTACGTCCGCACGCAGACGCTGGCCACTCAGGCGGCGGCGATCGCCGGCCCGGACGGCTCGATGATGCAGCGCCTCCGCATGGTTCGCTCCGTTGGCGCGCAGGGCGGCGCGCTGCCCGGCGGCGTGAAGGCCGACGCGAAGTTCTGGAACACCCAGCGCGAGAGGCAGATGGACGAAAACGCCAGGCTGCTCGGGTTGGAGAACGAGCGCCGGCTGACAATGGACGACATTCTCGGCTCCGCACAGACCAGCTCCGCAACCTCGATCGGCCAGATGCAGGCGATCCAGGCGCAAAGCCAAGTTGTCGCTGCATCGGCGATGCAGCTTCAGGCGATGAACGATCAGCTCGCAATGATGCAGCAATACCAGGTCGAAAACGACGCGACCGAGGCCGCTAAGGATCGGCTGTATCGGGACTGGCTCGCCGGCTCTGGCCTGCCGCCGATGTTCTCCGGACCAGGATTCTGACCATGATCAGCATCAAGATGCTCGCCATTGCGACGGCTATCGCCGCCGGCGTCGGC
The DNA here is from genome assembly GCA_016712375.1 of Rhodospirillales bacterium. Classification (GTDB taxonomy): domain Bacteria; phylum Pseudomonadota; class Alphaproteobacteria; order Rhodospirillales; family Defluviicoccaceae; genus Defluviicoccus. Next base: position 199,376 of record JADJRE010000003.1, read on the forward strand.
ACCGTCGCCTACTCCGTGACGACGATCACTCTTCCCGCCCCCAGCGGCCGCCACCTCGGACCACTACCGAGGCGCTGCTCGGCGAGCTGCAGGCTGCCCGCGAGAGACAGGAGCAAATCGACAAAGCTGAACGCGAGCGCAGCGCAGTTGCCGACAAAGAATGGAAGAAGATGTTCGGCGGCGGTCACGTGTCGCCTGGATCAGGACAGGGCTTCTAATCGATGTTCCCGATAATCGACCAAATTCCCGCCGGCTTCCGCGCCGCCGCGCACGGCTGGGAGACCGGGTTCGCGACGATCGGCATGCACCTGCTGTATCTCCTGGCGTTGCTCGGTTTCGCCTGGGAGGTAATCGTCCTCGCCCTGCAGCGCACGCCGCTGGAGGGTTACCTGCCGATGCTGGTCCGACAGGCCATTATGGTGGGCCTGTTCGTCTGGTTCATCGACAACAGCCAGTGGATCGCCATGTCGGTGATCGACAGCTTCCGGCTCGCGGGCACGCAGGTCACCGGGTTGCCGTTCGAGTTGCACCCCAGCTCGATGCTCAACGGTGGCCTCAACCTATTCAAGGCGATCACTGCGAACATCGAGGTGTTCAGCGTCGTCAAGGCGTTGGGAACGTTCTTCATGGCGATCGTCATTCTCGCTCTATTCGCTTGGATCACGGTTCTTTACATCCTGGCGCTCGTCGAGATGTATCTGGTGGTGGCGACCATCCCGCTGTTTGTCGCCTGGGGTGGCACGACCTGGACGCGTGGCGTCGCTCTCAACGCGCTGCGCTATCCGATCGCCGCCGGTGCCAAGCTGCTGACGCTGATGCTGATTGCCGGCGTGCTCAACCGCTTCGTCATGGATTGGGTGGCGTCGTTCGAGGCGAACACGGCCAACGACGTCGATGTCCTGTTCGGGTTCAGCCTCGTCGCCGCGGCGCTGACGCACTCGATCCCCGCCCTGGTCGCCGGGATGATCAACGGCTCGGCTTCGACCGCAGGCCACGGCCTGATGACCGCCGTCTCGAACTTTCGAACCGGTGCCGGCATGGCCGGCAAGGGGATCGCCGCGGCGAGCGGCGCCGGCGCCCTGGTCGGCGCCGCCGGCGGCCTTGCGCTCGCTCAGCGTGCCGCTTCCGGTGCGGAGCCGGCGAGCGGCGCCCTCGACAGACTCGGGTCCGGCGCGAAGTTGGCGCTGGAGACGATGAACAACAGCTTTGCCGGCGTGGGCGGGGCGCAGACGGACAAAATGTCCGGCCGTGTCAGTTCGCACGCATCGACGACCTGGGCCGCCGCCGCCGGGATGCGCGATACGACCCGGCACCTGAGATCGGAAGCCGGTCGGCCGAAGCCGTCACCGGAAGAGGTCAGCAACACGCTCGATGGATGACGCTGTTCTGCCGGCCCCGGGCGGGGCCGGCACTGCGAGCGCCATGCGTCTCGAAAGGCCCCAGCAAGGGAAAACACCGATGGATGGAAATGTCTTTCGTCGGCGGCGGGGCGGCGCCGAAGTGGCGCCGGAAAGTCTCGCCACGGCCTCTCACTCCGTCGTCTTCGACCATGCCCGCAAGGATTGGAGCCTGCGGATCGCCGAAGTCGCCCGGCAGCGGAACATCGCCTGTGCCGGCACAGGCGCGGCAGTGGTGGTCGCACTGGCCATGGCTGGCGTCGCCTGGAAAGCGGCACAGCCGCGGATCGAGACGGTCGTGGTGGAAGTGAACGGCCTGGGAGACGCCGTCGCCACGGCCGTCGCACCGGTGGTACGGCCGATGGATCGGACTGTCGCGCGCTATCAGGTCGCCGAGTTCGTCCGCAACCTGCGCTCGGTGGTGAGCGATCCGGCCGGCGAGCGACGCAACATCGACGCGTTGTTCTCGATGCTGGTGCAGCCGAGCCCGGCCGCGCAGCAGGTCGCCGAGTGGTTCGGCGAGGGCGACAACCGCCCGCTGGTGCGCGCGGCTCGCGAGACCGTCACCGTGGAAATCCAGCTCGTCACCGTCGTCGACTCGACATGGCGGGTCGAGTGGATCGAGACCGCTCGCGGCAAGGATGGCCGGCAAAACTACCGGCGGACCTATGTCGCTACCCTGGTGAGCGATACCACCGCGCCGACCAGCGTGGCGGCCGCGCTGGTCAACCCGACCGGCATGGTGATCAAGGAGCTGTCGGTCAGCGAGCGCGGCGGGCGAGTCGGTGAATAGTCCGGGAATCACCGTGATCGCCCTGCTTATGGCCTCCGTCGCCTTTCCGGCGGCGGCGCAGCAGGCGACCGCCACCTCGGCGGCACAGGTGACCATGCCCACCGACGGTACCCGTCCGCCAGCGCAGGGGGTGCGGGCGAACGCCACCACCCTGCCGCCCGGGCCGATCACCTTTCCGCCGGCCCTCAGTCCGGCGCCCAGGCCTCCAGCGCTACCGGCGACGGCGAAACGAGCGGTCAAGCTCGCCGGTACCGCGCGCAACCGGCCGGCGATGCCGCGGGCCGACGCGGACGGCTATGTCCGTTTCGCCTTCGGCGCGACACAACCGACCGTCGTCTGTGCGCCGTCGCGGATCTGCGTCGTCAGCCTCGAGGCGGGGGAAGTCATCACTGGCGGCAGGGACGCCAAGGACCTCGGCAACTTCACCCTGTCCGACACGGTGAACTGGTCGGTTACCCCGACCTTCTCCGGCGCGGGCAAGCAGCTCGTCACGCAATTGTCGATCCGGCCGACACAGCCGAACCTGCAGGCGACGCTGGTGGTGCCGACACAGCGCCGCCTATACTCGATCACGCTGCGTTCGACCAGCTCGTCGTGGATGCCGCTGGTCGCCTTCGACTATCCCGGCGATCAGCCGAAGCGTATGGCCGCTTCCTACCGGCAGCAGATCGTCGCGGCGATGGCAGCGCCCGCCGGCGGCGGGTCGATCAGCGACATCAGCTTCGGCTTCAACGTCGAGGGCGAGGCGCCCTGGCGGCCGACGGCGGTCATCACCGACGGAACACGCACCGTCATCGCCTTCCCGGCCTCGGTGTCCTCGTCCGCACTGCCGGTGCTGGTCGGCCTGGGCAACGATGACGGGTGGTTCAGCGAGCCATCTCAGCAGGTGATCAACAGCCAGATCCTGCCCGGTAACCGGATGCTGGTCGACGGCGTGCTCTCGCGAGCCGCGCTCGTCTCCGGCGTCGGCGACGATCAGATCGCGGTGAAGATCACGCGGAGTGCCGATTGATGCCGGCCGGATATCTTTCGCCGCTCGCCTCGGACACCCGGGCCATGGCACCCGGCTGTCGAGCAAAGCCGGTGCAGCCCGGGCTCTCCAACGCCGGCCGACGCCCGCGTCGCCCGAGCGGCAGCTTTCGCCTTGGACCCATCGCCGCCCTGCTGCTCGCGTCCGCCCTGGGCGCGTGCGCGACCTCCGACGGATCGTACGTCGACCCGCACGTTTCGGCCGCGGAGCCGATCATCGACACCATCGTCGTCATCGTCACGGGCGAGCACCCGAACGGTCGTGCGGTCTGCCTGGAACCGCTGCCCGCCGATCAGGCGAGCAACGCCATCACTCCCGAGCTGGTCGAGGCCCTGCGCGCCGAAGGCTTCACCGTCGCCGAGGCCGGCGCCCCCGTCCTCCGCTATCAGGTAACCCCGCTCGAAACCGGCACCCTGCTGCGTGTCGGCTTCAACGGCGTGCTGGCCTCGGCGTTCTTTGCCGGACCGGGCGCCAGCGGCCCCCTGGTCGTGCGGAGGAGCGCATGAAGGGCCGCGGCACGTTCCTCTCGAAGCGGGCGATGGCAGGAATCTGTCTCGGCACCGGCGCTCTCGCCGCCGTGGCCTTCTACGGCATCTATGCGATGCCCGATCCGAAGAAGGTCGCCAGCAAGGACGTCGCCGCCACCTTCAGTCCGGCGAAGGTCCCGTCCGCCCTGATGCAGCGGCCGGTCGATCCCGCACCTACCGCTCCTGCGCCGATCGCTCCCCAGACCGAGACGCCGACGCCGGCGGCGGAGGAGCTCGAGGAACAACGACCGCCGCCCGCGGCTGCACCCTCGATCGAGGAGATGGCGCGCGCCAACGCCGCCGCCGCGGCGTGGACCGCGTACTACGCTCAGAAGGCGGAGCTGGAGAAGAAGCGGGTCGAAGCCATCCAGGCCGGCCTCACCAGCCCGATGACAGCGAAGACGACGCCGGCAACGGCGGCTGCGGCAGGCCCAGGCGTGGGGGCTTTGGCCGCATCTGCTCAGCCATCGATCGGCGGCAGCGAGTTGACCGCCGGCCCGCAGCACCGCGGCGCGGGCGGCATCTGGGCTTCGGCCGACAGCAAGCAGGCATGGGCCGACCAGACCGGGACGAACGGCCCGGACTACGTGCCCGGCGCGCGACACGGCACCGTCTCGCCTTACCAGGTCATGGCCGGCACCGTTCTTCCCGCCGTCACCAAGGGCGGGATGATCTCCGACGCGCCCGGGCGGATCGTCGCGCAGATCTCCCAGGACGTTCACTGCAACACGCCCGCCGGCGGCCTGTGCGTGCCGCAGGGCTCGACGTTGATCCTGACCTACAACAACCGGGTCTCACAGGGCGAGTGCCGCCTCCAGGTCGCGGCCGAGCGACTGATCTTTCCCGACGCTACGTCCATGGATCTCGGCCGCCTGGTGGTCGCCGACGTCTCCGGTTACTCGGGCGTCGAGGACGAATGCCAAACCCATCTCGGCGCGCGCCTGCTGAATGCTGTGCTGTTCACCACCGTGCAGGGCGCGTTCACCCTCGGCAGCGCCGCGCTCGGGGCGAATGCGGTCAACGCCCAGGCCGTGGAGTCCGTCGCCTCGCAGGAGACGCGCGACGGGCTGCGCATCCCGCCGACGTTGCTGGTGCGTCCCGGCTACGCCATCGGCGTCATGCTGCCGAAGGACCTCGTTTTTTCGGCCCCCTACACCTTCGACGACGGCACGCAGAGCGCCGAAGACCCGAACTGAACCAGCCAGCGGGAGAAACGGCATGGCAATCCAAAGCCGCATCACCAACGTCGCGGCCCGCATCCGCGACACGCTCTTGGGACCAAAGGATCAGCCCGACAAGGCCTGGGAGAACGAGCAGCGCGAACAGGCGAAAGCCGAAATCCCCAGCGCCAACGCGCACATCGAACGGCTCGCCGACCTTCAGAACGATCCGACGATGCAAGGCTACCTCGATCGGCCGAGCCGCGGCGAAGAAGGCAGCCGATCGGTGTTCGAGGCGAACAATCCCGGTGCGCACGCCCTGATCAACGAGTTGGCCGCCATCGCCAACGACCGGACGTTGGACGGGCCGGCGGCGAAGCGGGCGATCGACACGCTCATCACCGAGCACCAGCGGCAGACGCTGGGCATCGTCGATCGTGGCGACGTCTATGGCATCCCCGTGCGTGACCAGCCTGGGGCGAGAAGGCAGCCGCCGGCAAAGACCCGGCAGCACAACCATCGCCGCGACGACGATCGCGATTACGGGCGCTGAAAACCCTGCGCATGTCTGTTGGTGAACATCAGCCGGCCGCCGGCCTGCCCGTCTTGCCCGCCGCGTGGAACAGCCTGAATATCGTCCGTGGGCCGGCGCCGGCGGGCGCTCGCTCGCGCGGGTCGACGAAGCTCTCGTCCCAAGCCTGCTGCTTCTTCGCCTCGGCTGCATCCTTGCGCGACAGCGCGCGCAGCCGGTCCCGCTCGCGGCTGTCCGCCAACGCCTTGTTCTCGATCCTCGTCCCCCAGGCCTGCATCACGAAGCAGACCACCAGGCCGCCGGCGGCGACCCCGAGGAACGAGAGCGACCGCGACAGATCGTCCAGGCCCGCCCCGGCCGGTCCAGCCCGGAAGGTCAAGACCGACAGCGGTACCGCGAAGAACGCGATCGCACCGCAGCCGATGCCCCAGAACAGTCCGGCCACACCCACCAGGCGCACCGCCACCGCCGCCATCGTCAGCCCGAACGTCCGCATCGTGCCTGCTCCTTGCCCGCGCTATCGGGGCGCCCAACCCGCCGGCGGGCCGACGTGTGGCGCGCGCTCTTTCACCCGTCCGCCGAACTCCTCGACCGGCCGGCCGGCACTGTCGACCTCGATCTCGGTGACCAGCAGGGTGAAGACGCAGCGTGTCAGCATGCAGGCACAGATGGCTGCCGCACCGGTGAACACGCATTCCGGAGGAGGGGAGCAAGTCATCGCTTCTTCCTTTCAGCAGACGGTTCGATTGATCGAACCGTTGCCCGTCGGCGAGACCGGAGGGTCCGGGGGAGGTGCGCAGTCGAGGGTGACCGGGTTGCGCGCGAGCGTGGCCTTTGGCCATGCGAAGCGGGCGGCCCTGTCGCCCGGCAGAGTGCGTACCCGGGGGAGGGAGGCAGCGCCTCCCTGGCCCCCGCTGCTTCTGCTATCGCTCCAGCGCGAAATCATCGTCGCGCCCGCGATCCTTGCCGCGCGCTTGCCCGGCACGCTTCCTCGCCTTCGCCCGTTCGGCCTGCATTCGCTCGTCTGCCGGCTCCGTCTCACGAACCGCCGCCTCTCTTTGCTGCACCGAGCGGCTCTCCGTCGACCGCCGCTGTTCGTCCTGGCGCAGCCGCTCCAACTCCGGGTCGACGAAGCGCACGTCGGTTCCGGCCCGCCCGGCGGTGCAGGCGATGGCTGCCTTGAACTCCTCGCTGCCGTGCACCCGCAGCTCCCGGCCGAAACGCTCGCGGGCGAGTTCCAGCGCCAGCCGGCGGGCCGCCTCGGTCTCGCCGCGGACCTTCACTGTCCTGGCGGTATCGACGACGAGTCCGCCGTCGGCGAAGCTGTAGAGGACGTGGCCGTTCGCCTGGACGGACCGCTTGGCGTGCTTCAGCAGCACGTCCCGGCCGCGCGCCGGATCGGCGCCTCGCAACTCGTCTTCCAGGCTCGCGGCTCCGCGGTCTCGCGAGAACGCAGTGCAGACAGCGCGGCGGCATCGCCTTCGCCGGCCCTGGCGCGCAGCCAGTCTTCCCACTTCTCGAGCCGATGAGCGGCTTTCAGCTTCTCCCGAGCGGCCCGCTGCTCGACGATGCGCTGGGCGTGCGCGGCGTCCCGCAGCTCACCGACGGTCTGGACGTTGCGGCGGCGTATGCGCCGTGCGCCACCGTTCAGCGCGCGTTCCTGGCGCATCCGGTCGGCGTAGAATTCGCGCAGCGCCCGCGTGTGCGCCGCCTGCCGTTCGCGCATGGCGGCGAGCTCGAGATTGCGGGCAGCCGTCGCCGCCGCGCGCTCGGCGAGGTAGCGATCGTAGAGCGCACCTTTGGCCGTCCCGGTGCTGTCGGCGGCCGGCGCTTCCCGGCCGCGCACCTGCCCGTCGGCCGCCGGCGGCCGCTCCTGGCCGCCGCGCTCGTCCCCCTGTCCCGGCGGCTGGTACGGCCCGAGCCGGTCCTCGAGGCGGTTCTTCCCCAGCTCGCGACGCACGCGCGAGGCGCGAACGTGCAGCTTCGCGTTGTCGAGCGAACCGACCACCAGGCCGTCGCCGCGCGGCTTGATCACGAGCCCGTGCGCGGCGGCGACCCGGTGCAGCTCGTCCCAGGTCTTCGCCGCGACCAGCTCGTCGGCGACCGTCTGCGCGCGTTCCTGCAAGCTGTCCGCGTGCGCCCGGCCGGTGCCGCGCTCGTGGTTGGTCGGTGCGAGCCCCAGCTCGCGTTCCAGCTCGGCCGCGCCCGCCATCACCTTGGCGTAGTCGTGCCGCGGCCGGTGGTTCTTCATGTCCGGCGCCGACGCGGTGGCAATGGCGACGTGCCGGTGCAGGTGTTCCTTGCTGTTGTGCGTGACGCTGATCCGCTGGCAGTCACCAAGCCCCAGCGCGTCGACGATCCGCTGTTCCGCCTGCTCGAACTGCCGAGGCGCGAGGCTCTCGCCCGGCTGCAGGCTGATGACGAAGTGATAGACCTTCGGTGCCCGGCTGCCGATGCAGCGATCGTTCGCGGCCATCGCCTCCTTGACGGCGAGGCCGACGTTGTCGGCACCATGGCTGCTGTTGGTTACGCGGACGTCGGTGACGATCTCGCCGCGGGCCGTCTGCTTGCCGAGCACGTAACTGGACAAGCGTTCCCAGGCGGCCGGATCGACGCCGCGCTCGGCGCCGACGACGTAGCGCGCGAGGTTGCCGAAGCCGGCCGCGCCCTTCGGCTCGGGAATGATTTCGACGATCACAGCGGCGCGATCGGCGCGATGCGCGCCTCGATCCAGAGCTGGGCGGCAATGACGGGTTCCGTCTGCGGCAGCCTGCGTAGTGCCGAGAGCGCCATCGTCAGTGCAGCCACCGCCTCGGCATCGGCGATGGCCACACTCTGCCGGGCGGACGGCAATCGCCTCCCCAGCGCGGCGCTGCGCACGAACGCCGAGACATTCATCCCGCTCTCGACGGCCTTGGCTCTGATTGCAAGGCCGTCTTCTACTGCAACCCTGAGCTTGATGATCGTGTCTTTCGCCACCAGTCCCCTCCCTCGCAGCGTCGAGCGGCAAAGCCGCGCAGTAAGCCACTAGCTGTGGCCACACAGCATACCTTGCCATCTGCTTTTTTAGCTATAGGGCAGTAGAACTCGGTAGAAGATCGCAGACTAATGGACTTCGATACCGGCCGATAGCGGAATATACTAAAATATACCGTAACTGCATGCTGTGTAGGAATGTCTATCGAAATGTACGAGAACGTCACGTTGCGCGCTGCAGGACTGCATCGGTGAAAGAAACGCCGCGCGTCGCCTTCAACCGGCACCGAAAGACGATCGGTGATGCGCTCGACAGCGGCTTCACGCGCATCGCGATCTACGACGAATTCAAGGACCGGCTCGGCATGGGGTACGCCATGTTTTGCCGCTACGTGAAAAGTCTCGAACTGGAGTCGCCGCCGGCCGCGCTCAACCCGGCACAGACCCGAAGAAGGCCGAAAGAGCGTGATGCAGAAGGGGCCGCCGGCTCACAGCCCGGCCCCTCCGAGCCGCCGGCCGCCCACTCTTCATCGTCACCACCACCAGCCCCAGCAGAGGAAACGTCGAATGCCGAACGACGACGTGAACCACCAGCCGCCGGAAGCTTCGTCGCCGGACACAAGGATTTCGCCGACGAAGAGGACATCGCGCGCCTCAACCGGCGAGCCAAACCCAAAACGCCGAACAGTTAACTTCGTCCTTCAAGGCAAGGGCGGCTGTGGCAAGACCGTGGTCGCCTCACTGCTCGCGCAGAGCATCCAGGCGACCGGCGAACCGCTGGTTTGCATCGACACCGACCCGACCAACAAGTCGTTCGCCGACATCACCTCACTCCGTGTCGAGCGAGTGCAACTGCTCAACGGCATGAAGCTGAACGTCGAGGTGATGAACGAGGTGATTTCGCGGGTCGCCGACGAAGACACGAATTTCGTGTTCGACAACGGCGCCGGGTCATACCAGCCGATGATGACCTACCTGCTCGAAGCCGGGCTGTTCGAGTGGCTCGCCGAGGCGGGAAAGCGCGTCGTCGTCCACGTTCCCGTCATCGGCTCGGAAGCTCTGTCGCACATGGTGATCGCGTTGGAGCACATGACCCGCACCATCCCGGCGTGCGTCGACGTGATCCCTTGGCACAATCCGTTCTTCGGTCCGCTGGTGACCGACGCCGGGATCGATCTCGAAGAGACCGAGATGTACGCGGAGATGGCCGCCCGCTTTCACGCGACCATCAAGCTACCGGCACTGAATCCGGATTATTCCGGCGCCTGCTTCGCGAAAATCCTGAAGAACAAGCAGACGTTCGCCGACGCTCGCGCCGACCAGAGCATCAACCGGCTGTCGAAGATGTTTCTCGAACAGGCGTGGACACCCATTCACCAGCAGATCCAGGCGGCATGGTAATGGACCGCGCGGTGTTGAAGGAGGTGATGGCGAAGCACGTCGGCGGCGATCCGGATGAAAACGCGATTGCGGTGCTGGCGGAAATGAACGAGCGGGCCATCGCCTACGAGTTCCGAACGCTGCGGATCAACCTCGAACGCCTGATCGAAGAACGGCTATCGCAACAGCAGGTGCAGGAGACGCCGGCCGAGCGTCCGAGGCGACGCCCGCATCCGCTGATGCCGCCGGGCGGCTGGACCGACGAGACGTACCAGATCGCCGCGGCCGTCGAGCGGGAGCGGCGGTTTGGGCCAGCGACACCACCGCCGCCGCCGCTGCCGGCGACGCATGAAGACGAGATGGTCGCCGTGGTGCCGACCGTGCGGGAGACGCTTGCGATCATCTGGGCGTGGATGCGCTTTCGCCGCACGCCGAAGCCGAGCCCGGAGGTGATCGAGCGGGAGTTGTGTCGCCGGAAGTGGAAGGAAGCCAGCCGCGCCGCAGCGCGCCGCAGGTAGGAAACAGCGACCCGCCGGGGATGGTTTGGAGGACGACCCCCGGCGAGACCGCTGCACGTCATCTGCCCCAGCAAGGGAGACTACGTCCTTGATAAACTATACGAACCAATGGGGTCTGGGCAAGAGAGCGGCCGTTTTCGCTCTGGTCGCCGGCGCCGGCGCGCTGGGCAGCGCCGCGGCAACGCAGTACATCGCTGCCCGGACAGGCTACGCCACCGGCCTCGGCTCACCGCTGCTGACCGTGGCAGACGTGCCGTTCTACCCGCCATGGAAATGGTTCGAGTGGATGCAGGCACCGTGGGCGCCGGACGCCTATCAGACGTTCGTGCGGGTGAAGCTGACGGCCATGGGGGCGCTCGTCGGCACCGCCGTCGGTCTGCTGCTGTGGCGGACACGACTCTCCCGGCGGCCAAAGCGGTACCCCGAGCTGCACGGCACTGCCCGCTTCGCCCTGGCGTCGGAAATCCAACGGGCCGGCCTGTTCGCCCGGCACGGCGTACACCTCGGCGGCTGGCGCGACCGGCGCCGCCTGCGGACGCTGCGGCAGGACGGCCCGGAGCACGTGGCGATCATCGCTCCCACCCGCAGCGGCAAGGGCACCGGCGTGATCGTACCGACGCTGCTGAACTGGGGCGCGAGTTCGATCGTCTACGACGAGAAGGGCGAGCTGGCGGCGATCACCGGCGGCTGGCAGGCGAGCATCGGCACGCGGGTGATCCGTTTCCAGCCGGGCGCCGCCAGCGGCTGCCATCGGTTCAACTTTCTCGACGCCGTGCGCGTCGGCACGGCGTTCGAGGTGGCCGACGCGCAGAACATCGCCCTGCTGCTGGTCGACCGTGACGGCAAGGGCGTCGATCGAGACCATTGGAAGTCGACGGCGTATCAGCTTCTCGCCGGCCTCATCCTGCACACGCTGCATCAAGACCCCGGCGCCTGCCTCGCGGACGTCGCGTGCGAGTTGTCGATGCCGGGACGCGAGCCGGAGGATCTGTTCGCGGATATGGCTGCCTCGCCTTATCCCTTCGTCGCCATCACCGGACAGGCGTGCGTTTCCCGGCACCCGAAAGAGCAGGGGTCGGTCACGAGCACCGCGGCGATCGCTCTCGAACTGTTCACCGATCCGCTGATCGCGGCGAACACCCGCCGCAGCGACTTCGCCATCGGCGAGCTGACGAACGACGCGGTGCCGGCGGCGCTCTACATCGTCACGCCCGGCGCCGACAAGCTGCGGCTGCGGCCGTTGGTCCGGCTGCTGCTGGCATCCGCCATGCGCACGCTGCTGGGGGCCGAGGTTCGCTTCGAGGACGGCCGGCCGTTACCGGTGCATCGGCATCGGCAGCTGATGGTGCTCGACGAGTTTCCGTCGCTCGGCCGGCTCGACGTGATCGAGGACGCCCTGCCGAAATGTGCCGGCTACGGCATCAAGGTGCTGCTCGTGGCGCAGGACCGCGACCAGATCGTCGGTGCCTACGGGGCGACCGAAAGCATCCTGGCGAACTGTCACGTCCGTGTCTGCTATGCGCCCAACAGCGTTGTGACCGCCGAGTGGATCAGCAAGATGGCCGGCGAAGGCACGGTCGTGCGCGAGGTGCTGAGCGAGAGCGGTACCCGGCTCGGCGCGCTGTCGAACGTCAACCGCTCGCTGCACGAGTCGCGGCGGCCGTTGCTGACGGCGGACGAAGTGATGCGGCTGCGCATGACCGGTCCCGAGGGACCGGGCGAGTTGCTGCTGTTCGTAGGCGGTCTGCATCCGATCCGCGGCGAGCAGACGCCCTACTACCTCGATCCTGAGCTGTCACGCCGCGCCTCGCTGGCGGTGCCGGGATGAACCGCTCGCGGAAGACGGCCGCCGTCGTCGTCGCCCTCGCTGCGATCGGCGGCGCCGCCACCGTTGCCGTGGAACGAGCAGGCTGGCGCTTGAACTCGACCGAGAGCGCACCCGTCGGGCTGTGGCAGGTGGTTCGGCGGGCGCCGGCCGTTGGCGCCTGGGTGTCGTTCTGCCCGCCAACCGACCAGACGTTCCAAGGGTTCAAGGCGCGCGGCTACATCCATGACGGGCCGTGCCCCGGCGACTTGGAACGGCTGTTGAAGCCGGTGGTCGCCATGGAGGGCGATGTCGTCACCGTCGCCGACGACGGCGTGACGGTGAATGGTGCGCTGCTGCCGGAGACCGAGCCGCACACGCAGGACAGCCGCGGACGGCCGCTCGTGCCCCGCGTCGTCGTGCAGGTCGTCGTCGAACCGGGCGACATTTGGGTGGTCTCCAACCATTCGCCGTTGTCCGTCGACTCGCGATACTTTGGACCGATTCGTGCGGGATCCGTCGAAGGCACCGCCGTGCCGGTATGGGTCGGACGATGACGGCGAGGAAAGTGGCGCTCGCCGTGGCCCTCCTGGCGGCGGCGTCGCCCGCGGCGGCGCTGACGCTCTCGGCTGAGGACGTGGATGCCATCGGCCGGGTGAGCATCGCCGAAGCCGGCAACCAGTCGGACGCCGGCCTTGCCGCGGTGATCGACGTCATCTTGCACCGGGCGGCGAGCGGCGGGTTCGGAGGAGGCGTCCAGGGCGTGCTGGATGCGCCGCGGCAGTTCGAGCCGGTGAGCAGGATGGGTGGCTCCTGGCGGAACCTGCCGCCGCCGACGGCCGAACAGCGCACCAGGATCGCTACGATCCTCTCGCTGAAGGCGGACGGCGTCCTCGGCGACGTGTCGCAGGGCGGGCTGTATTTTCAGAACGAGGCGATCGTTCGCAAGCGTGCCGCCGCGGGCCAGGTCAAATCGTCGCTGGTGGGGTTCGGCGGCATGCCGGTCACCGTCCGGATCGGAGAGCACACGTTCTATCGCTCGCGACAGCCGGCCGAGGCGGTGCCGGTCGCCGCCGTGCCCGCGGTGTCGGCGGCGCCGGCTCCTGGCCGCAGCGCGCCGGCCGACGACTACGCCGCGGCCGTGCAGAAAACCCTCGGCGGCGGCGAACTGCCGGAGTGACCGCTGTTGCTGTGCCTCGAGGCTGCGCCATTCGGGCGCTTCCTCACACCAGCGCCCGGGAGCGGCTGCGCCAGAGATGAGGTAATCGGTATGGATGACGTGTTGCTGTTCGGCCTCCGGCCGGCGGCGCGGCCGTGCGGGGTGGAGCCGAAGCATAGGAAGACCTCACGGCGGCTGGCATCTCGCGAGGCTTGCCCCGGCGGGCAAACAGGGCCCTCCCCGCGCGCGCCGCTCCTTCGCTTGTGGGGCGGTTCGCGGCGCGCGGGTCCCTCCCATTCGCTGCCTGGACAAGCTTCGGGCGCTGGAGGATGCAGGAGCGGAGAGATCGAAGGTCGCGAAAGAGATCGTGACCCGAAGGGCGGAGACGCCGGCAGGCGGCTGCGGGAGCGCAGCGAGTAGAGCTCGGTCCGGCAAAGGCGGATTCGCTCAACTGTCACCCTGCCGAGCGATGCAAAGGAAGTTGTAAACTTGTACGTAGTTGAAATCGCGGTAGCGAGAACGCTTGCCATTGTCAGCTGAAGCGAGCTGACTGATTGCTGGCCGCGGCGCTCTGGCGCGGGTTCCAGCAGTACCTGATGTCGAAACCTTGAACGAGTACGACGTGCCGGTGACCGTTGGGTCATGACGGGGCCGAGGTGAGGCTTTAACAAACATGCGTTTTTGTCGTCGGGCCGACGTGGTCGAGGGTGCGGATACGCGTAGAGCGGCGCCTATCGGCGCCGCCCGCGGCTGCACTCAGCAGTCCGCGGCGTCCTCCGCGTCGAGGATCGCCAGCTGCTTCGCCGCCTCGGCCTCGAGGCGAGCGAGCTCGGCCAAAGCGTCGCGGCGCTCCTTTCGAGAGAGGAGGGAGCCCGCGAGTTCCGCGCGGAGCTCCAGGATCGACTGCTGGATCGTCTGATGGCGCATTGTCGCCTCCTTCGGCTGCGTCTTCCGCTCGAAGACGGCGGTCGCGGGACAGGCGCGGGCGGACGGGTCAACGACGGCGGAGCCGCCGCCGGAGGCGGGGCGTGGGGGTGCCGATTTCGTCGCTCTCGCCGGCGAAATCGGGGGAAACCGCGCATCGTCGACGCGTCCGTCCGCGTCCGTCATGCTGGGACGACGTGAGAGAGGACCTGACAAAAACGACGTGTCGCGCAAGCGACGCCACCACGCCATGCGGCGCATGGCGATCTTGGGCACGGGCGGCACGGGGAGCATGAAAAGAGGCCTCGCCGGTCGAGCCGGCGGAGCCGAGACGGCTGGGGGAGGTTACCAGCCGTTGTCCGAGCCGGTCGCCGCCACGGGCTGCGCAGCCGCGGCGTCGTCGTTCCAGATCAGCGCGAAGACGTCCGGGTCGTCCTGGCCGGGCGCCTTGCCGAGGTTGGCGTAGATGCGCCGGCCGATCTCCGGAGCCGAGATGCTGACCGAGACGTACTCGTCGCCCTCGCGGTTGGTGCGGACCCAGGCGGCGCCGATCTCGACCGGGGTGGAGCGGGGGTCCTTGCGGCCGAGGATGCGGAAGTCGGGATGCTCGGCCTTGGTCTTCTGCGTGTTCTTGGCGAGCTTGATGTCGCAGTCGACGCTGAGCGGGGTGAGGCGACCCTTGTAGCTGCCGTCTTCCTGCTTCGCGACGAAACCGATGGTGGCCATGTCTGTCTCCTGGGCTGTGCGGGAGGCTGTTCCTCCCGTCGATGCGGGTCGGCCATGACGCCCGGTGCCGTCGGTGCACCGCTTGCGGCCGCAGCGGAGCGGAGGACCGGGCAGCGGCCCTGAGCGGGCAGACCCTGGGGTGCGTGCGGCGCGGAGCCCTCTGCTCTGCGTCGTCAGCGGCCCCGGTGTGCCCGGCGGGGGACGCCTGCCCGGTTGCCCGGCGGCGCCGGGAGGCATAGACCCGCCGCTGAAGACGGGAGGTCGCCTGCACGATGGTCAGGGCATACGAGGCAATGCCGGCATTGGTGTGGTGAAGCAGGTCTGTCGCCGGCAGCCGGGCGCCTTCACCTGCTCGGCCGCCGCGGGATCGATGCTCGTGGGCACGAGACGATGGGCGAGGGGATTTCTCGACGGTTCCCTCGGTTGCGTACCCCCGGTCCCTGGGCGTCGGCGTTGCGGGGACGGTCCTGGCGAGGACGGCGTTGTCTCGTGCAGCGGATCGGCGAGGTGAGCGGGCATGCTGGCGACCCGAGGAGTCCGGCGGGCTCAAGGAGGTCATGATCCGGGACGATCGCGCCGCCGCCGCCCGGTGTCGGCTCTGCCGGAGCAACAGCCTGGCGCCTCTTTCAGTCCTGGCTTCGTCGGCGCGACCGGCGAGGTTCGTCGAGCGACGAAGCCGTGGCGGCTGGGCGTTGCGAAAGGGATCGGCACCCGACAGGGCGGAGACGCCGGCGGCGGCTCCGCAAGCGGAGCGCGTAGAGCCCGGTCCGGCGCTTGCGCCGGGGTTCGCCCGAAGAGTTGGCTACCGAGGACCAGCTCGTTCTCGGCGTTCGTCGCGCTGCTCGATTGATCGCCACTGCTGGTCGTTGAGATAGGTGCCATGAATGGCGAGCGTGTAGGGATCGGCGTCGAACACCGCGATGAAGTCGTGCAGTTCCTGTCTGCCGCCCGGTAGCAGCTTCACCCCTCGATCGAGGGCGATGATCCGGCTTCGGTCGTCGTATTCGGCATGGATGCGCAAGGCGAGCCGTTCGACCCGCAGCGCAGCGGCGAGGACAAGCGGGTCGTGCTCCCGGATGGCGCAATCAGGGATGCGTGCTCCGGGAAACGCAATGATCTGTGCAGACATCGGCGACTTTCCTCGAGCGGTCTCTCGCCAGCATGGCGCTGAAGCCTTTCGCGGCGATTAACGCCGTGGCCGTCGTCACCGGCGACACCGACGCCGCAGCAGCATCGGCCGACGAAGACGGTCCACCGCCGGCAGCAGGCGACAGTCGGTCGGCCGGATGTGAACCCGTTTCCCGGACGACCGATCTTCCGACCGGCCGTCCGGGGCGGGGCGGGGGCGGGTGCCGCGGTGCGATCTCGCGGACGGCGATGCCGAACTGGCGGGCCTTGTCGACCGGGTTCGGCTGACGCGGAGCCAGGGCAGGCGATGACCAGCGCGGGCGGCGCGGCGAGGATCTGGTCGTTGCGCTTGAACGGTGCGCTGCGCTTGAAGACGTGCCAGTCGGGCCTGAAGACGATGGTGGCGACGCCGCGGGCCTTCGCCCACTTCGCCGCGATCAGCTCGGCGCCTTTCTCGCAGCCACCGTGCAGCAGCACCATGTCGGGGTGCTCGCGTCTCGCCTGGTCGAGCGCGTCCCAGATGCCGGCGTGGTCGGCGTAGTCGATGCCGCCAGTGAGGACGACGCGGGTTCCCTCGGGGTTGCGGGCGGCGTTGCGCTCGCGCGCCTGGGCGGCGACGAAGTCACGACTGTCGATCATCGCCGCGGTGGTGGTGCGCGCGTGATCCGCGACGCGTGGCTCTGGCGTGGCGCCCGCCGGCCGGCCGGCGGCGGCGCCGTAGAGGTCGGCAGGCCAGTCGCGCATCGCCTGCAGGCTGTTGCGCTCCTCGACGAGGTTCATGCCGCGCGTCGTCAGCCGTTCCAGCTCGACCGACTTCACTTCGGAGCCGTCCTGCTGGCGCTGCAGGGTGCGCTGTTCGATCTCGTTGCGCTCGAGCAGATCCTCGAAGCGCTGCGCCTTGCGATGGAAGACGTTGACCAGCGCCCACTGCAGATCCTCGGTCTCGGGTTCGAGACGGGTGCCCTCGAAGATCTCGGCCAGCGAATTGAACATCGCACTCAACTCGGCCTCGTAGTCGTCGGGGTGCGGCAACGGCCGGTCGCAGGATTCGGCCGGCGGGCGGGTGCAGTAGAGTTCGGCGTTCTCGATGGCGCGGGCGGTCGGCGACTTGCTCATGGGAGGTTCTCCCGAAGGTGGCCTGCTCGGGCTGAGCGGGCCGGCGCCGGTCTCGTGCGCGCCGCCTCGCGAGGCGGCCGTCACCCGCAGGGCCGCCCGCAGGGCGGAGGCCTGCGCCTTGACGGCGGCCGGGCGGCGCGCAAACCGGTGCCGCCGAGCCCGCGCCCGCGCAGGGCCGCGGGGCGATCCTCTGGCTTGGTCGACGGCCGTCCTCGCCGGAAAGCCGCGGGCGATCGTCGCTCGCCGGTCATCGACGTCCGGCCGCCGTCGCCGCCGGCTCGGCCGGGAGGGCGGTGTCCTCGCCGGCGAAGTACCCGGCCCTGCGGCCGAGTCCTGCGTGTAGAGCTGGTCGGCGAGCAAGGGCAGTTTCGTCTGCAGGCGTCTGCGCAGGCGCGATCGACGGATGCGAGGCTTCGCCTCGGCGGACAGGCGACGGATCGGCCGCGCCGGCGGTTGCCATGTCGGCGAATACACCGTCGCCCGGCGCTGCTCCGGGCAGGGTCTGGCGCATCCAGGCGTTGGCTTCGTGGCGCTCGACGCCCGGATCGATGATCGTCACCGCCCAGAGCGTCGGCCCGAACGGCGCCTCGTCGCGGGTGTAGGGATTGTTCCAGGCGAGGCTGAGAACGCAACCGACGGGCATCGCCATCGCCGTCACGCCGCCGGCCACAGCATTAGAGCACGTGCGCGGAGATCTCCGCGGCGGCGCGCGTCGTCGGGGACGAACACGCGCGTCTTCCAGGCCGATGATCTCGGTGAAGCAGCCGGCGGC